>NZ_JBFRCT010000002.1:0-731597 GCF_052113225.1 Paenibacillus sp. YAF4_2
CGCATAGAAGGCCTAATCCGTACAGACTTATGGCTAAGGCAACACAAGAACATCGTGTCGTGCCCAATAAATTACAACGGGATTTCAAGCAAGAGATCCCTGGTTTTGTGCTGCTCACCGACATTACATACCTACCGTATGGTCGTACGGAGACCGCTTATTTATCCACGGTTTTGGATGCWTCCACAGGCGAGCTCCTCGCCCACAACCTCTCAACAAGCCTTGCACTACCCTTAGCTACAGAGACCATAGAGGTCCTCATGAARCAGCGCCGTCTTAAACTTCACAAGAATGCCTTTATCCATTCCGATCAAGGTGGGCATTACACAAGCCCTAAATACCAGAAACTACTCAAGCAAAAGGGCCTTGGTCAATCCATGTCAAGGCGAGGGAACTGTTGGGACAATGCTCCCCAAGAATCTTTCTTTGGTCATATGAAAGATCATGTCATTAGCCGTAATTGTTCTTCAATCAGTGAGTTGAAACACGAGATAGATCGTTACATTACCTACTACAATAATCACCGTTATCAATGGGGATTAAAAAAGATGACCCCTGTTCAATACAGGAATCATCTATTGTTGGTTGCTGCTGCTGCCTAACCTTCCTCTTTTTCAAGTGTCCTTGAAAAGGGTACCAGTTTAGGTAAACCACCTGAGAGACTACCCTTTTTTATTTTACCTGATGAATTTGAGAAATTTGCTGCTTGCGGTATTCACCAGGCGACATTCCGATCTGCTTCTTAAACATCCGGTTAAAGGACGTTATGTTAGTGTATCCGACCTGCATGCTGATGTCTTGAATGGACATCTCGGTGACGATGAGCAGCTCCTTTGCCTTGCGGATGCGAATCTCGTTCAAATGGTCGCTGAAGTTCGCACCGGTCTTCTCTTTAATATAAACGGACAAATAAGCAGGAGACATGGTCAGCAGCTGGGACAAATAGGCGAGCGACAAATCTTGAGAGTAACGGGTGTGTAAAATATCCATGACAAGGGCCGCGATCGGATCCTGATATTTTTGAGAATCTTTGATAAAGGCGGCGACCTGTTCGAAAAGCTCCGTGAATGTATCCAAATAGTCCTGAACAGTTCCACATTCATACAACTTCTTGATAATGGTGTAGACCTTCTCGACTGCTTCGGCTTCCAAGTGCAGCGGTTCTAGATTAACCCACACCTTGGCCGCCGTAAGGTTAGCGAGGTGTTGGTAGGCTTGAAAGGCAGCTCTGCTTTCGACAAAATGGTCAATCAATTGGGACACCATCTGCATAGCACCTTCGGCATTGCCCGATTGCAAAAATGAGCTAAGTGTCTGCTCGTGCTTAGGACTTAATAGAAGTGGGGGAGTTGTCTTCAGCTTGTCAATCACTTGAGTTTCCTCGGTCAAGTTCGCTTGCTTGGCCATCTCTTGTACTTGCTCATAGGCGGCACCAAGCTCATTATAACGAACGGAATGCATGCCGACGGTTATGGTGATATGGCAGCGGAGCTTCTCCCATTGCAGCATCGGTTTCATCGTATTGATGAACGAGGCAATTTTCTCGCGAGTGGTTCCATAGAAGACCGTGACAATACTATCTTTCTCGATCTGGAACGTATCTGTGTCGTTAAATTGCTCACTTATCCGAATATGGAGCGATTCGGCGAGGTTGTGAAGGATATATTGCTGTTCATCACTAGCGCAAGCTTCTTTTGGAAATCGAAAATGAAAAAGCACGACATGACAGCTTCGGTTGGCAGACAGCCGATTGCTCCAATCTACACTCAAAACGCCGTTAATATTCTTTAGCCGGTTTATACATTCCAAGCGAGATAGGGCAGAGAATTGGGTTGAATTCGAACCTAACTTCTTGAAGCTGTTAGAAGGCCCTTTCCGCGTAGACATTCTCATGAAAGGAATCCCACTTTCCAGTTGTATTTGTCCATTTATTCATTTTACTTCCATTAAGTGAGTCCTGAATTAAGATAATGTTATCGCAATGTCAAAAAAACGATAGACCCTATTTAAGAAACTATGCATGAATTACTGACTTTTCGAGAATTCCGCTGATCTTCTAAAGAGCTGTAAGCTATCGAATGAAATGTGAATAGGCATTCCATCTTTGCTAGATTAAGATGTCTGTGAATTAGGCAACAGCAATCTTGATAGAAGCGGGAGTGTGAGGAATGAACAGGTTGTTCAAACAAGTGCGGAGGCGGTTCATAGCGGGAACGATGACGGCAGTACTTATCGTAACAGGATTGCCGATCGGCGCGTCTGGAATGGCTAATGCAGAGGCATTACAGGACGAACCGGAGTTATTGATTACGGAAATAGTAGCAAACTCTCCGAACTATACGCCTCCGGGCGGTAGTGGTACTGACGATAACGCTTGGGAATATGTCGAGCTGTACAATAACAGCGGCTCTGCGATTTCTCTCAATGATTACTTTATTACTCGCGACAGCTATAACGGCGGTGCTCATTATGATTATCCCATTGAAGCTGGCCGTATGCTTGAGCCTCATCAGACGATTGTTGTAAAAGGGCAAAGCAATGCCACCGATCCTACGACCGCAGCAGACCATGACACGCTTGCGTCGTTTAATTTGGTTTACCATACCGAGCTGCCCGAGACTCAAGTCACCTATATGGATCAGTCCGGCGGAGGCAATCTCCCGAACACGGGTACGCAAACGGTAACCGTGAAACGGACAGCAAACAACGAAACGGTTGTATCTGCGAGATATAACGACGTTGATTCGACTGGAGCACCGTTGATCAACTCCTCCAACAACATCGACGACAGCAATGGCAAAAGCATCGTATTTGCTTATAATCCACTTTCTGGAACAACCGTGATGACGAAGCTGGCATCAAAGCAAGCACCAACGCCGGGAAGTTTGGTTACAGGTCAACCGGTTGCGGATACAGGTGTTCCAGCGACGGTACCTCCTGTATTGAGCCACGTTCCGCAGACGGCACCGATCCAGCCGCAAGATTATTCCGTAACGGCTGACGTGAGCAGCGAGGGTACTTTGCTTTCTGCGAAGCTCTATTATAAAAAAGCGGAAGAACCTGCGTATACGTCTGTCCCGTTCAGCGTTAAGGATGCCGTTCTTACCGGCGTAATCCCGGAAAGCGCGATGCAAGGGACAAGCAAGATCGACTACTATATCGAAGCTGTGAACTCGGCAGGTACAACAAGAAGTCCGTCGGCGGCCGACAGCTTCTACGAGCTTCAGATCGCACAGCCTGAACAGCCTGAGGAACCTGGTCAGCCTGAGCAACCTCCTGTTCTGCTAATTTCCGAAATCGTGTTCAATACCCCGAATATCGGAAGCGGGGATGTGAACGCTTGGGAATACTTCGAAATTTACAACAACAGCAGTGAGCCAATCGCACTGCAAGACTACCAAATCCAGTATTTTAATGGTTCAACATTAGCATACGAGTGGACGTTCAAAGACAGTAAGACCATCCAGCCAAACCAGACGATGGTCGTACGCGCTTATTACAGTGACGAACAGAACGGCTCGCTGGACAAGTTTAACGGAGCCTACAATGTATCACTTACAGACAGCGATATTGTCTCGTTTAATCATCCGTCCGGAAATCTTATCAACGCGAATGAGCATACGATATCGATCGTGAAGAAGACCGGTGAAGCAGTCGAAACGGTCGTATCTGCGAAGTACAATGACGGTTGCCCGGCTGATGCGGCGACCAATTGCGATGATTTGAACAATACTTCCGTCATCTATAAGGTGGATGGCCAAACGACTAAGCTTATGGAGAAGGTAGGCAGCAAGGTAGCCCCAACTCCAGGTTCTTTAGTTGCTGATCAGCTTTCACCTCATATCGAGCATGCACTGGCTGCGGGCTCTACTTTGGAGAAGGATCTTCCGATCTCCGCCGTTATTACGAGTGCGGCTGGCGCTATTCAAGGTGCGAAGCTTTACTTCAAGACGGATAAGGATACGGATTATACCTCCGTCAATATGACCGCGGGAGCAGAAGGCCGCTATAACGCCGTCATCCCTAAGGAAGCATTTGATGCGGAAGCCGAGTACCTCTATTACTATATCGAGGCAACTGACGGTATTCATACGAGAAAGAGTCCTTTCTCCGGCGATCCCTATGAAATCAAAGTGTTCCACTCAGTTACGGATGCTGCACCTTCGCTGCTCATCACGGAGCTCGTGCCGGATGATAAGGGCAGCGACATGTATGAGTACATCGAAATGTACAACAACACGGATCGCAGCGTTAATCTGAAGGACTATACGATCTACTACGAATTCTCCCATGGCGCCACCATTAAGTGGGATTTGACGGAAGACTTTATCCTGCCTTCGAAGCAAACGGTGGTCATTTGGGTGAAATCCGACTTGAGTTTGGACAAGTCGCTGGCAGATTTTAATACACATTGGAGTTTGGTTACAGGCTCGACCGTGAACCTGACCAGCTCGCAAGTGACATCTCTTTACTCGATCGGGATGGACAATACCAGCGAGGGACGTATCCTAATCGCTCCGGATGCGGCGGATTGGGTCGGCCATTGGGGCGGCGCGATTTCACAGGCTTGGTATAACGTTGCTAAGGATGAAGTGAACGATGATGGAAAAAGTGTGGTATACGAATATCCGAAAGGAGATCCGAACCCGCAGTTTCTAAATCGGATGTTCGAGCGCTCTGCTGGTCAAACGGCTACACCGGGCGTAATTGTCGAAGGACAGGTGCCTGAAATAACCGCTGAGATTCCCGAGGATACTGCAAAGCCGGTAATCTCCTATGCAGCCCCATCAGGCAACCAGCCTTTTGGCAGCTTGACCGTTACAGCAAGCATTACCGACGACGTCAAAGTGGACCGGGCGACGCTTTTATTCAAAAGAACAGGCGATTCCGCTTACCAGGAGGCTAACCTGCTTCGCTCGTCGACAAATTCAAATGAATACAGCGGCACAATAGCGATGGATAAAATTCTCGGAGCAGGCTCGATCGAATATTTCATCGAAGCGACGGACGGCCAGAACGTATCTCGTTCGACGGACGGTGGTGCTGAGCTCTACAAGGTGACATTTGAACCAAAGAGCAAGCTGTGGCTCGATTTTGCTCCGGGCAGCTTCTTGAAAGGCAGTACACGCATTCAAGGGAATGCTCTTGATGCAGGACGTACGTTAAGTTTGAAGGTGGACGGACAGATCCTCGCAAGTGAGAAAGCATTAAATGATGATGTCTATCTGACGTTTAATGCTGACAATATGGAGAAGAGCTTTAATGACGGGCTTTACGTAAATGGACAACTGGTTTCCACGTTCCCTAACGTGACCTATTTAGCTCCTCATGTCGCAACGGTATCAAAGAGTCTGCTGAAGCCGGGTAATAATGTGCTGCTTGTAACAGCAGGTAACAAGCTGGATCCACTAGGCAAGGAAGGCAATAACGATGATTATAAAATTGAGAACATCAAGCTTTTACTCGGCAATGGCGAGCAAGCAGCTGTAACGGCTAGAGGCAAGGTGCTCGACAAAGACCAATTTACGGCCGTTGATCCGGCAAAACGACAAAAGGTCGGCGACAGCGCCGGATACTTCGAATATCTTGAGCTTACCGTTAACCTGCCTGAAGCGCTGTTCTACAGCGAAGCGTCCACGCTTGATACGAAAACGCTGTCTGATGGCGAGCATACATTCGAGGTGTCCGACGCGGAAGCAGGAACGAAAGCAAGCGTATCCGCAATCATCGATAACACACTCCCGGTGTTCGACGAGTTCTCGATTAAAGATGGCGAAACGTACAGCGGCAATATTGAACTGAATGTTAAAGCAACGGATGCGACCTCCGGTATAGGTACGACGATTGCAACCTTGGACGGTGCAGCCGTGACACTGCCGACTCAAGTGAAAGCATCTGATCTGTCTGCCGGCGAGCACGTATTCCGCGTTAAGGTAACAGACAAGGCTGGTAATGAAGTGGATCGCTCCGCAACGTTCAGTGTCGGCAGCGAGATACCAAGTCATTCCTTTGAGCCAACGCCAGCGGATAACGCAACGAATGTTGGAACAAATGCACAGCTTAGCGTAAAGGTAAGTGATCCGAACGGAGATGCGATGGATGTCAGCTTCCGTGAGGCATACCGTTACAACTACAGCAATCGTACGGATATCGAAGGCTTCTCCAATTCGACAGACCGTGAACCTCCGCTCGAGCTGAGCCCGGCCGGCGAAACGGCTGTCTCCGCAGAAGCGATCAATCAGGTCAAGAGTGTTGATGGAACTTATTTTGTCACCGACGCGGACGGCTTGTTCCCTTATCAGCGCTATGACTTCAAGCTCGATCAAGAGCCTGTCGATATCGCGAATGTCGAAGTTGTCTGGAATGGACATTCACTGCCGGATCGTCAAGTAACGTTATATACCTGGAACTACAACACGAGCAAATGGGTAAGAGCCACATCAGGCGTTGGAGCTGAAGACTTCGAACTGAAGGCGACAGTCAGCGCTGCGGACATGGTAAAAGATAAAACGATTCATGTGCTTGTACAGGATCTCGTACCGGCTGCAGAAGACGGAGTCGACTTCAGCTTCGCATGGGCGAGTGACACGCAATATTATTCTGATTCTTATCCGGAGATTTACGACAAAGAAATGAAATACGTGGCGGATATGAAGGATGAGAAGAAAATCTCGTATCTCATTCATACAGGTGACTTGGTCGATGACTTCAACCGTCCGGATGAATGGAAGGTTGCCAGCGACAGCATGAAGCGTCTGGAGGATGCCGGCGTTCCATATGGCGTCGTAACCGGCAACCATGACGTCAATCATGACGAATCCAATTACACGGAGTATTGGAAGTATTTTGGCCGCGAACGGTTCAAGGACCAGCCGTATTATGGCGACGATCTGAACAACAACCGTGACCATTATGACTTGATTTCAGTTAAGGGCCAAGATTTCCTGATCATGTATCTTGGCTGGAACATTCAGGACAATACGGTGGAATGGGCAAACGAGGTGCTTAAGAAGTATCCGGATCGCTACGTGATCATCGGTACCCACGAGTACATTTCTCCGACAGGTGCTTATTCCGGTCAAGGCGAGATGATCTGGAACGAAATTGTAGCGAAGAATGACAATGTTCGTATGGTGCTTTGCGGACACTTGCATGGCGTTGCCTATAACGTCAAGCATGTTGAAAACAGTGACCGCGTCGTTATCGAGATGCTGGCGGATTACCAATCCGGTCCGCAAGGCGGCCAAGGCTACATGAGATTCTTGGAGTTCAATCTGGCTGCTAATCAAATCCATGTCTCGACTTACTCGGCTTATATGAATGACAGCAACTTCTTCGAGGAGGAAGGCAAAGACGACTTCTTATTGCCTTATAAGACTCAAGATCCGAGTAAGCAGGTTGCCACTGATTTTATCGGAGTGAACGTCTACGGAAGTAAGGAGATTGGCAGTCAGACCAATGTGGCAAGCGGCGGCACAGCAACCGCAAGCTGGCCGGCTCGCTCGAGCAACACGGTCTATAATTGGTATGCGATTGCCACGGATAAGAACGGGGACAGTGCGACATCAACTATTTGGAGCTTCTCGACCGGCAGCACGTCCGTACCTCCGACGACGCCAACAACTCCGACAACTCCGACAACTCCGTCTAATCCTGACCCAAGTACGGATGTAACGGTTATTTCTCCAAATGCGATCCCTGCAACGGGAGATGTTACATTGAAGCCTGCAACAGGAGCTAGCGCGATTGCACTTAGCGGAGATACGCTTGCCAAAATTGGCAGCCGTGATGTGAAAATCGAAACCGGTAACAACGGTTTAGTCATCATACCAGCTGCGGTTCTGCAGTCTCTTGGCGGCAAGCTGGGCGATGGAAGTGAGTTGATTGTTAAGCTGGACAAAATCGTGCAGACGTCGATTGATCAAGCAGAAGAGTCTGCGGGAGCGGAACGGAAGGCGAACATGAATGCGAAAGGTGCCGCCTTGCAGCTTTCGTTCAGCGAACGTAACAAATCCGGCAGTCTGACTACTATTGGCACGCTGCCGAGTCCGGTCAAGATCGAATTAAAGGCAGATTCGATTAACAACGTCAAGCTCGCGGGCATTTACCGTATCGACGAGAGCGGCAATGCCGTCTGGATCGGAGGCGAATATACGAACGGCAGCTTTACAGCTTCTGTTGAACGACCGGGTAAGTATATCGTTATGGAATACAACAAGCCTTACAGTGACGTGTCTTCAAGCAATTGGGCTTACAATTACGTACAGGAGCTTTCGTTCCGGGGTATCGTAAATGGCATCAGCGATAACAAGTTTGGCGCCAACCAGCCTACGACACGCGCGGAATTCGTAACCTTGCTCGCAAGGGCGCTTGGTCTTACTGCTTCTGCTTCAACGGTTTCGAAGTTCAAGGACGTTAGAGCGGGAGGCTGGTATGCGGATGCCGTAGACGCTGCCGTTCAGGCGGGAATCGTAACAGGCATCACTGCTGACAGCTTCGAGCCGGACAAACGAATCAGCCGCGAAGAAATGGCTGTCCTGATCATTCGTGCTCTCGAGTACAAGAAAGGTACCGCTGTCGCAGAATCGGGAGACGTTTTGTACAAGGATGCGGGCAAGATTAGCACATGGGCACAAGAAGCGATTGATAAAGCGAACGCACTTGGTATCATGACTGGCCGCGAGAACGGGCAATTCGCTCCGCAAGCGAATGCAACTCGTTTGGAAAGTGCTAAAGTGATCTATGAAATATTGGAACAATTGAAATAACGGGTAGTTTTCGCCGAGCCGGCGCAGGGGGATCCAGTCTCCTTAGCGCTGGCTCGGGTTTTACCAACCTTTATCGCTTGTCCAAGGAGGCTTGTGAATCTCATGAAAAAGGCGACTGCGCTTTTGGCCGTCTGTCTGTTCCTGTTCGGCATTGCTCCGCATGCGTACGCGCATATGAACACATATGGATATTCCGACATCAACGTGAATGACGGGCAGCTTGAATACGACTTGTATTTGGATATTACAGAAGTGTCTCAGTGGATGGATATGCGCTCTAGCGGAGTGTTCATTATCGATCCAGACAAATCTTCTCCGTCAGAAGGAGAAGTATCGTGGACGGAAGAAGATTTACGCCCTCTGATCGCGGATTCGCTTGTCTTAAAGGCAGGCGGTGAAACTCTAGAGCCAAAGATCGGAGAAATTGCAACAAAAAATAGAAACAACGGCTTATGCTTGTTCATGAAGCTTACATATGAGCTCCCGAGCGGTGCCTCTGAGTATATGATTAAATACAATTTTTTCTTTGATACCGATCCGGCACATCAGAACTTCGCGACCATCCGTGAGGCGGGCTCTTCCAAGGATATAGTGTTTAACAGCGGCAACAAGACGGTGACCGAGATAATCGGCGCGTCGGCAGGGGATTCGTCTAAAACGACGGTCGAGGTGCCGAACTGGCTCATGTCGATGTGGGAGTATATACGGATTGGTGTCGAGCATATTTTGAGCGGAATCGATCATCTGCTCTTCATTGCAGCGCTTGTCATCGCTAAGCAGCGCAAGCGGGATTACGTGAAGGTGCTTACAGCCTTTACGATAGGACACAGCTTAACGATCGCGCTCTCGGCTCTTGAGGTCGTGAATTTGCCCGCAGCATTCGTCGAGCCAGCCATTGCGCTAAGCATCGCCTATGTGGCGGTCGAAAATATTTGGCTCAAAAAGGTGAAGCGCCGCTGGATCATTGCCATGGGCTTTGGATTGATTCATGGCTTTGGCTTCGCCGAGGTGCTGCGTGGCGCAATGAGTGACCGTTTCCTATTAACCCTGTTCTCGTTTAACGTAGGCGTTGAAATCGGCCAATTGGCTGTTCTGGCCGTACTGCTTCCGCTGCTCATTTGGGTTGGCCGCTACAAAGCGTATAAGTACGCTAATTACGCAGCCTCTTCGTTCGTTGCAGTAATCGGACTATATTGGTTTGTAACACGGATTATCACAGGTTAAATGATGAATCGATAGCTCCCCTACGGTAGGCAGGTATAGTAACCCTGTTGCTGTAAGGGAGCTTTTTTCAACTAAACTCTCCCATTTAAGAAAAACTTAATGTTTTCCCCCATTTTTAATTAAATAATTTTCCCTATCCTATTGTATAGATTGTACAGGAGGAGAAGGGAGAAAGTTTCTCTATGGATCGGCATGTTAAGATCTCTATATTGCGGCGGTATGAGAATTATTGTTATCAGATCTGTCATTACCTTATACAGCACGAGCAACATGCATCCCAAGCAGCAAAGGAGGCTTTGCTCAGCATCGCCGGCGATGCTTATTTTTACACGGATTCAGACGAAACACGCAGGCAGAAGATCCTCCGTACAAGCATCCACAAATCGTTGTTGTGGCAAGGAAATGGGCTTCAACATCAAACAATGGTCTGATTGTATGGATTTACATACAAAAAAACCTCTTCTCCCGATCTACGGAGAAGAGGTTTTTTTAATTTATATATCTGAATCCTTATACGCCTTGAGCAATCATCGCATCCGCGACTTTAACAAATCCGGCGATGTTAGCACCGATAACCAAGTTGCCAGGAACGCCGTATACTTCAGAAGCTTTTACGCTTTCGATGTAAATGCTATGCATAATCTGATGCAGCTTAGCATCAACCTCTTCGAATGTCCAAGACAGTCGTTGGCTGTTCTGAGCCATTTCCAAAGCGGAAACAGAAACCCCGCCTGCGTTTGCCGCTTTCGCTGGAGCGAAGAGGACTTTGTTGTCGAGGAACACATCGATCGCTTCCAATGTGGAAGGCATATTAGCACCTTCACCAACGGCTTTGACACCATTGCTTACAAGAATCTCAGCAGATTCTTTGTCGATTTCGTTTTGTGTTGCACATGGCAGAGCAATATCACAAGCAATTGTCCAGATGCCAGAGCAGCCTTCTACGTAAATAGCATCGGTATGCTCAAGTACGTAGTCTTTAATTCTGCGGTTCTCTACCTCTTTCAAACGTTTAACTGTATCGAGGTTAATGCCGGCTTCATGATAAATGTAACCACTGGAATCACTGCAAGCTACGACTTTTGCGCCCAATTGGAGCGCTTTCTCCATCGCATAGATCGATACGTTGCCTGAACCAGATACAACAACGGTGCTTCTATTGAAGCTGTATCCTTTGCTTTTGAGCATCTCATCAACAAAGTACACGCAGCCATAACCAGTAGCTTCTTTACGAGCAAGGCTTCCGCCGTAACCGAGTCCTTTACCTGTCAGAACACCTGCTTCGTAGGCGCCAACCAGCTTTTTGTATTGTCCAAACATGTAGCCGATTTCTCTAGCGCCAACACCAATATCGCCCGCTGGAACGTCAGTATCCGGACCGATGTGCTTGCTGAGCTCAGTCATAAAGCTTTGGCAGAAGCGCATAATTTCAAGATCTGATTTTCCTTTTGGATCAAAGTCAGCTCCACCTTTACCGCCGCCAATTGCTTGCCCCGTTAACGAGTTTTTGAAGATTTGCTCGAATCCGAGGAATTTGATGATACTAGCGTTTACAGAAGGGTGGAAGCGTAAGCCGCCTTTATAAGGGCCGATGGCATTGTTGAATTGAACACGGAAACCACGGTTCACTTTAACGTTGCCATTGTCGTCAGTCCAAGGTACTCTAAACGAAATTAACCGATCCGGCTCGACTAAACGATCAAGAACGGCGTGCTCGATATATTTCGGATTCTGGGAGAGCACAGGAATTAAGGAAAGGAATACTTCCTTTACTGCTTGATGAAATTCGGTTTCACCCGGATTACGTTTTTGAACCGTTTCAAATAGCTGGTCGATATAGTCGTGTGCAATTCCTGTGTTTGCTTGTTCCACTTCCTGTATGATACTCATGACGACAACACTCCCTAATATGGATGTATAACATTTTTCTTTTTTGATTTAGTAGTTTAATATTAATATCAAATATTTAATCGCAACAATATTCAGATAAGATAAAGTTGATGCGTTTTACGCATAAAGGATCGTGGATTTGAGTGGAATTTAGACAAATGAGATATTTTATGGAAGTTGCAAGAAGAGAACATGTCACAGAAGCCGCGAATGTTCTTCATGTTGCGCAATCCTCAGTCAGCAGGCAATTAGCCCAATTGGAAAGTGAATTAGGGGTAGATCTGTTTATTCGTAACGGACGGAGAGTAAAGCTGACTCCGATAGGGAAGATCTTCCTGCAGCGCGTAGAGCAGATGATGAACATGATGAGCGAGGCTGAAAGAGAAGTGAAGGAATATCTGGATCCGGAAAAAGGGGTCGTTCGAATTGCTTTTCCGATCAGCTTGGCGGCTCATGTTTTGCCTAAGGCCATATATGCCTTTCGAAAACGGTATCCAGAAGCTAAATTTCAGATGAGACAAGCCCTCTATGCTGATTTGGTTGACGGTGTCATTGAAGGTGAATTTAATCTGGCTATGATCGCCCCGCTGCCTAGTGAAGATAAGCATATTAAGCAGAAGCTGCTGTTTACAGAACGGATTGTGACGCTTCTGCCTATTCATCATCCGCTCGCTCATCGACCAAGTATTCAGTTGTCTGAGATAAAGGATGAATCCTTTGTCACACTGCCTGAAGGGACTATCTTCCGGAAAATTGTCATGAATGCCTGCAGTGAACTCGGATTTACGCCTCATATTGCCTTTGAAGGTGATGATATCGATGCGTTAAAAGGGTTAGTGTCAGCAGGACTCGGGATAGCGCTTATGCCTGAAGTCACCTTGGTGGAGAGCATCCCGCAATCAACGGTAAAAATTCCGATAGCGGATCCCACTGTGACACGAAGCATCGGCATCATCTGCCCAACACAGCGTAAATTGCTTCCGACGGAGCAGTTGTTCTATCAGTTTCTTGAGGAATTTTATACACCGGATTATAAGCTGTAAAGCAAGGCTGCCTTTGCGATCACGAGACGCGAGAGGCGGCCTTTTTATTTGGCTTCGAGCCAAAAATAACTTTAAAAAAGGCTTTACAGGACACCAAATGGTGTTATATTATAAAGACAGAAAAGGACACTAAATGGTGTCGGTTAAAATGAACAAATAAGGGAGAGGTTTTGAAATGCATATACTAGCTATCATTCTTCAAAGCTGGCTGCTTTTCTCCATGGCTTTCTTTGGCGGAAGCAAGCTTGCAGGAGCGGGACATCAGGTTGAATTATTTGATTCGATCAAACTGCCACAATGGTTCCGCGTCATCACAGGTATCGTTCAAATTGCTGCATGTATTGGACTTATTATCGGTTACTGGTACGGCGAGATTGCGGTGTGGTCAGCTATATTAGTAGGTATTATGATGCTTATTGCCATTCTTTCGCATCTCAGAGTCAAGCATCCATTTGGCAAAGTATTTCCAGCCATCTTGAATCTCGTGATAGCTGCTGCCGTCGTTTGCTTATTTGCAGATAAACTAGGTTAATGACAAAAAACCGGCACACTGATCCACTCAGTTTGCCGGTTTTTTGTATGCTAATGAAGATATTGTGATAAAATTTACCAAAAATTAACCACTAAGATAGTAAATTGATCACTTTATTTGGAATGGATATTCCTATAAAATATTGGTAGTAAAATGTTCCATTTATGCGAACAAGATTCATCTCGCCATATAACGGTGAAGTATAAGCAGGTCCATTTTGGATGAAATCAATTGATGTGAGGAGTGCGTGAAATGACAGAGAAAACCGTAAACAAGAAGGTTGTGCTGGAGCCGGAGGCATTGAAATTGACGCAGGATACGGCAAAACCACCGTATTTGTTCCAACTTGGTCCGGATAAGGGCCGAGAAACGGTGGATGAGCTTCAAGCCGGAGATATTCCGAAACCGCCTGTCGTTATTACCGATCTGATGATTGAAGGCGGTCCAAATGGGCAGGTATCGATCCGCATTCTTCGTTCTCCTAATGCAACGAAGAAGCTGCCTGCTATTTTATATATCCATGGTGCCGGTTGGGTGTTTGGTAACAATCATACCCACGATCGTCTTATCCGAGAACTAGCGGTTGGTGCCGAAGCGGCGGTCGTTTTTCCGAATTACAGTTTGTCGCCGGAAGCGAAGTACCCAACGGCCATTGAAGAAATCTATGCAACGCTGCAATGGATTGCGCAGAATGGTGAAGAGAATGGCTTGGATACAAGCCGGCTCTATATTGCAGGGGATAGCGTCGGAGGCAATATGACGGCGGCCATTACGCTGCTTGCCAAAGAGCGGAAAGGTCCAGAAATCCATAAGCAGCTGCTCTTCTATCCGGTTACGGATGCAGGGAATGACACCGAATCCTATTCCGAATTTGCAACTGGTTACTACCTCCGTCGGGATGCCATGGCCTGGTTCTGGGATCAATATACGACCAAGCCGAGCGAGCGAGACGAAATTTATGCATCTCCACTACGTGCGACAACCGAGCAGCTTACGGGCTTGCCGCCAGCACTGATTATAACAGCAGAAGCCGATGTCCTTCGTGATGAAGGCGAAGCTTATGCGAATAAGCTTCGCGAGGCGGGTGTACGGGTAACGCAAGCGCGATTCCAAGGAACGATACATGATTTCGTCATGCTGAATGCCTTGGCAGATACTTCAGCAGCACGTGGAGCGATTTTGCTTGCCAACGCCTGGTTGAAAGAATAACGTCCCGATATCCATTTAATTAAAATAACGAAGCGTATCCATACGCGTGAGGAGAAATGAATGAATAATATCGCTATATTTGGTTTTGGTCGTATCGGAAGACAGCTGCTTCGCGTAGCTTTGCAGGATCAGCTGTTCGTGCCGGTGTCGATCTCGGATATTAAAGACGAAGCGACGCTTGCAGCGCTATTCGAGGTAGACACGAATTACAAGCGTTGGCCGGAGTCCGTAACAGGTACAGAAGGGACGATTAAGATTGGCGATCGTTCCATTCTCTATCTTAACTCATCGCAGGAAATTCCGAATTGGAGTGAGCTTGGCGTTGAACTTGTCATCGACTGTACTGGCCGGGCAGTGACGAGACAAGTTGCACAGCTTCACCTAGAGCGTGGAGCAAAGCGAGTGCTCGTGAGCGGACCAAGCAAATCGCTCGAAGATTGTGATGCTGTTCTGTTGAAAGGAATAAACCTGGACAGCTTTGACCCGGAAAAGCATAAAATCATCAGTATGGCGAGCTGCACTACCAATGCACTTGCTCCTGTCGTTAAGCTGGTGCGTGAAAACTATGGCATCCAGTATGGGTTATTCTCGACCGTTCATTCCTATACGAATACGCAATCGCTGACGGATCAACCGATGAGGGACCGCCGGGATTCATGGGCAGCTGCGGAAAATATCATTCCTTCTTCTTCAGGTGCGGCGAAGGCGCTTAAGTTCATTTGGCCCGATCTGCAGATTACGGGCAAAGCCTACCGAATCCCGACACGTACCGGCAGTATTGCTGAGCTCAATCTGGTGACTGAGAAGCCGTGTACAGCAGAAGAGATTAATGATATGTTCCGGCAAGCTGCACAGAAAGAGCCACTCAAAGGGGTTCTTGATGTGCTGGAAGGACAATGGGCTTCCTCACGTATTGTAGGCGACTCCCATTCTTCGATCATTGACCTGCCGCTCACACATGTACAGGGCGGGCTGTTATCTGTGGCCGCTTGGTATGATAATGAGTGGGGTTATGCCTCCCGCCTAGCTGAAGTAGCTGCCTTTTTAAGCCGGAGTTAATTTTATAAAAACCAAAACCGCTTTCTCCTGGGAGAAGGCGGTTTTTCTAAGCTGAAACCTTTTATCTATAACCGCTAATGTCTGCCGGCATACCCGCATCCATAACCTCAACGAGGTAAGGCCAGCAATTAGGCCGGGAACCATCCAGATCGGTGAAGCCATACACCTGAGCAAGTTGACCGCTTGAAAGGGATTGTCCATTCCAACGGTTCATATCGGGATCCCCTGCAAGTGCAGCAATCGCACGCCCTACGTAACGGGGAGATTCTGAAATAAGAAAATGAGGTTCTATTGAAGCAGCATCCTGCCAGTTATCTTCCTTCACCTTGAAATGCTCCAGCATAATCTCGGAACGAAGCCAGCCAGGGGTCATTGCGACTGCCGTGCAATCAAAGGACTTAACCTCTTGAGCAAGTGCCCAAGCCATACGAATGACCGAGGTTTTCGCTTGATCATAGAACATGGATACTCTGTAATTTTGTTGATTGTATTCGGCAGTTCCATCCGTCATCTCCACAATAAGTCCATTCTTGTTCTTGATGATAAGGGGAAGAGCATAGTGACTCGTAATGAGATGGGTATCGATGGCGAGTCTCAGCATACGCAGACCTTTATCCAGTGAATGCTCCCACACCGGTACATGCCATTCCGCGAGATTCTCACCCCCCCATATATCATTGACCAGAATATCAAGCCGGCCCTGTTCTTGTTCGATTCGCTTCACCAGGGCCGCCACCTGTTCCGGCACCAAATGGTCCACCTGTAAGGCAATTCCTTGTCCGCCTGCCTTCGTAACAAGCTCTGCTGTTTCTTCAATTGTTTCGGCCCGGTTGTATTCAGAACGTTCCGACCGTGTTGTACGTCCAGTGACATATACCGTTGCTCCGGCTGCTCCTAATTCGATCGCAATACCGCGCCCGGCTCCTCGTGTTGCCCCAGCCACTAAAGCGATTTTCCCAAGCAAAGACTTCATCATTTATCCTCCTCAAAAGTTTACTTCGTAAGTATTAGCTTTAGTTAAATCTAAGAATATTGTAGACTATAATGACGACATCTTTTGTCATATATAAAATATCTTCTTTGAGTGAAGGTGAACATAAATGAGGGCAGACCGACTGCTTAGTATCATGATTTTGCTTCAGAATCATGAGATGATGACAACAAAAGAGCTTGCCAGAAAACTCGAGGTATCGGAGCGAACGATTTTACGGGATATGGATGCGCTAAGTATTTCCGGTGTACCTGTTGCAGCTGACCGTGGGAAAACAGGGGGATGGAGGCTGATGGATCACTTCAAGAGTTATTTGAGTGGTCTAAAGCTGGAGGACACAAAGGCGTTATTCCTGCTTCCTTCGGAACAAATGATGAAGGATTTGGGTGTTAACACAGGGTTGGATATCCGGCAGAAATTACTGGCTTCCTTACCTGATTCCAGCAAGAGCGAAGCACGGCATTACATGGACAAAGTTTATATGGATACGGGAACATGGAAGCCCTCCGAAGATAAGAATAAAGCCTTGCTCACCATTCAAAAAGCATTGTGGGAGGATACCAAGCTTACCATCGATTATCAGAAAACCGATGGTACCCACTCACAAAGAGTTATCTGCCCTTTGGGTCTGGTGGCGAAGGGCAGCTCCTGGTACTTGATCGCCATGAATGACGAAGGAGACTATCGAAATTTCAAGGTGTCCAGAATCATGAAGGCGGAAGTGACAGCAGAGGAATTTACCAGACCAGCACGGTTTGATTTGGCTGAGTATTGGAAGCAAAGCAAGCTGAATTTTGCAGAATCGCTCCCTACCTTGGAAGTGAAGGTTCTTGCACATTCCTCTATCATTGGCCGCTTAACTTTGACAGACAGATTTGTCGAGAAGATCGACGAGCATTTACCTGTCGAAGACGAAATGGTATCTCTTACTCTCAGCTTTAATACAGAGCAGGAAGCAGTGGAGTATGTGCTTGGTTATGGAGGGGCGATGAAGCTGGTCCAACCCGAATATTTGATTGAAAAAGTTGTACAGCAAGCGAAGGCAGTCATTGCCATGTATGAATAGAGAGTTATTCCACAAAAAACGCAGCCTTTGTTGGCTGCGTTTCTTTGCATAATTTGAATCTTACTTCCGTATGAACTGCCACGTTTGTGCGGCGTTGTTATAATCCTGCCAGATTTGCACGTTTGTTCCGTCAGCCGTGCTGCCGCCTGCAACATCAAGGGCTTTACCGCTAAGCGGATTGATCAGTTTGTACACCGCACTGGAGACGACAGCGGGGTTTAATCCGCGCTAGACAAGCAGTTCCCGCAAATCGTGAAGGAGTTAGAAGAAGCGAAGAACGTGTAGCTTTTATAAAAAACGAATAAAAAAGGTTCTCTGACCAAAATATAATGGGAGCTATATTTGCAGGACAAGGGAGTGCTTGAGCTGTCTTTACTCATAGGATCTCATGTTTCGATGACAGGGAAGAAGATGCTTCTTCAAGCCAGTGAAGAGGCGGCATCATATGGTGCTTCAACTTTCCTGATCTACTCAGGTGCTCCGCACAATACACGGCGTAAGCCTATAGAGGCGCTTAATATAGAAGCGGGACAGGCTCATATGAAAGAGCATGGTATATCAAATATTGTCGTTCATGCTCCCTTTATTATTAATTTGGGAAACACAAGATCTTTACAGGTTTTTGAGCATGGAATTACGTTTCTCCAATCCGAGATCGTAAGAACGGAAGCACTCGGATCCACACAAATCGTTCTACACCCTGGTTCTCATGTGGGGGCAGGTGTGGAAGCAGGCATCGCCCGGATAGCAGATGGATTAAACGAAGTGTTAACGGATAAAAGGGATGTTCAGGTATCTCTGGAGACGATGGCTGGTAAGGGAAGTGAATGCGGAACTTCCTTTCAGGAGCTTGCCGCGATTATAGACCGGGTTACTCATAATGAGCGTTTATCAATCTGTCTGGATACCTGCCATATTCATGATGCAGGCTATAATGTGAAGGATGATTTCGATGGAGTGCTTGATGAATTCGATCGAATGATTGGCCTCGACCGGTTGAAGGCCATTCATGTGAATGACTCAAAAAACATCCAAGGTTCCCGCAAAGACCGGCATGAGAATATCGGTTATGGGTATATTGGACTTGATGCTCTTCGATATGTGGTTCACCATCCGCAGCTAACGGCCATTCCAAAGCATCTTGAAACCCCATCAATTGGACCAAAAAAATATGTTAATCCGCCCTATAAGCATGAGATCGCTCTATTACGAGGAGAGACGGATAAATTGATTCAAAAATTGGACTAAATGGACTATGTTGACATTTGGGAATTCCATGCTATATTAATCACATGAATTTACTTGGTATTAAACATCATACCGCTGACCGGGGTAACTGGAAGCGCAGAAGGCCAACATTTGTTGAGGCCATCTGCGCTTTTTTGTTTTCTGATGGGCCAATAGAGAAAGGGTGAGAGAAATGCCTGCGAGTGAAAAAATCAGGTTTGAGAGTGTAGCGAAAAGCTTCATCGTGCGCGATCCGAAACAAAAAGGGGCGACACAGCAATTTACAGCAGTAAAAGATTTAAGCTTTACCGTTAAGGAAGGTGAGTTCATCACATTAGTTGGTCCAAGCGGCTGCGGCAAATCGACCCTGCTTGACTTGATCAGTGGTTTAGCCCGTCCAACGAGTGGACGTATTTACATGGACGGTAGAGAAATTACCGGTCCAGGTCTTGATCGAGGGATTGTTTTTCAGCAATATGCTTTATTCCCTTGGAAGACGGCACGTGGCAATATTGAGTTTGGATTAGAAGCAAAGGGAGTCCCTAAGCATGAGCGTAAGGAATTAGCTGAGCATTTTCTTGCATTAGTTGGGCTGAGTGCGTTTGCCAACCGATATCCACATGAGTTGTCTGGCGGAATGAAGCAGCGTGTAGCTATTGCTCGCAGTCTTGCTTTTAACCCGGATGTACTATTAATGGATGAACCTTTTGCTGCGCTGGATGCACAGACTCGTGAAACCTTGCAAAGTGAACTATTACGAATTTGGCAGAAAACGAAGAAAACGATTATTTTCATCACCCATGGAATCGATGAGGCAGTGTACTTGGGTGAACGCGTCGTGGTACTGACTCCGGGGCCAGGTACAGTGAAGAAGATTGTAGACATTCCGTTGAAGCACCGGCTGGATGATGCGGATATCCGCTCACATCCGGAATTTGTGAAGGCGCGACATGAAGTATGGAGCTTGCTTCACGAACTGGAGTATCAAGGCGCTTATATCTAATTGATTAAGGAGAGGAGATCGTTGAATGGAGAACATTAAAGCAGTTCCTGCTACTTTGCAAAGTAGAAGTATTCGAATTGGCTGGTCCTTTAACTTTCGAAAGCTGCTCAAACAGTCCATTGTACTTGTCTTATTAGCCTTGCTATGGGAGATTGCGCCAAGCACCGGCATCGTTGATCCAGCTTTCTTTCCCCCGTTTTCTGATGTTATTCGGGCGTTGTGGGATTTGATTTTATCCGGGGAATTATTTCATCACTTTGCAGCGAGTATGATTCGTTCCTTAAGTGGCTTTTCCTTAGCTCTTCTTATTGCGATCCCACTAGGTCTCGCTATTGGCTGGTATCCTCTCGCAAGAGAACTGCTGAACCCAGTGCTTGAATTGTTCCGCAATACTGCGGCCTTAGCCTTGCTGCCTGTGTTCATGTTAGTACTGGGAATCGGAGAGACGTCCAAGATTGCTATTGTCCTCTTCGCCTGCACATGGCCAATCCTACTGAATACCATCGCAGCTGTAGGGAATGTTGATCCTTTGTTGATCAAATCGGCCAGGTCTATGAACATTTCATCGTTTAAGCTGTTTCTCAAGGTTATTCTGCCAGCATCGGTACCGACTATCTTTACCGGAATTCGGATGGCGGGAACTGGAGCGATTCTTGTCTTGATTGCCGCTGAGATGGTAGGCGCGAAGGAAGGTCTAGGTTACCTGATTACTTATTCTCAATATAACTTCCAGATCCCTGAAATGTTTGCTGGCATCCTTACGATCGCCTTACTTGGATTATTAATCAATCAAGGGTTAAGTTTTATAGAGCGTAAATTTTCCAGATGGAAGCAGCAGGTGAACGGATAATCGAGCCATTGTCTATTCCTGTTAATCCGGACAAAAAGCAGAAGCAGCAGACTCATCAATAATAGGAAGATTTATATAAGGGGGTTGTCTTATGAAGAGACGTTATAAATACGTACATGTACTGTTGGTTACTTTGGGGCTTATTAGTGTGATACTTGCAGGCTGCTCTTCCAACAAGGCAAAGTCGGGTGAAGAAGACAAGGTACTCCAGTACAATGGTGCACCTGGAAGTGTATCGTTCCCGGAATTGGCGAAGGATTTGGGATATCTCGGGGACTTAAAGCTGGAATCGATCGGAAGCAGCACCGGCGGTCCAGAAAGTATTCAATTAACAGCGACTAAACAAATTGATTTTGGATCGGCGTTTAACGGAGCAATTATTAAATCCATTTCGCAAAACGTCAAAATCAAATCGGTTATTGGCTCATATGGCAGCGATAAGAACACGTATATCGGCGCCTATGTGCTTGAAGGAAGCACGATCAAATCACCCAAGGATTTTATCGGCAAAAAAGTAGGCGTAAACACGCTTGGCGCACATCTGGAATTTGTGACGAAGGACTATTTGCGCAAAGGCGGCTTAACGGAGAAGGAAATCGAACAAGTGACACTGGTAACGATCCCATCTGCCAATGCGGAACAAATTCTTCGCAGTAAGCAGATCGATGTTGTTTTATTAAGCGGCATTGCAAGAGACCGAGCTCTCGATAAGGGCGGTATCGTCGAACTCTTTAAGGACATTGATGTCTTCAACTCCGAGTTTACGGCTGGTGATTACTTCTTCAGGGAGGAGTACATCAAGAACAATCCTGACACTGTCAAGCAATTTGTTGATGGTGTGGCCAAGGCCATTGAGTGGGCTCGTACGACCCCGCGTGAAGAAGTCATCAAGCGATTTGAGACCATTATTAAGAATCGAGACGCCAACGAACCAACTGATAATCTGAAATATTGGAAAAGTACAGGGATCGCTCAAGCTGGTGGTGTCATTACTCCTGATGAATATCAGGTTTGGATTGACTGGCTGGTCGCTAATGGCGATCTGAAGAAAGGGCAAGTGAAAGCAGAGGACTTCTACACAAACGAATTTAATTCTTATGCCAAAAAATAATCCAATATAAAAAGAAGATATGGAGTGGTGAAGATGACGTTGAGACAAATGAAACTTGGAGCTTTTGTTATGCTGCCTGGCCATCATGTGGCAAGCTGGAGGCATACTGCCTCAGGTGCAGACCGTACCTTTGATCTAGCTTATTTAGCGGAGATCGCCAAGACGGCGGAACGTGCCAAGTTTGATACGATTTTTTTTGCAGACGGATTTGGTTCAAATCTTAATCAGCATTCGAGTTCTGCACTCAAGCTGGATCCGGTTGTTATCATCTCTGCACTTGCGGCTGTGACGGAAAAAATCGGGTTAGTCGCTACTTTGACGACGACCTATAACGAACCCTTCCATGTCGCACGTAAATTTGGTTCCATTAATCATCTCTCGAACGGCCGTGCAGCCTGGAATGTGGTGACTTCCGCGAATGATAAAGAGTCCGTTTTATTTGGCAAAGAGAAGCATCTGGAGCATGCCAGCCGTTATGAACGTGCAGAAGAATTCGTTGAATTGGTACAAAAGCTATGGCAGTCTATTGAACCGGATGCGCTTGTTATCGACAAGGAGAATGGACGTTTTCTCGATGTAGATAAGGTGCATCCTGTCACTCATGAAGGAAAATGGTTCAAAGTAACGGGCACACTGGATTCGCCATCAAATCCTCATGGCAATCCGGTTATCGTGCAGGCAGGATCCTCGGAAGCGGGGAAAGAGCTTGCTGCGAAGACGGCGGAGGTCATATTTACGGCTTGGCAGACATTGGAGGATGCTCAAGCCTTCTATCGGGATGTAAAAGGGCGTTTAGCTAAATATGGTCGTGATAAGGAGGAGTTAAAAATCATGCCAGGCGTCTTTATTACGGTTGCGAAGACGGAAGAGGAGGCGCTGGCGAAGCAGAAGGAGCTGAACAGCTACATACTGCCGGAGGTCGGCTTGGCTTATCTATCTGCTTTTACCAATACCGACTTGTCCGGATACGATGTGGATGGGCCGCTGCCTGAATTCGGGACAATTGAGGATAAGACGAATCCGCGCATACGCTATAATATTATCCGCGAAATTGCAGAACGTGAGAATTTAACAACGATTCGCGCCGTATATGAACGGATTGCCGGCGCGCGTGGACACCGTGAAATCGTCGGAACACCATCGCAGATTGCTGACCAACTGGAAGAGTGGTTCCTGAACGATGGCGCCGATGGCTTCAATATAATGTCGCCTTACTTCCCGGGTGGATTCGAGGATATTATCGAGCTCGTCGTTCCCGAGCTGCAGCGGCGAGGCTTATTCCGCACGGAATACGAGAGCAGCACGCTTCGGGGGAATTTAGGTCTTCCTGTTCCTGTTAAGGGTCTCGAGGAGGCTGGAGCTAAAGTTTAACGAATGACCATCCATGATCCGATACAACAGAGGAAGGCTATTATTTTCTGATGTGGGAGGAAGATCATGGACATTCCGGCTTTATCTGTTGCCATGTCGCAGAGCAAGCTTAAGACTGATGTTGGTATCAGCGTGCTTAAGATGGCACAGGATCACTCAGCACAGCAGTCACAGCAGCTGGTGCAAATGATGGCACAAAGCGTGCAGCCCCACCTGGGCGGCAGTATCGATTTAAAAGGATAACTAATGAAGAAGAAAGGCAGCCTATGCGTCGATGAGACGTAAGAGGCTGCCTTTTTATGTGGCACTAGCTTTTTATTTAGAAAATAGGATTAGTTCAGCACCAGATCATAACGATCTGCATTCATTACTTTCACCCATGCAGCGACAAAGTCGCGCACAAACTTCTCTTGGTTATCGTCTTGTGCATACACTTCGGCAACTGCACGCAGAACGGAGTTGGAGCCAAATACGAGGTCAACTCGTGTTGCTGTGCAGTCGACTTGGCCTGTTGTACGGTTACGTCCGTAGTATATGCCGCCTTCTCTTGGCTCCCATGCAATATTCATATCCAGCAGGTTGACAAAGAAGTCGTTCGTCAGTGTGCCTATACGATCCGTGAATACGCCATGTTTGGTGCCGCCATGGTTAGCACCCAGAACACGCAAGCCACCAACAAGGGCAGTCATTTCCGGAGCAGTTAGGCCAAGCAGTTGAGCCTTGTCTACCAGAAGCTCTTCAGCGCTTACACTATACTGCTTCTTCTGATAGTTGCGGAAGCCGTCAGCAGCAGGCTCGAGCACTGCAAAGCTTTCCAAATCGGTCTGCTCTTGCGTAGCATCGCCGCGGCCAGCAGTGAAAGGTACGGTAACATTAAAGCCTGCTTCTTGTGCAGCTTTCTCAACTGCTGCGCTGCCGCCAAGAACGATCAGGTCGGCAAGGCTTACTTTCTTATCCAGTTCCTCTTGAATGCCCTCAAGAATTGTAAGCACTTTGGTAAGCTGCTGCGGCTGATTCACTTCCCAATCTCTCTGCGGAGCAAGAGCGATACGGGCACCATTAGCGCCGCCGCGTTTATCCGAGCCACGGAAGGTGCTGGCCGAAGCCCAAGCTGTTGTAACCAACTCGCTGATTGTAAGACCCGAATCAAGGATTTTCTCCTTTAATTCAGCTGCCTCTTCATCTGTTAACGTATAATCGACAGCTGGAATTACATCTTGCCAGATCAGCTCTTCTGCCGGAACTTCAGGACCCAAATATCTTGCACGAGGACCCATGTCTCGATGTGTCAGCTTGAACCATGCACGAGCGAACGCATCCGCGAACTCTTCCGGATTCTCATGATAACGGCGGGAGATTTTCTCGTATGCTGGATCTACTCGCAAGGCCATATCGGCCGTGGTCATCATCGTTTTAACACGAACGGATGCATCTTCTGCATCTGGTGCAAGATGCTCTGGAGCTTGATCGATCGCAGCCCAGATATGTGCACCTGCTGGGCTCTTCGTCAGCTCCCACTCATAGCCGAACAACAGATCGAAGAAGCCGTTATCCCATTGCGTTGGATTAGCTGTCCACGCACCTTCAACACCACTCGTGATGGCGTCGCGTCCTTTGCCAGAGCCATGTGTGCTCAGCCAGCCGAGGCCTTGTGCTTCGATAGGAGCAGCT
The DNA here is from genome assembly GCF_052113225.1 of Paenibacillus sp. YAF4_2. Classification (NCBI taxonomy): domain Bacteria; kingdom Bacillati; phylum Bacillota; class Bacilli; order Caryophanales; family Paenibacillaceae; genus Paenibacillus; species Paenibacillus sp. YAF4_2. The sequence continues at coordinate 25,016 of NZ_JBFRCT010000002.1, forward strand.
TCAGGATCTGGACCAACCAGAGCAGCATCACCTGCGCCATGCGCCTTGCCGAAAGTGTGGCCACCGGCAACGAGTGCAACGGTTTCTTCATCGTTCATGCCCATACGGGCGAACGTTTCGCGAATATCACGTGCGCTTCCAGCCGGATCTGGATTACCGTTAGGGCCTTCCGGGTTTACATAGATAAGACCCATTTGTACGGCAGCAAGCGGATTCTCCAGCTCCCGATCGCCGGTGTAACGCTTATCTCCGAGCCATTCCTTCTCATTACCCCAATAGATGTCTTCTTCAGGATGCCAGACGTCAACACGTCCGCCACCGAAGCCAAATGTTTTGCCGCCCATCGATTCAATAGCGACATTACCGGTTAGAATCATCAAGTCAGCCCAAGAGATTTTATTGCCATACTTTTGCTTAATCGGCCAAAGAAGCCGGCGTGCTTTATCCAGGTTACCATTGTCTGGCCAACTGTTGAGCGGGGCAAAACGCTGCGTGCCGCTTCCGGCACCGCCGCGGCCGTCACCTGTGCGATATGTACCTGCAGAGTGCCAAGCCATGCGGATAAAGAATGGACCGTAATGACCAAAGTCAGCAGGCCACCATTCCTGGCTATCTGTCATTAATGCAACGAGATCTTGTTTTAAAGCTTGGTAGTCCAGCTTTTGGAATTGTTCAGCATAATTAAAATCTTCGCCCATAGGATTCGATTTTCTGTCATGCTGATGGAGTATATTCAGGTTCAACTGGTTAGGCCACCAGTCTCTATTTGAAGTACCACTAGATTTGTGGCTAGTAGCGCTGCCATGCATGACCGGACATTTCCCTGCGTTAGTAGAAACTGTAGAATCCATTCAATCATCTCCTATAGGGTTTATTGAAGTAGCAAATAAATTTGCTCTTATCCTCTTTATAAATCTATATACAACTGAAAGCAATGCTAGAAATAATTTTTCATCTAATCTTCACGGAGGCTCTGATCATTTAAAAGAGTTAGAGGTTAATGCCACACCAATCGTTGGTCATTTTCAGAAAACACAAATAAACATGTCATATAAATAAATATGACATGTTTATTTGTGAAACTAAAAAATGGTCGGCACCATGCCGCCGTCCATCCGAATCGGAGAGCCCTTAAAGGCAGAGGCATAAGGACTGCATACAAACGCAGCCAGCCGGCCAATTTCAAATGGCTTGATAAACCGTTGAATCTCGGATTGAGGTAAATTAGCGGCAATAAAGTGTTTCTCTTTCTCCGAAAAGACCATATCATCGGGATATAAACGCTCAATAATCTGGTATACCTTTTCTGAGAGAGTTGGTCCAGGCATGATTGTATTAGAAGTGACTTCCGTTCCTGCTGTTAGCTTAGATAAACTCTTTGCTAAGGATAACAGCATGGATTTGGTCATGGCGTATTGAGGCATCTGTCCGGAAGGCATAATAGCYTCTTCACTTGCAATAAAGAGGAGCCTGCCATAATTGTTCTCCAACATTTTCGGTAAATAAAATTTACATAATCCGTTTGCCGCAAGGACATTCGTTCGGAAGTATTTCTCCCACACCTCATCATCTATAATTTCATATGGCATGATTTCATAAATGCCTACATTATTAATCAGAATATCTACTTTTGGAAATTTCGCGAATAAAGCCTCCCTTTGCTGTAAATCTATAAGGTCGGCTGCAGCATGCTGAGGAGAGGTATCCGGAAACTCCGCTTTTATTTCTGCTACGGTTTGTTCTACTTCTTCCCTATTTCGTCCATTAATCAACACATTAACGCCTTCTCTGGCAAGTTCTATGGCAATTGCTTTACCAATTCCTTTAGTCGATCCGGTTATTAAAGCCGTTTTGTTCTTTAATCCCATATCCATGATGTCTATCTCCTTTGCATTTGTTAGAGATAAGGATACTTGGGATAGACCGTCTGGTAACTAGCATGCAGCGCCAATGTTCTTGTTAATCCCGCCAAATGATTGGAATTAAGATTTCCGCTAGATATTTGGAACGCCAATTCGAAGGCGTATCGCCTTCCCATAGACGGAAAGCTCGGTAGAACGAGTTTTGATCCTCATATCCAATCAAGAAGGCTACCTCTTTGATTTCAAGCGAAGAGTCTGCCAAATATTTTCGAGCCTGTTCATGCCGAGCCTGTGTCAAAAGCTGCTTGTAGCTTGTTCCTTCTTCCGTTAGACGACGCTGCAAGGTGCGATCGCTCATACGTAATTCGCTCGCTACAGCCTGAACATCAAATCGCCCGCCGGACAGGCTGCGTTTCATAATCCACTTGACCTTATCAGCTAATGAACGACTGCGCTGATCATCCAATGATTGGTCCAGTACAGGGGTGAGGATCTCCAGCAATTCCTTGTTATACGAGATAAAGGAGCAGTCCAGATCTTTTTGGTACAGTGTAATACGGTTAGAGGATGCATTAATCCGAACAGGACATCCGAAGTAAGCTTCAAGCGCTTTTACGTCTCCCATCGATTGTGAAAACTCTACGGAACGTGCTGTTAAAGGCTGTCCCGTGCCCCGTCGCCCCAACTCCAGCAGAAAGGCCAGCGTTGTTCCAATAAGCACTGGCGGTACTGACTGTTCACTGCAGACCCACTCCAGATCAATCGTACAATAGTGTCCCTCATCCGTTATTCGCAGACTTTCCGGAGGGCACATTTGTTTGTACCTTGCCATCCGATTCAGTGCGTCGCGATAGTTACGGGCATGGTAGGTCGCTAATACAGTAGGCGGATATTGTGAAGTTTCGAAGGCAGCAGCAAGCTTAATCATTCCGATTGCTGTATCACCAATAAGATCGGAGTATGCTTGCCAGATTCTGAAATATTGATCTACAGTGACCTCGTGTGCTTCCGTAATCATGGTAAGAGGTAACTGTGCTTGGCGAGCTATATCTTGAGGCGCTATTTCTAATTGGTTTAAGCCCGCCCAGAAGCCCGGCGGAATTGTTATATGGTCAACCTTCATCCTTCAGATCTCCTTTAGCTGCATACCTGCTTAATTCTTTCACTTTAAGTATACATAACAAAGTTCATATCATCATGCGCTTCCGTTGGATACATAAGACAACCTCGATAAATTCAACAATGATCTTAAAACTTTTGCCGCCTAAAGTGTTTCGAATCATGAGGAGGCATGCTACAATATAGGCACAAGTAAACCGCTTAACTCATTTATGCTAATCATTGTGATAACGCTTTCATATAGAGTCAGGTTTGGCAGGAGGTTGAACATGCTAAAGCTTAACAATTGGTATTTAAGGCTGCTCGTTTCTTATTTTCCGATATTGGTGTTGACCGTATCGATGATCATTTTCTTATCGTTCATTGCCGTTAATGAAATATCCCGTTCAGAGACGGCGAAGGCAGATAAAATTACGACCGGATATGTCGTAAACAGTGTGGAACGGTCTATCCGTGAAGTAGAGTTTAATGTACTGAAGGAAGCCGAGGCGAACAAGAGCTATGCGGCATATTTGAATGGTACATCTGAGTCTACAACGATTAAATATAATGTCGTTCATAGTCTGCGGTCGATGATTGAGGATAATGACCTGGTCGAATCCATTTATTTGTACAGGCAGTCGGACAATTCCGTGCTTACTTCTAGTGGCCAGACCGATTTATCGGAGTTTGGTGACCGTGAATTTATTCAAGAGGCTAATCATAACCGTGACTACCAGGGATGGTCGGCAAGCCGGGAGTTCCGGGAATATGACGGGCTGAAGCCGGTACGGGTTATTTCTATGTACAAGCAGACGCCGCTTCCATTTGGTAAAGACGGCATACTGGTCGTCAACATCAATTTGTATAATGTGGAGCAACTGATTGGAAGTATGACGAATCATCAGGTTTCGTTCATGAGGATCATCGATGCTGCCAAGCAGCCGATTTATCCGGGAGATGGCACTGCTCCTAGTGGAAAAGTGCTGACAACGCTCACCTCAGGGTCGCTGGGCTGGACGTTTGAAAGTGGTCTTCAAGCTGGTCATTTGCGGAGCTGGGTATCGGTTGTATCGTATGTATGGGTTATTATCGCGGTTCTGACCTTCGTTGTCGCCATTGTTTATATTATTTGGGTTACGCGGCGAAATTATAAACCAATCAGGCTGATGATGAACCGAATTCAAGCGCTGCAACTCAGGGGGAGCGACGGATCAGTGGTCAAGATGGACGATCTGACGATGATCGATCGAGCACTTGAGAATTTAATTGTTCAGTCCCTTGATCATGAGAAGGAACAGCAAGAAAGTATTGTGCTTGGGCGCAGGCAGCTATTTAATGAGCTCATTAGCGGGCAGCGCGGCGATAAAATGATGGAACGGCTGCGGAGGCTGAATCTGCTGCCAAATGTGGGACAATATGCGGTTATGGTCGTCAGACTGAACCGGTACGATGATTTTCAGGCGGACAATACGCTTCATGAGCAGAATGTATTAAAATTCGCGCTGGGTAATGTGATGCAGGAGCTAGCGAATAGTGAAGGCTTGCAGGGATGGGGAGAATGGTCCGCATCGGATCGGATCACTTTTGTGTTTGCTACTGACGACACCGGGCCCCAAGTTCAGGACCAGCTTCGTAAAACGGCGTTGGTTGCACGGGAATGGGTAGGGGAGCATTTGCGCTTCAACCTTTCGATTGGTATCGGCTCCATTGTGAATGACTGGGGTGGAATCGGACGTTCCTACCGTGACGCGTTAAACGGAATGGAGTATCAATTCGCCATCGGGCATCATGCGATTACCTATAGTGGAGATATTCCGCAGGATCAGCCGCGCGGAATGTTCAATTACATGCAGCAGTGTACGAATTGTGTACAGGAATTCCGCTTAACGAATGAAAGCTGGCGGGATACGTTTGAGCAGCTATTTAAGCATTTTGAAACAGATGTAATGAAGGATGAAGATATTTTATCGTTTATCCAGCTCTTCCTGCAGATGCTCAGCCGGGAGCTGAAGGAGCTGTCGGACTCTTTGAATGAATGTCTGGATGGTACCCGAATTTCTGAATTGCTTGTAAACCTGAGAGGAACATCAGCACTTCCAGAGATGAAAGAGCTGTTGTCTGATTACCTCGTTCAAGTCTACGATACGTATGTAGCGATGAGCCAGGCTAAAGGCTATAAAACGATGATTACCGAGATAAGAGCTTATATTCAAGAGAACTTCGCCGATCCGGATCTGTCTCTTAAGCATTTGAGTGACCGGTTCGAAATATCCGGCAAATATGCCAGCCATCTGTTCAAGCTGGAGTACGATATGAAGTTTGTCGATTTTCTTGTGCAGCTTCGGATGCAGCAAGCTGAGCGTCTACTCGTTGAGACAGAAGAGACGGTACAAAATATTGCCCTTCAGGTTGGTTATGCTAACTCAATAACATTCGGACGGGTGTTCAAACGGTTGACCGGTGTAACACCAGGTGAATTCCGCAAGCTAAAGATGCGCCCTTCCACTTTGACATTGGGCGCACAGGGCAATCGTGATGAAGCTACTACAGAATGATGACAATAATGATCTATGTATGATGACAGCGGTGGCCCGGATAAGGTATTTCATTCGGACCGCCGCTTTCGTTCTTTTTCACAGTTAATCGTATGGTTTATCGCGGGAAAAGGCTTTATTACGTGCTTTTTGCTATACGGTTTATATCGGGAAAATGATTTATTCTAAGCTTCAAAAGCCTTATAGGGCAACGGATTGGAGGAACGGTTTGCTCAGCCGAAACTGGTTTATTGTCACGATATTGCAGGTCGTGTCATACTGAGGCCACTTCCCAAACACGGACCAACAGTAAAGCTTGTAAGCGTGTTCAATAACAACACCGGGTGCAGGAAGCAAACCTTAATAAAGAGGGGTTGGGTTCAAATGGAACAAACGAAAAGAGGAAGAAAAACAGCCAGCACTCTATTAACAGCTACACTCGTAAGCACGATGCTGATCAGCGCATGCAGCAGCAACAATGGCAATGAGAAAGCAAACGAATCAACTGGAGGCGACAAGGCTTCCGGCAAAGCATCTTCACTTAAAGTTGAAGTGTTCGACCGGGGTAATTCTCCTGCAGGCTCTACGATTACAAAGAACTATTTAACGACATTCGTACAGGACAAATTCGGTACGCCAAACAACATCAATGTACAATTCGTACCGGTCCCTCGTTCAGAAGAGGTTCAAAAGCTGAATGTTCTGATGGCCAGCGGCAGCGATGTTCCGGATATTGTATTTACGTATGATACGGGAACCTTCTATCGTTACGCACAACAAGGCGGTCTGACGGATCTTGGCGAGCTGCTTGATCAATACGGTCCTAACCTGAAAAAGTTTTTGGGCGATGAAACACTTGCATACGGCCAATTTGAAGGCAAGCAGTTTGCTCTTCCGGCTAAACGCTCCCACTTAGGTAAATACTCCTCGTTCATCCGTCAGGACTGGCTTGATAAACTGAGTTTGCCTGTGCCAACAACAACAGATGAATTGTACACAACGTTGAAAGCATTTAAGGAAAAAGACCCGGGTCAAACCGGCGGCAAAGTGATTCCACTTGGTATGGCGCTTGCTCCAGCCCAATATGATCCGCTTATCTGGTCTTTCATTCAGCCGCTGACAGAAGAGCAACGTTATACACTAACGCAGCAGCTTGGTTCGAATGACTATCCGACATTGCTGCCAGGCTTCAAGGAAGCTTTGCAGTTCATGAACAAGCTGTATAACGACGGGCTGATGAGTGCTGATTTCAGTCTTGATGAAGACAAGAAGAAGCTGAATGAAGATGCAGCTAAAGGTCTGGTCGGATTCTTTAGTGAAGATGATATGAATCCGTTCTATGCGGACGGCTTGTACTCTACGCTCCAAAAGAATATTCCAGGCGCTAAAATCTCTGCGGTTGATGTCTATTCCAATGCGGAAGGCAAGCATCCAAAACCGGAATATGCGCCAATCGGCCTGTTCCTGATGGTTCCTAAGAGCAGCGGTCATGCTGTTGAGGCGATTAAGTACCTCGATTGGATGGCTTCGGAAGGCAACCTGTTTGACATGCAGAACGGTGTTGAAGGCGAGAACTATACGCTGGAGAACGGTGTTCCGATCATGAAGACAGATGCAACAGATGAGATTAAAAACCGCATCTATAACTTTGGCGATATGGCTATTATTTCGAACGGCAAGCAGCTTGGCGATGCAGACAAAAACGTCGAGGCTTATGTCGTTGGCATGCCTGAGGCTAACCAAGAGGAAACACGTAAAGCATTGTCCATTTCAAGAACCGACACAATCAAGCCAGTCTTGTTCGACCGCCCGATTGAAGCACAAGCCAAATACGGTACAGCTCTTCAAGATAAGTACAAAGAAATCATCGTTAAAACAGCGATGGCTAAGCCAGACCAATTCGAAAGCACGTATGAAGCAGCGATAAAAGATTATATGGCAAACGGCGGTCAAGCCATTTTGGATGAACGTACAAAAGCTTATGAGGCGATGAAGAAATAAGGGTAATTCCAAATTAAGCAGCTTGGAGACGATGAGCTTACCTTTTGGTTCTCGTCTCTTGGCATCACCGTAAGCGGACAGGGGTGGATGGTATTGAAAGGAACCGCGTATTTACGCAGATATTGGCAGCTGTATGCCCTACTTATTTTTCCGGTCAGTTACTTTATTATTTTCAAATACGGTCCGATGTACGGCATCCTAATTGCATTTAAAGATTTCAACTTCTTTCAAGGGATTAACGGCAGTGAATGGATCGGGTTCGACGGATTTAAAGAAGTGTTCGCGATGCCGGACTTTTTCAAAGTATTACGTAATACATTGATGCTTAACTTTTTGGATTTAATTGTATCGTTCCCGGCTCCACTGTTTCTGGCCATTATGCTCTATGAGCTGAAGATAGTATGGTTCAAAAAGCTGTCGCAAACGATTTTGTACATTCCGCATTTTATTTCCTGGGTTATTATCGGCGGGATCGTGTATCAGGTATTTGGCACACAGTCCGGCATGATTAACAATATTCTAACGTCCTTTGGCCTCGATGCGATTCCGTTTCTGACGGATAAGAAGGACTGGTTGATCACTTATCTGGTTGTTGGGGTCTGGCAAAGTGCCGGATGGGGAACGATCATTTATTTGGCGGCTCTTACAGGCATTAATAGAGAACTGTTTGAAGCAGCAGATGTGGATGGCGCAGGCCGGCTCAGAAAAATTTTCAGTATTACACTTCCATCGCTGAAGCCAACAATCGTAACTCTCCTTATTATCAACCTGGGCCACATGATTGCGATTGGCTTTGAACGTCCCTACATTATCGGCAACACAGCCGTTCGGGATTATGCGGATGTGCTTAGCACCTTTGTATACCGTATTGGCATAGAATCCGGGCAATATACGATTGCTACAGTTGTCGGCTTATTCCAGGCTGTTGTTGGACTTGTCTTCGTGCTTGGAGCGAACTATACCTCCAAGAAATTGGCGGACCAAAGTATTATTTAGAATGATGCGATCGAAAACGAGAAAGGAGCGGTAAGACATGAGAGATCAACAAGCCAGCCGGTCATTTGATGTCATCAATACGATCTTGATACTTCTATTCGTGCTGCTATGTCTGGCTCCGTTTATTCATATAATAGCGATTTCCTTAAGCTCGGCACGTGCCATTATGTCCGGCGAGGTTAGTATTCTGCCGGTGGAAATCAACTGGGGTGCTTACAAGCAGGTATTCACTGACAGCTCGATGATCCGTTCGCTTGGTTTCACCGTCATGCTGACGGTATTGTTCACTGTATTTTGTATGCTGATGTCCATTGCGGCAGCTTATCCACTTTCAAAAACCAAATTAAAGGGCCGTAAGGTCGTGATGTTTATTATTGTGATCACGATGTTCTTCAGCGGAGGGATTATTCCGGAATATATGCTGGTGCGCAATTTGCACTTGCTGGATTCGATTTGGGCACTTGTGCTGCCTGGACTAATCAGTCCATTCTATCTGATTATCTTAATTACGTTCTTTCAAGGTATTCCCGACTCGCTCGAGGAATCAGCTGAGATCGACGGAAGCTCTTATTTCCGTACTCTGGTCAGCATTATCATACCGCTGTCGATGCCAGTTATCGCTACGCTTAGTCTGTTCTATGCGGTAGGCCGCTGGAACGGCTTTACCGATACGCTGATGTATATTACGAGTCCGGAGATGTATCCGCTTCAACTGAAGCTGTATCAGCTGGTTAACAACAACATGGTCAGCGAACTGATGCAGGCGGAAGGTGCAAGCGGAGGACAAATGCTGCAGCCTGAGAGCTTGAAAGCAGCGAGCGTTATCTTTGCAACAGTACCAATTCTAATCGTCTACCCTTGGCTGCAGCGGTATTTCGTCAGCGGCGTTATGCTTGGAGCGGTTAAAGGGTAGCAAAGACGCGGCAGTTCGCCGCTATAAATCTGGAGGGCTTAAGTAATGGGGAAGAACAAAGGGCAATATTCGTTCTCAACCTGCTGGAATATTAAGCGGCATCAAACAGGCAGAGGAATGATTGAAGAGATCCGGGAGCTTGGCTTCCGCTTCGTCGAACTGAATTATAATGTGTCAAATGAGCTTCTGGCGACGATAGAGCCAATGATAGAACACGGAGAAATTGGCGTATCGAGCGTTCATAATACATTCCCGCATGTTGCGGATCCCGATTACGGAACCGATTCTGTCTTGCTGGGCTTCGATGATGAGGAGAAGCGCCAGCGCTCCATCGAGCTGCTAATTCGATCTGCGGAGTATGCGAACCGGTACGGGGCGAAAGCAGTTGTTGTTCATCCGGGTGAGGTGCCATTCGACTATAACATCGATAATGCACTGAAGAAGATATATAACGAGCAAGGTCTTGAATCTGCTGCTTATACAAAGCTATGGAGTGAAATGATCGAGCGCAGGGAATCTGCTGCACGCCATTACTTGCGCCGGATCGGAGACAGTCTTGAGGAAGTCTGTGAACGCATTGATGCTAAGGGCTGGGATGTATCGATTGGCATTGAAACCCGTTCGCGCTGCTACCAGATGCCGACATTGCGCGAAGCGAAGTCGATATTTGACCGGCTGCAGGGCGCAAGGGTTGGGCTATGGTACGATTTTGGCCATGGCATGATGATGGAACGAATGGGACTGTACGATAATGCGCGGGATATGGAAGCGATCAAAGATAATGTGGTTGGTGTTCATATTCATGAGACAGTTGGCCTTTCGGATCACTGGTGCCCTTATGTGCATAGTGGTGATATGGAATACTTCGACCGTTTTCTTCCGATTATTGCAGCGGCTCCTGTTAAGGTATATGAGCTCAAGGCAGTATGTACGCCGGAGGAAATTGAGCAGAGCCATGAGCTGCTGCTTGCTAAGCTAGCGGCCTTGCCGGCTTAAAGAACCTTTGGAGGGATGATTACAATGTACGAAAAGCTGGTAGCCGTTAATGATGGCTGGGTCAAACGTGGGACGGATAATCAGATTATGGACAGTCAAAGCCGCTTCTATGGCGGGGTGGCTGATCCGGACAGCGGAATCGCTTGGCCGACCCATACAGGAACATTAGCTGTAATGGCAATCTGGGGATGTGCTCTCGTAAATACAGATTCCCGTTATTATCATGACGAATCGCTGCTGTACCGTCTGGAGCTCTCGGCCGCGTTTATCGTCCGCCATCAGCATGCTGACGGTACTGTCTCACCGGGCTGGACGAATATGCATTCGCCGCCGGATACAGCCTTCGCGGTTGTAGGACTTGCCCAGCTCTATGAGCTGCTGGAGAAGCACGAATGGGCAGCTCTGGAGACGGCTCGAATGAATATCCGGCGGTTTCTGGAGCAGTCGGTGCCAGCGCTGTTAACTGGCGGCTGCCATACACCTAATCACCGCTGGGTGCTTACAGCTGCTCTTGGCTTCCTGCATAGGCTGACAGGCAATAAGGATCTGATTGCCCGGGCAGATGCCTGGCTGGCAGAAGGGATCGATTGTACGGAGGATGGGGAATGGACAGAACGCAGTAACGGAATTTACAACGGCGTAAGCGATGTGATGTTATACCATACCGCTGAGCTGCTTGGCCATCCGGAGCTGCTCGAGCCGGTTCGTCGCAATCTGCGAATGATGGCTTATCTAATCCATCCAGATGGGGAAGTTGTCACGGATTATTCCGGACGACAGGATTTTGGACATAAGTACGATATGTCAGGCTATTTGCTGGTATCCAGCCTAATGGCCGAACATGATAAGGATCATCTTTTTGCCGCTCTAGTTAGACTTGGTGCTGAGGCGCTTGATCATCCTGGAGCGATTCCGAACAATGCTCTATTAGGTTTTCTGCTTCATCCCAAGCTGCGTGATTCAAAGGTTGAGCCTTGCAGCCTGCCGGACTGTTATCGGATTGTCATCAACGGTCAATTCAATCGAAAAGATTATCTAAGCCAGATGGAGTCGGCTGGACATGGCGGACAAATCTATCACAGCAGGCTTCATACCGAGTTTGGCGCTCCGGTTGCAAGGCAGCGAGAAGGGAAAACAAGCGTGACAGTCATGACGGAGACCAATTCCTTCTTTGCGCTGCGCCATGGGGAGGCGAAGCTGCTTGGTGTACAGGTGAGCAGCACGTTTGAGCCAGGCTTTATCAAGATGAACGACCTGGAGCAATTGGGCAACGGTTACCTGCTGTCGGGAACAGAAGCGAAGGGTTATTACGGTCCGATTGCGAGGGAACGGCTGCCTGAATCCGCAGGAGCTCAGGTTAGTCCGTGGTATTTGCTTCCGCATCAGCTTCGTGAAGTGACTCATTTGCAGCAGCATCAAGTACAAATAGAGTTGACTGAAGCCGAAGACGGGTGGAAGCTTCGCGTAAAATGCGACAAGCCGGATGTGCTGATGACCCAAATTTCCTTCATTTTCGGGAAGGATGGGCAGTTCAGCGGAGGCGAACGGGCACCTGCTGAGACGGGGACTGAATTCTGGCAGGACGGTACAGTAAGATTCTCAGCCGGTGACGACTGGATTGAGCTGGATGGCGGAGCACAGGAGCACGGAATGAAATCGATTCGGGGAGCCTCATACCCATCGGATTGCCAGACACTAGTTGTTAACGTACTGACGCCTTATGACCGGACATTCAATATTCGGCTGTCACCTGCAGGTGGGAGGAACGGACAATGACCGTATATGTAGAGTCTAGGGACAGCGCAAGGTATGCGTTTGGCGATGAGGATCGCCGTATTCTGGAGCTGCTGGCCAGCCGCTATATTGGTGCGAATCCACCAATCCCGTTTGCTTATCGCGCATTCTCGCATCAAGGTATTTTACAAAATGAAGAAGGCTTGTACGACATGAATCTATCTTCCAGATGGCCGCAAGCAGCAAACGGCGATTATGTTTATGTGTACGGGCTTGTATGGAGTGATAATGAGCGTTCGATAGATTGTAATTTAGAGCCTATTGGCCCTATTAAACTGTATATGAATGACAAGGAATTATTCCGTACTTCAGCTGTGGAGGAAATGAAACCGGATGCTCGTGTTGTTATTCCGATGCTTCTGGCAAAAGGTTGGAACCGGATTCTAATCGAAGCGAGACGAACGCCTGCAGGCTTTGGCTGCCGATTTGGGGCAGATGAAGCAAAGGTACGGATTCTGAATGTAATTGCTCCATTTACAGATCGGGACGGCAGTGCCGGATGGGTATTCTCGGAACCAGTGAAAAAGCCATGTTATGGTGAAGGGGCTTTCCCAGAAGAGCTGCATTCGGAGGAGGAGACAGGCTTAAGCTGGCTTCCACGTACGAAATGGGAGGCAGAGGAGGCGGCATTGCCAAATCTGGAGCGCCAATACGGCAGACCGGAGGCAGCGGTAGCCGGCTATGGCTGGACGAGACTGCCGGTATGGAGGAAAGAGTCCCTTGTACTGCAAGGGCATGTGTGTGGACCGGCTTCGGTGTGGATCGATGGCAAGCTAGTACTGAATCTTACGGAAGCGGGCGCTTTCCGGGAAAACGTGAAGGCAGATTATAGCAGCGGGAATCTATTAATCCGCACGCTGAGTGGATCGCAGGGCTGGGGCTTTGAACTGAATGCTTCAGCAGATGACAAACCTCTCGCATTGAAACAGCCTATGCATATCCATGGATACAGCGGCGAATGGTTGTATGCTGGACCAATTGCTGTAAATACCGAGCTTGACGCATCGGCGGTCTGCCAGGTATCCACACTATTTCCTGCCATTGACCTCAACGGGCAGCCTACTGGCAGCACGTATTGGGAGCTGAATATGCCGCAGACTCGTCTTCGTCCGTTTTATGAGAATGCGATGCTTAGTAATAAGTGGACAACAGGCACAGCGACTAACTTTGGACGTTGGGATTATCCGCTTGGTGTCACGATGTATGGATTGCTGCGCACGGCGCGGGTATTGAACCGTAAGGAATGGTCAGACTATGCGCTTTCCCATATCCGGACCTGCACAGATATGTATGATTATGCACTTTGGGATCGCAAGGAGTACGGCTTTCCAAGCGTCAATCACCAGCTGGTGCTGACGCGGATGCTGGACAACTGCGGTTCGTTTGGCTCCGCGATGCTGGAAGCATATTTGCAGGAGGATGACGATATGTTCCTGCGTATTGCTGATCCTATCGCAGACTTTATGCTGAAGAGGCTGGAGCGGAGAGAAGACGGGGCATTCTATCGTCTTAGCGAAGGCGAATATTTCGACAACACGCTGTGGGCGGATGATCTATACATGAGCGGGCCGTTCCTTACACGGTATGCCATCGTTAGTGGAAATCAGGAAGCGATAGATGAGGCGGCCAGACAGTTTCTGCTGTTCCGGCGTTATCTGTTTATAGAAGAAGAGCGGATTATGTCACATGTTTATGATTTCAAATACGGTCAAGCGACAAGAGTGCCTTGGGGCCGCGGAAACGGATGGGTGTTGTTCTCACTCTCCGAGCTGCTCGAGCGTTTACCGGAGGATCATTCGAATCGTGAAGCGCTGCTGGACTTCTTCCGATCCATGTGTTCTGGAGTTGCCGATCTGCAGAGCAGCTCGGGATTATGGAGACAGGTGCTGAACGAGCCAGACGCTTATGAGGAAGCATCCTGCACGGCGATGTTTGCTTATGCTTTTGCCCGCGGCATTCGTTTCGGCTGGCTGCCAGGTGATCGTGATTACGCGGCTGCGGCAAGGAAAGCGTGGAGAGGTTTAACTGAAAATGCGATTGACCGGTCAGGTAATGTTCACGGCGTATGCAGCGGTTCCCGGTACTCCTTCTCACCAGATTACTATATGTACGATTTGCGCACCGTCGTCAATGACAATCACGGTATCGGCATTATGATGCTTGCTGGTGTTGAAGTCAGTTTGCTAAACAGTGCAGGAAAATTTCCCATATAAGGAGAATACATCTTTAGAGGGGGTGAACATCGTTGTTTGCACTAAAGCTTGGCGCTGCATTAGCACTTGGTCTATTAATTGGTGTTGACCGCCAGCTTCGGCATAAACCGCTAGGTATAAAGACGAGTATGGTCATCTCGGTCGCAAGCTGCCTGATTACGATGGTATCCATTGATGCGGCAGCTTCGCTTTCCAATCCGGGTATGACCAATATGGATCCCATGCGGCTGGCGGCACAAATCGTAAGTGGTGTCGGTTTTATTGGAGCGGGAGTCATACTGAGGCGGAATAATGATGTAATCTCCGGCCTGACGACAGCCGCAATGGTATGGTCCGCTTCGGCTCTGGGCATAGCGGCAGGTGCAGGCTTTTATAAGGAAGCTTTCACTGCCGCCGGTATTATCATAATGGCTGTTAATCTAGTACCGCTCGCTGTTCGTGCACTTGGACCGTCCAAGCTGCGGGAGCGTGACGTATCGGTATGTATGACCTTCGACCGCGCAGCTGAGCTGAACGGGATGCTTGCAAGCATCCGGTCAGATCATCAGATTAAACATACAACGATCAAAGACATAGGCGATGGCCGGAAGGAAATACGGCTCGTCCTGTCGTCCGGGGATCTATACCCAACGACATCCGTATATGAGGAAATGCGTCGCATAAAGAATGTCATTTCTGTAGAGGTAGAAAACATAAGCTCTTAATAGAGTTCTTTTTTTTACTAGGTAAAGCGCTTAATCCAATAGTGAAGGCGGGAAAAGGATGAAGACGATCAAATTGTCGATGGCACAAGCATTGCTTCGGTTTCTAGACAACCAGTACGTGTCGGTTGACGGGACGGAGACCAAGTTTGTCAAAGGCGTTATGGGTATTTTCGGGCACGGCAACGTGACGGGAATCGGTGAGGCTCTGGAGCGGAGCCCCGGAAGCTTGACGTTCATTCAGGGGAAAAACGAGCAGGGAATGGCACATGCCGCAACGGCGTTCGCCAAGCAGAGCGGAAGGAAGCAAATATTCGCCTGCACATCCTCGATCGGACCTGGCGCGCTGAACATGGTGACAGCAGCTGGTACGGCAACGGTAAATCGGATCCCGCTTTTGCTCCTTCCCGGAGATAACTTTGCCTGCCGTCAGCCCGATCCAGTACTGCAGCAGCTGGAGAATCCAAGCGATTATACGATATCAGCCGTTGATGCTTTTAAGCCTGTGAGCCGGTATTGGGACCGTATTGTCCGTCCGGAGCAGCTGATGACGGCGGCGCTGTCTGCGATGCGGATACTAACGGATCCTGCTGAGACGGGGGCTGTTACACTGGCACTGCCGCAGGACGTACAGGCGGAGACGTATGATTATCCGGAATCGTTCTTTGCGAAACGAGTGCATATCATTGAACGCCGACCTGCTGCAGCAGATGCGATCCGGCGTGCAGTCGAGCTTCTCGTTGGCAAGCGGAAGCCGCTTCTTATCGCTGGCGGTGGTGTACATTACAGCGAAGCAACTGAGCAGCTTGCCGCATTTGCGTCGGCATTTGGCATTCCGGTTGCCGAGACGCAGGCTGGCAAGAGTGTGCTCCCTTGGAATCATCCCTTGAATATGGGTGGTGTAGGCGTTACGGGAACGCTGGCGGCCAACCGTTTAGCACAAGAAGCTGACGTCATTATTGGCATTGGTACCCGTTACTCGGATTTTACGACTTCATCCAAGTCGGCATTCGGCAATGAAGAAGTGCAGTTCATTAATATAAACGTGAGCAGGTTTGATTCCGTGAAGCTGGACGGCATAGCGGTAACAGCCGATGCAAAAGAAGCCATCGAAGCGCTTCATAAGGCGCTGGCTGAGGTGAACTATGCAAGCGGTTACGCAGCTGGAGAGCTGCCCTCGCTTAAGGCGGAATGGGATCATGAGGTTGACCGGTTATACGCACTTGAGCATGAAGCGGGATTATCCCAGACGCTGGCGCTTGGCGTCATTAACGAAACTCTTCAGCCGTCTGATGTTATCGTCGCAGCGGCAGGAAGCCTTCCCGGCGACCTTCACCGGCTGTGGCGGCCGGTTGAACCAAAGACATACCACATGGAATACGGTTTCTCCTGTATGGGCTATGAGGTCAGCGGTGCATTTGGTGCAGCACTAGCGGAGCCGGATAGAGATGTCTACGCCGTTGTAGGGGATGGAAGTTATCTGATGCTGCATTCCGAGCTCGTGACCAGCCTGCAGGAAGGTGTAAAGATGACGGTGCTGTTGTTCGACAACAGTGGCTTCCAATGTATTCATAATCTGCAAAGAGGTCATGGCAGCGACGGCTTCGGGAATGAATTCCGGTTCCGTAATCCAGTTGACGGCAAGCTTAGCGGCAGTTATATGCCGATGGATTTTGCTGCTCATGCACGCAGCCTTGGAGCTCGAGCTTATACCGTTCACACAGCTGAACAGCTTCGCGAGGCAATTCTGCTGGCTCGTGAGGAGACAGTATCGACGCTGATCGAGATGAAGGTTGTACCTGGCACGAATACAGCTGGATACGAATCGTGGTGGCGTGTTGATGTGCCGGCCGTATCGGTTAGTCCGAAGGTTGAGGCAGCGCATCGCGAGATGGCAGAAGAGACAGGTAAAGCTAGACAACTATAGGCGAAAGTCCAATTCAGCGAGGAGGATAAAAGCATGTCTAACAATAGACCTTTTCAGATTGGAGTACATCCCATCAATTGGGTGGGAGAGGATGTACGTGAGCATGGAGCGGATACGACCTATGAAACGATTTTGGATGATATTCAAAGACTCGGATTAACCGGCACAGAGATGGGGCGTAAATATCCGCAGGATCTTGCTGTACTAAAGCAGGAGCTTGCATCTCGCGGCATTCAACTGGTATCGCAATGGAAATCGGTTCTGCTGTCCGATCCCTCTTATCGTGAGCAGGAACTTGCAGCTTATCGAGCGCATTGTGAATTTTTAAGTGAAATGGGCAGTAAGGTTATCAGCACAGCTGAGGTTGGCGGCTCGCTCCACTTTGATCCACGCCGTACACCAAATGAGAAGGAGGTGCTTCGTCTGGACGAGGACGGCTGGCGCTCCCTCGCGGAAGGCTTGAACGCTGCGGGAAGCATCGCCCGCGAATTCGGCATGAAGCTTGTTTACCATCATCACGGCGGGACGGTTGTAGAATCCCCTGAGGAAATCGACCGCCTAATGGAGCTGACGGATCCATCGCTTGTCTCCCTGCTCTATGATACCGGGCATGCCTACTACGGTGGCGCTGATCCGCTTCAGGTGCTTCGCAAGCATTACGACCGGATTGCTTATATCCATCTAAAAGATATCCGGCCATCCGTTCTGGCTGAAGCCCGTTCGGAAGCAGCTGATTTTGTAACCTGTATCCGAAAAGGCGTGTTCACCGTTCCTGGCGACGGCTGTATTGATTTTACCCCTATTATCGCCGAGCTGGTGGACAGAGGATATAACGGATGGGCGATGCTCGAAGGTGAGCAGGATCCTGCGATTCACCCGCCATACGAATATGCGTTTAACGCGCTGCAACATATAGATACGCTGATTAACGAGAATGCTCGGAAGGGAGCGAAGGTCAATGAGTAAAGCTATCCAATTTGATACCGCGAAACCTCTTGATTTCGTTGCAGTTGGCCGTCTTTGTATCGATCTGAACGCTAATGAGATTAACCGTCCAATGGAGGAGACCGTTACCTTTACCAAATATGTCGGTGGTTCACCTGCGAATATTTGTATCGGCATGTCCCGTCTTGGACTCAAAAGCGCTTTTATCGGTAAAGTTGCGAATGATCAGATGGGACGGTTTATCACCGGCTATCTAAACAAAGAAGGCATTGATGCCTCCGGCGTAACGGTTGACCGAACCGGGGCTGTAACGGGTCTTGCTTTTACGGAAATCAAAAGCCCTACGGATTGCAGTATTCTCATGTACAGAGACAATGTGGCTGATTTGCTGCTGGAAGCGGGAGAAGTACGGGAGGAGCTTATTGCTGAGGCGAAGCTGCTCTTGATCTCCGGCACGGCGCTTGCCCAAAGCCCATCGCGTGAGGCTGTATTTCAAGCATTGGATTACGCCAAGAAGCATGGAGCAGTCATTGCCTTTGATCTCGATTATCGGCCTTATACATGGACTTCGGATGAAGAAACAGCTGTCTATTACAATCTGGCAGCAGAGAAGTGCGACATTATTATCGGAACGCGGGAAGAGTTCGATATGATGGAACGTCTTGGGAATAATCCGGAGCGGGACGATCATATTACAGCAGCCAAATGGTTCAATCATTCCGCTGATATCGTCATTATCAAACATGGCAAGGACGGCTCTATCGCGTATACGAAGGACGGCTCCTCGCATCGGGCAAGAAGCTTCCCTGCTAAAGTTGTGAAGACGTTTGGAGCAGGCGACTCTTATGCGGCGGGATTCCTTTATGGATTAATGCAGGGCTGGGACATCAGCGCCAGCATGGAGTTCGGCAGCGCTGCAGCCTGCATCGTCATCTCCAGTCATAGCTGCTCGGATGCAATGCCGAAGGCACCACAAGTCCATGCCTATATTGAAGCTTGTCTCAAGGGCGAAATTACAGCTGCTAGCAACTAAATAACCACACTTATTAGAAAGCGGGGAACGACTTATGACGAATTCAACGAATACAAACACAAATACAAGTGTCCAAACTTTAAATAATCTAATCGGCGGGCAGTGGGTACCTTCCCGTTCCGGTAAAACAGAGCCTGTCTATAATCCGGCAACTGAAGAAGTGCTCGCTTATGTGCCGATCTCTTCGAGAGAGGATCTTGATGAAGCAGTTGCTGCAGCAAAAGCAGCTTTCGGCAGCTGGAGCAAAACGCCGGTGCCGCGCCGTGCACGTGTACTGTTCAAATATCAACAGCTGCTCGTTGAAAATTGGGAGGAGCTGGCTCGCCTCATTACACTGGAGAACGGCAAAAGCTACACGGAAGCTTACGGCGAGGTACAGCGCGGTATTGAGTGCGTAGAGTTCGCGGCTGGTGCTCCGAATCTGATGATGGGCAAGCAGCTTCCGGATATCGCTTCGAATCTGGAATCCGGCATGTACCGCTATCCAATCGGGGTAGTTGGCGGCATTACGCCGTTTAACTTCCCGATGATGGTTCCTTGCTGGATGTTCCCGCTTGCTATTGCTTGTGGCAATGCCTTTGTCCTGAAGCCTTCCGAACGGACACCGTTGCTTGCAGCACGACTTGCTGAGCTCTTCGAAGAAGCAGGCTTGCCGGCAGGTGTACTGAGCATCGTTCATGGTGCCCATGATGTCGTAAATGGCTTACTGGAAAATAAAGATGTGGCTGCGATCTCCTTCGTTGGTTCCCAGCCAGTTGCTGAATATGTGTACAAAACAGGAACAGCTAACGGCAAACGGGTGCAGGCGCTGGCTGGCGCCAAAAATCACTCCATCGTTATGCCGGATGCTGACCTTGATGCTTCCGTCACACAGATTGTCAGTGCAGCCTTTGGTTCAGCGGGCGAACGCTGTATGGCTTGTGCAGTTGTTATTGCGGTTGGCGATGTAGCGGATCCGCTTATTGAGAGGCTGCAGCAGGCGGCGGACGCGATTACAATCGGCAACGGATTGGAAGATGGCGTATTCCTTGGACCAGTCATCCGTGATTCCCATAAACAGCGTACCCTCGGCTATATCGAATCGGGCGAGCAGGAAGGTGCAACGCTGCTGCGCGATGGCCGCAAGGATGCTGCTGCAAGCGAGAACGGCTATTTTGTAGGACCAACCATCTTCGATAACGTAAGCTGCGAGATGAAAATTTGGAAAGATGAGATTTTCGCACCGGTGCTGTCAATTATGCGTGCTGCTTCCCTTGATGAAGCTATTGAAATTGCTAATCAGTCCACATTTGCGAATGGCGCTTGTCTCTTCACGAAGGATGGCAGCAATGTCCGTCAGTTCCGTGAAACCATAGACGCTGGTATGCTTGGGATCAATCTTGGCGTTCCTGCGCCGATGGCCTTCTTCCCGTTCTCTGGCTGGAAGGAATCCTTCTATGGCGATCTTCATGCCAATGGTACGGATGGAGTCGAATTCTATACTCGTAAAAAAATGGTGACAGCTCGCTGGTAAGCGGGCTTACAGGGGGAGCAGCGAAATGAGCAAGGTTAGAGTAGGTATTATCGGCGCGGGGCGTATCGGCAAAATTCATGCCGATAACCTGCTCCGCATGGCGGAAGCAGAGATTGTAGCCATTAGTGATCTTTACGCAAATGAAGAGCTGAAGGCATGGGCAAGCGAACGCGGTATTAGCATGGTTACGACGGACAGCTCGGAACTTATTGGACATCCGGATATTGACGCCGTCTTTATTTGTTCGTCGACGGATACCCATGTTCCGCTCATTATTCAAGCAGCAGAAGCGGGCAAGCATGTATTTTGCGAGAAGCCGGTCAGCATGGATGTGAGCAAGACCAAGGAAGCGCTCGTTGCAGTCGATAAGGCTGGAGTAAAGCTGCAAATCGGATTTAATCGGCGCTTTGACCATAATTTCAAACGTCTGCGGGAGCTTGTTGCACAAAATCGCGTTGGCGTTCCGCATCTGGTGAAGATCACGTCACGGGATCCGAATCCGCCTAGCCCGGAATACATTAAGGTATCCGGCGGCATCTTCATGGATATGGCGATTCATGATTTTGATATGGCTCGTTTTATATCGGGCAGTGAGGTTGAGACGGTGTACACACAAGGAGCGGTCCTCATTGATCCGGTAATCGGTGAATTGGGTGACTACGATACGGCTGTAACGACGCTTACCTTTACAAGTGGTGCATTGGCCATCATTGATAACAGCCGCCGTGCTGTATACGGTTATGATCAGCGTGTTGAGGTGTTTGGCTCTCGAGGTGCCGCTTCGGCGGAGAATGATTACCCGAATACGGTTACCGTTAGCGATGAGATGGGTGTAGTCCGTGATAAACCGCTTCACTTCTTCCTCGAGCGTTATAACGAGGCGTATGTCGAGGAAACAAGGATGTTCATCGGCAGTGTATTGCATAACCATCCACTCCAGGTTGAAGGTAATGATGGACTTCAAGCCGAGCTAATTGCGCTGGCTGCGAAGCAGTCTGCCAAGCTGGGAAGACCAGTTAAGCTAAGCGAACTGATTTGATTATTCGAACCTATAAAGGAGGCTGAATGCTATGAGTGAATTAATCGTAAAGCCTGTGCAGGCACCTGGTGCTGACGGCAGCGTGTTATCCATTACGCCGCAGTCTGCTGGCTGGGAGTATGTTGGTTTTGAAGTGTTCAAGCTAGCCCCGGGGCAATCGCTGCATCGTGAAACGGGGGATCAGGAAGCTTGCCTCGTGCTATTGAGCGGCAAAGCAGATGTCTCCACGAGCACCAGGAGCTGGGATAACATCGGCGAGAGAATGAGTGTATTTGAGAAAATACCACCATACTCCGTCTATGTGCCAAACGGCGACAGCTGGAATATAACGGCGCTTACGGAGCTTGAGCTTGCGGTATGCCTTGCGCCTGGCAAGGGTGGGCATGAAGCCCGTCTAATCTCGCCAGACCAAGTTAGCGTGGAGAATCGGGGCAACGGCAATATGGCGCGTCTCGTTCAAAATATTTTGCCGGAGACGGAGCCTGCTGACAGTCTGCTTGTTGTCGAAGTATTTACGCCTGGCGGACATTGGTCGAGCTATCCGCCGCACAAGCATGACCGGGATTTCCTTCCGGAGGAGTCATTCCTTGAGGAAACGTATTATTATCGTACCAATCCGAGTCAGGGCTTTGCGGTACAACGGGTCTATACGGATGATCGCTCGCTTGATGAGACGCTGGCTGTTGCTGACGGTGAGGCGGTGCTTGTACCAAAAGGGTATCATCCGGTTTCGGCGCCACCGGGTTATGACGTCTATTATCTGAATGTAATGGCCGGACCAACCCGTATATGGAAGTTCTATAATGATCCAGCTCATGCGTGGCTGATGCCTTCCCCAGCAGTTCCCAGATAATCATTGAAAGCGCTCCCCTTTGCGCGCATAATGAACTTAAATATGTTACGTGCGAATGGAGACCATCAATCATGAAAGCGACCATATATGATGTAGCAAAGGAAGCTGGCGTATCGATTGCTACTGTATCCCTTGTCATCAATGGTAAAGGGAAGATCAGTGAGGAACGCCGGGAAGAGATCAGGCAGATCATCATGCGTATGGGCTACAAGCCAAGCATGATCGCTTCTGCCCTAACGGGTAAGAAGACGTATGCACTTGGTTTGCTTGTCCCGGACATCTCGAATCCCTTTTTCGCCGAGATTGCGAGAGCAGTCGAGGATGAAGGACAGCGTCACGGATACAGCGTCTTTATTTGCAGCACGGATAACAAGGACGAGAAGGTTGAGCACTATGCCGCACTGCTGCAGCAGAAAAACGTAGATGGCGTTATCATCGGCACTGGTCTGAAGGAGCTGTCTGTATTGAAGCCGTTGCTGCAGGGAGGAGTTCCTGTTGCTCTGCTTGCGAGGGAGTTTCCATCGGTCGTCGTTCCATCCGTTGTTGTGGATGACTATGCGGGCGGTGCCGCAGCGGCTGAGCATCTGATCTCGCTTGGACATCGCCATCTCGCCGTATTGGCGGAACAGGATTCAATCAGCAGCAGTAGAGAACGGGTACGCGGGTTCAGGCATACCGCCGAAGCAGCAGGGATCACAATCGATCCGGCATTTGTTCTAAGCTCCGGTATCAAAGAGGGGAAGAACAAGGCGCAGGAGCTGCTGCAAATGGACGATCGTCCAACCGCTATATTCTGCTGCAACGATATGCTTGCGATTGGTGCGCTCCGAGCGGCCAAAGAAATGGGACTTCGTATTCCGCAGGACTGCTCGATTGTCGGCTTCGACGATACGGTGCTCGCTTCCGTGACGGATCCGCCGCTTACAACGATTGCCCAGCCAATCGAGCAGATGGGGCAGACAGCCGTGCAACTGCTAATCCGCCAAATCGGACAGCCGGGAGAACAGCCTGAACGTATTGTTCTGACACCTTCGCTCTCCATCAGGCAATCTTCAATGGCATTAAGATTATATCCTGAACAGTCTATTTCTTGAGCTGCAAGCTGACGAAGAGGCTGAACCCTGATGGGTTCAGCCTCTTTTTTGCAACTCCCGCAACACGCACGCAGCTACGTTGTACATTATGCAGCATATCAATCGAATTTGAGCAGCATAGTAGACCTGTATTGCACTTTATACAGTATATCGTGCAACATAAGTCACTCGTGGGGTCAAGAAAGCTGGATTATCTTGCATTCCGTACAACGGACGCCGGGGCATGAGTGTTGGATAGGGGCAGATCTAACCGGTTTTAAGAAAAACTTTAGGTTTGCCCTACCTATTATTTAAGCAATTCGTTCTAACCTAGGGTAAGACAAAACGGATTCCTTTATCAGGATCCCTAGGATAGAAAGGTTATGAAACAGGATGAAGAATACTAAAGGAATGATCATGGTTTTTGCATCAACGTTGTTTTTATTGTATCTATACATTTTGCTCAAAGTGATATTGTTCAAATATGGTACGGTTAATCTTACTTTTCTATGGCAGCAGCTTCACAGAACGATCGAATATCCCGATTATATGGAATATGGCTTACAGCGGGCTAATTTTACACCGTTCAAATCAATCGAGCAGAACATTCACAGGCTGTCTGACTTTAATGATCAGATTAATTTAATAGGGAATATTGTGATCTTTATGCCTTGCGGTATTTTCATCAGATTGTGGTCCAATCGTACTCTCTCCTCTTTCCTTGTTGCATTCGTCCTTTCTTTTAGCTTAAGTTTAGGGCTGGAATGCTCGCAGCTCTTATTCGCGATGGGCAGATTTGATGTAGATGATCTTATCCTGAATGGAGCAGGCGGCCTGCTGGGCTGGGGTTTGCTTGTTCTGCGAAAAGAAAAGGGGTTGTCTCAAAAGGGGACTCGTTTGCTAAAGGAACAGCACACTTAGCTATAATATAGAATTTCGGGGCAGAGAGAGAGAACCAGTACAGTTGTCGTCGCTATGCTAACGAAGCGAGAGATGCTTAATTTTTAGGAAAACAGAGGCTTCATTAATTTAACGAATCATGGTAACACTATTTGGCTAGTTAGTGGCAACGTGGTGATCTTCTACCGCGATGAAAAAGTTTCTGAGTAAGAAAAAGAGGCTGTTCCGAAAGTCTAAACGACTTAGGTACAGCCTCTTTCTTGTTTATTTCGATCAAAGAATGCGATTATCCTTGCCAATGGATCAGACCGGACTCAACTGCAGCTGACAGCAGTGATTTATCGCTGCTTGTTTTTTTATTGCCTGGCAAACATCTTATCAAATCGATAGAAATCTAATCGTTGTTACGTTTTCTCCTTCTCGATCCATCGTTAGAATGAAGGTGTAGATAAGGAGGGGACACATATGATTGCAAAAATGTATAAATACCGCTGGCAGTACCTGATGATTTTACCGGCAGTTGTGCTGCTGTTTCTATTCAACTATATCCCGATGCTGGGTATTCAGATTGCGTTTAAGAACTTCTCAATCGGCACCTCAATGTGGGATAGCAGCTGGGCTGGATTTGACAATTTCTCGTTTGTCCATGAGCCGCAATTCTGGACGGTGGTTCAGAATACCCTTTATATTTCGGTTCTGAAATTTGTCTTTGGTTTCCCGATGCCGATTCTCCTCGCCCTTATGATTAATGAGATTACGCATCCCTTTTTCAAAAAAATTGTCCAGTCGGTCAGCTACTTGCCGCATTTCTTCTCCTGGATCGTGGTGGCTTACATTCTGCAATCCTTCCTGACGTTAGATGGCGGACTAGTTAATGACCTCATTGGACGTGCAGGCGGAGAACCGATCTTCTTTCTTGGTACGAATGAGTGGTTCCGTCCGATGATCGTATCCAGTGGTTTATGGAAAGAGGTGGGCTGGAACACGATTCTCTACCTGGCAGCGATATCCACCATTGATCCGCAACTATATGAAGCGGCAAAGGTCGAAGGGGCAGGGAAATTTGCGCAGATGCGGCATATTACGATTCCGGGTATTTTGCCAACGATATCGATTGTACTCATCCTGAGCATCCCAAGTCTAATCACGGTAGGGATGGATCAGATCTATCCTATGATGAATTCAGCCAATCAGGAAGTTGCGGATGTTCTCGATACCTATGTCCTACGTAATGGTCTGCAGCAAGGATATTTCGGTATGGCCACTGCAGTTGGTCTGGTATCATCGATCATTAGTCTCCTGCTCGTCGTGTCGACGAACACATTCTCCAAGAAAATCAACGGAGAGGGGCTGTGGTGACAAATGAGAGCAACTATGCTTGAACGGATCGGACAGTGGATTATCGTAATCCTTCTAGTAGTCATGTGCGTTTCCATTATTTATCCATTTGTTTATATGTTAGCTATTTCGCTTAATACTGGGGCAGATGCTGCAAAAGGTGGCGTTTATCTCTGGCCGCGGTCCTTTACCTGGATCAACTATGAGATTGTCCTTGGAAATCAGGTCATCCGCCATGCTTATCTGATCACCATTGCAAGAACGGTTATTGGGACAATTGGCGGTCTAGCCATTACTCTTGCAGCTGCGTACGGATTATCGTATAAACGTCTTCCGTTCCGAAATGGCATCCTGACTTATATTCTCTTGACGATGCTGTTCAGCGGCGGATTAATTCCCTTCTATATTCAATTGTTTAAACTCGGACTTACCAATACGTTTTGGGTGTACGTCATCCCTGGACTTTTCTCAGCTTGGAATATGTTCGTCATGCAGAAGTTTATACAAGGTATTCCTGAAGCATTGTTCGAGTCAGCTGAATTGGACGGAGCTGGGCCCGTTCGGATTTTGATTCAAATTATCGTACCGCTCTCAAAACCGATGCTTGCCGCTCTTGGACTCTTTACGGCAGTTGGTCATTGGAACGACTGGTTCTCGGGCGCCTTCTATGTGACGAGCCAGAACCTGATTCCGGTTCAAACCTTCCTGCAGCAACTGCTGACAGCGCAAGATTTATCCGCGATCATGAGCTCTAACCAAAATCAGGAAGTGCTGGCACGAAGCTCGATGGATAATATTACGCTAATGTCGGTCAAAATGGCTACGGTTATGATCAGTGCGCTTCCGATTCTTGCGATTTATCCATTCCTGCAGAAATATTTTGCCAAAGGCGTTTTGATCGGATCGGTCAAAGGCTGAATCACTCTCGGGTATAATTGATCTACCATATACCAATTTGATGATAGACTCGAATAAAAAGGGGAGAAAGTAAGCATGAAATTTAAAAAAAGCAGTATCGCAGCTCTAACCCTAGCCGCCACATTAAGCATAACGGCGGGATGCTCTAGTAACAGCAATACAACTCAGAATAACTCGAGTACAGCAGCTAATTCAACAAATACGAAAACGACCGACAGTTCGGATAAGTTCAAGCTTTGGCTGGGCTGGACGGCAACGATTAATAATGACAGCCTAGTTCAGCAATATTGGAAATCAGAAGAGCCAGGAGTCGACGTCCAACTCGAAGCGACACAGGGCGATGTTTTGACAGCGCTTAATCTGAAGCTTAATACAGGCGGCTTTGATGATGCAGCTATTTTCAGCCGTAATCAGGTAATTGATGATGCGATGAAGCGCTCAAATCTTATTCAGCCTCTTGAGCAGTACTTTAACATGCCGGATAAATATCCAAGCCTGGCGGCCATTCCGAAGGAATATCTGGAGCAGATGAAAGATGCGGACGGACATATTTGGTCACTTCCTTCTTACTTCGATATTAATCCGTCTGAACCATGGCCGGGGTGGTCATCCAGTGCATGGTTTATCCGGACTGACGTTCTCGAGAAGGTTGGAATGACGGAGAATGATTTGACTACCCTTGATGGTGTAGAAACTTATCTGAAGAAAGCCGCAGAGCTTAAGGATGAGTCAGGCAAGAGCCTGCTGCCGCTGGGTATTCTTACGGATAAGAACGATGAAAATGCGGTTCTGGCTGCATTTGGCGTGACGGTTGCAACAGCAGGCGGGGTTGCTCCGGTGAAGCAAGAGGGTGACAACTTTATCTTTATGTATGATAATCCAGGCTTCAAAGAAGCTTACAAATGGATGAACCGTTTATACCAGGAGAAACTTATTGATCCTGAGGCATTAACGGATAAAAGTGAGCGCTATATTGAAAAAAATAAAAATGGCCGATATGCGATGAACATCGGAAGCTTCTGGGATTTTGATGCTTCCTTATGGGAACAGCTGGATGGTCCAACAGCACCAGGCTGGTTCTACAAACCGATTCCTTTCCCGCAAATTGAAGGTGTGAATGGGCTGGGTACTACTCAAGTGATCAATCCTTATCCAGGCTATGATACTTATATTAGCAAGAATACGAAAAACCTTGATGCGATTCTTAAATTTTATGATTATACTTTAACACCGAAGCCAGAGCAGAATATGGTCATCAATGAAGGACCGGCAGGAAAATATTGGGGATGGGTAGATCAGCCGTACGGCAAGTGGGCATTTATAGATGAGAGCTACAAAGCGCTGCGCAATTCGGGCGACCAGGCTAAGAAAGCGCAAGTGACGCCAGAACTGTATATGACTTCGAACTACAGCAATGAATGGTATGCTTGGTGGACCAATGAACAGACTCATGCCGGCGGTGTAAAAACAGGAGAGTTCTCGCAAGAGATTGCCAAGATGGGAGCTACTCGTGTTGCGGAAAATTATGATATGGTAAAAGCAAAATCAGGCGGCGTTTGGGAAAAATACGCACCTGAGCTAACTACCGTGTATAAAGAGTACCGTGCAAAACTGCTTATGGCGAAGGACGATGCACAATTCGAGAAAGCATGGACGGAATTCACTTCTGCGCTTGAAAAGCGTGGACATTGGAGCGAGCTTAAGACAGAGTGGAATGAGTTATACAAAACGATGAGCAATAAATAAAAAGAGAGAAACGCATATCAAGGAGCAGCCCTTTATTGGGATGCTCCCTTTGCAGTTTCCCGGAAAAATAACGATACCGGGCGAAGAATGGGAGAATGCCTGATGCGACGCTGGATTGAGAGAAATACGATCCGATTGACCCGAACGATGAGTCTGCGCGGCAAAATTGTTTTGCTATACGGGCTTATCGTGGTAATACCTACCATTATTTTGGGAATCGGCGCAGGGTACCTGGCTCTTCAGAACGTCAGGGACAATTATATCGTCACGATTAACGAAGCCGTTCGTCAGACGACGCAGAGCGTTGAGTTCCGCAAGCAAAGTTACGATCTTCTTGCGAATCGGACGGGAACGGACGGAGAGCTTATTTCCAGACTGAGCCGAACCTATACCAATTGGTCGGAACAGCTGGAATCGGTCAATTATATTGATCGTTCCTTTCAGGTAATGAGCCGCTATTTGCCTGGTATTGAAAATTTTCGGATTTATCATGACAATGAGACTCTCACGGAAGACGGAGGACTGTTATGGAAGCCGTCTGACCGGCCTTTAAATCATACTGACGAGAAGTCCTGGTATGAAGGTGTAATGGCTTCACCTTTTGCTTTACAATGGTCAGATGCCCCCGGGGAACATGCACAGCTCGCAGTCTCCCGAAAGATTACGAATGCTACGGGCTATACCTATGGCGCTATCTATATGCTGCTGGATTATAACAGCGTGTTTGGCGAATTGATGGACCGCCCCTTCAAAGGCTCAGGCAGCCTGTATTTATTAGATGAGAATGACCGGATTATTGCGGCCTCAGACCGTTCATTGATTGGGAAGCCAGTTGAAGCGACTTCACTTTCCAAGCTATGGGCAAGTAGTGAAGTAGCAGAGAGCCTTACTAATAATGGCGAATACTTTACGGTCCGTCACATTAATGGCGAATGGAAGGTCGCCGCGCTTATCCAGATGCGTCAAATGGAAAAGCAGTCCGCCTTAATTGTCTACAGCATTGTTGCTATCACGGTGTTTTTCCTGTTCTTCTCTATGTTCCTTGTAATGATCGTACTGAAAAATGTTGTTTTCCGTATTCGCAAGCTGGGCCACCGGATGAGCGATATTGCTGAGGGGGACTTTGACGTATCTGTGCAGAGCAGAAGCAGGGATGAGCTTGGGGAACTGGAAATGATGTTTAACCAGATGACGGGAAAGCTTGGATCAGTTATTGATATGCTTAGTAGTGCCAAATTACAGGAGAAGGAATCATCATTCCGGGCACTCCAAGCCCAAATCAATCCTCATTTTATATATAATTCGCTTAGTTTGCTTCAGTGGCGCGCTCTCGACCAAGGAGATCAGACTCAGGTAGAGACCATTGAAGCGTTAACGACTTTTTACCGGTTCGCCCTAGATAACACATCTAATGTGACGCTAATCCATAAAGAGTTGGAACATGTGAGGGCTTATCTGGATATACAACAGCTGCGTTATCCCGGTCGTGTCCGAATCGATTGGGAGATTGATGAGGATGTAACAGAGCTCTACTCCATTAAACTGATTTTGCAACCTATTGTGGAGAATGCATATATACACGGAAAGATCTTTACCCGGCCTAATGCTTATATTGCCATTCGTATCAAACGGTTAAATAATCATGTCCAATACGAAGTAAGAGACAATGGTATAGGGATGGATACCGAGACTCTGACCCTAATTAAGAATGGTGAAAAAGCGGGAAAAGGAAACGGATTTGGACTTTTAAATATTAGAGAGCGTCTTCATTTGTATTTTGGCCACGCCGGACAATTACACGTAGAGAGTAACGCTGAGACAGGAACGATTATTAGGATTGAGATGCCTGTCTATACACATAAACCGCATATTCAACGGGAGGGATAATTATGCTGCAAGTACTTATCGTAGACGATGAACCGTCACATGTTCAAGGATTGGTAAGGCATATCCCTTGGGCTAAACTTGGGTACTTGATCCCGCTTACAGCGGAGTCGGGTGAAGAAGCTATTCCTATTCTTGAAGCGGGTCCAGTCGATGTATTGATTACCGATGTATCTATGCCCGGTATGAACGGGATTGAGCTCGCTGCCGAAGCCAAATTGATTCATCCAGATATTCAAATTTTGGTTATAAGCGGATACAATGAGTTCGAATTTGCACAAGAAGCAATTGAAGTAGGGGCAAAGGGCTATGTACTGAAGCCTCTCAAATTATCGGAAATTGAACGTAAGCTGACCGCGTTTCGGCAAACGCTAGAGAGTATAACTCAAATCAATGAACAGACTATTAAACTCAAGGAGATTGTCTCGGATAGTCAGGAAATGCTAAAGGATACGTTTATTTTCGATATTCTGGAGGAAGAGCCGATGGAGGAGGAATCTTTACACTCCTGGTGCCAGCTGCTTAATCTGCCAAACCAGCCATCTGAAGGAATACAACTGATTACAGCTATAATCGATAACTACTCGGATTCTTCTGGCAGCGATGCACAGAGCAGGCATATGCTTGGTTCAGCACTTCTGCAATCGGTTTCAGTGGGGCTAAAGGATTTGGGTAATGTTCTGGTCTCCAAGACTAGACCTGACCAGGTTGTGGCTATTCTTATAAATCCGTCGATAGATAAAAGAAGCAATATCGATAAACAAATGAGATTCGTACAAGAATATATGAATAACAGCTATGGAGTATTGGTTTCAGTTGGCATCAGCCGTTGGGGATATGAATGGCGGGAAATGAATCAGATTTTCAGGGAAGTGAAATTTACGATTGCGGATGTCCGTCAAAGCAGTAACGGATCTATCACGTATGTGGGAAATACAGAGCGAAAGGCATTCGAGGACTATCGAATGCAAGAAAACATGCTGCCCGACTTATTAATGCTTGCAGAATGCGATGACCCCCTTCCATTAGTAGATAAGGTAGGACAGACATTTAAGGACTTGGAAAACAGCGGACATAACATGGCCTATATTCAGTCTCTTAGTATAAGCCTTCTCGGGGAGCTGTCGCGTAAAGTATGGCAGGATACAGAAGAGATCAGCTTTCTGAACAAACGTGCTTGGCATAGACTTCTGGATTGCAAAACGATTGATACGATGAAGGACATCGTTATCGATTATATCCGCTCAGCTAGTATGCTTGTGAGGAAAGAGCGGTCGCTCCAGCAGCATCACCTGATCAGTCGTATCGTTTCCTATATGGAAGAGCAGCTGCCGATCAGCATGACAGTGAAACAGCTTGCAGAACAGTTTCATATCAGCGCAGGACATCTGAGCGTGTTATTCAAGAAAGAAACGGGACTAACGATCTCTGATTTTGTTAAAAACCTGAGGATGAAAAAAGCGAAGGAGCTGCTTCAGAATCCAACTATTAAAATTTACGAGGTGGCTGAACGGGTAGGATTTCAAACACCTGCT
Organism: Paenibacillus sp. YAF4_2; assembly: GCF_052113225.1. Taxonomy (NCBI): domain Bacteria; kingdom Bacillati; phylum Bacillota; class Bacilli; order Caryophanales; family Paenibacillaceae; genus Paenibacillus; species Paenibacillus sp. YAF4_2. The sequence continues at coordinate 56,831 of NZ_JBFRCT010000002.1, forward strand.
TACTTTACCTATCAATTCAAGAAAAATGAAGGCTGTACACCACAGGAATATCGTGACCGCTTTTATGTCTAATATATCTCTGCAGGACACGAAGAGCGGAAATCTACCGTTTGTAGTTGAATCCTGTGAGGGAGCCCCTTCATTAAGGTCTATATAATTTTCGATAAGTCTCGGGTGTCATGCCTTCCTTCTGGCGAAAGGTAGAGACGAAGTGACTCGCATCTCGGAAGCCAACCGCTTCAGCTATGCGGCGTACGGTCCAGTCCGGCCGGGAAGGCAGCCATTCCTTCGCCTTGCGGATTCTAAGCTGAATCAGATACGAGTAAGCGGTTTGGCCAAACAGCTCGCGGAATCTTTCATTCAGCTGCCGCTCTCCGATGCCAAGCTGCGCTGCCATATCCGCCAATCCGATCTCCGGATTGGCGAATTCCTTTTCCAGCCACTCCAGCAGGATTTGATTCCGCTCCAATCGTTTGGACATTGAAGGTCGATTATCTGTACGGGCATCCGTACGAAGCAGTGTGAGGAATTGGTACAGTTCTGCCGAAGACTGCCAGCCGGAAGGATCGCTTCCGGTTTCAGCAAATGTCAGCATGTCGTTCAACTGGTTGGAAATCCGATCATTGCCAGCTTCCCATTGAAAATGTTCAGCGCCGCTCCATCCAAACGACGGGACAAAGCTTGCAGCCATACTCCCGTGAAACGTAATATAACCAGTCTGCCACAGTCCATTTCTTGCTTCATAACGATGAGGGGTGCCAGGTGCAAGAAGGACGCCAGACCGCTCGATCATTCTCCAGGTCTGACCGTTCGCCTGCAATTCTCCTTCTCCATAAATGGTATGAAGCCAGTGGAAATAGGGATATCCGTCAGGTCTGTCCAAAGTCTCTTGATCGGGATTAAATCCGATGGTTTCCAGCTGTAAAGGCAATGGTTCTAAGGGGAATGCGGGAACGACACGTCGCATCATATCTGACCTCCATATTTTTATATGTGATATCGATTATTTTATATGGGATATAGTAATTATAACGCTTACAATATAAGTATCTAATGCAGTTTTATCATATACGAAGAGGTGTGACAAGATGATTAATACAAAGAAACCTAAGATATGGTACGGCGGAGATTATAATCCGGATCAATGGGAGAAGGAGGTCTGGGACGAGGATTTACGTATGTTTAAGCTTGCTGGTATCGATGTGGCTACGCTGAACGTTTTCGCATGGGCGAAAAACCAGCCTGATGAGGAAACCTATGATTTTACCTGGCTCGATGAGATGATGGACAAGCTTCATGCTGACGGAGTTGGTGTCTGTCTTGCGACTAGCACTGCTGCGCATCCTGCTTGGATGGCACGTAAATATCCGGATGTCCTGCAAGTTGATTTTAACGGCAATAAACGTAAGTTTGGTGGAAGACATAACTCTTGCCCGAACAGTCCAACGTTCCGCAAGTATTCAGTGCGAATGGCGGAGAAGCTGGCAGAGCGTTATAAGGACCATCCAGCATTGCTTATTTGGCATATCAATAATGAATACGGCGGGGCAGGCAATTGCTACTGTGACAATTGTGAAGCTGCCTTCCGTGTATGGCTGAAGGAACGTTACGGTACAATTGAAGCGGTAAACCGTGCTTGGAATACAGCGTTTTGGGGTCATATTTTCTATGATTGGGAAGATATCGTACTTCCGAGCGGCCGTAGTGAAGAATGGTACGGTGCAAACGGCCGTACAGATACGAACTTCCAAGGGCTTTCACTTGATTACATGCGTTTCCATTCCGACAGCCTGCTCGACTGCTACAAGCTGGAGTATGAAGCGGTCAAGAAGCAGACGCCAGACATTCCAGTTACAACTAATCTAATGGGTGCCTTTAAGAAGCTTGATTATCATAAATGGGCCAAACATATGGATGTCGTATCATGGGACAACTACCCACGATTCGATACACCCCACAGCTACACAGCAATGATGCATGATTTGATGCGCGGTCTGAAGGATGGTCAGCCCTTTATGCTGATGGAGCAGACACCAAGCCAGCAGAACTGGCAGCCTTACAACTCGCTCAAGCGTCCTGGCGTTATGAGATTGTGGAGCTATCAAGCGGTGGCTCGTGGTGCAGATACCATTCTGTTCTTCCAGCTGCGCCGTTCGGTTGGGGCGTGCGAGAAATATCATGGAGCTGTAATTGAACATGTTGGACATGAGCATACGCGCGTATTCCGCGAATGTGCAGAGCTTGGGGCAGAGCTTGGAAAGCTTGGCGATACGCTCCTCGACTCCAGAGTGAAGGCAAAAGTTGCGATTCTGTTCGACTGGGAAAACTGGTGGGCGATTGAAATGTCCAGCGGCCCAACGATTGCCCTCAAATATGTAGACGAAGCACATAAGTTCTACGATGCTCTTTACCGTGCAGGAATCGCGGCTGAGGTAGTCAGCGTAGAAGCGGATCTCAGCGGTTACGATCTTGTTATCGCACCGGTGATGTACATGGTGAAGCAGGGTGTAGCAGATAAGCTGGAGAAATTTGTTGAAGCGGGTGGTTCGGTCATTTCGACCTACTTCAGCGGTATTGTTAATGAGACAGACCTCGTTACACTGGGTGGTTATCCTGGCGAGCTACGGAAGCTGTTTGGTATTTGGGCAGAAGAAATCGATGCTTTGCTTCCTAGCCAGCGTAACCGAATTGTTCTATCAGATAACACGCTTGGCTCGAAGACGGAATATGAGTGCGGGATGATCTGCGATCTCATTCACTCCGAAGGCGCCGAAGTAAAAGCCGTATACGGGGATGACTTCTATCGTGGCATGCCGGCCCTTACCGTCAACAAGTTTGGTGCAGGCGAAGCCTGGTACTTGGCAACAAGTCCGGAAGCAGCGTTCCTGCAAGAGTGGCTGCCTCAGCTATGTGCAGCGCGAGGTATTGAACCTCTCGTTCCTACTACTCCAGAAGGTGTGGAAACAACTATTCGCACCAAAGACGGCCAGGATTACTTGTTTGTGCTAAATCACAAAGCAGATTCTGTTACAGTTGATCTTGGCCAACATTCGGGTATCAACCTGCTGACCGACATCCCTGTTCAAGGCGGCCAAACAGAGCTCGCAGGTTACGACGTGCAAATCATTAAGCTAAATAACTAAACAGAAAGCGGCAGCCCAATGGCTGCCGCTTTTATAATCTAATCTAGCCGGGCGGGTATACCAGCACGGCGAACTTTGTCTTTAGGATCTTCTGTCTAAATTAGCTTTTAAACCTAGACGAAGTATTTCGAATGATTCTGGAGAAACGAAGTGCTCGCCTTTGCTCGGGGATTCCAACCTTAATCCTTCTAGTTCAAGGAATCCCCGAGCAACAGCGATCGGAAGAACATTCGAATACGCAGTCACACGTTTAATGGTTTAATTTACGAAGATGACTTCCGGTAATCAGTAGGAGTCAAACCAACATTCTTTTTAAAAGCGATATTAAACGAATCGATACTGGTATAACCAACAAGCTCGGCAATAATGGCAATCTTCTGACTGCTGCTTCGCAGCAGCTCACAGCTTTTCCGAATACGTAGGCTTTGAAGGAAAACGCCAAAGGTTTGTTCCGTATACTTCGTAAAGAGCCGCTGAAGCTGCCTCGAGCTCCATCCCGATATGCCGGACAGCTCGGACAGTGTTACGGCTCTATAAAAGTTTTGCTCCATATAATCCATGACAAGATGAAAGCCCTCTGATTCAGGCAGACGCTTCTCCGTTCCTTCAAACTTCAGCCTGTAAACCGTAATCATCAGCTGATTCAACAAGGCATACAGCATCGTTTTGGAACCTATCCTATTCTCGGACATTTCCTGATACAGCTTCAGCATGATCCCCTCGATGGCCCCATCCCGGTCAAAGACAGAGTAGTAGGAAGTGGCATTACTCACAAGAAAAGTAAGATGCTCCTGAACAGGCTGCTCTAGAAAAGCCGACAGCTGTCCTAGCAGATGTTGATCAAACAGACAATTATAGACGATGGGTGGTTTGCTGGTCCGCTGAGTTGAGGCAGGCCGAAACACATGAGCTGCTCCAATCGGAATAACGAAGAGCATTCCTTTATGTATGGGAAACGTGTCCTGTCCGATATGGTGGAAGCCGCTTCCTTCTGCTACATAACTAAATTCAATGAAATCATGAGCATGATAGGGGACCATAAAATCTTCCGTAAATCGGTTGACCAGCATATGCAGGTTTTCTTGCAGAAAATGTTGACCCTCAAATACCTGATAGGAGCGGTTCATCGGTCGGCTCATTCCTCGCATCTGATATACATGTAGTATAACGTGTCTATGATCGTAATGTCATGATTACAGGGGTAAAATGTCCTTTTCAGCGGGCAGTCCAGATTGTACAGCCGATATAATGAAACCATACTACAGCATATGGCCTCTGCTGCTTGCCGAGGTACTGAAAGGATGAGTTCGAGATGCTTCAAAGCCCTGAATGGATATGGTATCCGGGAGATTTTGAGATTTATCATCATTTGCTGCTGAATACCCGCCGGGAAGAAAGGTATCATCAATGGCCAGCTTTCTGGCGGCTGGACGACTGTTATCATAATGTACGTTTCCGTAAAGAAGTACAATGCGATACTCCTGAAGTGATGACAGTGTATGCACATGGCAGTGGAGTCATTTGGGTAGATGGAAAAAGGTATCCTTTTGAAAAACCGATCAGCCTCTCAACCGGCAGTCATAATATCGAGATTATGGTGGCACGTACGGATGGTTTACCTTCAATCTTCATAGATGGACAACAGAGTGCAAGTAATTCGTCTTGGGAGGCGAATGATTACAGCATCGATTGGCCGCCAGCTGGATGTAACGGGCTGTATCTGAAGAAAGAGGATGATCCTGCTATTTTTGCATTCCAGTATGAGGAGATCCTCCCTCTATCTATTGAGCAGGGAGAAGAAGGGATTCTGTTCGACTATGGGAAAGAAACCTTCGCTGCGCTGCAGTTCGAGAACGTCCAAGCCACTAAGGACATTCAGCTTTTTTATGGGGAATCGATAGAAGAAGCTTTGGATACAGAGCATAGCATTATTATTGATACAATCCCGTCAGCAAGTACTTCGTATCATTGTCATCCCCGCGCGTTCCGGTATTTATTTGTACAAGGGGCAAAGAAAGAACAGTTCAAATTAACAGCTAGGTACGAATATTTGCCGCTTGAGCAAAAAGGAAGCTTTACGTGCTCGAATGATCTGATCAACCGGATCTGGGAGACGGCGGAGTATACGTTGCATCTCAACAGCCGCGAGTTCTTCCTTGACGGGATCAAGCGGGACCGTTGGGTATGGTCGGGAGACGCTTACCAGAGTTATCTGATCAATAACTATTTGTATTTTGATCCGGCTATTACGAAGCGGACGATTATTGCGTTGCGGGGAAAAGATCCAATCGTGAGGCATATCAACACCATTGTCGACTACTCTTTCTACTGGTTGATGAGTGTTTATGATTATTATGAAACGACAAAAGATGTAGATTTTATTACCTTTATCTATCCTCGAATGAAGTCCATGATGGAGTATTGTATTTCGCGAACAGATGAAGACGGCTTCATCCGCGGAAGAGAGGGAGACTGGGTATTCATCGACTGGGCGGAAATCGATAAGACGGGCGCAGTAAGTGCCGTGCAAATGCTCTATGCGGAAAGTCTTAAGGCGGTATGGGCTTGCGGAGAACGGATTGGCGCTGGAGAAAAACGTTATTTGGAGCTTTACGAGCATTTAAAGGCCCGGATTAATGAATACTTCTGGGACGAAGAGCGTGGAGCCTACATGGACAGCTTCGAATCAGGCAAACGTAATGTTACGCGGCATGCTAATATTTTTGCTTTGTTATGGAATTTGGCCGATTCGAAGCAGCAGGAGAGCATCATCACAAATGTGCTTCTTAATGATGAAATTCCTCAGATCAACACGCCTTACTTCAAGTTTTACGAGTTGTCTGTGATGAGCCGGATTGGTCAATTGGATTATGTATCTAGGCAGATACAGGATTATTGGGGCGGCATGATGAAGCTGGATGCTACGACCTTCTGGGAGGAATATAACCCGGAGATCACCGGTCCTGAGCGGCTTAGTATGTACGATGATCGTTACGGCAAAAGCTTATGCCATGCATGGGGAGCAAGTCCAATCTATGTATTAGGACGGTATTATCTTGGCGTGTATCCAACATCGCCGGGTTACGAGAGCTATGTTGTAGAGCCGCAGCTTGGCGGTTTAGAGTGGATAAAGGGTACAGTTCCGGTCAATAGAGGAATAGTCTCCATTGAGTTGTCTCAAGATACGCTTGAGATTGTTACGGATCAGCCTGGAGGCATTTTACTGTGGAAAGGTCAGGACTACCCGCTTGCAGTGAATACGCCATTTAAACTGAATTTGATCTAATAACCAAAAGCACTAAGCAACCGAACTACGGAGTTATTCCGTATGGTTGCTTAGTGCTTTTCTTATTTTTGCTGGCGCATATTTTTAATATATTACAAAACCTCACTTAATAAATTACATTTTATTAAAAATTCCAGCATGTATAATTTTTTACATAAGCTCACCTTATACGGAAAGAGGGGTTGATAAACGTGAAAGCGGTTTTAGGCAGCGATAGCCAGCGCATCAAAATAAGGAGAAAAAACCGAATCGTTCAAAACTTCAAACGAGATTATTTGTTATATGCCCTCTTGCTGCTGCCCATGGCGTACTTCGTGATATTCCGATATGCGCCAATCTACGGCGTATTGATGGCTTTCCAGGATTACAACATTTTTCAGGGCATCAGCGGCAGCGAGTGGGTTGGTCTTGACGTCTTCCAATTTATTTTCCAGCAGGACAGCTTCTACCGAGCTTTGAAAAATACGCTTTTGTTGAATCTTCTGGACTTGGCCGCAGGTTTTCCGGCTCCCATCATACTGGCGGTTTTGTTAAATGAGCTCATGTATACTCGATTCAAAAAACTAATGCAAACCGTTCTGTACCTGCCGCATTTTTTATCTTGGGTTATCATCGGAGGCATGGTATACCTAATGTTCTCGTCCGGTGGCATGGCCAATACGATATTATCCGGCATTGGTCTTGGCAAAATTGAGTTTCTATCTGACAAAACAAACTGGTTGATCATGTATGTGGCCGTTGGAATATGGCAGAGCGCAGGCTGGGGGACCATCCTTTATTTGGCTGCTATTATCGGAATAAACAAGGATTTGTACGAGGCTGCGGGTATGGACGGATGCAGCAGGCTGCGCAAAATCTGGCATATTACTTTGCCGGGGATCAAGCCAACCATCATTATCCTGCTCATTCTGCAGATCGGGAGAATGGTCTCGATCGGGTTTGACCGGCCATTCGTTATGGGAAATTCGCTCGTCAGTGACTACTCCGATGTGATCAGCACTTATGTTTACCGGGTCGGGATCGGGTCCGGCGATTTTTCTCAGGCAACGGCTGTTGGATTGTTCCAATCGGTTGTAGGGCTGATCTTTCTCGTGTCGGCGAATTATATTTCCAAAAAAATCGGCGAGCAAGGAATTTGGTAAAGGGCGTGAGTTAGTTGAACAAGTCAAAAACGAATCTCGTAGATATTCTGATTATTTTATTCATCACGGCGGTTTCAATAACCTGTCTCGTTCCATTCTTGTATATGATAGCGCTTTCGCTAAGCTCGAATAATGCTATTGTTTCGCAGAAGGTATCCCTTTGGCCTGTAGAATTCACGCTCGAAACCTATAAAACGATCTTAAGCGATGTCGATATGCTTTATACTCTTGGCTATACGATTGTACTCACCATATTGTTTACCGCATGCTGCATGTTTTTGACCATATGCGCCGCCTATCCGCTTACGAAGAAGAGATTGATGGGCAGGAATTTTTTGCTTACCGTTATCGTATTCACCATGTATTTCAGCGGAGGCCTGATTCCGAGCTATATTCTGGTGAAAAACCTGGACATGATGAATACGATGAGCAGTCTGATTTTGCCCGGCGCCTTGAGTGTTTTTAACATGATCATCCTTAAAACCTTCTTCTCTTCCCTTCCGGAAAGCTTGGAGGAAGCGGCATCAATCGACGGCTGCAACGAATGGGGAATTCTTGTCAGGGTTGTTCTTCCGTTGTCTATGCCCTCTATCGCAACGTTAAGCCTCTTTTACGCGGTTGATAGATGGAATGGCTTCCAAGACGCGCTGTTTTATATCACGGACAAGAACCTGTATCCGATGCAATTAAAGCTTTATCAGATTATTAGCGCTAATCAGCAGTTGGATACGCAGCAAGGCGAAGGCAGCACGGGGGCCTTTATCGTACCCGAATCCTTGAAGGCAGCAAGCGTTATGTTCGCTACCGTTCCGATCTTGCTGGTCTACCCTAAGCTTCAGAAATATTTTGTTGATGGCGTAATGACCGGAGCAATCAAAGGTTAAAGAAATGCGGCAAGTACATTATGGGAAAAGGTGAGGTTGAAAACATGAACAAAAAAATGTTGGTTTTACTGCCCGTTCTTACGCTGTTAGCCGGTGGATTGGCAGGCTGCGGCAACGATAACAACAATAATAAAGAGAACCAATCCTCTTCTACGGAGACGAAAGCCCCTTCAGGCTCGCCGGTTACGCTTACGGTAGAGGTATTTGACAGAGGGATACAAGGTCAGCCGGATTTGAACAACAATACCTGGACCAGGTATATTAACGAAAATTTCGGCAAGCCAAACAATGCGGTCGTCAAGTTTGTGTCGGTTCCCAGATCGCAGGAGATCGATAAGCTGAACGTCATGATGGCAGCGGACGAGGCGCCGGACATTTCCTTTACTTATGACAGCGCAACCGTATCCCGGTACGCCAAGATTAACGGTATTATGCCGTTGGAGGATTTGATTGAGAAGTACGGCCAGGATTTGAAAAGTTATCTAGGCGAGAACGTTCTCACTTACGGGAAGTTTAACGGAAAGCAGATGGCGATCCCCGCAAAACGAACTTCGCTGGCTTGGATCGGCAGCTTCATCCGGAAGGACTGGCTGGATAAATTAGGGCTGCCGGTTCCGACGAACAGAGATGAATTATATAATACTCTTGTTGCATTCCGAGACAAAAATCCCGGAGGCGTAGACGGCGTTATTCCTTGGGGATTGGCGGCGACGGGGATGAATTACGGCTCTGGTAATTTGGCCGAGTCCTTCTGGGGCGAGCAGTCGGAGGAGGATTTTGTAACCTCTTCGAACTGGTTAAAGCCCGGAAACAAGGATTCGCTAAAATTCCTCAATAAGCTGTATAACGAAAAATTGATCAGCCCCGACTTTGCGCTGGACAAAACGGCGAAGCAGGCGGACGCAGATGTGACAAACGGCAAGGTCGGATTTTTCAGCGCTAACTGGGATTATGCGTTCAGACAAAATATAAGCGGGCCGTTAAAAGCCAATGTGCCTGATGCTAACTTTGTTCCGATCGATACGTTTAAAAATGATGAAGGCAAATACAAAAAAATGACTTACAACGAAAATGGCTTAAATGTGTTTATTCCGAAGTCCAGCAAAAATGCGGAGCTGGCGATCAAGTACTTAAACTGGATGGCAAACCCCGACGTGTTATTTTTCCTGCAATACGGGGAAGAAGGAGTTAACCACAAAACGGTTGACGGAATCCCTCAGGTGATTGCACAAACCGGCGACAATATGCAAATGAGCCCGCAAAATCTCGACTATACCCTGGTGGTAAACGGAGTTGAGCTTGGCGATCAAGAGAAAAATATTAAAGCCCTATCCGCTTCTTATCCCGGATTAGAAGAGACAGCGGAGCAGTCCTACAAAATCAATACGACGGACGGTTACACCGGCTTCTTCTACGATACGCCAAATGATGCCAACATTAAGTTCGGCAAGACGCTTGGGGATATGAGCAATCAAATGACCGATAAGCTGATTGTATGTAAGCCATCTGATTTCGACAGCTTATACGACAAGCTTGTGGACGAGTATATGGCGGCAGGCGGCAAGGCTGTTATGGAAGAGAATGTGAAAATTTACGAAGCGATGCAGGCAAACAAGAAGTGATATAATGGGTTGGCTTGCTGACAAGCCTATGGACTTAAGGGTCCATAGGCCTTTGTCTATATCTAGCTAATAACTGCGATTCGTTCCTGGTTACCAGAGTTTCCGCGATTATGACGAGAAGAACCTATCGGGAGGTACTTATGTATAGTGTCATTATTGTAGATGATGAGCCATGGGCGATTAAAGGGATAAGAAATGCCTTTGACTGGAGTAAACACGGATTTGAAATAACGGGTCAGTTCACAAGCGTTCATAAAGCATTTGAGTTTATATGCGAGGAAAGTCCCGACCTGATTGTTACGGACATTAGAATGCCTGAAATTTCCGGGCTAGAGCTGATGAGGATGACAAGAGAAAAGGGCAAGGATGCCGACTTTGTAGTTATAAGCGGTTACGCCGAGTTTGCCTATGCGCAGGAGGCTATAAGATACGGGGCGCTGGATTATTTCTTGAAGCCGATCGATATCGAGATGGCGGAATCTTTAATTAATAAGCTGGCTGTTCATTTTGCTAACAAAAGAGGCCAACGAAATAACCTTATCTTGGAGGCGTTAATGTCGGCGGATGAACATGAATTGAGCCGTTTAACTCCTTTTTTTGATTCATCTTCGGATAATGACTATTATCGTGCGCTTATTCTTTATTCGAATCGTGATCAAATCTGCGGCAAAAAGAGGTTTGAAACCGAACATACGTTGGAAATAGAGCTGGGATCAAGGAAAACGTTATACATCCTAAAAAGCGGCCAAATGGCGAAATTGAAGGAGCTTGATTTGGCAGGTTTGGCGGGATCGGACATTAAAGCTGCGGGAATCAGCAGCATCTCGAGTCATCACAAGGATCTCTCCAAGCTGATCAAGGAATCCGATCTAGCGGCCTCAAAGGTTTTTTTGAATGAGGATGAAAAGGGGCTATTCGAATACGAACAAAAGCTGAATACAGTCAAGCCATTTATAGATAGCATTTCTGTGATTATTCAGGAGAAACAATTCGAAACATTGGAAGATACCATGAGGAGGCTCAAAAACGATTTCAGCAAAAATAATGCGGGTATGGGGGAGGTTGTTTATTTATGGAATCAGGTGGTCGGCGTGTTATTGGCTTCCTTTTACGAAGAGCTGAAAGACATGGAGCTGGGCTTCCTCAATTATTCCGAGCTGAAGGAACGCTTTGAGAACTTTGAGTCCTTATGCGGATTTTTATATGATGTCCTTCTCTATATCAGGCAGCTTAACCGTCAATGCGCAAGTGAAGGCGATATCGGCTCTTATTTCGCTCAAATGGTGAAATATATCGATAGCCACTATTCATGTAAGCTGTACCTAAAAGATTTATCCGCAAAGTTTTTCCTTAACCAGGTCTATTGCTGCCAGCTGTTCAAGAAAAATTTGGGGAAAACCTTCTCGGAGTATGTCACGGAATTGAGGATAAACAAAGCCTGCGAGCTGTTGAAGTATACGGATATGTCCGTAGAGGAAGTGGCAGTAAAGGTAGGAATCATGGATTATTATTATTTCAATAAAGTATTCAAGAAGCAGTGCGGAATAACCCCCGCAAAGTACAGAAAATGCTGATTTTTATATTAACGTATCGGAGTGGGCAGCTTGAAGATCAGCAGACTGAAGCTTAAGCATCAGATCTTCCTTATCGTGTTATTTACGGTCATCATCTTTACCTTTATGGAGGCTTATTTCTATTTCAGCTTTTATAATCTGACCCAGACAAGGGCTGCCAATTACGGCAACAAAATCATAGAGCAGACGCGCCAAAAGATCGATTCGGTGTTCAACGATATAAAAGTCAGCACCAATATAGCTGTGGATAATAGAAAGATTCAGGAATTTACAACGGCAGATAATGATTACACGAGAGATATTGATATCGGCAATTACGTCATCGATCTGATGGAATATATGAGATCCTTTAATTCCTATGTAAATGGCATTGTCATTAATGATAATGAAGGCAGAAAAGTTTACAGCATCGATACGAAAACTGGCGATATCTTTTTCTTGAATCCGTATAACGAGTTTATCAATAAGTATAAAAACGACAGCGAAGCCTTAAAAAAAGGAAGGTTTACAGATTTATTAAAAGACGAGAAATCCGGGAATGAATATTTCTTTTATGTGGCACCCATTATCGAATCGATAGGCGGCGTTCATTTTTCCCAAAGAACCGGCTTTTGTTCCATTATGGTCAATATCGGAAAGCTGCAGGAGTTGATTGAAAATACGGAGCTTACGCCTCACTCCACCTTGTATATTCTGAACAGCAGCAACGAAGTAATAGCTTCCAACCAGGCAAGCTTCCGCGGCGTTTTATTCGAGGATATCCTTTCGGCGAACCGGGACAGCTTGACAAACGGAGTGAAAACGAGGATTAACGGGGAGAAGGTTATCGTTCAGGAGAAAGGTCTGGAACAAGCAGAAGGGTGGAGCATCGTCAGCATTATTCCAGTTCATGAATTGACGGCCGACATGAACCCTATTAAGCATAACAGCATTATAGCTGGGATCGGAATCATTCTAAGTCTCTTTATTCTCGGCTATTTCTTCCTGAACAATTTGACGCGGCCGGTTATGGGTCTTGTAGCGGATATGAGGAAAATCGGCAAGCGGGAGGCCGGTTTTAGAGTAAAGGTGCGTTCCACGAATGAAGTTGGGGTGTTGGCTTACGATATCAATCGGATGATTGATAAAATGGAGAATATGTCCAGTCATGTTATTACCACGCAAGCACGATTATACGAATCGGAGCTCAACAAGAAGCAGGCAGAATTTTCCGCTCTGCAAAGCCAGATCAATCCGCATTTCCTCTACAATACTTTGAATTGCATCAGCGGCATCGGGTTGGAATACGGCAGTAAGGAAATCGCCCAAATTACCTCATGTATGTCCAAGATTTTCAGGTACAGCGTGAAAGAGGATGAACTGGTACGGATCAGCGAGGAAATCGAATGCATTAAGGCCTATCTGAATATTATATCCATTCGATATGAGAACAAGTTTGCGATGGAAGTGCGGATAGACGAGAAGCTGCTGAACCTGCAGACACCAAAAATGATTTTGCAGCCCATTGTGGAGAACGCCGTTTACCACGGGCTTGAGAGAGTGGATGCCGAAGGAGAGCTTAAGGTCATCGGCCATTTCGATGCCAATGGAGATGTAGCCTTTACGATAACGGACTCGGGTAGAGGAATGGACGAGGAGAAGCTTGTGCAACTAAGAGAGAAGCTGAATTCGGAAAATTCGGATAGAGGATCCGGGAAAAGCATCGGTCTGCCGAATATAAATAACCGAATAAGGCTGTTGTTTGGAGAAAGCTACGGGGTAGTAGAGATCGTTAGCCGGAGGGGATGCGGAACTACCGTAATCGTTAAAATTCCGGCACTGGAATAGCAAACGAGATGCCGCATGACAATTATAATCGTTAATCAAGCTATGACCATTCTTCCATTATCTACTGACGATGGAGGGATGGTTTTTTTATATATTCGTTTCAAGTATTACAAATAGGGAAATGGACCCAGCGATTCTTTATAGTGTATAATTATCCAATCATACTACTTGTTCGGGTCTCCTAGAATAATATATTTAAAGCGCTTACAAAAAATGAGTCCATTCAGCTTGTGTAACTTCATTGCGATAATAATCAATGATGAGAGGAAGGGCTTGAATGAAACGATTTCCGATGATGCTGCAGCTGATCCTGATCCTGATCTGTGTCATGGCCATTCCGACTGCCATTCTGACCTGGTATAGCGGGACACGGATATTAGGGTATTCGGAAAGCGCTATAGCGGATACCTCACTTGCAGGACTTAATGCGAACCGCGAGCTTAATGAGAATGCGATGAATAATCTGGCTCAGGATGCGGTACAGTTGGCTGGGACGAATATTTTCGATCGGATCCGCAGCTTCAAAACTTACTCGGAGCTTAACTCGGATTATATTGATGTAGTCAGCGCGCTTAAAATATTGAATGAACTGGTAAGTCTGAACCATCGGGTGGACGGCGTATATTCCACGTACTTCCTGCTTGAGGGTGCCAATTATGTGGTATCAAGCGACAGAGGAATTACGACACTCGACCGCTATGAACCGGTTGATTGGCTGGAGAAGGCACTAGAGGGACGGAGAGGGATTGGCGGAGTATGGTACCCTCGTCAACTGGATTCCGGGATCAAAGTGGTATCCTATGTTCTGCCGTTGAACCGTCTGTCAACGACAACAAGAGGAACGATTGTCGTTAATTTGCGTGAGAGTCAGATTGGGGATTACCTCAGCTCATCGGAGCCTGGTGCTGAAGGCTTTATGCTCCTGAAATCCGATGGCACCATTATCTCTCATAATGATAAGTCATTGCTGCTGACTGATGGCAGTAAGCAGCCTTTTATCCAGGAAATATTGCGAAATCAAGTGAGAGAGGGCTATGCCTTCCATGTGCTCGAAGGAGAGCGGCTGCTTTATACCTGGTCACGCTCGGAGCAGCTTGGCTGGTGGAATGTGAACATCTATTCAATGGATGAGCTGATGACAAAGACTTACAGCCTGCAGCGGAGTATTATTCTCATAATGGGAATTATTATATTTGCGGGGACCATTCTTGCCGTCTTACTCGCAACATGGTTATCCCAGCCGTTCCGGAAGCTGGTCCTAACGATACGTGAGCGCAGTAATCTTGTTGGTTCGAACAAGAACGAACTCGCATTCCTGGAGTCAGCTTTTAAGCGGATGCAGGAGGAAGAGGAGGGGCTGCACGCCTTGCTGCAAGAACGCGAGCAGGATACACGCAGCTTGTCGATCCATCATTTGCTGCGTGGTGAAGTGAAGAAACCAATTGCGGAGATGTTCCCTGAACGTTATTACGTTGTAGCGATTGTCTCCATAGATCGTTTCAGAAGGTATGTAAGCAAAAATAACCCGGAGACACGGAGTTATCATCGCTATCTGCTGCTTTCCAAATGTGAGAGCTTGTTCCCGGATGGTGTACATGCCCGAGGCATCTATCAAAACGATGGCTTTTTCGTTTTTATTATCAATTATGGGCAAGATGAGCAGGAGAACGGGGCGAACGGAATAAAAGGAGCGCTTATACAGATAAGAGATACTGCACTGGATTTGCTTGGTCATTCCGTGACGACAGGTGTAAGCAGTCAGACGGAATTTAGCGTTATGATTCCTGAACGAGTGGCGGAAGCCACAGAAGCAATCAAGCACCGTATGACCAAAGGCAGCGGCTGCATCTTTTATTGGAAGCAGGAAGAAGAGCGCAGCAGGAAATATATATATCCGACTAACAGTGAGCGGCGGATCGTCAATTTTCTTGATCGAGCCGATCTCGACAGTATCTTAATGGAGCTGGAAAGTATCAGCAGGGAGATCCACTCGGATGAATACATCTCTTATGACAATATCTTGTTTATCTACAATCAACTGATTGGTGTAACGGTCAAGCATCTTCGGGAGAACCATATAAGTACGTCCAGGATTTTTGCAGGGCGGGGCAATATTTACTCGGCTATTGCTTCCATGGACACTCTTGATGAGCTTGAAAATTATATCCGTGATTTCTTTACCGAGATTGTTCAGCATCTTGCACGCCGTACGGGAGAAGCCAATCATGGTGACCGAATCATTGGATATCTGGAACAAAATTTCTGCAAGGAGATTGTGTTCGAAGAGATGGCGAAGGAGATTGGCATCAGTTATTCCTATATGCGGAAGATCGTTTATGAATTAACAGGCAAAAGCATGATTGATTATACGAATCAATTACGGATCGAGAAGGCGAAGCAGCTGCTCATGGAATCCAAAATGACGATAACTCAGATTGCAACGGAAGTTGGCTACTTTAATGTTCAAAGCTTTAACCGGTTTTTCCGTAAGTACGAAGGAATGCCTCCAAGCAGCTATAAGACGTCGAGAACCAAGACATCGTAAGGGAACACGCAATAAGAAGGAACAGAGCTGTCATGCCATTGCAGGACAGCTTTTATTTTTGCTCATACCTATCAGAATTGATCATTATCCGCAATATAACGGCAATAATGAAGCGTTTACAATCAAAAATGACGGAGAGAATCAATACTCAAGATTTACCACTGAAAAGAGGCGAGGGTATGATGATGACAGCCTCGACCATGTATGGTGCGAACAATAGACGGGGGGAAGTTAATCGCTGAGGGGGTGAGAATGTGAAAATTGAAAGCGCTTCACACCAGAGTGAGACTGCTTTAAAAAGCATTCAATTAAACAAACGCGGAATGATGCATTATCTCCGGCGGGACTGGCAGCTTTATTTGCTTCTATTAATCCCGTTGTCTTTTGTACTGGTCTTCAAATATGCACCGATGTCCGGGCTCATCCTTGCATTTAAAAACTATAAGATTGCAAAAGGGTTCTGGGGCAGCGAGTGGGCAGGCTTTGAAATATTTAGAGAAATATTCGCCAAGCATGACTTTGGCCGTGCCGTTCGCAACACGATACTGCTTAACAGTCTTGACCTGTTATTTAGCTTTACTATGCCGATTGTGCTTGCACTGCTGCTTAATGAGGTCAGAGGTGTAAGGTTCAAACGTATTAACCAGACCTTGCTGTACCTGCCGCATTTTCTGTCCTGGATTATTATCGGTGCAATTGCTTATCAGCTGCTCAGCGAGAGTAACGGCGCGATCAATAATCTCATTGCTATGATGGGCGGCGACCGGATTCCGTTCCTGCAGGATGACTCCAACTGGCTGATCAGTTATCTGGCTATTGGTGTCTGGCAGAGTATGGGATGGGGAACCATCATCTACCTTGCTTCTATCAGCAGCATTAACCCGGAAATGTACGAAGCAGCAATCGTTGACGGTGCTGGGCGATGGCGGAAGGTATGGAATGTTACCTTGCCATCAATTCGTGTGACCATTGTAACGTTACTTATTATGAACCTAGGCAAGGTTATGGAAGGCTCGTTCGAACGGGTATTTGCTCTGCAGAACAAAGCTACAACAGAGTACACGGTTACGATTCCTGTATTGGTGTACCGGTGGGGGATCGAGAGCGGGAACTTCAGCCGGGCAACGGCGCTTGGGTTATTCCAGGCGGTCATCGGGCTTGTACTGGTACTCGCTGCCGACCGTATTGCGAAGAAGCTTGGCGAAGACGGATTGCTATAGAAAGAAGGTGAGAGTCATGAAAACATCTAGCAGCACACTTGCGGTTCATCGCAAAAGGCGTTTTGACATTTGGGATGTGCTGATCCACCTCTCTCTGATCATCGCCTCGCTGGCCTGCTTATTGCCGTTCCTGCATGTGGTATCGAAGTCATTAAGTGAGGACGCATTTGTTATTGCGAACAAAGTATTCATCTGGCCTGAAGGGTTCACCCTTGGTGCTTATAAGAAAATTTTCGCAGATCATAGTATTCTTCGCTCCCTGTACGTGTCGGTCCTCGTTACGGTGTTATTTACCGTGCTTGGGATGATCCTCACCATATGTGCAGCTTATCCTTTATCCCGTAAGCAGCTCAAGGGACGTACATTTTTGACCTTTATCTTTATGTTCACTCTGTACTTCAGCGGGGGCATCATTCCCGAGTATATGCTGATTAACAACTTAGGTCTGCTGGATACGATCTGGTCCATTATTTTGCCGCCGGCGTTTAGCGCATTTAACCTGCTTATTATGAAGACGGCGCTTACCAGCAGTATACCGGATAGTCTCGAGGAGTCGGCACGGATTGATGGTGCTGGACATTTCCGGATTCTCATCAGTATCGTGATCCCGCTGTCCAAACCAATCATTGCAACGTTATCTCTCTTTTATGCGGTTGGACGCTGGAATACGTATCAGGATGCGTTGTTCTATATCAAGCAGAATGTGGATCTGAGACCTCTGCAGCTCAAACTGTATTACCTGGTCATTCAGGCGAGCGAAAGCTTCCAGCTGGAATCGACACAAGTATCGCTTAGTAATCCCGAAGTGCTGAAAGCATCATGCGTTGTATTTGCAACACTTCCGATTATTTGTGTGTATCCGTTTATCCAGAAGTATTTTGTCCAGGGCGTTATGCTTGGAGCTGTTAAGGAATAACCTCGCATTGAAAATAATGAATTGGGGGAACAAGCAATGAGCAAAAAAGGCTTTGCATCCACTTTAATCTCGTTATTTGTAGTAGCTGGTCTAATGGCGGGCTGCACGGGTAACAACAATGGGAATAGCTCTGAACCTTCTCCATCTGCAAGTAATGCTGCTAGTAATGCACCAAGCGATACGGCAGAAAGCAAATACCCGGATTACTCCAAAGGCTTCCCTGAAAAAGTAACGCTTCAAATTCCGGTCTATGAACGCGCATTCGAAGGCTGGAACGTAACAGATAATTACTATACTCGCTGGATTCAGAAGGAATTTGGTGACAAAAACAACATCGAAGTGAAATTCGTACCGATTACTAGAAGCAGTGAAGTAACAGACTACGAGCAGCTTCTGGCATCGCACAAAGCTCCGGATATTATTTTCCATTATGACATGCCTCAAGCACTTGCCTACTATGGTGAAGATGTTATGCAGGAGCTGGATTATGATGAAATCGCGAACTACGCTCCTACGTACTGGAACAACATGGGTGAAACCATTAAACAGTATGGTGCGGTAGACGGCAAAAATGTATTCTTCTTTGCAGCTCGTCCAGCAGTGGATAACTTCGTAACCCTGATTCGTAAAGACTGGGTTGAAAAGGTTGGCATGAAAGTGGAGGATCTGACCTCCCTTGAGAAATATAATGAAATGCTAGAGAAATGGAAAGCTACTGGACTTGGTGTAAGCGGCGGATCCCTTTTGCAAAATAACTACACCTACAACTATGCTTTCCGTGATTGGCCGGTTGATCCGAAATACCGCGCTCTCTACTCCGATCTTGGTGTAGCAGATCTGACGACCAAAGATACAGAAGGCTACCTGCGTAACCTTAACCATCAGTACAATGCCGGCTTGGTAGACAAGGAATTCTATCTGCGTAATGATGACGGCAAGATTAAAGCGGAATTCGTAGCAGGTAAAACAGGCACATACGGCTTTTACCTTGCTAGCAATACAGATGTTCTTACAGCTACGCTGAAAAACAATCCGGATGCACAGTTCGCAGTTCTCCCAGGAACGGCTGGAGTGCCGGATGGCAAAAAACCGCAAGGACGCGCTTACTGGCCATTTGGCTTTATTATGGGTATCAACTACGAATCTTCTGCTGAGGAACGTGCTGCTGTATGGATGTACCTCGAATGGATGAGCAAGCCGGAGAATCTGTTCTACCTGCAAAACGGTGTAGAAGGCCAGAATTATACACTTGATGGATCCGGCCTAGCTGTTAAGAATGCAGACTTCAAAGGGGAATCCGTTCTGTCGCAAAACAATAACAAAGACTACTGGGCTCTTGTAACTGAAGCTGCTCAATATGCAGATCCGGCGGTAACACGTAAAGCCTACCTGCAGAACTGGTCGCCTCCTGGCTACGAGAATCTGGCCGAAGAAGTGTTAACTAACTATGACAAATACGCAGAATTCCGTACACCAGATGCGTTGTTCAGCGTTGTTCTCGAGAAAGTAAATGAGTACAAAGCCGATTTGAACTCTCTCTTCCAAGAGCTGTATGTGAAGGTTGTTCTGGCTCCTGAAGATCAGTTCGATAAAGTGTATGAAGATGCGAAGAAAACATATCTGGATGCCGGATACCAAGAAATTTTGGATGAAAAACAAAAAGCGATTGACGCGGGCCAATTCAAGTAATTTCTAACGATCAGCTGTCAGAGCCCCTGCTTCCGGCGGGGGCTCTGGGCTTTGGATAATGGAGGATTGGATACGATGAAAATTGACGCGACAGCAATAGATTTGAAGCAGATCACTGGACAAGTGGTGGATTATACATTTGGGATGGATTTGACTTGGGATTGGCCGGGTGGAGTAGCCTTTTACGGGGTCAGTCGGGCATTCGAAGTAACAGGGGAAACGGCTTATCTGGAGCGAATGGCTGCTTGGGTCGATGAATATATAGAAGCTGGCTTACCTGGCTGGACAGTTAATACCTGTGCTATGGGGCATATGCTGATCACCCTATATGAACAAACGCAGGACCAGAAGTATCTGGATATTATTATGAGCAAGATAGACTATCTTGAAAATAAAGCCCTTCGATTCGGAGACCGGGTGCTTCAGCATACGGTTTCTGCCCAAAATGATTTTCCAGAGCAGTGCTGGGCGGATACCTTGTTTATGGCTGCGTATTTCATGCTTCGTGTAGGCGTGATGCTGGATAAGAAGCATCTTATTGAGGACGCTCTGCATCAATTTTACTGGCATATTAATTACTTGCAGGATGAGGATACCGGTTTGTGGTACCACGGCTATACCCATATTCATAAGGATCATATGTCCGGCATGTACTGGGCACGAGCGAATGCTTGGGCTGCTTATACGATGTCGCAAGCGGCAAGGGGAGTGCCGGAAGGTTATCTGTATCCTCCGATGATGCATATTTGGAGTTCTTTGCGAGACCAGCTTGCTGCAATTAAGAAGCTGCAGAAAGAGGATGGGCTATGGGGGACAGTTCTCGTTTACCCGGAAGCTTATGGTGAGGTATCCGCTACTGCAGGTATTGCTGCTGCTATGGTGATGCAGAACAATCCACTGCATGGCAAGTACGTACAGAAGGCATTGGATGGCGTATTGAATAATATTACGGGCAGTGGACGGGTTCTGAATGTGTCAGGCGGAACAGCTGTAATGAAGGACATCGACGGTTATCTGAGTATCAACAGGAAGTGGGCGCAAGGATGGGGGCAGGGGCTTACACTCGCTCTGCTTGCGGCAGTAATCCAGAATGAGAAGAGATCATCATAAGGCTGTGTAAGAATTTAATAAACGGGTTAATGGCAAACGGAGCAATTCGAATGATTCTGGAGAAGCGTCAGCGTTCGCTTTTGCTCGGGGATTCCAACCTTACTTCATTGATTCAAAGGAATCCCCGAGTAATGGCGATCGGAAGAACATTCGAATGCGTAGTTTGCCGTTTAACCCAAATAAAAGGGGGCCTTCCTTTCGTCATTTTAATGACTTATGGGAGAGCCCTTTTTTTGTTCTAGAGCAGATATTTTGTTTTGAAGTAGTCAATAATGTTTCTGTAAATATTTATTTGGATTACGTACATTGGTATACTACAAGCAGATGATTAAAAAGGAGAGCGTTCTATGACCTATTCCTCCGAAACCGCAGGAACTGCTGCTGCACATACAGAGAAAGAAGTCCTGCTGAATGAAATGTTCATTCAGATAGGAGTCATACAAAAGAAGTTTCAGTCTGAAGGTGAGGACGATGAAAAACGCTGGATGATAGCCCAAACGAGCGATGCCAAAGTTATTGAAATTTTGAAAGAGGCTACCGTTATCATGTTACATGTGATAGAGGCGGTTGGTGAGATGCAGCCGGTAAACGGAATTACGATCTCGAAGCATTTTGGCATACCTAAGGGCAGCATATCAAAAATTACACGCAGGCTTGTTGAACAAGAGGTAATGCGCAGTGAATATTTGCCGGATAACAAGAAAGAGGTTTGGTTTTCGCTTACCCCGCTTGGCCAAAGCATATATGAAGTCCATAAGCAGCTGCATTCCCACATCGAGCGCAATGTACGGAAATTTCTCGGGAAGTATAATGAAGAGCAGTTGAAATTTCTTGTGCAATGTATGAAAGATACGTCGGAAGTTTCTTGGGTTGAAGATCCTGCTGATGAGACAGAGCAGCGTGAGGAATCATCCAAGGAGGCAACTGTTTTGAGTGATATGTTGATGCTGCTTCAGCAATTAGATGTCCGCAAGCTGAAGAAAGCGAAGGAGTTAATTCAAGTCGCTTTCTTTGATTAGAGGATATAACCATCACAGAAAACAAAGAAATGAGTGGATACAGTTGATGAACAAAATCATTACTTTACGTTCCCGTCCGCAAGGATGGCCAACAAATGAAACGTTTGAATTCAAGGAAGCACAAGTAGAAGCACCTGCGGAAGGGCAGATTGTGGTTCGTTCCTTATATTTCTCCGTCGATCCTTATATGCGGGGAAGAATGAATGGCTCCAAATCGTATATCCCGCCATATGAGCTTGGGGAAGCGATTGTTGGAGGTATCGTAGGGGAAGTTACGGAATCTCGTTCGGACGCTTATAAACCCAGCGATAAAGTTATGGGATATTTAGGTTGGAAGCTGTATAACGTGATTGATGCAGCGGCTGTTCGCCGGATTGATGAGAATTTGGCTCCGCTTTCCGCTTATTTAAGCGTCATCGGTATGACAGGTTTAACTGCCTATTTCGGGTTAATGGATATCGGCAAGCCTAAAGCTGGTGAGACGGTAGTTGTCTCCGGTGCAGCAGGAGCAGTTGGATCCATCGTTGGGCAAATTGCCAAAATTCAAGGAGCACGGGTTGTTGGTATTGCTGGGTCTGATGAGAAGGTTAAGCTGCTGACTGACAAGTTTGGCTTTGATGCAGCTGTTAATTACAAGACAGCTGGTGACTTGAAAGCTGCAATTGCCGAGGCATGTCCTAATGGCGTTGATGTGTATTTCGATAATGTTGGCGGTGATGTGACAGATGCGGTCATGAGCCTGCTGAATGACTATGCAAGAATTCCACTTTGTGGAGCCATCTCTGCTTATAACATGGAGGAAGGTGCGGATCTACGTCCAAGTATATTGACGAAGCTTATTAAGACCCGTTCCATGATTAAAGGATTTGTACTTAACGATTATGCTGATCGTCTAGAAGAAGGCGCCAAACAGCTCGGTCAATGGTTGTCGGAAGGCAAGCTGAAATATGAGGAGACCATCATTGAAGGCTTCGACCGGATTCCAGAAGCATTCCTGGAGCTCTTCAAAGGTACAAATGTAGGGAAAATGCTTGTGAAGGTCGCGCCGGACGAGGGCTGATTGTAAAAATGAGCTCGTTTATTTCCGTAGAAGGTGATCGATAGAGTAGATGTACAATCATGGCCTCCGTTAATAAGAAGAGTCCTCTAGCCGATATGACTGGTGGGCTCTTCTCATTTTTACTTTTCAGTCATTGCATTCACCTGTTCTCTCATCATATAATTATCTAAACGTTTAGCTTTAGGATTCGATATGACAAAGAAGGAGAGACCATGAAATGATGATCAATAAATGGTTATTAGAAGAAAAACATAATCAGATCATTAACTTACCTCATAGCGGTTATATTCGTACACGTATGATGAAAGATAAGAATGGATCATTCATTACTATCATTGACATATCGAATGGCAAAATGCATTTCACAGTACTCCCTGAAAGAGGGTTGGACATTGGAGAGCTATACTTAGGGGCACAAAAGATGAGCTGGGATAGAAGCGAGGAATATCTATTCCATCCATCAAACGTGGATCTTAATGAATCGAATGGAACAGGCTGGATGAAAGGCTTTTATGGAGCGGTAGCTGCAATTGGTCCAGAATTATTCGGCACGCCTGGTGAAGGATTTACCTTGCACGGCTCGGGATCGTACTCTGTTACTGAACCAGAAAGTATTCAAGTTAATTGGGATGAGCAATCCGTAAGGATTGAAGGAAAGGTCCCGGTAATAAACCGGCACGGAGAGCTGTTATTTGAAAAACGAATTCAAATGAGTACGGTATGGGGGAGTTCGTTAATTTTACGGGAAGAATCGGTAATCAATAAAAGCCGCTATATGCAGGTTCTAGATGATGGATATCATATACAATTGTCGGGTTCTTATATTCATCAAGGAGGCCGATATGTTCTGCCAGCTAGTCAGCATGAATTATTAATAAGGGATTCAGCGCCGCTTGAGGAGGATCCATTTCATATTCCTTCAAATAAAGAGGCTTACCCTATGAGATGTTATCAGTATGTCCCAAGGCCGGTAGATGGTTTATATGAATTCGATAAAGTTATCCCCTATCTGAGTAAGATGAATTTAAGCAGAGGATTAACCGGTGAAATGATTATAAATACGGAAAATACTCATGCAGGATATGTCATTAGGCCTCTATTCGATTTCCCTAGATCACTTATAGCTAAACAGATCGACGATAGCTTTATGTTTGCTATAGAACCATGCAGGACCCGGCCGAACCGGATGTCACAGAAAATAACGGATGGAGAGGCCTTGTATTTGCTAAAAGGAGAGGAGTTATCCTCTTGCTGCCTAATTGGTTTATCAGATTCTGAAATGGAGATCCGGAATTTGGAGAACATGATCCTAACTGCAGTTACTACTATAAAGTGAATGGCTTGTATGTAGGCTTTGTAAATGATATAACAATAGAATGTGAAACGTTTAAACAAAGGGTGAAGATCATGGAAAAAATCGGGATTAAAGAGATTGCATTGCGGGCAAATGTATCCACGGCAACCGTTTCCTATGTATTGAATGGCACCCGTAATGTAAGGCCTAAGACGAAAGAGCGGGTCTTAAAAGTAATCGAAGAACTTAATTACAGGCCAAATGATATCGCAAAAAGTCTAAAGAGTAAAAGAACAAATACCATTGGAGTTATTGCAGAAGACGTAACGGTCTTTAATGTACCTGAAATTATTGATGGAATTAATGAATATGCAGAAAAGAACGACATGCATATTTTATTAACCAATCTCCGTTTACAGAAAAAGGTGGGTTATGATTATGCGAACACCGAGCATTATCAAAAGCTTGCGCAAGATGCAGTATCAACCCTCTTATCCAAACAAGTAGAGGGAATCATTTATATTGGTGTACATCCACGGGATTTAACGGGTTTGATCAATACGTATGAAAAGCCCATTGTATATACCTATTGTTATGCACAGAATGAGTGTTCTATCCAATATAATGATGAGCAGGCTTCTTATGATGCAATTAAGTATCTAGTGGACAAAGGTCATTCACGTATTGCGATCATAAGTGGTTTAATGGATTCGATCCCATCCAGGCTGCGTTTTAACGGTTATTATAAAGCATTGACAGAATTTCAGTTACCTTTTGATCCACAGTTTATTAAAGTAGGCGACTGGGGTTTAGATTCAGGTTATCATCTGGCAGGTGAGCTTTTGAAGTTACAGGACCCGCCGACGGCTATTCTTATTATGAATGATTTGATGGCTGCTGGTGCGGTGCGAGCCGCATCTGAACTAGGGATTGTTGTTCCAAGGGATCTCTCCATTATAGGATTTGATAACCGAGAGTTCAGCGCTTATCTAAGTCCCAGAATAACAACAATGGATTTACCGTTACATGATATGGGGATATTAGCAATGAAGGCTCTCTATAATAGGATTAACGGAAAAGATGACAAGATGGAGGAAACTCCTCTATGTAAACTAATTGAGCGGGAATCCGTGGCTGGGCCTAGGCCTAGAGGGTTACCTATTAAATAATAGTTCGGTAAGAGACTGTATCATTCTAACAAAGCGGTCTCTTTTTTATTGCACAAAAGGTAAATCGATTAACTTAATTTCAGAACGGATTAGCTATGAAATTTTCTGTATATGTCTACTATATCTATTGAGTGAAGGAGGTGAAAATGCACGTTTATCAATGTATTTGGTCATTGGCATAAAATGCTTGCTGGGACTTATTGTGGTGTGCTACTATTAAATTAACATTTAAACGTTTAGATTATGACACTGGGAGTGAGAACTTGAAGCTGCTTCGTAATGATACTTTTGAAATACAGATATCTCCACAAGGTAATGTAGAGTCTATATTTCTGACAGATGATTCAGAAAAGATGAACTGGGTAATTGATGCACAATATGTAAAGGATGCTGGCTACTCCAGTCAGGATAAGCGTTTCGGACAGTGGAGTGCTATCGTTGACGATGAAGGAATTGAAAGCGTTAACTTGAAACCACATATTCATTTTATGGATGATAAATCGGCTATTGTTACTTTCTCGCATGATAAATTTAAAGTTGAATATGAATATCTGCTAAATAATAATGGAGAATTGCTATGGAACATTCGTTGTTCAAATCCGACCTATGACTCTGTAAAAGTGAATGGATTTCATAGCTGGTTTTCTCTTGCCTATATCATGTTCCGAGATGAAGATGTCTTGAGAAATATGAAGCATTCTTGTGCAGTGTTTCCTCATTTAGGCGGGGATTTCTCCAAGTTTGCAGCTATGCGTAGAAGCAATGAGGCTCCGCATCTTGCGATCTATAGCACAGGCGATCGTGTTACCGCTTTTGGAACGTATTGCAGTTATGTCAATCGTTTTTTAGAACAGGTATCACCATCATTGGATGGAATGCTCTATCACCGGTTGTCGTTTGTTGAGGATGGAAGCTCTATGGAGCAGTCTGCAGAACATGATTGGATCTATGGGGGGGATTACTCATCACTTACACTTGAACCTTCAGAAGAAAGAAAGTGGTCATTTGTATTTACACCATTTAAAGACCAAGAGGAATTTTATACAAAGGCACAGAAGTATGGACATCCACATTGGACTTATTCGCACGTAACGACTACAGAGGGAACGTTTTTTGCTGAAGTGAATTTGCCGGAGGAGGAAACTTTAATTTCGGTAAAAATTGTAAGTGTAGTGGACGAAGCAGGTACCCTTAAGGAAACCGACATTACAAATGAATTTAAGCTTGTTTCTAAAGAAAAATCTAAACGTTTACGTGTTGCTATACCACTAAAGTCAGCGGGAGAGATTAAGTTAGAGGCTACACTCGCTAATGGGAAATGTGATGTATTAATTGGAAATGTACTTGAACCTATTCATAACTTACTGGAGAAAAGAGCAGATTGGTTATGTAACCATAGTTTTAATCCTACTCAAGAATCAACTCGCCCGTATGCCTTTATGCCCTTATCAAACCAAGGGGAATCCCTTGGTAAATTATCATTCATTTTGATGAAAAATCTTTTATCTCCTCCTGTATCGACACAAGTTAATAAAGTGGAAGCTTCCGCATTCCTAGATTTAAAACATCATTGGTTTGAGGATGGAGATTTTATGCTTCCCAGACCACTTTACGGCATGGGTTCCTTCTACCGCATTTATGATTTCGATTATATTGGTCATGTGTATTATTTATTGTCTAGATTTGAACAGTCATTATTGTCTTATGCAACACCAGAAACTTATTTAACTTGGGCTGCTCAAGTCATGTGTATGAGGCTGGATCCAGATTGTCATCGTAATAAACGTGAAAAAGAAGAATCCCAGCTGGTTGGTGTATTTATTCTTTATATTGCTGATTTGCTGGAGGATCTGAAAAAAAATGAGTTAGACTATTGGCACGATAAGCTGCACAAGTTATGGTTACAATTTGTAGAAGGACTAAAACAAGGTTCACAAGGCTTTCAGGGAGCCGTGACTGAGCATTTTTATGATAATGCGGGGTTTGGACCTACGTGTGAAGCGCTATGTCTAGCTAAGCTCACGGATGAAGCTGAATTATATGCCCCATTGATTATTGCGAATATTGGATTTAGTAATGACTATAGAGCTAATGCCCCGGACCGTTGGTGGGAAGCTTTATCTTTTATGACGCATTCGTTATGGGGAGGCTTAGTAGCGGGTGCCGCTCGTTCCTCTTATGAAACGCTAGGAGATACGAGATTACTGAAGGCTGGTTATCGAGCAACAATGGCTGTGTTTAATTGTTATGATTGGAATGTTTATTCGACAATTCGTAAACTAAAGCCTGGTGAGGCAGCTTCTACGTATAGCATTGCAGCTCCTAATTTAAATATGCCGGAGCTTTCCAGAAATCGCTTCGGGCAATCTATTTTCAAAAAATCGAGTGACCCGCTATTCAGCAGTCTTTTTTCTAATATTGAAGGCGACGACTGGGATATGGGGGAAGAGCTTGTTGCTTATATGCTTGGGTTTGGTTCGACAACATACCTGTATACAGATAGTCAAGGGGAACTAAACTGCGTAAATGGTTTTATTGAGCAGGCAGAGAAGGGCTGGGAGATTACTAGTTATGCCGCATATCCAACTAGATATGTGATGTTGGAAAAAGGACTCACATTCGTTTCAAAAGCAGGAGAAACAGTTAAGCGTATATTATTTATCGATGGTCAATTTAAAAGTACAGAGATTAAAATTTAACAGCTTTTATTCTAGAAATAAATAAAAACGGAAACTGGGGTGTGATTACCAGCTTCCGTTTTTGTTTTTTTCTAAGATATTTCAGGCTTCCGAAATTCTTTTTTTCGAAAATTTGCTGGTGCAGTTCCTTGTTTATTGGTGAAGACGGAAGAGAAATAGGCAGGATTGCTAAAACCGACTTCATCAGCAATACGCGCAATGGACCAGTCCGTTTGAATGAGCAGCTTTTTTGCTTGCTCTATTCGATATTGCAGTAAGTAATCAATGGGAGTTAAACCATACACCTTTAACATGCATTTGGCTAAATAGTTAGGATGGTAATTAAATTCGGCCTTTAGTACGGGGTTCGTGATCTTGGAGGTATAATTCTGACGAATAAACAATTCGATTTTTTCGGCAAGATGGATGGCCGTTGAATTTGTTGCTATCCCTGAATCAAAATTAATATTTTGCATAAAGTTCTGGAAAGCCGTTTGTTTCCGCCAATTACGGAGTGAACGTGGATCATTATCTAAGGAATAAAACTCATTGAGATCATTCATTGATTTGCTGGACAGCTTTAATTTTTTTGGAATAAAGATAGAGCTTAATTCACAGTGATGGAGATAGGCTTTCTGTTTATGTTTTTCAAATAGCGTCATTTGGTTCTCCAGGCATTCATTTATACCTTTCATTTCATCCCAGGCACCAAACGTTTGAAAATGAATCCAGGTAATTTCTGTCTCCTCTTCACAGGGAGTAGTGCTATAGTGATACGCATCGGGCCTTAAAATAATCGCTTCATCTTTATGTATGATCCACTCATTCTTATTTTCACCAATGAACAGCTTTCCCTTGGTGACTATAATGATATCGAATACATTAATAGAATAACGACATACATGTCGTTCACCCGGCATGAAAGTATGTTTCCCACTGTCAATAAAATAAGGAATAGGCGGAGTTACAAAGTGCATGATTAGCTCGGACATAGGATATCCCTCACTTTGATCCATAATGATGACGCCTTCATTTATATAATAAGTAGTTGTTGGCACTAATTTCAAGATAATTGTATGTGAAATATCACAAGGAGGCTAAGAAATTTAAACGATTTACTAAAGTGAGGTCTTATATTGTGAAATTTTGTTATAGTGAAGCCAATCACAAACTTTTGTATTAAAATAGCACACTTCTCTAAAATTTTCAAACCCTTAGGGGAAAGTTGAAATTCCATAAATATAGGTTGGAATATTAGTTTTTCAATATAAATCATGGGTGATACAATTAAGTAAGCGCTTTCCGTTGAGGAGATTAGAGGAAGGAGTAGGGATTTATGGGATGAGATGCGGAAAGTCATTGCCATAAAACTTATAATCTAAACGTTTAATTGGAGGCAATCACCAGGATAAGACTACGAAAAGTAAACAGGAGGTTAAGATGAAAACGACGACTAAAAAGTTGATGTCACTGGCTACTGCATTTGTGTTATTTTTCGAAGTGCTGCCCTTGGGGGTTAACGCGGTGCCTTCGGCAGCCGCAGCAACGAATAGTATTTCCAATGCTAGTCTTTCTGCCAAGGTCGGTGATTTAGGGCAGATTGAAGAATTATTTATCCAAAACAACCCAACAAACAAAAGCGGCAAACCTATCAATTTTGTTTTGCCCAACAATACGTCGCCACAAAACGACGTCCAGCACCAATGGATGGGTGAAATGATTTTTTCTTACCGTACCGGTGACAGCGAGCAATTCCCTAACGACAGGACTGGCTTTGTAGAAGTGGATACAAATAAAACATTGGCAGCTGGCGGATCAACCAAGTATACGACCATCAATCCTACTAACCAATACTTTACGAAGCAGGCTTCAGCAGACGGCAAGAAAGTAGAAGTCGACTTTATCGGACAGAATCTAGATTCCACAGCTGCTCGGGTGATGAAAGGTTTTGACGTGAAGTCTGTATTTGATATGGATACCAATGATGGTTCGATGCTATGGGAAATCACGTTAAAAAACAAAAGCAGCAAGTACATGGAATTTGGTGATATCGGCTTGCCGATGCCTTGGAATAATAAATATCAATCAGTATCAGATACCTATGACAACCGGGTTACGGTACATAATTTTGCCGGCGCCGATAGTGGATATTCCTATGCGATCCGAACAAGCGGTGAAGGGAATTTCATGATGTTTGCCCCAGTACCGGAAAGTGGCGCACGCATTGAATATGTTGATTATTGGTTGGGTGACACGGGTGAACTTCGCAATGGAAGTCTTTACTCCAACTGGGTTGGTGACAGCGGTGGCTGGTTCCCGGGGCTGAATGTTCTATATATTCACTCCAAAGATATACAGAAAACCGGCCGTGGCTATTTTACTGATGCCACCAGCTTGGTTTTGGCGCCGGATGAGCAAAAAACATATAAGTTTAAATTTTCAGCGGTACGCGCAGGCAACAACGATCCGCAAGAAAATGCTCAAAGTCCAAATAATGCTTCTACTTCTATGGAAGAACGTGAGGCTAACCTTCGCTCCAATTTGTACAAATCAGGCATGATTGATGCTGTAGCGCTGCCCGGCTTCCAGGCTGCGATCAATATGCCTGTCAAGCTGGATCTGCATTACGACGACAGCCTCATCGACGTACAGTCAGTAGATATTCAGTCTGTTGACGAGAATGATCCGTTTGATGCCGCGCATATCCCGACTATCAAGGCAGGCCAGACCAGAAGCGCCATGGTCAACAATACCCGCGCCGGACGCGGACTGCCTGACGGGAATCCGGGATATTCAGAATCCGTACAGTTTGTGGAAACCAAGGTTGTTAACGGTGAACAGCATCATATCTATTCGCTTAAGTTTGGCAATATAGGCAATAACAGCGTACGTGTGAATTATAAGCTGAAGTCCGGTACGGAACAAACGGATAAGTTTACTCAGTTTGAATTTAATATTCTTGCAGAGCTTGATCAAACCTCGCAAGCTCACTCCGAATTTATGGTAGATAAAACGCAGGATAAGGACCCGAATAGTCCTACCTACGGCATCTACCGTGACTGGTATCTTACAACCGGCCTTGACACGACGACCAGCCATTGGGGAGATGACTGGAGCCACGATAACATCAACTTCATGACCATGAAGAATGTTCTTGATCCAAATCCTGATGAAATTCGATCCATTGAAAACTACTTGATCGACTTTATGTGGGAAAAGTATATGAAAGATACGCAGAACAGCTTTACGGTTGCGAATTACCTGAAAGATTCAGGGGTTTATACGAATTCAGAAAAACCTTATGTACGGACGTTTTCCGAGATGATGGAATCTACTGGCTATTTCAACATGTATCGGATCCAAAAGGCATATCCGAATTTGGTAGAGTATCGTGAAACGCCGCAATACTATCTGGAAAAGGCTTACGGCATCTACTATAACCGTGTCTCCAGCGGAGCAACCGGATTCTATGGTGAGCAGCAGATACCAGATATGATCGAGGCACTTAAAGAAGAGGGAATGCTGACGGAATATGAGAATCTGAAGAAGAAGTTCGCTCAAACCAAAGGACGGAACGTGACAAACGCCTCTTATCCTTACGGGTCAGAATTTGAATATGACAATACTGGCGAAGAAGGGGCTTATTCTGCAGCCAAAGCGCTGCGCACCTACTACCCTGAAGACGCGCGGGCTGCCGCAGCGTTGAAAAGTATGGGAATGGATGACTTGAAGACTCGTGCAATGCGAGGCATTCAGCCTGCCTGGTACTATTATTCCGTACCGGTATTCCGCGCCGGCGAAGGCTGGTGGAACTTCCAATATACCGCTTCTTTGGCAGGATCCATTATGGACGACTGGCTCCGCTATGAGGATGATGGAAGATCTGGGGAACAGACTGCTGTCGCACAACAGCGTAACTACGCAGCGAAAATTTCAAATTTCAATGCCGTCAATATGGGACAGATTTCGGCACAGTCCGTAGGCGGCATCGCTTGGAGATATAACGCCCAGAAGGGTGGAACGGGTACCAAAAACGTAAATGATGGCGGTACGCGCGTTATGAACAACGGTTGGCAGGACTTTTCCGGCGAATCAGAAGAAGGACTCTATGGCTCATTGCTGCGTATCAGTTCTGATATTGTCACCGATCCGGTATTTGGTCTTTTCGGGTATGGTGCTTTGGTCACTGACGTAGGCGGCACTTACCATATCACACCAAAGGACGGTTTTGGCAAACGTATCAACCTTATTGATGAAAAAATATTCCTAGTCTCGGAAAGTGACAAAATTGAAAGTGCAGAGATACAAAGAGACGGCAAGGCCTTTCATTTGCAGCTCTCGAATCTTGCTAAAAGCGAGCACGCTTCAAAGATTGATTTCGATGGGGCAGGTTTAGAGAACGGTTATTATACAATGAAGCTTGATAATCAAGATGCTGGACAGTTCTATGTACAGAACAATAAAGGTACGGCAATGTTCGAAATGAACAGTGCGCAAACGGCTGTATTGACCATTGAAAAAGCAGATACGGGTGAAAATCAAGCGCCGAAGGTTACTGCAGAGTTGACGACGCAAAACCCACAGGCGATGATTCCATTTGTGATGAACGGAAGTGTAACCGATGACGGCGCACCAAATGGAACGTTGACCTACCAATGGGAAGTTGTCAGCACTCCGGAAGGCGGCAAGCTGAGCTTTACCAATCCTAAGTCAACAGTCACACGAGCAAATGGTACCAAAGAAGGCTCTTATACGGTCAGACTCACCGCTGCTGACGGGCAAGAGAGCACTTCAAACGAACTGACCTTCTCGCTAGCTGCTCCACCTGAAAAACAGCCTCCAGTCATTGGTGAAGTGACTGCGGTCCAGGATGCTTCGAATAGCAGTATTCTCGTATTATCCGGCAAGGCGACTCCTGATCCGGTGTACAGCGCGGTATCTGATCCCGTATGGACGTATGGGTGGACGGTGAAGCAAAAACCGGATGGATCAGCGGATGTTACTTTTGTTAGCGGCGACAAAGCAAATGCATATGCCCGCATAAGTAAGGCAGGCACCTATGTGCTTACCTTTACAGCAGCTGATGAAGGCAAGACGTCCAGCAAGGATGTAACGATTAATATCTCGAAAGACGCCGATGGCGCCTACAAGGCACTCAGCGTTGTGACGCAAATAAACACGGCTCCAACACTTCCTGCACAGATGGATATTCTGTTGGATGACGGATATAAGACAAGCGTGATCAATTGGAATGAGATTGACCCAGCCAGCTACGCGAAAGCAGGTGAATTCGTAGTCGAGGGTAATATCGTAGACAGCGAATTGAAGGTACGTGCCACGGTATATGTCGTGAAAGCACCAGCACAGAACAACGCTCTATCGGCGAAACCTTCAGCCAGTTTCTCTGGTGGTGATGGATATCCTGAGGCGATGAATAACGGTAACGAACCAAAAAGCTCATCGGATTTCTCGGCATCCAAAGGTGCTGCTAACAGTGCATGGCACAACTGGGGAAGAGAAGGAGAACCAGCATGGGTCATGTATCAGTGGGATGAGCCATTCCTTGCCTCTTCGATGGATGTATATGTCTTCCGTGACGGTGGCGGGAATTTCCAACCTACGGATATGAAGCTTCAGCTTCGTGATGCAGATGGAAATTGGTACACGCCAAGAGGAGTAACAGGACTTGGGAATGCTTTGAATAAATACAACACGACTACTTTTGAGCCTGCCTATATTACCGGCGCTAGGCTTGACATGAAACCTGTCACCGTTGGGATCGGTATTTTGGAATGGAAGGTAAATGGATATACGGGAGGGACAGACAAGTCGAAGCTGGTTCAGGTTATTAACTTTGCAAATTCATTAAAAGCTGCGAACTTCGTCGATCAAGGTCTTGCACCGATTGCTGATGCGAAGGCTGGCGCTTCCGCTGTGATGAGTAATAAGGAAGCTACAGAAGAGGACGTTGCTCAAGCCATTGAAAAGCTGCTGGCAGATCTGCGGCTCTTGAGTCCGCGCGATAAGAATATGGCGTATGCAGCCAGCCTCTCCGCCAGCTTCACTTCGTCTTGGGAAAGTCTTCCTGCAGCAAATGACGGGTTAAAAACTTCAACTAGCAACCCACATTGGGGTTCGTGGGGCAATACAAGCTCTGAAGAATGGGTGCAATATGATTGGCCTCAGGGTGCAACAATCGAAGGCTCAAATTTGATGCTGTGGACGGATAATGGCGGCATAGAAGCACCTACAAAGTTAACCTATTCCTACATCCCAATGAATAGCCAAACGAATGATTGGGTAACGGCAGGGACCATTACCACAGGCATTACAGCGCTTACTACTCCAGTAGGTTCCTCAAATCTATATGGATTTGATCCGGCTCTGGAGGTTAAATCTCTGCGTGTCACGATGACAAAGAAAGCCCGGAATGGAAATGGCGTTGGCTTATGGGAATGGGAAGTTTCCCAAGCGGTGACTAATCAGAATCAGCCGGCACCTACAACGCCAGCTGGAGTTATGCCGACCATATTCAACGGAAATGACGGTAAGCTGATTGGCGTGACATCGGCAATGGAGTACAAGAAGGAAGGTGCGGAACAGTATACGGCAATTACGGGAGCGGAGGTTACAGGCCTCAGTGCCGGCACGTATTTTGTCCGGTATATGCAAACTGGTTCTCTAAATGCCAGCCCTGATAAGGAAGTTGTGATTCCGGAAGGGGAGATAAGGGATGCCGTGGCCACCATTAGCGGTCCTTCATCACCAGTGGTTGTGGGTCAATCGATTAACCTTCCGGTTGGCGTTGCCGGATTGACTCATGACTTTAATATGATAAGCGTGGAGTTGAAGTATGATCCGGCTATGATTACGTTTGCTACTTCACTAAATGATGGTGTGAACGTCTTGGATGAAGGCTCCATTACTTCCTCGCGGGATGGACTCCAAGTTCTTGAGACAGCTGTGAAACCAGAGACAGGAGACATCTTGATTATTATGGGAATTACCGGAACCTTCTTATCAGGTGACGGCGAATTATTTGTTCTTCACGGCAATGCCAAGGCGGATGCAACTGCCGGAACCACAAATGTTGCCGTAACCAAGCAGGAAATGGTCGGAGACGAGAGCCATTATACGTTACTCGACACCTCTCTGGCTGCGGTAGACATACAAGTTGTGCAGGCGGATAAGACGACATTGATTGCTTCGATTGCAGCAGCACAAGAACTCCTTGATGCAGCAGTTGAAGGAAACCAAGAGGGTCAATATCCAATCGGTTCAAAAGCAATCTTACAAGCTGCAATTAATAGTGCATCAGTAGTGGTGCAAAATGGAGCAGCAACACAAACTGACGTTGTAAATGCGTTTGAAGCGTTGGATCATGCAGTAACCGTCTTTAGCGGTTCGATTATCCTTATCAATAAAGCGGCATTGAATACAGCCATTACAGATACTGAGCAAGCATTAAGCTCTGCAGTAGAAGGATCAGCGCCGGGCCAATATCCAACGGGTACGAAGGCGGCACTTCAAGCTGCGATTGATGCTGCAATTATTGTTCGTGATCGTACTACGGTAACGCAATCCGATGTGGACTTGGCTGTGTCTACATTAACGACAGCACTGAGCACATTCCGAGCCAGCGTGAATCCAACGACTACGCCTTCCGTTGACTTGGGAGCCTTAAATCAAGCGATTGCTGCTGCTCAAGCTAAACTTACGAAAGCAACAGCTGGTGACAAAATTGGTCAATATCCAGCAGCTGCAATCACGAATCTTCAAGCAGCCATTGTAGCAGCGAACAACGTGAAGAGCAGCAATGGGACCTCACAGTCGATGGTTGATGCAGCGGTAGTAACATTAAATGAAGCTATATCATCATTCGCTTCGAAGATTGTTACTCTTGTGCCTGGAGCGACATCCATTACGATTCAGGATCTATCGATCATCGCTAAATATTACGGTGTTAAGAAAGATCAACCTGGTTGGGATATCGTAGAGAAGGCAGATTTGTTCGATAATCATGAGATTACGATTCTTGAATTGGCAGCAGTAGCACGTATGATCGTAGGGAATTGGTTACAGCAATAAACAATCGGTAACGTGGACTTAAGAGGGAAGGCGCTTTAAGCGCCTTCCTCCATCGTTTATGAAGGGATGATACGCATGTTGAAACGAAAGTTAGTTATGCTGTTATCGATCGTCATCCTGGTTATTGGAGTTTCGCAGGGGACTGCTATGGCTAAAGAGGCAAATGCCACGTTCGACTTAAAGGTTAGTTATTCGGGTAAAGATGTAAAGCTGGCTATTCTGGGACATGGACTGACGGATATGTACGCTTATGATTTTGAGTTATCCTATGATGAGAAAATTCTTGCATTCAGCAAAGCGGAAACGGTGATTAAAGGGTTCTCCGTAGACCCTATCCTCAGCTCAAATACGCTCCGGATTGCTCATACGAAGATGGGAGAGATTGCTGGTGAGAAAGGGGACGTGGAGCTGTCCACGATAACCTTTAAACGTATTGGATTTGGGACAACCTCTATTAAGCTTAGCAATATAAAGCTTGTTGATTCGAAGCTGGACATGGTTGAATTAGAGCCTAAAGTAACGGCAACGGTTATTGATGATCCCAATTTGCTGACTTTCAAAGATGTTAAGGGACATTGGGCAGAAGCTTCGATCTATGAAGCTGTTAGTCTGGGCTTCGTGACCGGCTATTCGGATGCAACCTTTAAGCCTAATCTGGAAGTAACCAGGGCAGAATTTGCAACGATGATCGTTCGGGCTTTGAAGCTCCAGACAAGTGACGGTAAAGGTCTGACCTTTAAAGATAGTAAAGAGATTCCTGTATGGGCGAGAGCTTATGTGCAAACAGCGGTTGAAGCAAAGCTGATTACCGGCTATGCGGATAATACATTTGGGGCAAGCAAATGGATTACTCGCTCAGAAATGTCAGCCATCATTGTACGTGCACTTGCTAAAGAAACAAGCTCCACTATTAAGTTAAAGTTCGCTGATCTGGATAAGATACCGGCATGGGCTATCCCTTCTGTGAAGACAGCAGTTGAGCTCGGTATTATGAAAGGAAATAAACATAATCAATTTGCTCCAAATGCACCTGCAACCCGTGCAGAGGCAATTACGGTCATTCTCAGAATGCTCAAAGCGTAAAATAAAGAACACATTACTGCAGCGGCAACTCGTCTGCAGAATGTGTTCTTTGCTCTGTTATTCCATAGGGAAGAGTATATAGAAAGGATGTCGGATTTAATTAGTAGATTTTGTTTAAATGGTTGAAAAGTTATAAAAATTGGAATAAGATATCCTTAATAGCTTGCTTAGTCCAGACGAGATTGGAATTTTGCTAAACGTTTAACTTTTACCCAAAAACAAGCGGAGTGGTTAAGTGAAACTGATACAATTGTTTTGTAAGCCTTTTCAATGGTTGAAATATGAAAAGAACAGGTTGAAATAATCGGTTTCGTTCTATCATTAAAAATGGCACAATATGAGTGGGTTCGATGTTAAACGTTTAACTCTAAAGCGTAGAGATTTTGAGCGTTTGAGTCAAACGGTTAGACATATAAATTAAAGCGAATTTTGAAGGGAGATCGGGGTCAATGAAAACGGGAAGGAAACTTGGGGTAGGTCTTGTATCGGCTGCATTGGTAATGAGTGTCGTTGGTTGCGGAAACAATGGAAACAGCGGAAATAACGAGACAAATACTGCATCACCCGGAACAGATGCTACCAAAGCACCTGCAACGTCGTCTTCCAAAGCTGAAAAGGTTAAAATTATCTACTCGATGTGGGGAAGTGCGGAAGAGGGGAATACCACACAATCGGTGGCAGACAAATTTAATGCCTCCCAAGACAGAATTCAAGTGGAAGTGCAAGCGATTCCATGGGAAAGCTACATGACAAAATTGAATACGCTTGCAACAGCAGATCAACTACCCGATACAGGCATGTTAAAAGAGGATGGCGTTATCCAATGGTCCTCTCAAGGCATGCTTAACGATGTAAGCTCTATGTATGAAGGAAGTGACAGCAAGCCGCTGGATAGCTTGGCTTACAAATATGAAGGCAAGACCGTAGCATACGCTGCTGCAAATGAAATCCTCCTACTCTACTATAACAAAGACATGTTTGACAAAGCGAACGTTCCTTATCCACCATCCGCACTCGATAAAGCATGGACATGGGACGAATTCGTAGAGACGGCCAAGAAATTGACGAACGATAAAAAAGGAAAACATCCTGGTGAGGATGGCTTCGATTCCCAAAGCATCGTTCAGTACGGTGCATCTGTAGAAAATCTCCCGTGGCAGTTGGAAACTTGGACGCTTAGTAACGGCGGAGGTTTTTATGCCAATGACGGTACAGAGGTTCGGGTTGGGGAAGACGCCAGCATCGAAGCCATTCAGAAAGTTGCTGATCTGTACTTAAAAGATCATGTTGCTCCTTTGTCCGTCGGACAGACCGATGATGGCATTCAACGTACCATTATTGCAGGTACAGTCGCTATGGCAACGAATGGTGCATGGAACGTGGGAACTAGCTTAAATACGGCGAAGGAAGCTGGTCTAAACTACGGCGTAGCTGTACTGCCTTACATGAAGGATAAAGTTACTCTAAATACAGGCGGCGCCAATGTTGTATTCTCTCAATCCAAGCATCCAGCAGAAGCAATGGAATGGCTGAAATGGTACAATTCTGAAGAAAATAACTGGGCACTCATCTCATCGGGTATTTGGATGCCAACGCTGGAGAAGTGGTATACAGACGAAACACTAACCCACAAATGGCTCGAAAATCCTAACTTCCCACCGTACGAAGAATATAAGTCTGCCGTAGTTGATTATGCACAATCTTCCGCAGCAAGACCTGCTTCCTGGTTCTATACGAATAATACAACGGAATTTAACACCTTGCTAGGATCCGTTCTGGGGGATGTATGGACGGGTAAAACGACCGCTAAGGACGCCATCTCCAAAAATCTTGATGCTTTGAAGGCCGCTCATACAGGCAATCAATAATAAAGATTGGAAGGATGACCGCCATGCACAACACAAGCGGCGGTCATCCTTTAAACATGAGGTGGGGAGCGAGAAATGGAAACTATTAATAAACCGCAAAAGCGCCGTTCCCGTATTTTTTCAGCCGAGGCACGCGTAGCTTATATTTGTTTGATTCCAGCCTTCCTAGGATTAATCTTTCTGACGTATTTGCCTCTTGTAGGAGTGCTAGGCATTAGCTTGACCAATTGGACTGGCTTGAAAAACCCCGAATTCATCGGTTTTAATAATTATGTCAAGCTATTTACCACGGATCCTTATATTAAAGATTCCATTATCGCGACGATTTATTTTGCGATTTTATCGGTAATCGGCAGCATGATCTATTCGCTGTTTATTGCACTGCTGCTGAATCGTAAAATTCCCGCAAGAGGTTTTTTCAGAGCGGTATTCTACGTGCCGTATGTTTTGCCTGCTGCAGCGATCTACGTAGGATGGTCTTGGCTTTATGAGGGGAATTTTGGCTTCTTCAACTATCTTCTCTCCGAACTCGGGCTGAAAAAAATTCTCTTTATCGCCGATTCCAGCTATGTCGTTCCTTCACTCTCATTAATATCAGTTTGGCTGGCAGGTAACTTGATCGTTATCTTTTTGGCTGGACTTCAAAACGTTCCCGTAGTTTACCATGAAGCAGCTGAAATGGATGGAGCGAACGGCTGGCAACGCTTCCGTCATATCACATTACCGTGCATGACACCGATTATCTTCTACAATCTATTGATGAGTCTGATCGCAAACCTTCAAGTCGTTACACCAGCACTTTCTTTGACGAATGGCGGTCCAGGTAATTCATCCCGATTCATGACTTATCTCATGTATGATCAGGCATTTGTCAATTACAAATTAGGCTATGCCTGCGCAACTACTTTCATTATTTTCGCTATTCTTGCGGCCTTTACTGCCATATTGTTTAAGACGTCGGGCAAATGGATTTATAGTGAAGGAGGGGACGACAAATGAGTGTAGCAGCATACGGGGGCAGACTAAAAAGCAAAAAACGCAGGGACCGAATGATGAACATTTTAACGATTGTCGTCGTCCTTGTATTTACCATTTTAGCGCTCTTTCCAATCTGGTGGATTTTCCGCACGTCTCTCATGACGAATGCCGAGATCTATAAATATCCCCCTTCTCTATTACCGCAAAATTGGTTGTTTTCCAACTATGAGAAGACACTAGAGATATTTAAGTTCTGGAAATACCTGTGGAATACGATGGTGATTATCGTTCCCTCCTGTCTGGCAGGAACCTTTACGGCTACATTGTGTGGATATGCTTTTGCAAGGTTGAGATTTCGGGGGAAAACGGTGATCTGGGCACTATGTGTGGGATCCATGCTTCTGCCTGCTATGGTAACGCTCATTCCGCTTTACATCGGTTGGACGCGTGGACTAGGAATTCATGACAGCTACTGGCCATTGATTCTGCCTTATTTTTGTGGCGGCGGCGCTTTTAATATCTTTTTGATCCGTCAATTCATTATGTCCATTCCAAGAGAACTCGATCAAGCGGCAACGATCGACGGTGCCGGGTACTTCCGCATTTTGTTCAGCATTATTATGCCGGCTATCCGGCCTGCTATGATTGTCGTCGCGTTGTTTATCTTCATAGGGTTATGGAACGATTTGCTTCAACAGATGATTTACATTAACTCGAGTGATAAATATACGATTGCACTTGGACTAACCAACTTTAGAGGCCAATTAAAAAGTGATTGGTCGCTTACCATGGCCGCCACATGCTTATCTTTTGCTCCAGGTGTTATCTTCTACTTAATAGGTCAAAAGTATTTCGTAGAGGGAATCACTCTAACCGGATTAAAAAGTTAGTTCCGTTCAATGAATCAATAGTGGCTAAATGGCGTACTTGAAGGTGCTGAAGGAAGTAGAGAACGTTCTTTCGTAAAAATCAGTTTAACAATGGGCTATTCTATGGTCATTTTTAAATGACATATGGGATAGTCCTTTATTTTTGTCTATACTTCTAATTAATGAAGTACTTTCTTTTTTTTCGAAATTGCGTAATGGTATAAGTGTAGATAGCAATGATGATTGACTAAATTGTACGCTGAGAAGACTTCATGAAGGAACCTAAAGGGGGATGGAAGATGGGACCGTGCAATGAAAGTTTTATTAAAAGCATTGACCGTTTTAAGCCGCATACCTTTCATGCCATTGACGGAGACGGGATTTTTATTTCGCATTCACATGATTATGATGAGTTAACGCTCATATTGGAAGGGGAAGGGTATTACAGCTCTCCTGAACAAAATATGAAAGTAACGGCGGGCAGCCTTATTTTAATTCCGCCTGGTCTTCATCACGGTTTTGTTTGTACCGTGCCTTGGCGAGGGGTTTCGATTCATTTTTTTCAAAATGAGCTTCCGGTTCAATGCCAGTATCTCTTTCATTCCGGTTATGAGTCTAACCGCATTCATAGTATTAAACTTAGTGAAGAAGACACACGTTGGGCGGAG
The DNA here is from genome assembly GCF_052113225.1 of Paenibacillus sp. YAF4_2. NCBI lineage: Bacteria > Bacillati > Bacillota > Bacilli > Caryophanales > Paenibacillaceae > Paenibacillus > Paenibacillus sp. YAF4_2. The sequence goes on from NZ_JBFRCT010000002.1 coordinate 98,563, forward strand.
ATGAGTATTCTACAGCTGGAGAATGAGTGGAAATCCGATCATGTGAGCATTGATTCCCAGAATATTATGCGGATTGCTTTCGAGACGGCACTGGTCTTATTCCAGCGGTATAAGACAAACACGGCGCAGTCAACTGGGAACAAGACGGATCAGACGATCATGCAAGAGGTATTAAAGGAGATTCACTCCAGGTTCTACAGCAGCTTAACGGTGCATGAGCTTGCATCAAGATATTTTCTGTCAGAAAGCAATCTGCGGAAAAAGTTTACAGAAGCAATCGGCATTTCTCCCAAGCAATATATCATTAATCTTCGCGTGCAGGAAGCAAAGCGGCTGCTGCAGCAGACCGATAAGGCGATTGAATCGATCTCAACCGAGGTAGGGTTCACTTCCTCCAGCCGCTTCTATGAATTTTTTATCAAATCAGTAGGTGTTACGCCACTTGAATGGCGTAAAAACACATCAAATAGAGCTTAACGATTAAGCCGTCTCTTCTGAGATGGCTTTTTTCGACCGACGAAATCGATTTGGCTATTCCTTTTTTTGAATAAAAAGTAAAGCGCTTTCGTAATTGTTGGTAAAGGGTAATCTCCTAGATAATAGAAAATGTAAGATGAAATGAGGGAGCAAGAAAAAGGAGAGAGCAAATGACACAACGTAAAAACTTCTTCAACCCCGTGGTTGCAAGCGCTGCCGATCCGTGGGTGCTGAAGCATACTGACGGCTATTATTACTTCATGTGTACACGAGGGGGCTGTCTGGAACTTACACAATCAGCTAGTTTGACAGGACTTGCAGAGGGGCGCAAAAAAACGATTTGGACACCGGAGCAAGGCGGACGGTATAGCTCCAACCTTTGGGCACCGGAAATTCATTATCTGGATAGCAAATGGTACATCTACTATACGGCTAATGATGGCGGCGGCGATGATTCACGAAGAGTTTGTGTACTCGAGAATACGGAGGCTGATCCGCTTGAAGGCGAGTGGGTATGGAAGAGCGCTCTTGATACTCCTGTTCCAGGCCTTGATGGTTCCGTGCTGATCATGCATGACCAGCTCTACTTCTTGTATGCCGGTTATGGGCATTTCCCGGATTATGGATCAGCGATTTATATCATGAGAATGACAAATCCGTGGACGTTAGAAGGAGAGCAGACTTTACTTACCGCTCCAACTTTGGACTGGGAGAAGCAAGGTGGTATGGCCATTAACGAAGGTCCGGTTATTTTGAAACGGAACGGACGAGTGTTCCTCATCTATTCAGCCAGTACGACATGGTCGGAAGATTATGCGTTAGGGATGTTAACGATGGATGAGAAGGCTGATCCTATGCTGCAGTCCTCTTGGACGAAATCGATGAAGCCTGTTTTCCGCAAGAGCGTGGAAAATAGCGTGTATGCTACAGGGCACAACAGCTTTACGAAGTCTCCAGATGACGCGGAAGATTGGATCGTATTCCATGCCCTTCCTGCTGTGGGAGTTGAAACGAAGTTCCGTGCAACCCGTATTCAGAAATTCGATTGGCATCCGGACGGCACACCAGACTTTGGCATTCCGTTTGGAGATGAGCAAGCTTTGGAAGCTCCGTCAGGCGAGTAAGGATTATTTTTTTGTTAATTGATACAGTAATTTTGTAACTAATTACTTTTATTGTGAATTGGAATCGATCTAAAGTCCTTGATTTAAGCGAAGTCTGCTATTTCTAAGTTTTATTAGTTCTAATATTTTAATATGAAAACGTTGACAATTTAAATTGGCACTCCTATTAAAAAGCGAAAGCAGGGGGATAAAAATGGGTAAAATGAAAAACCGTTTGCTTAACCTGTTACTTGTGTCCGCAATGTCAGTTTCTGTTCTAGGTGCATGCAGCAACAATAATGATCCGAAGGAGTCATCCGAGCCGGCTGCTACAGAAAGCTCGGATAATGGGACACCAGCCGAAACGGCAGCCTTCTCCGATATTAGTCAGACGATTCGTGGGAATAAAACGCCAACTCAAGAGCAGATGGATGAAGTCAACAACACGATGAATGATACTTACCTCGGTGACCTTTACGATGAGAAAATTCCAAGCCATTATGAGGCTTATCCTTATAAAAAGGACGTTACGCTGGACGTATGGCTGCCGGCTGATTCGAATATCCCGGATATGAATAATCAGGTTGTGCAGAAGCAAGTTGAGAAGCTGACCGGCATTAAAGTGAACTTCATTACGCCGCCAGTAGGACAGGAAGCAGACGCCTTTACCCTTATGATTTCCTCCGGTGAGCTGCCTGACATTATTATTGAGCCAGAACGTTACCCAGGTGGGATGGAAGCGGGCCTCAAAGATGGTGCTTACCTTGATTTGACCGATTTGATGGAGAAGAACACACCTAACTATTCGGAATGGCGCAACTCGGATGAGACAAGAAGAAAAACAACGGTAACAGACAGCGGTAAGCTGCTCGGCTTTTACGGCATTGCTCCATATTCTGAGTGGATGTGGTTCGGCATGCTGATTAAGAAGGAAGCGCTCGAGAAGACAGGTATGGAAATTCCAACTACGATGGATGAATGGCATGCTTTCCTGACAAAAGCAAAGGAAGTTGGATACAGCGAGCCGCTTAACTACGGTTCTACGTACGGCCAAATCTTTACGGGTATTATTAACGGTGCATTTGGCGTTTGGGATTGGACGTTTATGGATGCTGACGGCAAGGTTCAATGGGGTCCGGCACAACCCAAAGCGAAAGATTACCTGACAACTATGCAGCAATGGAATAAAGAAGGGCTGCTGAATCGTGACTGGGCAACTGCTGACTTTAACCAACGTATGGCAAGCGCCATTTCGAATAAAACAGCTGTTATGATGGACTCCCCGGATACGATGTGGAGCTACTGGAAGCAGCAAAACAATATTGATTTCGTAGGTGCTTTGAACCCCGTGCTGAACGCTGGCGATAAAGCAGCCACCACTTATAAAAACTTTAAAAGAACCGGCAGATCAGCTGCGATTACAACACAAGCAGATGATGTGGAAGCTGCAATGGCATGGCTTGATTTTGCCTACAGCAAAAAAGGCTGGGAGATTCTGAACTACGGCGAGTACGGCAAGACTCATTTGGTTGATGACAGCGGAAAGCCTTATTTCCAACCAGAGAGCAACATCTACAAAGATCCAGATGGTCAACCAGTTGCGACTACTCTTGTGAAATACCGTATGCATTCCTGGCCTGATATCCGCGATGAGCATAACTCTAACCCGCTTATCGTTGCAGAGGGCAGCTATTCGGGCGATATTCGTAAGTACTGGACGGAAAATATGGACACAAGCGTAGCTATGCCGCCAATTACATTTACACAAGATGAGGCATCCCGTGAAGCCGAGCTTGGCAATCAGCTGTCCACGCTGCGTGGCGAGTATTTTGCGAAGATTATTTCGGGCCAGCTTCCGGTAAGCGCGTACGATAAATTCCTGAGCGAAGCGAAGAAGATGGGACTGGATGAGTTCCTGAGCATCCATCAGGCAGCGCTTGATCGTTATAACCAAAGATAACGAACGGTTAATTCAGGAGGGTGAATGGGCAGGGCTGCTCGCGGATTTTCGCGAATGGCTTTGCCCATACCTGGAAATAAGGTGGTGGGTGCATGAAGACAAGTCTCATTATTAAGAAGGATGTTAGAAAAAACTGGTTTGCTTATTTGCTGGCCGTGCCGGTCATTGCATGGTTTGCTATTTTTTGTTACGGACCTATGTGGGGTCTCTTGATTGCCTTTAAGGACTTTAAGCCGTTACTTGGATTCGCGGACAGCGATTGGGTCGGGCTGAAGCATTTTATTGATTTCTTTGAAGGGCCATATTTCTGGAGAGTTGTGAAAAATACGCTGCTCCTCAATGTTTGGGGCCTTGCGTTTGGGTTTACTGCTCCAATCATACTCGCCTTGATGTTAAATGAAGTGCGTGACGGTAAATTTAAGAAGCTGGTTCAGACGATCACGTATATGCCGCATTTTATCTCACTTGTTGTTGTGTGCGGGATGATTCATATTTTTACAGAAGACGAAGGGGTCGTTACTCAGCTGCTGCAGTTGATTACGGGCAAGGACTATACGTCTCTGCTTGGCTATTCCTCCTTCTTCAGGCCGATCTACACCTTCTCCGATATTTGGCAGACCATCGGCTGGTCCAGTATTATCTATCTGGCTGCGATGAGCTCGATCGATTCTACCTTGTATGAGGCAGCTGATATTGACGGCATTGGGAGGCTAGGGAAAATGTGGCATATTACGCTCCCTCAGATCAGTCCAGTTATCGTTATCCTGTTTATCTTTGCCGTAGGCGGCATAATGGCCTCGAGTTATGAGAAGATCATTCTCCTCTACAATCCATTAACCTATGACAAGGCGGATGTTATTGCATCCTATGTCTACCGCAGAGGCTTACGAGAAGCGAGCTTAAGCTATTCCACCGCTGTTGGTTTAGTCAGTTCCCTGGTTAACTTTGCTCTTCTATGGGTGACGAACAAAATAGCAAGCCGCAAATCTGACGTGAGCTTATGGTAGGAAGGGGGATACATGTACGATGAAATATTATTCCGTTGGCAGCAGAGTATTTGATATTATCATATATTTCTTACTTGCTCTCTTAACCTTGTGTTGTCTGTATCCAATCGTCCATATCCTATTTGCTTCTGTCAGTGATCCGGCGAGGCTGGTTGCACACAAAGGAATATTGTTAAATCCACTTGGGTTTACGATTGACGGCTATAAGCTGATTTTCAAAGATAACAGTCTATTGGTTGGATACAAGAATACAATCCTGTATGTAGGCCTTGGCACACTCGTTAATATGATTATGACGATTATGGGCGCGTTTGTTTTATCGAGACGGGATTTATATTTCAAGAAATATATTATGATCATCATTACGATTACGATGTTTTTTGGCGGGGGATTAATTCCTTGGTTCTTATTGATGAAAGATATCGGCCTGTACAACAATTTATGGGCTATGATTCTGCCAACCGCGCTTAGTACGTGGAATATGATTGTGCTCCGGACGGGCTTTCAATCCATTCCTACGGAGCTCGAGGAAGCGGCAATTATTGACGGTGCAAGTCAGATTAAGCTGTTAATCAATGTAATTATTCCACTGTCCAAAGCTACCTTGGCCGTTATCTTCTTATACTATTTGGTTGGCAACTGGAATTCCTGGTTTAATGCGATGGTTTTGCTTAAAGATCGGGATCAATTCCCGCTGCAGCTGCTGCTGAAGGAGATTCTGGTAGCGAATGACTCTACGGCAACCTCACAGGGCAGCGCCGGCGGCGTTATCATCGACAGTGCTTCAAGTGCTACGGCATTCCGTGAATTAGTGAAGTATTGCACAATTGTGTTCTCAACACTTCCAATTTTGATGGTCTATCCATTCCTACAGAAATATTTTGTAAAAGGTGTCTATGTTGGTTCGATTAAAGGCTAAGAGCAAAGGAGCTTACTAACGTATGAAACTTGATTTTCCGCGTCCCGAATACCCGCGTCCTCAGTGGGTCCGGCCTAATTGGATCAACTTGAATGGGGAATGGCAATTCGAAATCGATCATGGCAAAAGTGGCAAAGAACGCGGATATGAGCAATCCGCACATGTGTTGTCTGATAAGATAACGGTTCCCTTTTGCCCAGAAAGCAAGCTCTCCGGAGTGGAATATAAGGACTTCATGCCAGCTGTCTGGTATCGAAGAGAAATCTCTGTACCAGGCAGCTGGCTGAATGGCAAGATTCTGCTGCACTTTGGTGCTGTGGATTATGAAACGGAAGTGTGGGTTAACGGAGTATCTGTGGGCACACATCGTGGAGGCTATTCTTCTTTCCACTTTGATATTACGCCAGCCGTTACAGCTGGAAGTAATGTGATTACGGTTTGTGCAGAAGATGATGTTCGTTCCGGGCTGCAGCCTCGCGGAAAGCAAAGTGAAAGATTCTATTCGCATGGCTGTGATTATACACGTACGACAGGAATCTGGCAGACCGTTTGGCTTGAGCAGGTGCCTCAGTCTTATTTGGCAGGTATGAAGATTGTAACGGATCCGGAGAACGATTGTGCGCATCTAGAAGTGAAGATCGGAGGTGAGGGTGCTGGAGCAACGTTAACGGCTACAGCCTTGTATGAAGGAAGAGCGGTTGGTGCTGCCACCAGCGTGGTGTCTGGAGCGACTGTCAAGCTGTCACTTCCTTTGTCTGAGATTCACTTGTGGGAGCCAGGTCATCCACAGCTGTATGATCTGGAAATCAACTTGGCGAAGCAAGGACAAGTGAGTGATACGGTCCAGTCTTACTTTGGTCTTCGTACGATTAAGCTGGATGGCATGGCGGTTCGAATTAACGGTAAATCTGTGTTCCAGCGCCTTGTGCTGGATCAGGGTTTTTATCCAGATGGCGTCTATACCGCCCCGTCTGATAATGATCTGCGCAAAGATATCGAAATATCGATGGGTCTTGGCTTTAATGGTGCAAGGCTCCATGAGAAAATGTTCGAACCTCGTTTCCTGTATTGGGCGGATAAGCTGGGCTATTTGGTGTGGGGCGAGCATGCTAACTGGGGCCTTGATATTACGGCAGCTGAAGGCTTAGCCCGGTTCCTGCCGGAATGGCTCGAAGGAATGGAGCGGGACTTTAATCACCCTGCACTTATCGGCTGGTGTCCGTTTAATGAAACATGGGACCGGGATGGTGCCAAGCAAAACAATGATGTTCTGCGTATCGTTTATGAGGTGACGAAGCGGATGGATCCGACACGCCCTGTTATCGATACAAGTGGTAATTTTCATGTCATAACGGATATATTTGACATACATGACTATGATCAGAATCCGGAGACTTTCCGGGCTAGATACGAACCGATGAAGGCCGGTGGCGAAGTATTTAATACATTCCCGAACCGGCAGAAGTACGAAGGACAGCCTTATTTCGTCAGCGAGTATGGCGGCATTTGGTGGAATCCGGATCAGAAGGATGAGAAGTCTTGGGGTTACGGCGACAGACCGAAATCGGAAGATGAATTCCTTACGCGGTATGCGGGATTGACGGATGCTTTACTTGATCATCCAATGATGTTTGGGTTCTGTTATACGCAGCTTTATGATGTGGAGCAGGAAGTGAATGGGTTGTACACGTACGACCGGCGTCCGAAATTTGATCCTAAAGTCATTCATAGTATTAATGCCAGAAAAGCTGCAATTGAAGATTAATCGTGCTGTAAAAAGGCCTCTTCGGAGGCCTTTTTCTTGTTTTGCTGTTTGGATGGCAGTATGCGACTAAAGACCTTGGAGGGCTTAAATTAGAACTATTTATTTGGGAAATTTTGTCGAAGTAGTTGAAATGACATATATAATATATATAATATGTCTTGTGAGTTAAGGACTCTATGCTAAATCATTGGGAGGTGGGGAGTCAGSGTTTCGAAAGGCATGCATCATCACTAATTCATAATAAGAGGTGTGGGAACATGATTCGAAAATTAACGGCAATCAGTTTAGTTGTTGTCAGTACGCTGTCTTTCTCGGCGGGATCTTATGCAACGCCCCAGCCGGCGGCGCAAGGATCCGCCATTTCATGGCCAAATAATCAAGCGCTTCCATCCTTCAAGCAAGGCAAGCAGCTAGAGGTAGCGGATATTTATGATGCACCAGGTGATGTGAAGCTGTTGTTCTCCACTTTGCAGGGCATCGTGAACAGGAAGGAAACTCGAATCTACCTTCTGGAAAACAAGGAAGAGGGTAAGTTCAAATGGTTGAATGATCTGAACGTCGATTATAAAGTACGAGATGATTATTATGATATTTTGAAGCAGTATAAAAATGAAGTTAAAGGTATTATCATTTATGACCCTAATGTACCGGATTCCGTGAACGTGGCCACAACTCTGGCTGGTCTTCGTGACGGTGTAGCTGTAAGTCCTGAGCTGGCTGTGAAGCTGCAAGCTGCACCGTATGGCTTTAAGGTGATCGAGGATCTTCAAGGGAAATTTAAAGACCGGGTAGATGCTTATACATGGCAATACGAGAATCTGTGGAAAGAAACGACTCACCGGATGCTCGTGGGCCTCAGCCCTGAAGTATCGGCACGTCCACCTGCGAATCAGCCTGATACATATAAGGTTGTAGCACAGGAGAAAACGGAAGAGCGCGATGCGAAAAACCGTCAGGTGTATGATATGGACTTGTCCCAATTTGTAGCGAAGCCTGATGTGTATGTGAAATTCGGAGATGCGTTCACCCAGGATGGCTGGGGAGCAGCCGTTCATGAAATTACGGTGAAGGCTGACGGAGAAACGATCGCTCATTTCCTGCCGGGTACTGCTGATGAGAAGCCTTACCTGTACGACCCGCAAGGCTCCCAAGTGTCGTCGGGAAGCGGCGGTCACCGTTTTGCTGATGGCGGCAACTACTTCACGTATAAGTTCACTCCGCCTGCGGGCACGAAGGAGCTTACAATGTCTGCCGAGATGTGGAATGAGTACAAGGTGAGTGCCACTAATGACCAGCCGTTCTCTTCTCAGACGAAGGAGCCTTATGGTTACCTGCGTGATTATGCCGTAGCAAACAAAGCAATGGTATTCTGGCTGGATTCGAATGATCCGGCTGAAAAAGAGCTGTTTGAGAAAATTTTATCCGATGTGAAGCCTGGTACACCGTATCTTGGATGGTTCAGCAATGACTTCCAAGGTGAATTCAGCGGGGTAGAGGTTGCTTCGAATCATGGCGTGTACGTTCTTGCAGCTGACTGGTTCAGTAACTTGACCGTATTCTCCGGAACGAAACCAAATTTTGCGAAGCCTAAAGCTCCAAAGCCGGTGAAACTGGATAATAAAATTTATGTAACGTATACGTTCAGCGAAGGCGACAACCTTCAATACAACGAGCATAAGCTGCGGATCCTGTGGGATGACCCGAAACGCGGCCAGGTGCCAATCAACTGGACATCCAGTCCGCTGCTCTACGATGCTGCTCCAGCTATGCTGAACTACTTCTACGGCACAGCAACAGCGAATGATCAGATTATTGCCGGACCTTCCGGAGCAGGTTACTTCTACCCGGCTGCATGGCCGGAGAAATCGCTCACGGAATTCCTGAAGAATACAAAAGATTACATGAAGAAGACTGGAATGGAAATTCCATATGTGCTTAACCGCTTGAACGGTGAAAACCTGCCGCTCAGCAAAGCGAACAATGCAGCTTACCGCGATCAGTATGATGCGAAGGGCATCTTCATCGGCTGGGATAACTTCACTAAAGTAGATATCGTTGACGGTCTTCCGACTTCCAACATTCTAGGTGTAGGCTCAGTAAATGATGCGAAAAAAGCGCTTGCTGATGCAAAAGCGAAATGGGATGGCAAATCGCCGCTCTTCGTATCCCTTGGTATTCTCGCATGGGGCATGACGCCTACAGATTTGGCTAACATCACAGCTGGACTTGATTCTTCGTATCAAGTGGTATTGGCAGATCAATACTTCTCGCTTATTAGAGATGCTAATGGCTTGCCTAAGAAATAGTCTTTATTAGAAAGAAGACCTCCGGATGTCCGGGGGTCTTTGTTTATTGAGGCTTCTATCCTCTAGTGGATCGTCACCTGCTTGTCCTCTGACAAACCATTCACCCAGCCACCCACCTCGCTAACGAATCGTCAGATGCATATTCCTCGAATAACAGCTACTTCAAGAATCTAACGAATCCTGTTAACGCTATTTGGCTAGTTGAAGACAAAATGATGCACTTTTGAGGGGAATAGCGATACCAGGATTCGTTACAACTCCGGCACCATCAGTTTTGAGCAAATAGCGTGTTGTAGATTCGTTAGAGTTTCATTTAGTTGTTTGAAATTGTGCGGGTAGGGCAAATGTACGGTAACGCTGCTTGCCGCTGGCTACGATGAGAAGTTGGTGTTCAACTAAGCTGTGTAGAACCCGGCGTGCATGCTGGTCGGAAATCCGAAGATGAGAAGCGAGCTCCGATGGCATGAAAGGACGCAGTAAACGTGTTGCATAGCGAATAGTTTCCGCCTCAAGCCAGCCTAATGACTCTGGCACATCTGTTGCAATAAACTTTCCGATAAAGGAAAGCACGAGCTGCTGACAGCGCTTTGGTTCATCTGTGATGGATAAATAAGCAATCGACAAAAAGATCCAGTCATCAAGCGTTAATAGGCAGTGCCGCCAACACAGATCTTTGAAGCGCCTCACATCCAAATCTCTTGCGTGAGGTCCATAGCCTTGAATTTCAATACCGCCTTTCATTTCCCCGCCGGGCATATACGCCAGATCAAGATAGCGGTATCCGTTATGGAAATCGCGAACCTCCCACTCCGGATATAAATGATTAAAGTTGCGGACGGCTGGGAACCAGACTGAACGGAGAAACTCAACTGTGCCATGGTCAAGCCCTTTTTCAAGTAATTCTCGTCTTCGATGATTCTCTTCTTGTTGAATCATGGATTTCATCCATTCTTCATAAGCATGGTCGAATTTCATAATTGCACAACACATCCTTTAAAAAATTAGAATCTCATTCGTATCGTTGTTCGTGCCGTTACCACAAAAAAACGCCGTTTTGACATCATCCCACCTCATGGGGGACGGTTATCAAAACGGCGTGTTCTTCACGACCAAACAATATATGTTCAGTATAAATCGATAATAAATGAGAAACAATCTGCTCTTTTATGAGAAAAATGAAAGAATTAATAGCGAATATCTTCATTTCTGTGAAAATGTTAATCCAAACTTTATATTTCTCTGTGGTACAATTACCCAAAAGCATGAACGTATCGGGCTTTATACCTACATAAATTTATAGGGAGGTATATATGATCATACATAGTAAGCTTATGAAGTGCATAATAGGATTGGCGCTCATATTGCTCAGTATCGGAACGGTGTCCGTTGTCTCTTCTGGAGCAGCATATGCGGCAGAAGCAAACGCATCGATTAAGGTGAATGACAAGAAAGTGAAGTTGTCCGATTCGGTTATCGTTCAGAAGAACAGAATGTATGTGCCTGCAGCAAGTATCGCTACAATGCTTGGTGCAAACGTAAGCTGGGACAATGAAAATGAAGAATTAACTTTAGATACGGAATTAAATGATGAAGTTGTTTTCGGAAATGGTGTGCCGGTTGTTTATTTCAATGACACCCGTTATCGGATGGATGCAGTTCCATTCATTGAGGACGGCCGACTGTACGTACCACTTCGTCAGCTGGCTGAAGTGCTCCATGCCGATCTATCCTGGAACAACGACTCCAACACGGCTGAACTTACTGAAGTGGAGCGTGCCGCAGTAACGGAAGAGTACGGAGTGGCGGAGATCAGCGAGGAATACGGCATCGGCGCATCGACCCTACTGAAGCGCAACGGACTGGGCAGCAAGGATCAGGTTAAGCCAGGAGCAAAGCTTAAAGTTATCATCCCATCGTTTCTTGATAATCAGGTTGCAGCCTATTCCCAATCGGATTTGACGCTGCTTGCCAAGATTTCGGTGGTGGAGGCAGGAAAAACTTCTTATGAAGGACAGCTGGCGATTGCCAATGTCATTCTGAACCGCGTGAAAGACCCGAAATTCCCAAAAACGATACATGATGTGATTTATTCCGGAAAGCAGTTTCCTCCAGCTCATAACGGTCTACTTGATCAAACAAAGCCAACTGCTAGTGCCCTTCGGGCAGCCAAGGATGCGCTGAATGGGAAAAACAACATTGAAGACGCTGTTTATTTCTTTAATCCACGTGTTACAAAAGGGGCATTCTGGTCCAGCCTGGATGTCGTCGTGACGATTGGCAGTCATAGCTTCGCAAAATAATAAAAACCCGCTAGACACAACAATGTGTTTAGCGGGTTTTTCGCGTGGCGATCATTTATGATCTGCTGACTTAGCCTCGGATGAGGAGAACATGCATCGTATAACCATAATTAGGCAAAGAATAAGCCGATTGGATTCCAATACACAGCTTTATAAAAAAAAATGATTAATTTTACAAAATATCTTATAGACAAATTTCGACTTATACATTGAACCTGAGGTAAGCCTGCGTTAGTATAAAGATAGTATAAAACACAGTATCGAAGTCGGATTTTATAGATTGATGTGAGGTGGATAGAGTTGCAACTTCTTGTGACGAACAGTCCGTTTACAAGTGAGCAGGCGGAATTAATTAACAAGCTGCTCCCAACTTTAACGGAAGCTCAGAAAAATTGGTTAAGCGGATATTTAAGTTTTTATGCTGCAGGCAATGTTGCAGCGGCAACGGCAGAAGCGCCAATTGTAACTGCTGAAGCTCCTGCAGCAGCAGTAATTCCGGAAGGTCCAAAGGAAGCGACGATTTTGTTCGGATCGCAAACCGGCAATTCGCAAAGACTGGCTGGTCGTTTGGGTGAGAAGCTGAAAGGCCAAGGCTTCGAGGTAACGCTGTCGGCGATGAACCAATTCAAAACAAACAAATTAAAAGAAGTTAGTTATCTGTTTATTGTGGCTAGTACACATGGCGAAGGAGATCCGCCGGATAACGCGCTGACGTTCTATGAGTTCTTGAATGGCAAACGTGCGCCTAAGCTGGAAGGAACGAAGTTCTCTGTCCTGGCGCTTGGCGACACATCGTATGAATTCTTCTGTAAAACAGGTGCAGACTTTGACACCAGACTCGCTGAGCTTGGTGCTGAGCGTATCGTTGATCGCGTCGATTGCGACGTTGACTTCGAAGATGCAGCCGCTGCTTGGATTGCTTCAGTTAACGGCGCAGTAAGTACAGCTTCTGCAGTATCGGCAGCTCCACAAGGAGCAGCAGCCGTATCACAGGCAGCAGTAGAATCGGAATATACACGTGCTAATCCGTTTATGGCTGAGGTTCTGGAGACACTGAACCTGAACGGCAGAGGCTCGGATCGCGAGACTCGCCATCTTGAGCTGTCACTGGAAGGCTCCGGTCTTACTTATGAGCCTGGCGATGCGGTTGGTGTATATCCACAGAATGATCCATCTTTAGTAGAAGAGATTATTTCATTCCTTGGTTGGAACTCGGATGAGAAGGTTGTAACGGGCAAAGCAGGCGAAACTTCGACGCTCCGTGAGGCGCTTCTTCATCATTATGAAATTACGGTATTAACGAAACCTCTGCTTGAAAAAGCGGTTGCCTTCTCTGGTAACAGCAAGCTGGCAGACTTAGTTAAGCCAGAAAATAAAGAAGATCTGAGAGCTTATACAAACGGGCGGGATCTGCTTGATTTGCTTCGTGACTATGCGCCTTGGACAATTCAAGCAGGGGATCTTGCTAACTTGCTTCGCAAGCTGCCTCCTCGCTTATATTCCATTGCAAGCAGCGTGAACGCTCATCCGGAAGAAGTTCATCTGACAATCCGCAAAGTGGAATACGAAGCTCATGGCCGTGACCGTAAAGGCGTTTGCTCGGTATATACTTCTGAGCGTCTGCAGCCTGGCGACAAGCTGCCGATCTTTATTCAGCAGAATCCGAACTTCAAGCCTCCTGTTAACACGGATACACCGGTTATTATGGTGGGTCCAGGCACAGGTGTTGCACCGTTCCGTGCATTCTTGGAAGAGCGTGAGGAATCGGGCGCTGGCGGCCAAACTTGGCTGTTCTATGGCGACAGACATTTTGTAACAGACTTCCTGTACCAGACGGACTGGCAGCGTATGCTGAAAGACGGCGTATTGTCGAAGCTGGATGTAGCATTCTCCCGTGATTCGGACGAGAAGGTTTATGTACAACATCGCATGCTTCAAAACGGTGAAGAGCTGTACAAATGGCTGGAAAATGGCGCACATGTTTATGTATGCGGAGACGAGAAGCATATGGCACATGATGTGCAAACCGCACTCCTTACGATTATCGGCCAGTATGGCGGTAAATCTCCGGAAGAAGCGGCAGCTTATCTGTCCCAGCTGCAAGAGCAAGGACGTTACCAACGAGACGTATACTAAGCGCTTGAACAATAGCGCAAATAGATATCAGAGTTTTCTCCGATTGACTTCGGTCGCTCGAAGAAAACTCAATAGATGAGTATCTACCCATTATATGGGTAAAGGAGCGAACAATAGCAATGGCAAAGAACCATAAAGTCGAGCCTATCGGCGGACCGCCGAGCGACGTAGAACACCTGAAACTGGAAAGTAACTATTTGCGCGGTTCGTTGACAGATTCCCTGTCTAACCGTATTACGGGCGGTTTGCCCGAGCTGGATAACCGTTTGTTGAAATTCCATGGCAGCTATATGCAGGACGACCGCGACTATCGTAATGAGCGTCAAAAGCAAAAGCTGGAGCCTTATTTCCAATTCATGCTTCGTGTTGTAACACCAGGTGGTGTAGCAACGCCAGAGCAATGGCTTGTTATGGACAGCCTGGCTGATAAATATGGGACGGGCAGCCTTAAGCTGACTACGCGTCAAGCATTCCAACTACACGGCGTATTGAAGTGGAATTTGAAACATACGATTCAAGAAATCCACCAAGCTATGCTGACAACACTTGCAGCTTGTGGTGACGTTAGCCGTAACGTCATGTGTAATCCGAATCCTTATCAATCGGAGCTTCATAGCGAAGTATTCTACTGGTCGCAGCAGTTGACGTCGCATCTGGCGCCTAAGACACCTGCCTACCATGAAATTTGGCTGGATGGCGAGAAGGTAGTCGACAGCACGGAGCAAGAAGGCGTAGAAGTAGAGCCCATTTATGGTCCAGTCTACCTGCCGCGTAAGTTCAAGATTGGTATAGCTGTACCTCCATCCAATGATGTTGATGTGTATTCGCAGGATCTTGGCTTTATTGCAATCGTTGGTGAAGACGGCAAACTTGCAGGCTTTAACGTAAGTGTTGGCGGCGGCATGGGTATGACACATGGCGATACAGCGACTTACCCGCAGCTTGCTAAAGTGATTGGCTTCGTTACTCCAGATCAAGTATTGGATCTGGCTGAGAAAGTTGTAACGATCCAACGCGACTATGGTAACCGTTCGGTGCGTAAATACGCTCGTTTCAAATATACGATCGACCGTCATGGCATGCCTTGGTTCATTGACGAGCTTCAAGATCGTTTGGGCTGGGAGCTTGCTCCTGCTCGTGAATTCCATTTCGAGCATACGGGCGACCGTTATGGCTGGATTAAAGGCAAAGACGGCAAGTGGAATTTGAACCTGTACGTTCAAGCCGGCCGTGTAGTTGATACAGAAGACAACAAGCTGAGAACGGCACTTCGTGAAATCGCGAAGATCCATACTGGTGATTTCCGTCTGACGGCTAACCAGAACTTGGTTATTGCTAACGTAACTACTCAGAAGAAAACAAAAATCGTTGCTTTGCTGAAGGAATACGGTATTGCAGAAGGCACTCAATATTCGGCTCTTCGCCGCAGCGCCTTGTCCTGTGTGGCATTGCCAACTTGCGGTCTGGCAATGGCAGAGGCTGAACGCTACCTGCCTTCCCTGATTGACAGACTGGAGCCAGTTCTTGCGGAAGCAGGTCTCCGGGACAAAGAAATTAATATTCGTATGACGGGCTGTCCGAACGGCTGCGCGCGTCCAGCACTTGGCGAAATTTCGTTCATCGGTAAATCGCCAGGCAAGTACAACATGTACATGGGTGCAGGCTTCTCAGGCGACCGCCTGAGCAAGATGTACAAAGAGAACATCGGCGAAGACGAAATTATGGATACTCTTACACCGATCATTCACCGCTATGCAGCTGAACGCAACAATGGCGAGCACTTTGGCGACTTCGTCATCCGTGCAGGCTATGTGAAGCCTGTTACAGACGGCACGAACTTCCACGAATAAGGAACACAAAAGCGGTACAGAGATGAATTCTCTGTACCGCTTTTTTTATTACCCGTTATAAGGGAGATTTAACACCGGAACCTGAAGGAAGTTTTGAATGGCTAATGCGCAAGCACCAAGAACACAGGATTTTTTGCCGATCGATGAAATCTTCATTTCCCGGTAGTGGCTGATTCTGGAGTTCAGATTTTGCCTGATTGTCTGCAACGAATGTGGATCATTACGCAATAATTCACTGTCCAGCACAACAACTTCAGGATTATAAATATTAATAATGTTATTTAATCCGATGGAGAGGTAGTACATGAACTGCTCCATAACCTCCAGCACGACCACATCCTTGTCCTGAACCCATCTCTTTATTTGCTCATAAGTGACGTCTTCGCCAGGCTTCTTGGCGCGTAATAGTTGAATCACACTCGACTCGGAAGCGTACTTCTCCCAGCAGCCTTGATTGCCGCAATTGCAAGGCAGACCGCCAGGCATAACAATCATATGGCCAATCTCGCCAGCGAAGCCATCTTGTCCGCGGAAGAAGGTATGATTATTCATCATGCCAAGGCCAATTCCAGAGTACAGCGTCACGGACAGCAGATCGGCAGTTTCATGATGGAAAAATACACGCTCAGCAAAAGCACTAAGATTGGCATTGTTCTCAAGCTTTACTTCTATGGAAAGAGCTTTCTCCAGATCATTTTTTAACGGAACATGATGCCAGTCGAAGGAAGGAATATAGTGAATCACTTCTTCGGTGGATACAAGTCCATGGATGGCTATGACGACACTAACAATGCCGTATCTGCTGGAAGCGAACTGCTCTTGGTATTGCTTGATATGAGTAATTAACAAGGATAGAATGTCGGGATAGGCTGTTGTTTCTAATGTAATCGTATTGGCAGCAACCAGAGTTCCTTGAAGGTTGGAGATCGCAAATGAGATTTGGTCAAATTCCAGATCTACGCCAATCGCATAGCCAGCCTCAGCATTTATTGAGAGCATGATAGGCTTGCGACCGACAAGGTTATATTCCATATCCTTTTCCACGACTAGCTGCTCATCAAGCAGGTCCGCGACTTGTCCGGATACAGTTGCTCTTGTAAGTGCAGTGGCTTTGGATACATCTGCCCTCGACAGCATGCCTTCCTTTAAAATCTCTTTAAGAATTAAAGCACGGTTCATTTTTTTTATATAAGAAGCATCGCCGGTAATCATCTATATTGTTTCCTCCTAAAAGAATCGGTACACGATTTTTGTGACGATTCTTACTTCGTAAGCATAAGACCAGTCATAGCATAAATCCAGAATTGACAATGGGGAAGGGGCTTGATACATTAATAATACAATTAATTCGTTTAATAAACAAACAAATTATTCAAGAGTGATAAAGGAGCGATTACAGATGGGAATTTTGCAGGATCTTGTAAAAGATATTCCGATTCCTCGCATGGCCAAGGTGAAAGTGAATTTCGATGATACGAAAATTGAAGACCTTGCAAGTGAACTGCTTCCGAAGCTTCAGCGTGAACAAATTGCAAGCCGTGTAAAACCTGGGATGGAAGTTGCAATTGCTGTAGGCAGCCGAGGTCTGGACCGATTGGTTGAAATTACGGCTATTACCGTACAGTTTTTAAAGGATGCAGGAGCTAAGCCGTTTATCGTTCCAAGTATGGGAAGTCATGGCGGTGCGACAGCAGAGGGACAACGCGAGGTGCTCGCTCATCTTGGGGTTACAGAGGAATCGGTGAAATGTGAAATCCGTTCATCCATGGAAGTGGTGCAGCTTGGCGAACTTCCGAATGGGCTGCCTGTCTATATTGATAAATTCGCAGCTGCAGCTGATGGCATTGTCGTCATTAATCGAGTCAAACCGCATACAGCTTTCCGGGGCAATGTTGAAAGCGGCATCATGAAGATGATCAGCATTGGCCTTGGCAAGCAAAGAGGCGCAGAAGCCTGCCATCAGCTTGGCTTCAAATATATGGCAGAGAATGTTCCAGCTATGGCAAAGCTGATTATGGAGCATAAACCGGTATTGTTTGGTGTGGCTTCGATTGAGAATGCCTTCGATAAAGTCACTTTTGTTGACACTCTAACGCCGGATGAGATTGTAGAGCGCGAGCCGCAATATCTTGCTATGGCGAAAGAGCTGCTGCCAAAGCTGTTTTTCGAACAGCTGGACGTTCTTGTTATTGATCAAATCGGAAAGAACATTAGTGGTGATGGTATGGATCCGAATATTACAGGCCGCTATCCAACTCCTTATGCGCATGGAGGTCCTGATGTTAACAAGATGGCGGTGCTTGATCTGACCCATCAGACCGAAGGGAATGCAAACGGCGTAGGAACAGCAGATTTCACGACGCAGCGATTAGTCGACAAAATGGACTTGGAAAAAACGTATGCGAATGGTTTGACATCAACCGTAGTCGCACCGACCAAAATTGCCACGACACTTCCAAATGACCGTGAAACGATTCAAGCATCGATTAAGACTTGCAATATTTTGTACTTTGATCAAGTGAAGATGGTAAGGATTAAAAACACGCTGGAGATTGGCGAGATCGAAGTGTCCGAGGCACTTCTGGAATATGTAAAGCAGCATCCGCGGATGGAAGTTGTGGAAGATTTGTATGAGCTTTCTTTTGACAAGAGCGGTAACTTGTTCTAAATCATAACTCACAGGGGAGAAAAATATAATGACAAGTTTATTCGATTTGACGGGGAAAACAGCAGTAGTTATTGGAGGAAACAGTGTGCTTGGTTCATCGATGGCAGCGGGACTTGCTGAACATGGCGCTCATGTTGCCATAGTTGGCCGTAACTTGGATAAAGCGCAGCAAGTTGTTGATGACATTATTAGCAGCGGCGGCCGCGCGAAGGCCTTCCAGGCAGATGTTATTTCCAAGGAGTCCTTGATTCAGCTGCAGTCTGAGATTGAAGCATGGAGAGGCGGCTGCGACATTCTTCTGAATGCACCAGGCAAGAACAGCGCAACCCCATTCTTCGAGCTTGAGATGGAAGAGTGGGACGACATTATGGAGGTTAATCTGAAGGGAATTGTCCTTACCTGCCAGATTTTTGCGAAGCGTATGATTGAGCAGCAAAGAACAGGCAGTATCATTAATATTTCTTCAGTATCCTCGACTACACCGTTATCCAGAGTATTTACTTATTCGGTGTCCAAAGCAGGACTTAACAGTGTAACGCAGTTCCTCGCGCGTGAATTTGCCGAGCAAGGAATTCGGGTGAATGCCATTATTCCAGGGTTCTTCCCTGCTGAACAAAATCGTAAAATCCTAAGTGAAGAGCGTGTAGCATCCATTATGAAGCACACGCCGATGAACCGGTTTGGAACGCCTGAGGAGCTGCAAGGTGCAGCAGTGTGGCTGGCTTCAGAGAAGGCTTCTGGCTTTGTAACAGGAACGTTAGTGCGGGTAGATGGCGGTTTCGGCAGCATGACGATCTAGAGAGGGGAATGGAAGTGCCTAATGAAAAATATGTTGCCTTGCAGGAGATCCTTCGCGAGATGGGATCTGTTGTAGTTGCCTTCTCCGGTGGGGTCGATAGCACCTTTTTGCTTAAAGCGGCCGTGGAAACACTTGGAGCAGGGAATGTTTTGGCTGTGACAGCAGATTCGGAGTCCTATCCGACCAGCGAGCTTGAGGAAGCGAAGCAATTAGCAGCGTTGATCGGAGTGCAGCATGAAGTGATTTCGACTTCAGAGCTTGCTATACCGGGATATGCGGAGAACAACAAGAACCGGTGTTATTTTTGCAAAAGCAGCTTATTTGATCATCTGACTCCTCTATTGGAGCAAAGATCTTTTTCCAATCTCGTTTATGGGGTTATTGCAGATGACAAAAATGAACATCGTCCGGGAATGATTGCAGCAAAGGAAAGAGGAGTTAGAGGTCCTCTGCTAGAGGCTGATTTATATAAACAAGAGATTAGAGAGCTGTCGAATGCCTTTGGTCTACCGACTTGGGATAAGCCTTCCTTTGCCTGTTTGTCATCGCGGATCGCTTATGGCGAGATAATTACCAATGAGAAGCTCCAGAAGGTGGAACGTGCTGAAGCTTACCTGAAGTCGCTCCATATTCGCCAAGTGCGCGTGCGTACGCATGAAGAGATTGCTAGAATAGAAGTAGAGCCAAGCGATATGCCGCTTGTTCTTACACATCATGAGGCTATCACTTTGCAGCTTCAAGCTTTTGGTTATAAATACGTTACGCTTGATATGCTTGGCTATCGAAGCGGTAGTATGAATCGATCATTACATTTATAAATGGAACTGGCCGTAGAAAAGGAAGGTTTATCGAATGTCTAAATACGTAATCGGGCTTGATGTTGGTACGACAAGTGTAAAAGCCTGTATTTTTAATCGAATTGGCAATCTTGTTGCAGAATCTGAGGAGCTCATTCAATCCGAATATCCGCAGGTAGGATGGGTTCAGCAGGATGCTGCAGCTATAGAGAGATTGTCGGTATTAGCTGTTAAGCAAGCTATTCACAAAGCAGGAATAGAAGCAGATGAGCTGACTGCAATAGGCTTCTCTGCGGCTATGCATTCCCTTTTACCTGTAAGCGAAGATGGCCTTCCGTTGTCGCCTGCCTTTATTTGGTCAGACAGCCGAGGGACGGATCAAGTGGAACGCTTATCGGAGGGAGACCGTCAGCGCTTTTATGCGAAGACGGGTACACCGATTCATCCGATGACACCTTTCCTGAAGCTGCTGTGGATGAAAGAGACTGGATTTGAGCCCTATCAGAATGCTGCTTTCTTCATGTCTATCAAGGAATATCTGATCTATTGCTGGTTTGGCAAAAGAGTCATTGACTACTCGATGGCATCCGCTACGGGATTATTTAACCCTTCTGCAATGGCATGGGATGCAGAGTTACTGGAGCTCACAGGCATTTCGGCAAGTCAGCTGTCAGAGATTGTAGCGCCAACCACCCTGTTAGGGGGAATGAAAGCAGAAATCGCAGAAGAGATGGGTATTGCTCCTTCTCTGCCTGTTGCCATTGGTGCAGCCGACGGTCAGTTGTCCAATCTGGGTATAGGCGCTTTGCTTCCAGGTGAAGTTGTGGTATCGGTTGGAACAAGTGGAGCGATCCGACAAGTGACCAATCAGGCGAAAGTAAGCAGCAAGGGCGAGACGTTCTGTTATTCCTTCACGCAGGACTCCTACATTATTGGCGGTCCTACCAATAACGGCGGTATTGCTCTGCAGTGGCTGAAGCAATTGCTCAATGATCAAGGCAGCTACGAAAGCTTTCTTGAAGAAGCAGGACAATCTGTTCCGGGAGCTGAGGGGCTTCTATTCCTTCCGTATATTAACGGTGAGAGAGCACCGCTGTGGAATCAACGGGCAAGAGGTAATTTCTACGGCATGACGATTGCACATACCAAAGCTCATTATGTACGGGCCGTGCTGGAAGGCATTACGTTTAATCTGTATCAAATCGGCCGAGCGCTTGAGCAGCTGGCGGGTCCTCCCCAAAAGATATATGTCAACGGCGGCTTAGCACGATCACCAATCTGGCTGCAGATGATGGCTGATATTTTTGAAGCGGAGATTTATGTGTCCGAGAATCACCACAGCGCAGCATGGGGTGCCGCTTGGCTTGGACTTGTTGCCATTGGGGAAGAGAAAGATTTGACTTCAATTAAGCACAATATCCCTATGGGAGAGGCTGTGTTTCCGAATCTTGAGAACAGCTGGATTTATAAAACTATTTATAACCGGTATGAGAAATTGGCAGCGAGTATAGCAGCATTGTTCTAAAGATCTGATGCGGCTTAAGAGGTGAATAGATGCTAGAAGATGTGCTGAGACAGGTACAGGGTGGCAAGCTTAGCGTAGAGGATGCAGCTAAACAGCTGGCGACTTTCGAGAATCTAGGCTTTGCGAAGGTTGATCATCACCGCAAGAAACGCCAGGGCTTCCCTGAAATTGTGTATGGAGAGGGCAAATCGGCAGACCAGATTATTGGGATTGCGAAGGCTTTACAAGCGCAAAACCATGAGGTGCTTATTACCCGGATATCGCAGGAAAAGGCTGAGCAGATTCAGAGTGTATGCACGGATTATAGGTATGATCCTGTAGCTAGGCTGCTATTCTGGAAGCATGCCGACAATAAGAAGAGCAAGCTTAAAGGATATATTGCCGTTGTGGCAGCCGGTACGTCGGATCTAGCTGTTGCGGAAGAAGCAGCCGTAACGGCTGAAGTGCTTGGAAGTGAAGTGCGCCGCTTCTACGATGTTGGTGTGGCAGGCATACATCGCCTGCTGCATCATGCGGAAGAGATTCAGCAGGCAGCTGTTTCGGTTGTTGTGGCTGGAATGGAAGGCGCGCTGCCCAGCGTAGTAGGCGGGTTAGTTGCACATCCGGTTATTGCGGTACCGACCAGTGTGGGCTATGGTGCCAGCTTTAACGGATTATCGGCTCTTCTTACGATGCTGAATTCATGCGCCTCCGGCATCAGTGTAGTCAACATAGATAACGGATTTGGCGGCGGCTATAATGCTGCTCTTATCCATCAGCTTATAAATAAAGGAGTCGCTCAGTAATGAAAACCTTATATATTGATTGCTTCTCCGGCATTAGCGGAGATATGTTTATCGGCGCTCTTCTTGATGCAGGTGGTGATTCCGCTTTATTGCAGGCAGAACTGAAAAAGCTCCAAATCAGCGATGAGTACGCTCTTACCTGGAAACATGTGATGAAAAACGGTATCAAAGCGCTTAAGTTTGATGTCGAGCTGAAGCAAGAGAGGCATAGCCACAGTCATGATCACGATCACGGACATAGCCATGAACACGATCAGGGGCATAGCCATAAACATGATCACACTCACGATCATGGGCATGATCACGGACACGGACATAGTCACGAGCATCACCAAGAGCACAATCATGAGCATAGCCATAGTCACAGCCATTCGCACGAACACGGCCACACACACGATCACGATCATCACAGCCATTCGCACAGTCATTCGAATGATCACGGCCACCATCACCATGATCATCGCGCATACAAGGACATCGTCCAGCTTATCGAGAAGTCAACTTTAGCTGATGCGGTCAAGCAGACGGCACTTCAGATATTCAAGAAAATCGGCCAAGCCGAAGGGAAGATCCATGGTCTTCCGCTGGAACAGGTTCATTTTCACGAGGTAGGAGCTGTTGATTCCATTGTGGATATCGTTGGTGCTGCTATTCTGCTTCATCAGCTGCAGATTACAACGGTGAAATGTGCTCCTGTACCGGTTGGAGTTGGTAAAATCCGGATTGACCATGGGATTTATCCAGTGCCAGCTCCGGCAACTCTCGAAATGCTGAAAGGAATTCCGATCGAGCAGTCTACGATCAGGGCGGAGCTGACGACGCCTACCGGAGCAGCTATTGCAGCTGTTCTTGCCGAGAGCTTTGGACCAATGCCTTCGTTCAAGGTTGAGGCAATCGGTTACGGTGCAGGGACCAAAACGTTCCCGGATCACCCTAATGTTTTGCGTGTCGTGATTGGCGAGTAGCTCTCTTTAGAATAGGAGTCGGGCGGAAATGATAAATCAGCCGGCGTATGAGCATGAAGACAATGGAATGCTCAAAATGGAAGTAAACCTGGATGATATTCCGGGCGAGTGGCTTGGCTACGTGATGGACTTGCTGTTTGAGGAAGGCGCTAACGATGTTTTTTATACGCCAATCTATATGAAGAAGAATAGACCCGGAACCATGCTGCAACTGTTATGCGCTCAGGATAAAGTGGAGGCTATGAAGGACATTTTGTTCCGTGAGACAACAACGCTTGGCATTCGGTATTATCCGTTAACGGTTCATCGGCTGGAGCGGGTATTTGAGTCTGTCATGACCGAATGGGGCTCCGTTACCGTGAAGAAAGGTCTCTATCGGGGAGAAGTTGTCCAGTGGGCGCCAGAGTATGAAGATTGTAAACGGATTGCAAATTCTCTTGGCATTCCTCTTAAACAAGTTTATGATAGAGTTCGAATGGAACAAAATGGTTATAGAGAGATAGACAAGAAGGCTTAGGAGGCTTATTTGGATGGGGAGTTTAATAACGGTACTGCTTCTTGGCCTGGTACTCGGGATCAAGCATTCGATTGAACCCGACCATATTATTGCGGTCTCAACGATGGTAAGCAACCAGAAGAAGCTATGGCGTTCGACGCTGACGGGTATTTTCTGGGGAATCGGTCATACCTGCACTTTATTTATTGTTGGAATGGTGCTCGTTCTGTTAAAGGGAGAGCTGCCTGAAGTATGGGCGATGTCTCTTGAATTTCTGGTAGGAATCATGCTGGTCTATCTGGGCTACAAAAACTTTGTTTCGGTTAAAGTCGCCTATCAGCACTCTCATCAGCATGAGAAATCTTCCCTCGTGAAAGTGACGATCATCGGCTTTATACACGGTCTCGCCGGAAGTGCGGCGATGGTTATTCTGACCTTGTCTACCGTCGAGTCAGTATGGGAATGTGCGTTATATATTCTAGTGTTTGGTGTTGGAACCATTACAGGCATGCTGATCTTTACAACGATACTAGGTATTCCTTTTGTATACAGCAAGTCGAACTTTAGATGGAACCGCGGTCTAATGCAGACTGCCGGTACAATCAGCTTTTTATTCGGCCTTTATTATATGTACAACCTTGGGGTTACAGAGGGATTATTTGAGTTGTGGGTGAAGTAACCAACAGGCAAACCTTATGAAGAAGACGTTATCTCTCGAGTCGAGGGAGAAACGTCTTTTTTTGTATCATCATATATTCCCCCTCTTCCAAACCTTATAACGTTATAATATCCCTTCATAATGGAAATTTCCACCTTAGCAATTTGCCCTTCCTGTTCCATGATAGATTTACTAGAAATTAACAACTTTAATGAGATTAACTAACATGGTGGTGATAAATGGGAAGATTGCCGACATTATGGAGCGATTGATCTGCAGCGGAGTCAAGCAGCGAGCCGACTACAAATCCAAATCCAATCCAATAGAGGTGAAATCATTGCATTTATCTATGATGAGAAAATCATTTTGGAATCTCCCCTTGCTATTAGTGGTTTCGATATTGACCGGTATACTGGCATTTACCCCAAATGCTCATGCGGAGGAAGGGGCTGATGCTCCTGTGAAGACAGGGCCAGCTAATCTGCGTATTGCAAAAGACGATAATGGAGCGGATATCATCTCGCATAACTCGGTTAAGATTGCATGGGACATGATTGGTGATGAAACGAATAAGAATGACATCGATGTCTGGAATGCAGATACCAATGCATGGATGACTTGGGGAGACCGGAGTAAACAAGAAATCGGCGCATTAACGCCGGAAACGACCTACCGTGTTTATATTACGTGGTTTGCCGACCGGCCGTCGCTTGAATATAAGAGTAATGTGATTGAATTTACGACAGCTGCCGATACAAGCGAATATCCCGAGCCTCCGCTTTCTCCACCTGGTCATTTGCAGACAACAGCGGTTACCGATTCCAGCATTACGCTGAAGTGGTCGGGCAGCCCTGGTGCCAATGGTTATGATCTTTATGTGAATGGCGGCTGGAAGCAAGGAATCTGGGATGGCTCGAATACCGTGACGTACACGCTTCCCGAAGGAGGGAATACAAACGGTACCAGCTATAAATTCGAGGTTGGAGCTCAGAACCTTCCGAAGGTATCGGCAAACAGCAATCCTGTGACGATTACATGGGGAGAGCTCGCTGCACCAAGAGGGCTTCAGGCAGTGACGACAACTAGAACGGTGGCATCACTTGGTTGGGCGGAGACAGCAGGAGCAACTGGCTATGACATCTACGCCAACGGACAACTTCTTGGTTCCAGCAGCGAGAATAGATATGCAGCAACGGGACTTAATGAAGGGGAATCTTATAGCTTTAAAGTTGTTGCAAAAAACGCGCTTTGGCGTTCGTCTGACAGTGAAGAGATAACCGTTGTTCCAGGCTCTGATTACAATATTGTCTCGTATTATACGCTTTGGTCTCCGAGCAGCACGGGACGCAACTTCCATCCATCGGACGTAGATGCATCGCAGATTACACATGTAAATCTGGCCTTTGCGGATATATGCTGGAGAGGATTTGGCTCCGGTACTGCAGCATGCCAGAATGCTGATGTTCCTACCCAAACCAACTATGTCTTTGACGGTGAAATCATAGTTGGAGATCCTTCAGTGGATCTTGATCTGTTCCAGGAATGGGCAGCTATCCGGGAAGCTAATCCCCATCTGAAGCTGATTATTTCCGTGGGCGGCTGGTCGTGGTCGAATAACTTCTCGAATATGGCCAGTACAGAAGAGACACGGCGCGCTTTTGCCAATTCCGTTGTGAAGTTCCTACGGACCTACAAGCTGGATGGCGTCGATATCGACTGGGAATATCCAGTGGAAGGCGGCGAGGATGATAACTCACGTAGTCCTGAGGACAAGGCAAACTTTGGTCTGATGGCTCAGGCGGTAAGGGATGCACTGGACGCTGCAGGATCGGAAGACGGCAAGTATTATTTGCAGACGATAGCTTCAGGGCAAGGCGATAACTTTGTTGCCAATTCGGATCTCGGCCAATCATCCGATTATCTTGATTTTATCAATATTATGACTTACGACTACAGCGGCAGCTGGGATAACCTTGCTCACCACAACTCTCCGCTTTATTATGATAAGAAGCATCCGAAGGATTATGCAGAACGTAATAATGTGCTTGGAGGCGTACTTGGGCATCTGAATGGCGGGGTACCCAATTATAAGATAAATATAGGCATTCCATTCTACGGCAAAGGATGGATTGGCTGTCCTGCAAGCGGTGAGTATCAAACGTGTACAGGCGCTACGCCATTTGGTACATGGGAGAACGGCATTTTTGATTATACCGATATTGAAGACAACTACCTGAATCATGAAGGTTATATCCATTATTGGAACGATGAAGCCAAAGTATCTTATCTCTACAATGCGGAAAATGGTGTATTTCTCACCTATAATGATGAATCATCGATGATGTATATCGCTTCGCTTGCGAAGTCGCTCGATTTGTCAGGAGTGATGAGCTGGGATATAAGCGGCGACCGCAATCGGACACTTACAACACGTCTTGCCAAGGATCTTCCGATCACAGGAACTCCTGAAAGTGATGCCCTTTCCGCGCCAACTGATTTGCAGTCTATATCGCTAGGCAGCCGCAGCATTAAGGTTAAATGGAATGCGGCAGAGCAGGCGACAGCTTATGAAGTGTATGTGAATAAAGCACATGTTGGCACAACAGCAGGAACAGAGTTTGCGATCTCGGACCTCAAGCCTGATACAGGATATTCTATTGAAGTTCTTGCCATTGAAAAAGAAGGAGAAACGCTGAAATATGTATCAGCCTTTAGTAATCTGCTGACAACGAAGACAGCACCAGTGAAGATTGCATCACCTGATTCATCACAGCCTGCTGCACATGAAGGGCTGGATACGGATGTTACGAAAGACGGAGATAAGCTGCTGGTCAGCTTGCCAAGTGAAACGGTTCTGAAAGAAATCGCTGCTTCCACGTCTACAGAATTCCCGATTATTGTAACTGGTGAAGGCAAGCAGATCGAAGTTACGCTGTCTAAAGAAATACCTGCAGCAATTGCAGCCAAAGGCAAAGACTCGACGATTATTGTCCGCTGGAGCGGAGCAGAGTTCAGAATTCCGGCAGCAGCATTGCCTGCTGGTACGGATATCCGCATCTCCATTGAAGTCCCGGCAGTTGAAACGGTTAATGTGTGGAAGAAGCTTTTACAACAGGAAGGTATATCTTTAATTGAAACGCCACTTATTTTTACAATTGAAAGCAAAAATACGAATGGAACGTTTAGTGAAATCAAAGACTTCGGAGATTATTTCCTCTCGCATTCCTTTACTTTGAACGGGTCAGCTATCAATAAAGATCAGACGGCTGGTGTAGTCTACGTACCAGAATCCAATGAACTGCGGTCAGTACCGGTTACTTACACGGAGAA
Source organism: Paenibacillus sp. YAF4_2 (assembly GCF_052113225.1). NCBI lineage: Bacteria > Bacillati > Bacillota > Bacilli > Caryophanales > Paenibacillaceae > Paenibacillus > Paenibacillus sp. YAF4_2. The sequence continues at coordinate 126,409 of NZ_JBFRCT010000002.1, forward strand.
TGCTGATGGGACAGTAACGGCTGAACTGAAGCGGAAAGGCAACAGCATATACGGTTTGGTGAAAACGGAAGTTTCCTTTACCGATACATTGGCGAGCTGGGCTCAAAAGGACGTATGGCAGGCGGCAGCCAAGCTGATCGTTAAGGCAGAGTCAGATGGCAAGTTCGGAGGCTCGCGTGAGCTGACTCGTGCCGAATTCACTTCACTAATCGTGAGAGCACTTGGTATTTTGCCTGATGATTCGGCTTCCTCCTTCAAGGATGTTCCAACTGGTTCGACCTACGCGGCAGATATTGCGGCAGCGCAGAAAGCTGGTCTTGTAAACGGGAAAGGGAACGGATGGTTTGACCCTTCCGCGGCCATTACCCGTGAAGAAACCGCAGTTATTCTAGCGAAGGCTCTTGCGTACTCAGGAGCTGCGAAACAAGCGGATCCAGCTGTTCTAAGTCGGTTCGTTGATCACTCTGCTGTGTCCGGCTATGCAGAGACCTCCATTGCTCTTCTAGTAGAAAGCAGCATTATGAACGGAGTATCCACCAGCAAACTTGCACCACAAGCGCATGTAACTAAGGAGCAGGCAACTGTGCTAGTCATGAAGACATTACGTTACGCCGGCTTATCGAATTAATGGCTAACCGCCCGATTCTTTCGGGCGGTTTTCTTTTTTTAGGACAGTTTTCATTCTCTGGACGATTAAGGAATACATCTGCAGGCTGATTTAGTAGTAAACGATTTGGTTTAAGCTTAGAACATATTTTTGGCGGATTATAAAATGTAAGGTTGATCGTTTAAATTCAGTTTAAAAATGTACGATAAGCTCATCACATCAACAATTTCTGGGAGGAAACAGGAAATGGACTATAGAGTTAATTCGAAACAGCCAAACAATGGTGATTGGGCTGTTGAAGCAGAAGGGCTCGTCAAAATATTTGGCGACAACCGTGCAGTGGACGGGGTTGATATGCATGTGAAAGCAGGCACGATTTATGGAGTTCTTGGGCCAAACGGGGCAGGCAAAACAACAACCATTCGAATGCTGGCAACGCTGCTTCGGGCGGATGCAGGCTCGGCTCGAATCTTTGGACATGACGTGGTAAAGGAATCGCAAATCGTTCGCCAATTAATTGGTGTCACAGGGCAATATGCCTCGGTAGATGAATCCCTTAGCGCAACGGAAAACTTAATTATTTTCTCCAGACTGCTTGGACTTGGACGTGCGGAATCGAAGAAGAAAGCGGCAGAACTGCTTGAGGAATTTGGGTTAACCGAAGCGGCAAAGCGTCCGCTAAAAAACTTCTCCGGCGGTATGAGACGACGTCTGGATCTGGCTGCAAGCCTTATCGCACAGCCACCGCTTATTTTCCTTGATGAGCCAACAACAGGACTTGATCCCCGTACACGCTCGCAAATGTGGGATACCATTCGCCGCTTGGTCAACACAGGTTCAACGGTCTTGCTGACTACACAATATCTCGAAGAAGCCGACCAGCTGGCGGACCGGATTGCGGTAATTGACCGCGGCAAAGTTGTGGCTGAAGGAACTGGCGATGAATTGAAACAATCGGTGGGAACTTCATCTTTGCACCTTAGAGTAGAGAATCAATCCGACATCGAGAACGCCCGGCAAACGGTGGAACAGGTTCTTAAAGTTCCGGCTACATTGACGAGTGAAGCAGCGAAGATTACTGCGCCTATGGCGAATGCGGATTTGATTACAGACCTCTTAATTGCCCTTCGTGAAAAAGGAATTACATTGTCTGAGGTTAGTGTGCAGAAGCCAACTCTCGACGAAGTATTCCTGACGATTACGGGACATGGCGTTGAAGATGAGAAAACCAAAGATACAAATAGAGCGGAGGCAGTAACGGTATGAGCACTTCAGTAAAAACAGGTCATTTAAAAAACCATACGAGTTTTATTCAATCCGTAAAAAATTCACTTACGATGGCGTACCGCGGCGTACTCAAAATTCGCCGCACCCCAGAGCAGTTATTTGATGTAACGCTGCAGCCGATTATATTCACGCTGATGTTTACCTATATTTTTGGCGGAGCTATTTCCGGTGATGTACAGAGCTATTTGCCGGTTATTATTCCCGGTATTCTTGTTCAAACCGTTATTTCAACCTCTATCGTAACGGGTGTCCAGCTTCGGGAAGATATGGATAAGGGCGTATTTGACCGCTTTAAATCACTGCCAATTGCTCGTATTGCTCCACTAGCCGGGGCCTTATTAGCGGATACCATTCGGTATACGATTGCCACTGTACTTACGTTCGCTATGGGCTATATCATGGGCTACCGTCCAGACGGCGGCTTTGAAAATGTTCTTTTGTCCGCGCTGCTTGTTATATTTGTATCTTGGTCGGTTAGCTGGATCTTTGCATTCTTTGGTGTCATTGCTCGTACGGCTTCCAGCGTACAAGGGATCTCCATGCTTATATTATTCCCATTAACCTTCCTGTCCAATGCATTTGTTCCGGTTGATACCATGCCGAAATGGCTGCAATGGTTTGTAAACGTCAATCCGGTTACGCATGTCGTGTCTGCTGTCCGGGAATTAACGAACTCGAGTACAGTTGGCTGGGATCTTGGTATCTCTCTGCTTGGCGCAGTTGCCATTGTTGCAGTCTTTGCTCCAATTACCGTGCGTGCTTACATGCGTCGGACATAATAAATGAAGAGGCGGTTTAGGACGAATTTAAGTCCTGAACCGCCTTTGTTTTTTTGAACCGAGAGGATTAGGCAAGCATTTGAGATGATTAAGATAACGGTGGCTAAGACATCTGGTACATAATAAAGAGGTGAAAAAGATCGACAGGAGGATATAATATGAAAAATGTAATTTTGAACAATGGTGTTCAGATGCCTATACTCGGTTTTGGTGTTTTTCAGATGACGGATCAAAATGAATGTGAACAAAGCGCTTATGACGCTATTATGGCAGGCTATCGGCTGATTGATACAGCAGCCTCTTATATGAATGAAGAAGCAGTTGGCAGAGCGATCAAGCGAAGTGGCGTGGCAAGAGAAGAACTGTTTATTACCACGAAGCTGTGGGTTCAAGATACGGGTTATGAAAAAACAAAAAAAGCAGTCGAAAAAGCATTAGCTAGATTGCAATTGGATTATTTGGATCTTTATTTAATACATCAGCCATTTGGCGATGTACACGGTTCTTGGCGTGCAATGGAGGAGCTATATCGTGAAGGTAAGATTAGAGCGATTGGCGTAAGTAACTTCCATCCCGACCGCCTGATTGATTTGATTATTCAGAATGAAGTTGTTCCTGCCGTTAACCAGGTTGAAACACATCCTTTCAATCAGCAAATTGATAATGCAAAATTCATGAAAGAGAACAATGTTCAAATTGAGTCCTGGGCGCCTTTTGCTGAGGGGAAAAACAACTTGTTCCAGAATGAAGTATTGGCATCCATCGCTGAAAAGTACAATAAATCTGTTGCCCAGGTGGTATTACGCTGGTTAACCCAAAGAGATGTTGTTGTTATTCCGAAGTCTGTGCGTATAGAAAGAATCAAAGAAAACTTCAATATCTTTGATTTTGAGTTAAACCAAGAAGATATGGAGTCAATTACAGCATTAGATACGAACGAGAGCCTGTTCTTCTCACACCGTGATCCTGAGATGGTGAAATGGATCAGCAATCGTAAATTGGATATTTAATAAATCGAATAAAAGAAGAAAGTTGGTAGCCTCAATGGCAAACGAACAATTAAGTAATAGTACAATCTTTCCTTTGGGACAAAAAGTGGATCCAAATTATTTTATCGGGGATGCATTCTTGCAGATGGTTTTTACGGATCCAACCCCACTTAATGCACCAATCGGAAATGTAACCTTTGCTCCAGGAGCTCGCAATAACTGGCATACTCATAAAGTTGGACAAGTATTGTTAGTGACGGGCGGTGAGGGCTGGTATCAAGAAGAAGGTAAACCAGCGCAATTAATCAAGACTGGTGATGTCGTGAATATCCAACCAAATGTGAAACATTGGCATGGCGCGACAAAAGACAGCTGGTTTGTACACTTAGCCATTACTCCGGGACAGACGGATTGGTTAGAAGCTGTTGATGATGAAGCCTATAGTAAGTTATAAAAGGAATTAAACAAACAAACGCATCGAGTCCTAGACTTGGTGCGTTTATTATATGTTACGTTCATTTCCAGCAACTTAAACAGCAAACGAAACGTTGGTTATGTTGAGAGGTGACAACAGACAATGTTCAAATACATATCCGTATTTATTTTGGGGCTTTCTTTGGTTTTAGCTACAGGCTGCTCGAAGGAAACCCCTTCAAAATCTCCAACACAAAATGAATCATCGTCAGTGGAATCTGACCTGATCGGTACTGTGAAAGTCGAAAACATAGGTACAGAAACAAAGGTTAGTTACACGTTCAAAAATCAAAGCAACACAAAGGTGACCGTTATTGGAGGAGCTCACTACAAGCTGCTCCTTGATCATGAGATCATTGAGGAAGGCTCTGTACCCGTTAAAGATTATATTGATTTGGAGCCTGGAGGAGAGTTTACGGATGGGAAGACATTCGTGCATTTACTAGCGGGTTCGTACCAAGTGGAAGTAGAGTGGGACAAGACAATCGCTTCTGCTGATTTTATAAAGGATTAAAATGGCACGTCCTACGACAGGACGTGTCATTTTATTTCCGTTTAAATTCGGTTTAAGTAGGCAGGTTATTATAGTCATATAGCAACAACAAACTAACATTACTTCATATAGGAGCTGATTATTATGACAACAATTAACTCACAGAAAAAAATCGCAATTATCGGTGGTGGACCTGGTGGACTTACGCTCGCTTTAATTTTGCAGAAGCATGGCATTGCAGCAACGATTTATGAACGTGGCGGTGTGGAGGGCAATGCTGAGCGTGGTGGATCACTCGATATTCATGAGGATTCTGGACAGTTCGCACTGAAGGAGGCTGGGCTGCTTGAGCAATTCCAGGCCATTGCCCGTTATGAAGGTGAAGATTTCCGGTTGTTTGATAAGTCCGGCAACATTTATATGGATGAAGTGGCAGAGGAAGATAGAGACGGCGGCCGCCCAGAGATTGACCGCGGCGATCTATGTGATCTCCTGCTGAAAGATCTGAATCCGGAAACGATTCGTTACGGCTATAAGTTTACAGAAGCGATTCCGCTGACTGACGGCAGACATGAGCTTCATTTTGACAATGGAGAGACAGAGCTTGCTGATCTTGTTATTGGGGCGGATGGTGCTTTCTCTCGTATTCGACCACTTCTGACGGATGCCAAGGCAACCTATACAGGGCTTAGTATGGTAGAGCTCCATGTGGATACAAATGAACATCCGGATCTTGCTGCCTTTAATGCGAGAGGCAAAGTATTTGCACTGGACGATTGTAAGGGGATTTTGGCTCAATTAAACGGGGACGGAAAAATCAAAGTGTACTTAACCTTTACGGCTGAGCAGGAGTGGATCGATACTTGCGGTATTCCGTTCGACCAGCCTGAGGAAGCGAAAAATCAGCTGCTAACGCATTTCGAAGATTGGGACGGTATGCTCAAAAATTATATTCGATATGCAGATCATACGGTTCTGCCTAGACGGATCTATATGCTGCCAGTTGGTCTGAAGTGGGAACGGAAACCAGGGGTCACACTGATTGGAGACGCTGCCCATCTGATGTCTCCTTTCGCAGGAGAAGGCGTAAATCTGGCGATGCTTGATGCGGCTAAACTTGCGCTTGCTATTGTGGAACACGACGATATCGATGATGCAATCCTAGCTTATGAGGAAAACATGTATCAATACTCCTCGGAATCCGCTCAAGGATCGGATGACAATTTGAAGCTGATGTTCTCCGAAAACGCCGCCGCTAATCTTAAAGGTTTGTTTGATGATCTGCATGCTCAGTTTGCTCAGCAATAAGGAAGGAGATAATTCTACCTTATTGGATTTATGTGTTGAAAAATCGGATTAAGGGCAAACGGAGCATTTCGAATGATTCTGTAGAAGCAGAGTTAATGCTTACGATGCAGCTTTCTTTCAGAAAGCTTTCAAGCGTTCGCTTTTGCTCGGGGGATTCCTACCTAATTTAGCTTATTCATAGGAATCCTCGAGCAATGGCGATCGGAAGAACATTCGAATGCGCAGTGCGCTGCTCTAACTATCACGATGAAACATGTTTTTCTCTGTACTGCCCAGGCGTAATCCCTTCCAGCTTACGGAACGAACGGATGAAGTTTTGCGGATTGTTGTAGCAAAGACGTGCGGCAATGTCTTTGATCGAAATATCCGTCTCTCTCAGCCACTTCTTGGCCATGCTGAACCGGTAAGTCGCCAGATATTCGCTGAACGAGCTGTTTGTCTCTTTGCGGAAAACGCTGCTCAAGTAATTGGCGTTATAATTAAGCCTTGAAGCACATTCCTCGAGCGAAAGATCACTATCATAATGATGATGAATCAGATCGATGATTTTCTCCGATATATTATGATATTGAGCATCCTGCCGATCCCGGAAGATTTGTATCATCGGATGAATTACTCTCGTCCAGAACCACTCCTCGATTTCCGGCACCGTATTCAAATGAAGCAGATCCTCAAATAAAGAGCTTTTGCCAGGATGAATCTGATTAAGGCTAATCCCTGATTCTTGTTTCACAATCAATAGACTATTCAACAATCGAACTAGCGGAAGATGATATTCTTGCGGCGACATCTGATCTGAGAAGACAGGTCCAAGAAAGGAGCGGAGCAGCTCCTTCGATTTATCCTTATCTGCTATTTTGATCGCATCAACAAGCTCGTTCTCTAGATGGCTCGGATAGCTGATATTCAAATAATGCTTGCCTTGGTTGACGTTCTCGTACTGAATGACAATGCCTTCCCCTAACTTGAGACGATGCTTCAGCGCATCCAAGCCTTCTTGATAGGCGAGTGAGATATGCGCTATTGAATCAAAAGGCAAGCTGATACCGATGCTGACTTTTAGCTCCAGCAGCATTTGGATTTGCTGCTGCAAATGCTCGGTTAATTCAAATAAGGCGGTCTTGAAGTCGTTTATCTCTACCGTTGCACTGCCAAATAAAGTCGCTACGGTATGATCGATCGTCACTGAACCAAGCCTGTTGCCTGCAGGAATAAGTTCTTCAATCATATTATGAATGGCGAATAACAGCAGCTCTGTATCGCGTTTCTCATAGCGGGTCCCATCCAGTGAATCGATCTGGAAGGTGACAACAGCCAGCGATTCCCAAGCCTGAAGCTGCGTGCTGTAGCCAAACCTCTCCAGCTGTTCAGTAAGATCGTTATTTTTAACCTGACCTTGGAACGCTTTGGCTAGGAATAATGTACGAACCTGCTTAAGATGCTGCTGCAGCTCACTCTCCAGCTGGGTCTTGGATTGAAAGAGCTGTTGAATCTGTTCGCCTATCGCTTGGAATTCATTCTTACGGTTCTGCCGAATCTCCGGGGTGCGAACGTCCATCTGCTTCAGCAGCATTTGAATAGGGGAATACATCCGGCGGGAGCCAATCCATGCGAGCAGCATCGTAACAAGAAGCATGAATAAGCATAGGACAAGAGTATAGATACCAATCTTTTGCGATTCCTTCGTCAAGCTGGCAATAGAGGTGAATGAGAGATAGATCCAGCCGTTGGTTGGCGATTTATAGTATGTGACCGAGTACTTCTGATCGTTAATGAGCGACATGAATTGCCCGGATTGCTCGTTCAGCTTCTCTGCATCAGTAAAACCGGTAACCGATACGGATTGACCAATCACTGAATGGTCGGGGTGAAGCAGGATACGATGCTTGTCGTCCAAAACCATCGTTGTATCCGATTGCTCGGGATCGTATTGCAGTAAGGTCTGCAAGCTGCAGGAAGGGATGTTAGCCATGATGAGCCCGTATGGATTGCGTTCAGTGACCGGCAGTTTTTTGATCAGGCTAATGTTATATTCGCATTTGTTGCTGTCTGCGCTTTCTTCGCTATAGAACCAGACGGATGGATTCATCGTCCATGCGGTATCCTCGTTGGATTGAATGAGAGCTGAAAGCTGTTCATGGTAAGCATATTGATCAAACCGATATAGACCGGAATTTTTGATCATCCAGTTATGGCGGCTATTGATCAGCACGACGTCCTCCAGCTTTGTATCAAAGGATTGCATATGAAGAAGCTCATCACGCAAGTTGTCATATAGAGTGAAATCGCTTACATTTAAAGGGCTGTTCATCGCTTTTTTTAAGACGTTGGAGTTGATGACCTGATTTAAAGTATGGTTGACAGTTGTCAGGATTTGATCTACATTGGCATTAATTTGTACAAGAAGTTGATATTTTCCTTTATTTACATCTTTTTGGATTTCGTTTGATGAAGTGACGTATGAAAAGATGCCGATGAATAATACGGGCAATGTGCTTAACAAGAAACCGAAGACGGTCATTTTGGTTAGAAAGCTAAAAGAGCGCATCAATTACCAACACCTTATCCTCTTTATATGTCTACATTGTAGGTCATTTACCATCGATTGGACAATAATCATTAGATCCTAGAGTAATCATTATTGCAGATTCAGGGGGAATTTCGATGTTTCTAAAGGATGTAATCAGCAGAAAGAAGCGAATCTGCGGAATAGTGATAGCGGCGATTTTCCTTAGTTCATGCAGCAATCAAACCGGATCAGAAGGATTAGAGAAGAGTCAATCCCGGCCAGTCATCACGATTATGGCTCCACTTCATTTTCCGCAGGGTCCGGATTCATCACTCGTTCAGCAGCTTGAAGAAATGACGGGTGTAAAGCTCATGATCGACTGGGTTCCCGACGAGATTTATACGGATAAGATGAATGCGGCATTAACGATGAATTCACTCAAGAAAGCGACGTTTGTGAAATATACCGATTACATATTTTTAAAGAGCGCGATTCGCTCCGGCATGTTCTGGGAGGTTGGGCCATACTTGGACGAATATCCTAACCTTAAAAGGTTAAATGATAATATACTAAGCCAAACGGCTGTTGATGGTAAAATATATGGCTTGTATACGGAGCGGCCATCTTCCAGGCAAGGTGTTATTCTAAGGGAGGATTGGCTGGAAAATCTCCAGCTTGAAACTCCGAAAACAATTGACCAGCTCTATAACGTATTGAATCAGTTTACAGTCAAAGATCCGGATCAGAACGGAAAGGATGATACTTTCGGGTTAACAGATCGGAATGATCTTGTATTTGGGGCCTTCAAGACGCTTAGCTCCTATTTTGGCACCCCAAATAACTGGATGGCTCAAGATCATCGTATTATTCCTGAGTTCGAGACAACGCAGTATAAAGATACGATGAACTTTATGAAGAAGCTGTATGATGAGAAGCTCATTAACCAGGATTTTGTCGTGACAAGCAAGGATATTCAGCGAAATATGCTCATTAGTGGAAAAGCTGGTGTTTATATCGGCAGTATGACGGATGTACAGCGGCTATCGAATGAAGCAAAGCAGTTTAATCCAGAGGCGCGCTTTACAGTCGTGAACCGGATTGAAGGACCTGAAGGCTACAAGGTATGGTCGATTCCGAATTTCAATGGGCTGTTCCTGTTCTCGAAGAGCGCGATTAAGACGGAGGATGAGTTGAAGCAGGTGCTTGGCTTTTTTGACCGAACCATGGAAGCAGATGCCGCAAACTTGATGAAATATGGAATAGAAGGCAGACATTATACACTGGCAGGCAAAGAAGTGCAGCTTCCTGTTAAGAATGAACAGCTGCGTATTGACGAAGTCAGCCCGCTGTATTCTTTGATGATTGCAGATCTGAGTAATTCCAATCTGATGCAGGTCGCACAGGAAGATCCGCTGCTAGCGTTAGCTGAGAAGCTGAGCGTCGATAATGAGAAGTTTATCGTCAAGGATCCAACCGTGAACCTTGAATCCGTTGCTTTTGACGAGCATAGCGAAGATTTGAACCAGATCATCAGCGATGCGACCTATCAATATATTCTCGGTCAAATGGATGAAGCGGGATTTGATCAAGAGATCGAGAAATGGCGGCGTAGCGGCGGCGAGCAGATTATTGAGGAATATACGAAATCCTATTTTGAATAGAAGGGTAAGAAGTCCGCCTCGTGTCTGTGAGGCGGATTTTTTTGTTGTCATTCGAGAGGATCATAATCATTTCTTCAGATCAGGCCAGATGAGCGGTTAATGTGTACGAATGATTGTATCCGTAATGAATGGGCGGGAGGTATGGTTGATCTGCAGCACATCCAATATCGAGGTGGAGGCCAATGAGCATGAACAAAAAGGGGTTTGCTTTTCTATTAGGAACGGTAATGAGCCTCAGCATGGTTCTTACTGCATGCAGCAGCAATAATAACAGTCCAGCGAATAACGGGGGCAATCAAGCAACACCAACCACAAGTACGGAAGCGTCACCGGAGGTATCGGAACCAGCAGCGGAGGAGCCAACAGAGATTACGATTATGCTCCCGCTTAACGTTGCACAGACACCACCTGACACGATTAAGAATGAGATCGAGAAGCTGACGAATACGAAGCTGACGTATCAATTTTTCCCGGCTGACACCTATGAAGATAAACTGAACACGACCTTGGCTACCGGTGGTCTCCCGCAAGTTACGTATTTGAAAAACCAAGCGACTTTCGTTCAAATGAAAGGTGCGATCCGTGACGGTCAGTTCTGGGAGATCGGGCCTCTGTTAAGCGAATTCCCGAATCTCAACAAGCTGAAGCCTCTCATCTTGAACAATACGAAGGTAGACGGCAAGCTGTATTCGCTGTATATCGGCAGGCCTCTTGCCCGTCAAGGCATTATATACCGCAAGGACTGGGCGGACAATCTTGGACTTAAGACGCCCGAGACGGTAGATGAAGTGATTGCGATGGCCAAAGCTTTTACCGAACAGGATCCAGATGGGGACAAAAAAGCAAACACGATTGGACTCGCCGATCGGAATGACTTGGTCTATGGTGCATTTAAGACGATTGCCTCCTGGTACGCTACGCCAAATAACTGGGGCGAAAAGGATGGAAAGCTGGAGCCAGACTTCACCTTCCCACAATATACAGCAGCTATGGACGCGATGAAGCAAATTCGTGATGCTGGGGCCATGAACAAAGATTTTGCAGCAACATCCAAAACCGACCAAATCAGCTTGTTCACAAGCGGCAAGGCTGGCCTTTACATCGGCTCCATGTCGGACATCGATTCTTTGAATAAAGACCTGATCAAAAACGTTCCAACAGCAGATGTTGATACATTAGCGCTTATTAAAGGGCCAAACGGAGAGCAAGCTACTTGGGCGATTCCAGGCTACAACAACGTTGTCCTGTTCCCTAAATCTGCAATCAAAGATGAAGAGGCGTTAAAGAAAGTACTGGCGTTCTATGACAAATTAATGACGCCTGAAGTTGCGAACACCATGTTCTGGGGAATTGAAGGTACGCATTATACCGTTGAAGAGGGCAAGGCAAAGGTAACGGAGGATGGCGATCTGATCGAACGTGAAGTGAAAGGGTTCAAGGACAGTCTGATTGGTGAAGCAGAGACCAATGGCATGTACGAAGGGTTCTATACATTGCCAGGACGCATTCATGCGGAAGAGTTTACGAAAGAGAATGAGAAAATTGCCATCATGGATCCGACGGCAGCACTTGATTCCCCGACCTACACAGAAAAAGGGGTAGAGCTGCAAACTCTCATTACGGATGCGACCTACAAATATATTTACGGTGAAATCGATAAAGCCGGCTTTGATAAAGCGGTCGAAGAGTGGAAAAAACGCGGCGGCGACAAAATTATTGAAGAGTTTAATGCGGTGTACAAAAAATAATTCGTTCCAAGCAGGGAAAGCCGAAGAGGCTGGCTGATCCGTCAACCGCCTCTTCGATCTACACATGAAGAGAGGAAGAAGCAGGATGCGGGAAGTGATCGTTCACCCGGAGCAAGTGCAGGCGCCTAGAACAGGAAGCGGGATCACGAGGCGTCTTCGCCGCAATATATGGCTGTATGTCATGGTGCTGCCGGGACTCCTCTATTTTTTGATTTTCAAGTATGCGCCAATGTTCGGTTTGATTATTGCGTTCCAGAACTTTAAACCTTTCAAGGGGATCAAAGGAAGTGAATGGGTAGGTTTTGAGCATTTCAACCGTTTATTTACCGAACCCGATTTTCTAAACATATTGAGTAACACGTTAATCTTGTTTGGCTTTAATTTATTGTTTTATTTTCCAATTCCGATTGTACTGGCTTTAATGCTGAATGAGCTAAGGATGAATTCATTCAAACGATTGTTCCAAACCCTAATCTATTTGCCGCATTTTATGTCATGGGTCATTATCGTATCGATCAGCTATGTGATGCTGACGATGGATGGAGGGATCGTAAATGCGGTCCTTGAACAGTTCGGATTGGAAAAAATCAATTTTCTGCTTAGCCCGGAATGGTTCCGTCCAACTTACATTATTCAGGTCATCTGGCGGGAAGCTGGCTGGGGAACCATTATTTATTTGGCGGCTATGGCAGCGATCGACCCGCAGCTGTATGAAGCAGCACGTATGGACGGTGCGGGACGAGTCCAACAAATCTGGCATATTACGCTTCCAGCCATTCGCAGCGTTATCATCGTTCTGCTCATTCTGAAGATCGGCGATGTATTGGAGCTTGGCTTCGAGCATGTCTATTTGCTGCTGAATGCGATGAACCGGGATGTGGCGGAAATTATTGATACGTATGTATACACGGCGGGATTAAAGCAAGGGAAGTTCAGCTATAGTACAGCGATCGGACTGTTTAAATCCGTTATTGGGCTTGTCATGGTCATTTCTGCAAACAAGCTTTCCAAGAAATTCGGATCAGAAGGAATCTATTAAGCTATGACCAGGAGGAATCAGCATGATACAGGATCGCACATTAGGAAGCCGGCTGTTTGGCATCGTGAATTTTACGCTGCTCGCGATCTTTTCGCTAGCCACCGTTCTCCCGTTCATCCATGTCGTGGCCGGCTCTTTAACGACAAGCGCGGAGATGGCAGTCAAGAAATTTATTATTTTCCCGACAGATATAAGCTTTGAAGCTTATCGCTTCGTCTTCTCGACGAATACGATATTCCGTTCCATTGCGGTATCGATCGGAATAACCCTAATCGGTACAGCCTTCAGTATGCTTGTTACTTCGATGATGGCATACGGCTTGTCCCGCAAAGATCTCGATGGCCGCAAGGGCTTGATGTTTATGGTCGTATTCACCATGTTGTTTAATGGGGGACTTATACCTACCTTTCTTGTTGTAAAAGAACTTCATTTAATCGATACGTACGCGGCGCTTATCTTACCGCTCACGATTAGTGCGTTCAACATGATCATTCTCCGCAATTTCTTCCAGAACATACCGGAGGGGCTGGAGGAATCGGCGAAGATTGACGGCTGCAGCGATTTTGGTATCCTGTTCCGAATTGTGCTCCCGCTGTCAATGCCGGCTATTGCGACCATTTCACTTTTCTATGCTGTAACCTATTGGAACACGTACTTGAATGCGATTTTGTACTTGAACGACAGCAAAATGTGGCCGATTCAGGTGCTGCTGCGTCAGATCGTTGTTCTCGCAAGCGGCTTTGATTACAGCTCCAGTCTTGACGGGGCCGTACCTCCACCAGATCAGGCGGTGAAGATGGCGGTTATCGTAGTCGCTACCCTGCCGATCCTGGCAGTATATCCTTTCCTTCAGAAGCATTTTGCGAAAGGCGCGCTGCTTGGTTCGATTAAGGGGTAACTTAGCCTGAGTAGTCGTCGCTGATGCAGGCTGGCTGTTTAGAGTGAGGGAAGCTCATTAATTAGTGAGCTAAACCGCCGTCAAAAGGCAGTTACAGCAACGGATTTTGACGATAATGAGGGCAGCCTCACTCTTAGTGAGGCATGACGTGAGAATAAGGCGGAAATCCTCACTATTGCTGAAGAATCATCATTTTCAGGGGAATAGAAAGCGAAAAACCTCACTAATAGTGAGGTTTTTCGCGCGTAAACGGATATATAAGGTGCGCGAGGATGGGTTCAGAAGTAGTGTGCAGAATTGGTTAATTGTGGTAAAGTCAGCATATAGCGGCGAATCCCATTGTACATGGAGGGATCATTTGAACAAGATAGGCTGTATTCTTTTATTGGTTATCGTTATTTTTACTGGATGCAATCGTTCTTCATCCTTATTGGAGGAAGTAAACTTCAACCATCTGAATAAAGAGGTTAGGGCATTTGTTGATCAGTTCAAAGACCGGAATGGGATCTTCTTATATTCTCGAGTAGGTGAAGAAGAATACTTTATCGTGAACTATGCAACAATTCAGCAAGGTGAGCCGAAGAAATTCCTGGAAGACATTCATGCGGAGATCCGCGGTCAAGTCTTTACAATTATAATGAATGAACAGGAGACATCTGATCTCCACGATGAACGGTTGAAGAAACTTTTTATTTACAAGCTTAATAAAAATCAAAAGACTGATAGTATACAAGTCATTAAGAATGGAAAAGCGATACCCATTGATAGTGTGGGCAGCTGATGATAGTAGGAGGGAAAACATGGAAGCCAATAATGAAGCAATCAACAATGAAAATACAGGCTCAAGCATTTGTGAAGTTCTGCAGATTTTAGGAGCGAAATGGGCTTTCCTCGTGCTTGAGGAGCTGATGAATGGACCACTTCGATTTAATCAGCTTCAACGGAATATATCGGTCGTGAAGACCCAATCTTTAACGAATACGGTTCGTCATCTGGAGAACAATGGTCTTGTTTTCCGCCAAGTGTTCCCAACTGTACCCGTATCCGTGGAGTACTCGCTGACGGAGAAGGGCAGAGATTTTCAAGCTGCACTCAGAGAGATGGAGAAATGGGTTCAAAAATGGGGCGACTCACCTCATCCAAGGCATAATCGTACTTAAATAGAAGGTTCCTTAAAACCGCAAGAGCTTCGTGCTCTTGCGGTTTTTGTGTTACAGTTACTTACCAAATGGTTAGTTACTCCAAATAGATGGATTATAGCAAAACAAATTGCGTTCTTACTAAAAGTAAGTTGCTTCGTTATAATCCGAATATAGCAAGCAAATGAAGAGGAAAGAAAGGAAGTGCAGTTATGAATCGAATGGTCATTTATGTCTTAATGATAGCGGTATTCTTTACCGCAACCTCGGAGCTCGTGATCGCTGGAATCTTAAATGTATTAGCGGATCAAATGCAAATATCGGTAAGCCTTGCTGGACAGCTTATAACGGCTTATTCGCTCGCTTTTGCCATTGGAACACCAATTATTATCACACTGACAGTCAAATATCCGAGAAAAAAGCTAATGCTTATGGCAATCGCCGTTTTTATATTAGGCAATTTGATTTCAATTGTAAGCACCAGTTTTATTGTATTAATGGCAGGACGGATGATCCTAGGTGTAAGCTCAGGTGTTTTTATGGTGGCGGCATTCAGCGCAGCAGCAAAGCTGGTGCCGGTTGAAAAAATCGGCAGTGCAATGGGGACGATCATTCTCGGGTTCAGCAGCGCTATGATTCTTGGTGTACCGCTTGGAGTTGCTCTAACCAATATGTTTAACTGGCAGATGATCTTTCTGGTCCTCGGAGCAGGAGGGATTGTGGTTCTGATTGGCCTCACTCTTCTGCTGCCGCAGATTGAAGGTGATTCCTCGGTTCCTTTCAAGCAGCAGTTAGGTGTATTAGCTAATCCGGTCATTTTCTTCGCACTGCTGCTTGTTTTGTTTAGAGAAGCTGGCAACTCCGTTATGTTTACGTATATCGCTTCATTCCTTAGTTCAATTCTTCATAGAAGTACAACTGAAATTGGCATGATGATGCTGCTGCTCGGTATTGCAGGTGCGGTTGGCGCACGGATTGGAGGCTCAGCTGTAGACAAATGGGGCAGTGCCAAATTAATTATGATTGGAGTCATGATCCATGTCGTAGCTCTTCTTCTTCTGCCTTTAGCCATCCATTCCTTCCCGCTCGCTCTTACACTCCTGTCCTTGTGGATCATGTCGATGTTTACATTAGGTCCGGCTACACAAACCTATTTCATCGAGAGAGCTCCTCAATCCTCGAATCTCATCATCAGCTTGAACATTTCAGTAACTCAGGTTGGGATTGCTGCCGGCGCAGGTGTTGGCGGAATGGTTGTAGATTGGAACGATACGGTCCTTTACAATCCATTAGTAGCAGGCATTGTTCTAGTTCTCGCCCTTGTCGCAGCGGCTGTGTCCATTAGAAAGAGCAGACAGATTGCCCGAGTGTAAAGCATACTGGCTTATAACGAAAGTGGCCGTGCAGGTTTATACAGCACGACCACTTGTTTTTTTGTTCTCCCAAAAAAACGGTTAAGTGCAGCGGAGCATTTCGAATGATTCTGGAGAAGTGTAACGTTCGCTTTTGTGAGGGGATTCCAATCCAATTGGAATTGTTCCAAAGAATCCCCGAGCAATGGCGCTCGGAAGAACATTCGAATGCGCAGCTTGCACCTATACCGTCCACCTCATTCGAATGCGCAGCTTGCACCTATACCGTCTTTAATGATTCCTCCCATGCAAAGCCTTATACTCCGAAGGCGTACATTTCTTATACGTTTTGAACACGCGATTAAAGGTTGGCAGGCTGCCAAAGCCGGATCTCATCGCCACTTCCATAATGGACAGATGAGGATCAGTAAGAAGCTTCTCGGCATGCATAATACGGTGCTGGATCAGGTAGTCGTAATAGGATAATCCCATGTACTGCTTAAACATACGGGTAAAGTGATATTTGCTGAAGCCCGACAATTCGGCAAGCTCATCAACGTGAATATCTTCAGTGCAATGCTCGTTCATATAGTTGCACACCTGCAAAAACTTATCGATGTATTTATGCTGCTTATGGCTTTTTGTACGGGGAAAACGACGTTCCTCATGCATGAAATTACGTCCCAGCGTAACAAAAAAGGAGATAAGCTTCGCGTAGGCAGAAGCCTCCTTCAACATCGTATGGCTGTAATATTCGTTCACAAGCTCTAAAAGCATAGGTCGTAACAGGCCATGAAGCACCTTATTCTGTTCAGCGGTAATGAGCAGGTAAGGACGAAGCAAATGGAAGGTAGAATCAAAGCCATTTAACGCATAAAGCATCGAGCTGTCAAATTGCAGGATCAGCCTAGTTCCGGAATCCGGTGCAAAAATCTCATGAAGCTCTCCTGGAGGCAGAACTAGAATATCGTTTGGATAGAGGACATGCTTTGTTTCATCAACGATTACCGTGTAGATGTTTTCCAGCGGCATGATGACTTCCACCGCAGTGTGCCAATGAATCGGATAATTCTCGACTTCCTTGTTGAGGAAAACTCGAATTCCGGAATGTTCACCGTATGAAACTGTTTCTTTGGCACCGTTAAGGACTGGGATCATCAATCATTCTTCCTCTCGTTAGTCAGATTGCTACCTATCAGATAATGGCATCCTGTGAACCGAAAAGCAATAAGTCTATCAAAAAAGGCAATATATGAGAAGTGAAAAGCTATATTTACGAAGAGGGAGAAATCAATTAGGGATATAATGAATCCAATGAAAGCGAATACATTTGTCGAAGGATGACATTAAAATGGCATGTATTCATAGTATAGTCCGTTATTTGTTGCAACTTAAATAGTTGAATATAGCTATATTTAAGGGCAATGTAGACAAAATGGACTAGAGGAGAGTGGAGATAAATGGAAGGCACGAACAAGGCATTGGACGCATCCCCTCTTTGGAGGCATGTCAGAAAAGAATGGAAGCTGTATTCATTCCTTATTATTCCTCTGATCTATTTCATCATCTTCAAGTATGCGCCTATGATCGGAAATGTAATCGCTTTCCGGAAGTATCGCGGCGGACCGAATTTCCTTGGTTCGGAATGGGTTGGATTACAATATTTCAGGATGTTTATGAAGGATCCAACCTTTTGGCGGGCATTTTACAACAATCTGTTCTTAAGTATCTCTTATCTGGTTGTACGTTTCCCATTAACATTGATTTTTGCCTTGTTGATTAATGAAATTCGGCGGTTAAAGCTGAAGAAATTCGTTCAAACGGTTTCATATTTGCCGCATTTTATATCGATGGTTATTTTGGCGGGTATGGTGAAAGAGATGTTGTCCGCCTCAGGTCCGATCAACACTTTGCTTGGACACCTCGGCATTGAGCCGATCGCATTTATTTCACTGCCACAATGGTTCTCTACCATTTATGTGACTTCCGGTATGTGGCAGGGTCTTGGCTGGGGTACGATTCTATACCTCGCAGCGATGACAGGTATCAATACCGAGTTGTATGAGGCAGCCCGGATTGATGGTGCCAGCCGGACCAGACTCGCATGGCATGTTACGATCCCAGGTATTTTACCTACCATTATGACGCTTCTCGTCTTAGATATCGGTGGCATAATGGGCTCGAATTTCGAGAAAATCTTGCTCTTGTACAATCCACTTACCTATGAAACGGCGGACGTTATTTCCACCTACGTTTACCGGATGGGTATTACGAACGCTAACTTCAGCTATGCAACAGCTGTCGGTCTGTTCGAAGGGGTTATCGGCTTAATTCTGGTAACGATAGCGAATACAATCTCGAAAAAAACGACGAAATCAAGTCTGTGGTAGGAAGGAGTGCTTAAGCGTGAAAGTAACTTCAGGTTCTCGATTGTTTAATGGCATCAATGCCTTAATTATGACGCTAGTCGTACTCTTTACCTTGTATCCGTTTGTTTATCTTATTGCGCAGTCTTTTAGTTCTGAGGCTGCTGTCTATGGCGGGAAGGTAACGTTCTATCCTGTAGAGTTCACGACACTTACTTATAAAGTTATCTTGAGTAAGCCGGATTTCTTTCAGTACTACGGCAACACGATTCTGTATGCAGTTGTTGGTACGCTTATTGCCGTATCCGCGACAGCTGTAATGGCGTATCCGCTCTCGAAAGAAAAACTCCGTCTTAACAAATTTTTTATCCCGTTTGTCCTCTTCACGATGTATTTCGGCGGTGGTCTTATCCCGAACTACATTCTGGTGGCCAAAACGCTGGATATGCGCAACACGATTTGGGCTCTTGTGATTCCCGGTGCAATTAGCGCCTTTAACGTTATATTGATGAAAACCTTTTTCTCAAGTCTGCCTAATGAACTGGAGGAATCGGCAAAAGTTGACGGGCTTGATGTCTACGGGATCTTCCTTCGCATTACGCTTCCTTTATCCAAGCCGATTCTCGCAACGATGCTCTTGTTTGTTATCGTAGGGATTTGGAACAGCTGGTTTGATGCTTCTCTGTACTTGCAGTCGAAAGAAAAATGGCCGGTAGCCCTTTATTTACGGCAAGTTATTGAAACGGCTATTAGTCCGGCTGAACTTGGAGCAAGCGCTGAACAAACGACGCAGATTGCCGCGACAGTTAAATCTGCTGCGATGGTATTAACTTCACTGCCTATGATTTGTATCTATCCATTTGTACAAAAGTATTTCGTGCAAGGGATGATGATTGGCGCAGTGAAAGGGTAAACGCGATATAGAACGGAACTGCCGCTAGACAGCTTCTGTTATATATAAATAGTAAAAGGGAGGCACGGCATGAAAAGATTCAGTAGAGCAATGGGATTGATTTTATCGGTCATTATGATCATGTTCGTAATGGCAGCATGTAGTGGAAACAACAATGGGAAGTCAGGCAATAACGCGGCTTCGCCAACAGCGGATAATGGCGCTTCACCTGCAGCATCGGATAAACCTGCCGAGGATTACGCATTTGGCGAGGACGTCACGTTCCATTCAAATGAGCCCGTTAAGTACTCCATGATGTTCAGTGACAACGAAGGTTATCCTTACAAGAAAGACTGGAGAATCTGGAGTGCAATCCAGGAGAAAACAAACGTTTCGTTTGACCTGTCTGTTGTAGCTAGAACCGAATACGAGAACCAAAAATCGCTCCTTGTAAACAGCGGCGATGCTCCATATATTATCCCTAAAACTTATGATGAAACTGCATTTGTTGCGGGCGGACAAATCGTGCCGATCAGCGACTATGTGCAATACATGCCTAACTATCAAAAAGCAGTTAAAAACTGGGGTATGGAAGATGACCTGAAGGTGAAGCTGCAAGCGAATGGCAAATATTATGTTCTTCCTGGTATGTGGGAAGCAGCAGGCGGGGGATACTCTTATGTCATCCGCAAAGATATTTTCGAAAAAGCCGGCGTTGATCTGTCCAAAGAAACCAACTGGACCTACGAAGATTTCTACCAAGCAATGAAGAAGGTTAAAGAGTTTACAGGCAAAAAATATGTATTCTCTGATCAATCCAAAGGTGAATCGACTTTGAATATTGCAGCTGTAGAATACGGTGTAACGGCTGGCTGGGGTAAAGCAAACGGTATGCGCTTCAACCAAGATTCGAAACAATTCGAATTCGCCGACAATACACAAGACTTCAAGGATTATGTTTCGTACTTTAATAAACTGGTAACAGAAGGTCTTATGGACCCTGAATCGTTCACGCAAGAAGACGATGCAGCTAAAGCGAAATTCTACAAAGGCGATACCTATGTGATCAACGCCAACTACCAAGTATTTACTGACCTCCAAACGAAGATGGAGGATCCTGGTGCAGAGCTGATGATGATCACGCCTCCAGGCGGTCCTAAAGGCCAACTGCAAGTTGAAAACTCCCGTCTTGAGAACGGCGTCATGATCAGTGAGAACGCTCTGAAAGATCTTGGCGAAGAGAAATTTATTAAAATGCTTCGTTTCATCGACTGGCTCTGGTACTCCGATGAGGGTCAAACTCTCAGCCTGTGGGGTGTAGAAGGCGAGACTTACTCGAAGGACGCAAATGGCAATATTACACTTAATCCAGATATTACGTACAACGGTATGAACCCTACAGCAACGAAAAAACTGAATGCAGACTTTGGCTTCGGCGGCGGCGTATTCGCATACGGCGGTACTACAAAGCTGAGACAATCGAAAATGACAGACGGCGAAAAAGACTTCAATAATCGTATTCTGAACAACCGTACGGCGCGTCCACTTTCACCGCCAATCATGGCTACGGCAGACGAAAGCGAACAATTGAACCTGATCTCGAAGCCGCTAATGGACTATGTAAGCACGATGACGCTTAAATTCATCACAGGCCAAGAGAAGATGGACAACTTCGACAGCTATGTAAAACAAACGCAAGCAAACGGCAGCAACCGTTACTCGCAAATGGCTAACGAAATTTTCGGAAAAACGAAGAGTGTCCTCGGCTACTAAGCAATAAATGAAAAACAGGGACTCCTCATTAGTCATTTAAATGACTATGGGGGTGTCCCTGTTTTACTTAGCCGAAACGACCTGTTATATAGTCGTTCGTTCTTTGATGAGTCGGATTAGTGAAGATTGTTTCAGTCAGATCGTATTCAACCACATGACCATTTAAGAAGAAAGCAGTCTTTTCCGATACGCGTGCTGCCTGATGCATGTTATGTGTCACAATTACGATACTGTAGTCTTGCTTAAGCTCGGAGATCAGCTCCTCGATCTTCGAGGTCGAGATCGGGTCAAGGGCAGAAGCTGGTTCATCCATCAGAATAACATCTGGCTTAACAGCGACGGTTCGGGCAATACATAGACGCTGCTGCTGGCCGCCGGATAAGGCAAGAGCTGATTTGTGAAGACGGTCCTTCGTTTCTTCCCAGATTGCAGCTTTCCGAAGCGATTGCTCAACAATTTCATCGAGCTGTTTCTTATTTTTTATGCCATGGTAACGTGGTCCAAAAGCAATATTTTCATAAATCGATTTGTGAAATGGGTTCGGACGCTGCCATACCATGCCGATTTTTTTGCGAAGCGCAACGACATCTGTATCCGTACCGTTAATATTGCGGTCATTTATTAAGATTTCACCGGTAACCTTGCAGGAAGGAATGAGGTCATTCATTCGGTTCAAGCTTCTTAGGAACGTCGATTTGCCACAGCCGGAAGGTCCGATCAGTGCAGTGACTTCCTTTGCTGCAAAATCAAGCGAGACATCATGTACGGCATGCTTCTCACCATAGTAAACATTTAATTTCTTAGAGGATAAGGCGATTTCTCCCATGAATTGGACCTCCTAAAAAGAATTATCACCCAAATGCCAAGTCTAGGCCATTTGTGGTGATTCTTACTTCGTAAGCATCAGCTTATTTCGATGCGGTAAATTTATTGTGCATATAACGTCCAAGCGCTCTAGCGCCTAAGTTGAAGAGTAGTACAGTAATAATAAGTACAGCTGAAGCGCCTGCAGCAATTTGCGTTGCATCCGGTGCCAGACCTTCCGAGTTGACCTTCCAGATATGAACAGCTAATGTCTCAGCGGGACGCATCGGATTAAGCGGTGAGTTAGAATGGAGCGGGTTCCAGTCGGAAAAATCAAGACGCGGGCTGCTCATGCCAGCGGTGAACAGAAGCGCTGCTGCTTCGCCGAAGATCCGGCCTGCTGCCAGAATCGAACCGGAGAGCACGATCGGCAATGCGATCGGCAATTGTACCGAACGAATCGTTTTCCATTTGGAAATACCAAGGGCAAGACTTGCTTCCTTCTGCTGAACTGGAACACTGCGGAGACCCTGCTCCGTAATACGGACCATCAGAGGCAGGTTGAAGATGGTAAGAGCTAATGCACCTGACAGTAAGGAGAAGCCAAGGTTAAACTTATTTACGATAACAAGTAGGCCAAACAGGCCAACGATAATCGAAGGGAAAGAAGACAATACTTCAACGACGAGACGAATAGCAGAAGTGATCTTGCCTGCCTTTGCATATTCGCTCATATAAATACCTGCACCGATACCAAGCGGTACCGTAATAACCATTGTCAAGACGAGCAGGAAGATCGAGTTGAACAACTGCGGACCAATACCGCCGCCTTTACGAATCGTTTCTGGCGGGGACGTAAGGAAGTGCCAACTGATATGACCAAGTCCACGGAACAAAATGTAGCCCAGCAAGCCAAGTAAGGCGAGAGCGATTAAGCCTGTTATAAAAATAATAATGCCGGTTGCGATTTTATCTGCCGTTTTGGCACTCATAGCTTTTTCCTTCCTTCCAGCCAGCGAATAATAAAGACGAATACAAAGGTCATCATCATGAGGATTAATGCGAGCGACCATAATGCATTATTTTGAACCGATCCCATTGCCGTATTGCCCATGCTGAGCGTAATGGCACTTGTAAGGGTAGAAGTTGATTCAAATAAGGAATGAGGGATATGCGGCGCGTTGCCGATGACCATCTGAACAGCCAACGCTTCGCCGAATGCCCGAGCAATACCGAGTACGATACCTGTCATTTGCGCAGGAAGCGTAGTTGGCAGAACGATGCGATATATAGTTTGCCAACGGGTAGCGCCAAGTGCGTAGGAACCTTCTTTGAGGCCCGACGGCAGCGAGGCCAGCGCATCCGTTGCTATTGTCGTAATAGTAGGTAAAATCATAAAGGCGAGTACAAGCGAGCCTGCCGCAATCCCGACACCTTGACCAGGGAAAATATCACGGAACAATGGAACGACAACGCTAAGACCAACAAATCCATATACTACGGATGGAATGCCAGCAAGCAGTTCGATTACGGGCTGCATAAACGTACGGCCAATTTTTGGAGAAAGCTCAACCATAAACACAGCTGCGCAAAATCCGAGCGGAGCAGCGATAATAGCTGCAAGAATTGATGTGCTAAACGATCCGAAAATAAACGGCAATGCGCCGAACATTGGCGTATCGCTGTCTGGTTTCCATTTCAATCCTGTTAACAAATCTTTTACACTTACGCCGTTTACGATAAAGGTGCTAAGTCCCTTTGAAGCGACGAAGTAAACCATCGAAAAAATGGTGATGATAAGAAACAAGATGCAGATGAATGTATATACTTTGCCAACCCATTCTTCCGCAAGATGCGGCGTGGCTACTTCTCGATCATTAGACTTCTTCATCGTGACCACCCTTTACTTAGTTTACATATAGGCATGAAGTCAAGAGACGAGCTGGCCCGTCTCTTGACTTTGCCTTTATTTATATCTGATCCGTTATTTCGTTACAGCACCTGCTGCATCGCGTTTAACTTCCATTTTGCTTGCTGGGATGTAGCCCAATTCTACAACGTCGCCGTTTTGAACTTCTTCAGAAACCATGTAGTCTAGGAATGCTTTTGTCGCTGCATCAGGCTCGCCTTTTGTATACATGTGCTCGTAAGCCCATACTGGGTAAGAACCGTTTGCTACGTTGTCTTCATTAGCGTCTACGCCTTCGTATTTCAGGGAGGTTACTGAATCATCCAGGTAAGAAAGGGCCAGGTAGCCGATTGCGCCAGGAGTTTCGCTTACGAGTTTCTTAACTGTACCGGAAGCATCCTCTTGGATCGAACCTGCAAGGTCTTCTGTTTTTGTACCAAGTGCGAATTTCTCGAATGTTGCGCGAGTACCAGAACTCGATGGACGGTTAACGATTTGGATTTTCTCGTCTTTGCCGCCAACATCTTTCCAGTTCGTAACTTTACCAGTGAAGATATCAACCAGTTGTTGTTTCGTCAGGTTGTCTACGCCTACGTCTTTATTTGTAACAGCAGCCATTGCTACAACCGCTACTTGATGGTCAACCAGTTCTGCTGCTTTACCTGCGTCAAGCTTCTCTTCAGCGAATACGTCGGAGTTACCGATTTGTGCTTGGCCTTCGGATACTTGAGTCAAGCCAGTACCGCTGCCGCCGCCTTGTACTTGAATCGATACACCGCTGTTTTTGTCCATGAATTCTTTCGATACTTGGTCAACAAGTGGTTGAAGCGCTGTGGAGCCAGATGCCAGAATCGAGCCGGACAGATCAGCGGATGCAGTGTTATTTGTTGAAGCATTGTTCGTAGCGGCTGCGTTTCCGTTGTTTGCACTGTTGTTCGAGTTGTTGCCACATGCTGCGAGGGATAAGGACAATGTCAGTGCCATAGTAACGATTAGAGATTTTTTCATTTAAGTAGGTTCCCCTTCCAAACTATCGTTTTTGTTTTTTTCCTTACAAGAGTCATTGTAGTTGGGCTACGTAAACGGAAAACCCTATTCATGTTAACGCAATGTAAATTTTTTTGAATCGTGTTAAAGTTGTCGAGTTTGAACGAATCCTCTATAGTAAGGATAAATTTGCCAATAGGCTGAAGGAGACTTCTATAGATGAGAGATTTCAGTTTGAAACAGTTGAAGAGTCAAGTGGATGAGCGACAGGATGAGCTGCTTGCCTTGCTCGCTGAACTTATTGCTTTTCCTACAGTAAGTCCGCCAGCACGTAATACGATGCAGGCACAGTGCTTTATAGAAGATTCGCTTAAGCAGTATGGCTTCGAAACAGATTTGTGGGAGCTATATCCGGGCGACCCGAATGTTACTTCTATTAGAAGAGGCACGCAAAGCCATTCTTATAGAAGCTTACTGCTTAATGGGCATATGGACGTTGCTGAAGTTGGCGACAGCTCAGAATGGTCGGTGGATCCTTTCCAATTAACCATTAAGAATGGACGTGTATATGGCCGCGGAACAGCAGATATGAAGGGCGGGGTTGCCGCCATGTTATTTGCCATAAAGCTGTTAACGGAAGCGGGAGTAGAGCTGAGAGGTGATTTACTATTCCAGTCCGTTATAGGTGAGGAAGCTGGTGAGGCTGGTACAAGAGCTTGTATGGAGCGGGGATGCGAAGCTGATTTTGCAATTGTAGCAGATACAAGCAACTTGGTTATACAAGGACAAGGTGGTGTTATTACTGGATGGGTGACCGTGCAAAGTCCGGTTACTTATCATGACGCCATGCGCTCGCGTATGATTCACGCAGGTGGAGGTGTGCACGGGGCAAGCGCGATTGAAAAGATGGCCAAGCTGATTACAGGACTGCAGGAGCTGGAGCGTCATTGGGCGGTAACGAAATCTTATCCGGGGTTTGCTGCAGGTTCAACTACGATAAACCCCGCAGTTATTGAAGGGGGGCGCCATGCTGCCTTTATTGCAGATCAGTGTTCATTATGGATAACGGTACATTTTTACCCGGATGAGGATTATGAATCGGTTGCTGCTGAAGTGGAGGATCATTTGCTGCGTGTCGCACAAGGTGATCCTTGGCTAAAGGACAATCCGCCTATGTTCCGCTGGGGTGGCCGGTCAATGATCGAAGAGCGTGGAGAGATATTCCCATCCTTGGAGCTGGATACAGAAGGTGAAGGCATACAGGCGCTAAAAGCGAATCATGAACAGATATTTGGGTGTGCAGCTGATGTAGGCATGAGCCAATCTGTTACGGATGCAGGATGGATTGGACGGGCAGGAATTCCAGCTGTTATCTATGGTCCAGGTGAACTGAGCAATGCTCACGCCGTTGACGAAAGCTTGGATATAAGGGAGCTTGTAGATTATACGAAGGTTATGATCGCTTTTATCGCGGATTGGTGCAACCGGGAAAAGGCATAAAAGATGAAATTGAAAGTTACAGCCATTATAATAAATAGTGATAATAATGAATCAGAGGAGAGATCATAAGATGACGAACATCAATGAGTTTATTGCGGGCTGGAAGAGCCATCGCAACGTATTGCATGACATGCTGGCAGAGGTAACAACGGAGCAATTGTCCTTCAAGCCATGGGAAAAAGGCATGACGGTCGCGGAGCTTGTCCTACATATTACCGGTGCGATGGATATGTTCGCAAAGACGGTACAACATGGTGTTTACACGCCAGGCAGCAAGCAGTCATTTGCAAGTGCAGAGGAACTAAGAGCCGGTGTAGCTGCAGCTACAGAACAAACAGAAGCGATTCTTCGCACGCTTACCCCGGAGCAGCTTGCGCAATCGATTGATTTCTTTGGCAATCCGGTTCCGGGCTTTGCTTTGCTCCAAAATGCAAAAGATCATGAGATTCATCATAAAGGCCAACTGTTTACTTATTTGCGTCTGGCAGGCATCGAGAAGCTTCCCTTCTTCGTAAGCCGTGGATAAGACTGTTAAAGTATAGCACTGGACGGTGCAAAGCGCAGAATGATATGATGCTTGAGGGTGATTACAAGATGAATAATGAAATGACGAATACGGATAATAACGATAATACGGAAGTATGGGACTCCCTAATGAAGACGATCTTTCAGAAGGGTCTCGCAACTTTAAGACCGTTTTTCCCGAATGTAGAAGGCCTTATTGTAAACGATGAGAAATTTGGACAAATCTTCATTTATCGGGTGACAAACGATTTCAAACAGTCGTATGACTGCGGCTTCTTCCTTCGCGAACTAGCTGAACAGTTCCAAGACGGCGGCCGAGATGCAGGAGAATGGATGGCATCTTTCTTCTATGAGCTGATGAAGACGACGAAGGGCGGTAAAGAACTGCCTGGACCACATGAGAACGAACAGAAGGAAGAAGAATTTATTGATCATGTTCTGTTCCCTCATTGCCTTGGTGCGGTCAGCGAGGAGTTTGCTCCTCTCAGGATTACGGGAAAAAGAGGGCTGGATGATAATCATACGCCAGTTCTGGAGCTCGGATTCGTGGACATTCCATCGGAGAAATGCGTCTTCCCGATTCATTACCTGTATAAGATGATGCAATTGAACCGCGATCCTTCTGATACCCTTCTTATTGCACTTACCAAACTTCGCGAGAAGCATGATGTTAACTAATTATAGTAGTAGAGCCGTCCCTTGGGACGGCTTTCTTTTGTTGGAAATGGACTAGACTGATTAATTAGTGGAATGATATGATGAATACGGGTGAAGCGAATGAATAACGAGACGACAAACGAAGAGATTAAAGGCAGTCAAGAAGAAGAAGCGAAGCAATTCGCTGAGCTGGTCAATGCGGTCCAGCATAACGGTTTTGTCGCTTTGAGACAGCATTTTGAGGACGTCCAAGGCCAAGTATTGAATCAAGAGCTTTATGGTCCCGTGTTTGTTTACAAAGTGAAGGATGAATCGGGCAGCGATTACGTATGCGGTTTTTTCCTTCGTGAGTTAATTGCGAATTTCCAGGCAGGCAACGAAGAGGCAACAGAATGGATGGCTTCGTTTTTCTATGAATTGATGAAAGTCGAAGGGGGCAAACCGCTTCCTCAACCACCTGCAAGCGAAGACGATGCCAAAGCATTAATCGATAAGGTATTAATCCCGCATTGCATTAAGGCTGTTGAAGAGGAATTCCCTGAGGAGAAGGTTCACGCAGGACTTGCTTGGAACGAAGAGTTGAAAGGCCCAGTGTTTGAAACGGGCTTCCCGGCTATTTCTGACGGTAATAATGTTTGCGCTTTCTCTCTTCATCTGTTGTATACGCATCTGCTGATCAATCGTGATCCAGCGGAATTGCTCCTGAAGGGTTTGTACAAAATTCGGGCAGAGCATGGCATGGATTAAAGAAAAACGGCCTCGTAATTGAGGCCGTTTTTTTATTAGATTGTGTTATACTGTATACATAGTAAACAATTATATTCGAGGTTGGGCATGGAGGTAAGATAGGATGCAAAATGAAGATGAGATTGAGGTTTTAAAAAGCCTGCCTCGCGGAGTTGCGTTAGCATGGGGCCTCGTGAAAGAATCACAAAGAGGACCAAAACGGGAATTAACGATTGACCAAATCGTTGAGAAGGCAGTCGCTATCGCGGATAACGAAGGTCTTGCGGCAGTATCCATGAGCAAGGTTGCTGCTTCTTTAGGCTTTACGGCAATGTCTCTTTATCGATATGTTGAAAGTAAAGATGATCTATTGCTGCTGATGCAGGAGGCCGTCTGCAAATCCGCTGTGCAGATGAATGAAGAGATAACGGATTGGCGTGAAGGCATTCGTCAGTATGTACGTGGATGTATTAAGGTGTTCGTTGAGCATCCATGGTATGGAGAGGTTCCGATCGCAGGTGTACCCGTAACTCCCAACAACCTGCTCTATGTGGATTTGGCACTGCGTCCGATGCGGGACTTCCCGCTTAATGACTATGAGAAAATGTCAATGGTCCTGCTGATCAGCAGCTACGCGCGGTCAGTCGGTATGGTGCAAAGGGATATGGTACGGGCGATTAAAGGGGGCGCCACACCAGGGGCATTCAGCGGTCAAAATTATAGCAAGGCACTCAAGCTTCTTGTTAAAGCGGAGGATTATCCAGATTTACAACCGATTGTAGCTTCAGGTGTCTACACGGAGGAAAATCCAGCGGATAATCCGATTGGTGATGATTTTGATTTTGGATTAGAGCGTATCATGGACGGGATTGAGCATTATCTTGCGTCCAAAGCACAGAAATAGAAAAGACAGCAGCTCGATTAATTTCATCGAGCTGCTGTCTTTTTTAACAGAATTACCGGCGGCCGGCTTTTTTTCGGAAGGAGGAGAGGCTCCATATGAAGGCTGCGGTCAGAATGAGCAGGCACCAGCCGACAGCCCACCATGGACTATTATTGAGTGGCGTGCCTGTTAGCAGCCCCCGAATTGTCTCGATAACAGGTGTAATCGGCTGATGGTTCGCAACGCCTCGCAGCCATGTAGGCATCGTGTCCGTTGGGACGAAGGCACTGGATAAATAGGGGAGGAACAAGAGCGCAAAGCCATATCCACTTGCTGCGGATGGACTGCCGGCAACTAATCCGATAGCCGCAAAGAGCCAGGTGAAGGTCAGAATGAACAACGTAATGACAGCAATGGCAAGGATCCAGTCCACCAGGCTTCCTGTTGGCCTAAACCCGACGAGCAGAGCAACACCAAAGACAACTCCGGTGGCGAACAAATTACGGATAAGACTTGCCACCACATGGCCAGTTACGACACTAAGACTTCGAATGGGCATTGTCCGAAATCGGTCGATAATGCCGTTGGTCATATCATTGGATACATCTACAGCTGTACTTGAAGAACCAAATCCTGCGCATAATAAAATAATGCCGGGAACAACGTAATTGACATAGTCACCGCTTGAATCGATAGCTCCTCCAAATACATAAGTAAAGAGCAGCATAAGCATAACAGGAAGCATGATGGCCATAAGCAGCGCCTCTGTATTACGCAGGCTGTGTCGGATGCTTCGGCCAATAAAAACAAGGTTTGTAACAGCAAGTGATGCCGGCTTAACCGGCTTGTTGGTCGTGATCATACGTGCATAGTCTCCTTTGCATTAGAAGTTAAGGCAACAAATACATCGTCCATACTTGGTCTGCGAATATGGACACGCGATCCTAGTGGAACCGAGCGGACCAGTTCATTTAAGATGCGGCTGATATCCTCGATGCTGCCGCTCGTAGGGATGGTATGAATAACCTCATCATCGGAATTTAGCAATTCTATAACTTCTCCGCCGACATGTGACTTCAGCTCTTCCGAGCTTCCGACCGCAACGATCCGTCCACCGTTAATAACTCCGATCCTGTCTGCAAGCTGATCCGCTTCTTCTAAATATTGCGTAGTTAGGAAGACCGTCATGCCATTCTTGGCAAGCTGCTTAATAATTTCCCATAGGGCGCGCCGGCTTATTGTATCAAGGCCAGTAGTGGGTTCATCGAGGAAAATAACAGGGCGGCTGACAACAAGGCTTATCGCAAGATCGAGTCTTCGCCGCATACCTCCGGAATAGGTTTTCACCTTTTTCTTGGCCGCGTCCACAAGATCAAATGCCTTGAGAAGCTCAACTGTACGCTGCCGGGACTCTGCGGTTGTTAGGCCGGAAAGCCGGCCGATCATGATTAAATTCTCTTCCGCTGATAAGACCTCGTCTACGGCGGCGAATTGTCCAGTAAGGCTAATGGTTTGTTTTACCTGATCCTGCTGCGTTAGGACATCATACCCGCCTACACGTACTTTTCCTTCATCCGGTGCAATTAAGGTAGATAAAATATGAATAAGGGTTGTTTTTCCAGCACCGTTTGGACCAAGCAGGGCAAAGACGGTTCCGGCAGGTACCGAGAGATTGATACCATTAAGCACAATCTGCTTGCCAAAGTTCTTCCGCAAATCGGATACTTCAATCGCCATTTGATTCACAAGATTCCTCATTTCTGTGTACGGTGTACACTGATTATTATATAAACAGTATATGATATAAACAATAGAAGACGCAACGACTTTTTTTGCTTATCTGCATACAAATTTTATGGGACCATGCGTTTCAGAACAGCCGAATTGGTGTAATAGATAATACGAGATCGAAAATGGTTTCGAATACAACTGCTGAATAAAGGAGAGATATCTATGCCAAAGGAAAACTCAGGTAACGGAATGCTTGTAGGTACAATTGTCGGGACTGCGGTAGGTGCGGTTGGGGCACTGCTGCTTGCTCCAAAATCAGGTGAGAAGCTGAGGGAGGATATCTCGAATAAGTTCCAAGCCTTCAGCCAAAGAACACAGGATCTTGCTTCCACAGCACGCGATAAAACGAAGGATGTATTATCCGGTGTGAAGGAAGAAACCTCGGATTTGGCCAATCACGCGAGAAAATCCAATGAGCATGTGATGGATGCTTTAAGCGCTGCAAAAGATGATATGAAAGATAAGTTCAGATCTTCCTCCAATTAGACTGTTATCATAAGAAAAAGCTGTCCTGCGGGACAGCTTTTTTCTGTGCGCATTCGAATGTTCTTCCAATCGCCATTGCTCGGGGATTCCTTTGAATCAATGAAGTAAGGTTGGAATCCCCTCACAAAAGCGAACGCTTAAAAGCTTTCTGAAAGAAAGCTGCTTCGTAAGCATCAACTACGCTTCTCCAGCATCATTTAATTGCTCCGTCTGTCTTTAACCTGTTCATGAAATACTCAAACAAAAAGAAGCCAATCCTTAAGAGTGAAGATGGGCATGCCTTATTGGTTCGAAGCATGCACGAACCGGAGAGTGTGTTTGGGCAAATAAAGAATAACCKARGATTCMGTCGGTTCCTGCTTCGAGGCTTGYCGAAAGCAGCAAGAGATCTAAACAAAAATAGCAGTGCAGGGAGCACTGCTATTTTTATAAAAATTACACTGATGCGAGACGTTTCTCCAGCGAGCGAATCCCTTTTGAGACGGCCCCTGGATCAGCCTCCTTCGCTTTGCGGCGGTTGAAACAGCTGCCTTAGCTTATCGAGGGCTCTCTTTTGGAAGCGGGAAACGCTCATTTGTGAAACCCCAAGCTGATCAGCAATTTCCCGCTGGGATTGTCCATGCTGGTAGACGAGGAGAAGCACCTTGCGCTCCTCCTCCTTCAGCTGTTCCAAGGCTTCATTCAAAGCCATACGATTATCAACATGGCGGTAGTCATCCGTATGATCGCTGATGACATCTCCAATGGTGGCACTGTCAGCTTCACTCGAGAGAGGAGTATCAAGGGAAACATACTGATAAGATTCCCTGGAAGATAACACTTCGATCGTTTCCTCCATCGTTAATCCCAGATGCTCCGCAATTTCATCCATCTTAGGTGAGCGCTCAAGCTTAGTTGTTAGTTCATCAATGGTCTTCTGAACGAGCAAGCCCTTTTCCTTCATATTTCTAGGCACTTGTATATACCAAGATTTATCGCGCAAATAGTTTTTAAGCTGGCCAATGACGCTTTTCATAGCATAGCCTTCAAAAGGTATACCTTTTTCACTGTCAAATTGCTTAAATAACCGCAGCATCGACATTTGACCAACCTGGTATAGATCTTCATATAAATCAGGACGGTTTCGTGAAATTTTGGATACGGCCATTCGAACAAGCGGCTCATAATGCTGCAATAATGCCGTAGCGGCATCATTGCAGCTCGTTTCCCTATATCGCTGAAGCAGCTCTGCTGCTTGCTCTTGATTTAGGAAGGATGAATGTGATTTCATGCCATCTCCTCTTTCCTACCAAGTCGCTTAGAGAGAAGCACCTCTGTACCCATCTCTGAGCGGACCTCCACATGGTCCATCAAAGCCTGCATCAGAAAAAGGCCGAGTCCTCCCACATTTGCATCGCTCAATGGTTTGTGATGTAGGGAAGCATTTGCAATAATGGCTGGTTCAAACAGAAAACTGTTTCCGGAATCTTTCACCCTGATTTGAAGGGAGTCCTGCTCCATTTCAAATACAATCTCCATAATGCCAAAATCGCTGCCGTTGTAAGCGTGAAGGACAACGTTGCTGCATGCTTCTGTAACGGCTACTTTCATATCTTCAATTTCCTCGTAGGAAAAGCCTTCTTTGGCAGCTAACCCTGACAAGGTCAGTCTTACGACATCGATATATTCGGCTTTTGCGGGAATGGTTAAGCTTATCCATGGTTTCATCATTATTTTCTTTCCTCTCTGCTAGTCCTATTATAACTTAATTATTCTTGAGCTTTCGCCAAATTCGTATGGAAGACATAATACCGTCAGTTACGGCGCTGATCGTTTTGGTTTTGTGTGAATGAACCGGCACGGAATCGTATACCTCATGCTGCTCCTTGCCTTTTATGGTTGTAACCAAACTGGCGGCAGATTCTTTCATGACGGTTGTGAAGCTATGCACGGCTTGTCCGACGTCATTGACGGTAGTGAACAGGATGTCCAGTGATCTTAGCTTTGTGCGAACATCAAGTGTCATTTCATTCGTGTTATGAATCATTTCTTTGACATCAACTGAAATTTGAGATACATCGCTTCTTAATTCACCAACGGTTAATCGAACCTCTTCCAAGGCGGCTTTCAGCACTTTCATTGTCTGAATGAGGAAGTACATGAGAATGACAATAGCAACTGTAATGACAATAATACTGATCTGAATGTAGAGATCCATGGAATTCACATCCTCTTTTGTTTCATAAATACCCTAGATTTATAGCATTGAAACAACAGTTTGATTAAAGAGATAATGGTATACTTAATAGAAGAGAAAAGAAGAGAAGGAGAATTGATATGCTTCGAGCCTTTAAATTTAATATCCGAAGCAAGATTGCAATCGGGTATTTCCTAATTCTCATCTGCTTAGGAGTTTCAATTGTGACGGTTACGGACCGTATTGAGGCGCTGCAAAACGAAGTTGAGACAATTACGACCAGAGATGTCGAAATTCATAATTTGATTGCTTCCATTCAGTATGATGCGATCAGTATGGAGACTTCCCAGCGCGGCTTTCTGCTGACTGGAGATGAGAGTTATCTGAAACCTTACAATAAAGGGAAAGCCCAATGGGAAGCCAATTACAACAGTTTGTATGCTTATATTTCTGATAATCCCAGCACGAAGAAGGAGCTTGAAGAAATTAAAGTCACGATTCAGGAATGGATCAGTAAGGCAGGAGAGCCTACGATTGCGATGAAAAAGCAAGATATGGAAGATGATATTATTGCCTTTTTCCAAAATGATATCGGCAAACAGCAGATGGATGACCTGCGTACGAAGTTTGACGAAATCGGCAATCAAGAGGTCCAGTCCACGAAGCTGCATATTATTGATTTGGAAAATAAGAACAGACTGCTCACTATCGGCATTTATGTTCTGCTGCTGATTGCATCAATTATTTCGTTTATGATCGTTTCTTTTGTTTCACGTTCTATTGTGAAGACAATTAAACAGGTCGTCAGTACGATTACGGAAATTGCTTCATCCGGCGGCAGTCTTGCAACAAGAATTCATGTGAACACCAAAGATGAAATCAAAGAGCTTGGTGATGCGACTAATCAGTTGTTATCAAGCCTTGAGGCACAAAGCTGGATTCAATCCAAGGTGGCCGAAATGGCTACAATGACGCAAGGTATTAATAATCTTGAGGTCTTGGCACAATCCTTCCTCACGAAGGTTGCCCCTATGGTGAATGCCACTTATGGCGTATTTTATATTCGCAAAGGGACAGGGGAGCAGCAACGGCTGGAGAAATTAGCCTCTTATGCGGGCTCCGGGGAGGAGACTGGTAAAGCTTCTATTCGGTTTGGAGAAGGGCTGGTTGGTCAATGTGCATTGGAAAAACGAGTGTTCCTTATTAATCAGCCGAAGGAGCAAGCTCCTCTTATTAAGACTGGGCTAGTAGATTTCGAACCGCGCAGTGTCCTCATGGTGCCGATTGAATATGAAGACCGACTGGAGGCAGTAATAGAATTTGCCTCGTTAGAATCATTCACTTCCCTTCATTTGAAGCTGCTGGAGGAGATTGAGAAAGATTTCGGGATTGCCGTCAACAATATTGCTGGGAGAATGGAAGTAGAGCGGCTGCTTAGTGAATCGCAGGTACTAACGGAAGAACTCCAAATGCAGCAAGAGGAAATGCGGATGACAACCGAACATCTCGAGGAGCAGTATTTGATCGCTGAGCAGAAAACAAAGGAACTGGAGAAAGCGAAGGAAGAGCTTGAGGATTATTCTGAGCAATTGCAGAAAAGCTCGCAATACAAAACGAATTTCCTTGCGAATATGTCTCATGAGCTTCGGACGCCGCTTAACAGCATTCTTATCTTGTCCCAACTGCTTGCTGAGAATGAGAACCGAACATTAAGCGAGGATGAAGAAGGTTTTGCAAAAGTAATTCATACGTCCGGCACGGATCTATTGAAGCTGATTGACGATATTCTCGATCTGTCGAAGATAGAGGCTGGGAAATTGATTCTTACCGTAGACGAGGTTAACCTGACTGAGATTCCAGAGCTTATGAAACTGACTTTTAACCCTATTGCGGAGAAAAAGAATATTGCGTTTGTCATAGACATGGATGCTGATCTGCCTAATGTCTGGTATACGGATGGGCAGAGATTGCAGCAGATTCTTAAAAATCTGTTGTCCAATGCTTTCAAGTTTACGGATAAAGGCACTGTTCATTTGCGGTTTGAGCATACTAGTCAAGACATGCTGGCTATATCGGTTACCGATACCGGAATTGGCATACCGAAGGATAAGCAAAAGCTGATCTTTGAGGCTTTCCAGCAGGTTGACGGCAATACAAACCGGTTATATGGAGGAACAGGGCTTGGTTTATCCATCTGCAGTGAATTTGTGAAGCTGCTCGGCGGATCGATTGAGTTGAACAGTACATTAGATAAAGGAAGCTGCTTCACGGTATATTTACCGCCGCTTAGTCAAGAGAAGCTTGATTCTATTCTTCTTGCACAGCAAGAAGCAGTAGCGGCCGCGGAGCTGATGGCCGCTGAATCTGAAGGCCTTGAACAGGAATTGACACTGCAGATTACGGAGAAGGCCAGAACTTCCGAGTTTGCTGGTAAAAAGGTACTGCTGGTTGAAGACGATGCTCGTAATGTGTTCGCACTTGTGCATGCGCTTGAGAGCAAAAATATGCAGGTAACCGTAGCTGGCAACGGCAAGCGGTGTCTGGAGATTTTACGCAGCGAGAGCGATTTTGATCTAGTGTTGATGGACATTATGATGCCGCTTATGGACGGTTATGAGACGATGAGAGAGATGCGGAAGGATTCGCAGCTGCAATCGCTGCCGATTATTGCACTAACTGCGAAAGCGATGAAGGCAGACCGTGATAAATGTCTGGAAGCTGGGGCTTCGGACTATATTAGCAAACCGTTACAGATGGACCAGCTGTTCTCACTGATGCGGGTATGGTTAACGAAGCAGGTGGGGAATTAATGGATCATGATGCATTAGATATGTCGACGGATGAACTTCCGGTTAGTGAATGGGAAAGCATAGAGATTGAATTGTTGATTGAGGGGTTATATCGTGCGTATGGTCAAGATTTCCGCCATTATTTACGCTCCTCGATCCGCCGTCGCATTCGAAACAGGATGTGTATGGACGGCGTTGCTACTGTGACAGAGCTGCTAGGGAAGGTGCTCCATGAGCCTGGTTATATGAATAAGCTGGTGAATGACTTCTCTATTAAGGTAACGGAGATGTTCCGTGATCCAAGCTTCTTCCATTCGTTTCGCGAGAAGGCTGTTCCGATGCTTAGGAAGCTGCCGGAGATTCGAATATGGCATGCTGGCTGCTCGACAGGCGAAGAGGTTTATTCCATGGCGATCTTACTACAAGAGGAGGGCCTTTTGGAAAAGGCTAAAATTTACGCTACTGACATGAGTGACTGGGCTATCGAGCAGGCTAAGGCAGGGAAATTCCCGCTGAAGCGGATGCAGGCTTTTACGAAAAATTATTTGCATGCCGGCGGAATAAAGGAGTTTTCCGCTTATTATACAACAGACCGTGACTACGCGACCTTTCATTGTTCCTTGGCGGACCAAATGATATTCGCTCAGCATAATTTGGCTACGGACAGCACCTTTAATGAATTTCATGTGATCTTATGCCGTAATGTGATGATCTACTTCGACCCCGAGCTGCAAAATCGTGTCCATAAGTTGTTCCATGACAGTTTATCGGCAGAAGGCATTCTGGCTTTGGGCAGCATGGAATACCTCATTGCTCCTTGGAAGCAGCATTATGAGGAGCTAGCGGACGGCGAACGTCTTTTTATAAAAAAGCTTTAGAAAGATAGTAAGAATACAATTGTTAATGAAAAATGCAAAAGGCCAGCGAGTATTCGCCGGCCTTTTGTTATTGACTGATATATTTGGTCATGATGACTTCCGTTCCGCTGTCCGTGGATTGAACCGTTACTTCATCCATAAGAGCCTCCATTAGATAAATGCCCAGCCCGCCAACGGGAAGTTCGCTAATCTCGATACCTTGAAGAGGTGGAGTATTCTCATCAGTTATAGTTTCGGAATGCTCGAATGGTTCCCCTTCATTTTTAACAATGACGGTCATACCAGCCTCCGAGGGCTGAAAGCAAACATCGATTAAGCCGCCGCCATCATTCTGAGAGCGGCCATGAAGCACCGCATTGGTACAAGCTTCTGAGACGGCTACTTTCATATCCTCAATGTCCTCATAGGAGAAGGGCAGCTTGGACGCAATACCATAAAGACATACTCTGACGATCTCGATATAGTCGGCATGGGAAGGGATTTGTAATCGTATCATGTTTGTTGTTCTGTCCCTTCCGTTAAATATCCGGAAATGCCAGTTAGATCAAATAATCGTTGAATGGTAGGCGGGATTTCCTGCACGGATAAAGAGGCGTTAATCCCGTCACGATATTTTAGTACGGATACAATAATGCCTATTCCTGTACTGTCGATATATTTTAAGTCTTTAAGATTCAGCACCAAAGCGCGATCTGTACGCTCCATAACAGGCTCCAAAGCGGCTCTTAACTGAGTTACGACCGAAAGGTCGAGTTCACCGCTAAGGGATAAAATATAGCTGTCGTTCGTTTCTGTTTGTTCGATCTGAAATTGCTGGTGCTTCATTAGATTCACTCCGATCATCATTATAGGTTATACAGAAGAAATGTGGTAATAAGCGATGGAATCGAGCGTTCCTGTATCATAGTCAATGAACAGCTTCAGCACGTTCTCCTGTCGTTGATAGACAATCCCATCATCCGCCTTATAATCAGGCTCGCCAAGCGTCTTAATTAACGCTTCAATCGAAACCGGGATTTCTTGGTCATCAATCCAAATGGTGTTTGCGCTGCCGCTCACCTTAATTTCCTGTATGACGCCATCTGAGAAGATGATGTTCATATTTGGATATTCATAAGTCTCAAATTCCGTAAATAGCGTATCATGGGACACTTGTACAGGCTCGCCGAGCAAACGCTGTACTGTTGTTTTATCATCATAAAGTGACAGTCCGTTTACGGATTCCAGCTTGATCGCTGATTCTGATAAGTCATAGTCAGCATGCGAGACAGTGGCTAATCCAGTCTCTGTTGAATCGAGCTCTTGTACGTGATGAGGAAGAGATGTATTTGCAAGCGGTACTACGCCAAGGAGGATCCCTCCTACAAGATAACAAAGAACGAATGTATTCTTCATGCGCTATCCCTCCAACCTTTATCATTGGCCATGTTATTGATTACCCTTTAAGACAATGATTGAAACAAGGAAGGAGAAATTTTATTTGGTTTGAAGGATTACAAGACATATATCGTCCTTCTGAATGCAGTTGTTAGTTGGAAGAATGGAGGCTACTAGTTCACCTGGTTCCAGCTGTTGTTCGTTTCTCATGAGGTCAATTAGTGTTTGGGTGGATATTTCTTGGCCATTTGCCATACCATCTGTTAACCCGTCCGTATATAGAGTAATCGCAGCTTCTTGATCATAATAAAGCTTGCCTTTGCTGACTTTCAGCTTATTAAATAAGCCGATAGCACTGCAGCATGGCTCGAGCAAGGCAGGCTTGCCATCGAGGAAAGCGATGCCTGGCGGGTGGCCGGCATTCACGTACTCAATCGTTTTTTCCTCTACATCCAGCACCAAGTAAATGGCAGTAAAGTAGTAGTTCATTAATTCATCTTGCATATGTAACTGATTCATATAACGGTTAAGCTCATGCATCACCTGCTCCATATCAGAGATACGTGTAATCGTATCACGCAGCACGGAAGAAATGTACATGCAAACAAGGGAAGATGAAATGCCATGACCCATCATATCGAGTAAAATGATGCCGTAACGATGCTTATCAATCCGATACCAGTTGTAAAAATCGCCGGCAAGCTCGGAGGAAGGCTGGTATGCTGCATTGATTCGAATATTCTCGTCATCGATGGCTGTGCTAAGCACACTGAGTTGTACCTGCTTGGCTAGTTCCAAATTGTATCGCATGTTCTCGTCCCGTTCTTTATGACGATCGATTTCTTGCTTTAATCTCAAGGCAGAACGGATACGGGCAAGAAGCTCCATACGGTTGATCGGCTTCATTACATAGTCACTAGCTCCGGCGTCAAGCGCTTCAGCCATTTTGTTGGAATCGCCAACGGCTGTTACAAATATGACTGGAATATCTTTATAACGTTGGTTCTGCAGCACGGCTTTGCATGCTTCGATGCCGTCAATATCAGGCATCATCAAATCCATTAGAATTAACTCAACATCAGTATCCGAAGACGGTGCTGAGTCGCCAATACCAAGCAAATCATACAGCTCGACCGCAGAAGACGCCGTCAGTAAGTTTCGGTAGCCGGCTTTATTTAGTATAGTTTGCACAATTAACTGATTGGTCGTGTTATCGTCAACAATGATGATACTCATCCTAAGCGCTCCTTTCGTCAGCAGCTTCTTTTACTATACCATAGTTCAAAGACCTACCCGTACGGATAGGTCTTCGTTTGTTAAGTGCTATGGAATAGGATGATTACTAATTAAATCCGATATTCTGGGTAGTAATAGACGGAGGAGTCAAATTCATCATCTTTATATTCCTTGCCGCCCCAGGCAATGACCAGAATTTTATCCCTGTCCATCTGTTCTTCCAGATGTTCGGCGTATTGTTTCGAAATCCCAAGTGATCTCATCTTAGCGCGAAGCTCATCGCCTGTGGAACGGAAGATGTTAGCAATAGCCGTTCCGACTCCTTCGGCGGAGACCCCGATTTGCTCGGCATCGGTTCTGTTGGCAATGCGTGCTGTACGGTCTTTATCGTGAGTTAGTACAAAGATGTTCTCTCTCTCATAGCCGTCACGTTGAAAACGGTGAACCTGTTCCTGTACCTCCAGCATGTTTTTAACCGTGTGTACTCTTGTCGTCATGGTTTGAGTTGTCATTTGTAATTCCTCCTCGATTTTTAATTAATGGTTTGTAATGCTGTTATGCTCGTCTTCGTCCTCCAAAAATAAGAGATGCAATGAAGAGAACGATGAAGACTACGAATAGAATTTTCGCTATGCCGGCAAGCGCTGATGCGATACCTAGAAATCCAAATATACCGGCTAAGATTGCGAAAATGAAGAAGAGTAAAGCCCATCCTAACATCGGAATCACCTTTCTTTCAGTTGGCTTGTTTATTTGTTTGCTTGTCTTGCTTGATAGATACTTAACCAGCATGCATGGATATGAAACAGTTTTATCTGTAAAAAAGTCTGATTTACTAGGAAAAGAAATTTTTCTTCATTAATATAATCAATAATAAAGGAGATAAGGTAAAAAGTTATCAAATATATTCAGAATTATCTGATAAATTATGTTTCATCCGTTCGATGGCTGGTTAAGTAATAACATGATAGCAATTCCAAATCGAAAAGGATGTGGGATCGATGGAGAAGCATAAAGTTCATGTTAACGGCATCGATATGGTATATGAAGAATGTGGTCAAGAAAACGAAAAAACGATTATTTTGATTCACGGTTTTTGCGGCTCCTCCCATTACTGGCATAATGTTTGTCCGCTATTGACCGAGCACTATCGTGTAATCATGCCGCAGCTGCGAGGTCATGGCGAGACATCGGTACCAGACAATATATATACAATGGAAGCGATGGCAGATGATATAAATGGATTAGTAGAAAAGCTGGGAATAGATAAAACAGTTGTATTTGGCCATTCCCTTGGCGGCTATGTCACATTGGCATTTGCAGATAAATATCCAGAAAAACTGTCCGGATTTGGCCTTATTCATTCTACTGCCCTCCCGGATACGGAAGAAGTGAAGCGGAAAAGGTATCAGGATATTTCCTTCATTATGAAGGATGGGATCGAGCCTTATGTGCACGATCTGATTCCAAAGCTGTTCAAGGAATCGAAGCGTCAGGATATGCCAGATGAAGTTGAACGGGTCAAGCAGGCAGGGTTAAGGATGTCTGCGAAAGGAGCTATTCATACACTGGAAGGCATGATGATGCGGCCGGACCGGAGTGCGATGCTGCATGAAGCAACCTTCCCGGTTCTGCTAGTAGCTGGTGCGGATGATGAAGTGATCTCACCAGATGATACATTCTCCGTTAATGAGAGGCAGACGCCAAAGTCGACGTATGACTACCCGCATATTCAGGAAAATACGTTTGAAGGCGTCGCTCATATGAGTCTTGTGGAAGCACCTGAGCAGCTGGCAAGGGTCATTGCCAACTACTTAAGAACCCTTGGTGAAAAGGAGCCAGTAAGGGTATTGTAAAATAGTAAGGAGCTAATAATGCCCAAGTGCCTGAGTGGAGTATATCCATTCGGGCATTTTGTTTTGAGAGGATGCAATTATAGGGTTCAAGCAGTATGATTAAAGCGAATAGCAAGAAAAGTAGGTGAAGAGATGGCTGAAGAATTAACAGCCCGTT
The DNA here is from genome assembly GCF_052113225.1 of Paenibacillus sp. YAF4_2. NCBI lineage: Bacteria > Bacillati > Bacillota > Bacilli > Caryophanales > Paenibacillaceae > Paenibacillus > Paenibacillus sp. YAF4_2. The sequence goes on from NZ_JBFRCT010000002.1 coordinate 168,460, forward strand.
GTCCAATCTGTAACGGAAGCAACCAGTGCGGTAATCTGGCAGGTTTGCCTGCCGGAGCATGCTGGTGCAGCAAGGAAGCTTTTCCGCAAGCGATATTTGAGAACATTCCTCCTGAATTATTAGGGAAAGCATGCGTATGCAAAGCTTGTCTGGATCGGCTTAAGGCAACAGTGAATGAATAAGAAATTGGGGGAATCCAACGATGAATCCTATTATTCCATTAGAAGTTGAAGAGCTGCTTCGGGCTTTTATTGGCGAAGATATTTACGTCCATAGCGAGGCAACCTCCTATGTATTTGTACGCAATTTCAAGGTGAAGCTATCGCAGGCCTTAATAGCAGGAGACGGTCCGTACCGGATGGCTTTCCGATTTGATCAGATTGGCTGGCTGCGTATGGAAGCACTCACGCATTATGAACTTGACAAAGAAAGCCGTCTATTACTTGCCGGTTACGATGACAGAGGGCGGATGAATGTCGCTTTACATATCGGAAAGGAGCCGTTTGCCGAATGAGCTCACAAATAAGAAAGCTTCTTGCTGTATTTGCTCATCCCGATGATGAGTCTTTTATTTGCGGTGGTACCTTGGCTAAGTATGCAAGTGCTGGAGTTGAGATCACGCTTGTCAGCGCAACAAGGGGTGAAATGGGACGGAGAATGGGCAATCCGCCATATTTGAACCGGGAGACGATGGCGGCAGCACGTGAGCTGGAGCTGCGCGAAGCCTGCGAGTGCCTTGGCATTCAACACCTTCATTTCTTCGATATCCGTGATAAAACTGTAGAGTTTGCTGATCCTGATCAATTAGCTGATCGTATTGCAGGCTTGATTAGAGATGTAGATCCCGATGTTGTTCTCACCTTCCATGAACGTTGGGGCGGGCACCCTGATCATTGTGCTATTGGCAAAGCGACGATGGAAGCGTTGGATCGAACAGGGCTGAAGAAAGCTTTGTATTTCATTTCATTCGGCGATGCTATGGAATACCCTGAAGTGTATGGATACTTCAAAAAGGACATTGCCAAGATCAACGTCAGCGGGCAGAAGAAAGCGAAGCTTGCGGCGTTCCGTGCACACCGCTGTCAGACGGAGATTGATGAATGGGTGTGGCTGTCAGATCAACAGGCGATGAGGCGTTTAGGGGACTATGAATATTTTATTAAAGGAAATGAAGAAGCGCTAAGACGTGACCATGACGATCTGTTCTAGCGCCTCTACATCAACTTATTTTACGAATTCGCCTAAAGCTGCGGCAGCGAGGTTCTGAATCACAGCATTGTCCATCGGAGGGTTATGTAATCCAGCCCGGACATCTCGGTAATAGCGCTCGAGCGGCAGCTGCCGGGATAAGCTGGTACCGCCAACAATCCGCATGGCGATATCTACAACTTTTATGGCATTATTCGTTACGACATATTTGGCAAGGCCGAGGTCCGCTTTCAAAGCGGGCCTATTTTCTATTTCCTGATCCCAGCGGTCGGCGATCGAATAGAGCATCGTATGAGCGGTTCGAAGCTCAACTTCCATCTCACCAATCGAGTGTTGAACAGATGGGATAGCAGAGATGGGTTTCTCCATGTTGTTTGGCCGGTACCTGTTTGCAAACTCTAGGGCAAAATCTCTTGCAGCTAATGCGATTCCCAAATAGCAGGCTGGAATATGCAGCAGCCAGCCTCCTCCGTCATCTGTTCCTTGGCTGATAAGCCGGTTAGCAGCAGGGACAAATACTTGATCAAGTACAACATCATGGCTTCCGGTAGCACGCATGCCAAGCGTATCCCAGGTTTCAATGAGCTTTATTTGCTCCCCGCGTGTGACTAGGAAGTCACCGGCACAGTCTTCAGTAGGGATATAAGCCGTTACAACAAAACGGTCGAGGATCGGCGACAACGTACTAAAGGTTTTGCGGCCAGTAATGAGCCACCCGCCATCAACTGCAACTGCCGTTGTCTCGGGTTTGCCTCCCCGGCTTGGACTGCCTGAAGCAGCTTCGCTGGCGAAGGTGTTAATCATTGCGCCTTCATTCACGATAGCCTGACATAATTCTACGAAAATAGGCTGCGGCCATTTTTGCGTCGTCCGAAGATGGATAATCTGTCCCATATGCCAGCCAACAGCCAAAGCTGTTGATCCGTCTCCGTATGCTAAACGCTCCTGCAGCATAACGAGATCATAGAGAGAAATCTCATCCCCGCCAAAAGCTTTAGGCACTGTCAATTTCAAGTAACCCGCTTCGCGCAAATCCGCGAAGTTATCGAAGGGGAAAGAGCCTTCACGATCATGCGTCGACGCTCTCTCCGCAAAACAAGCCGCTAATTTATCGATTTCCGTAACCCGGGTTCTTTGTTCCTCACTGCGAATATATTGATCTACCCATCTAGTCATCCGATTCCACTCCTCTCTTCCTTATTATATCAATTAGAAGGAATAGGAATCTATTAGCATTCCATGCTGATATGATTTTTGGAAGCAAATTCGAACATGCCTTTGTCCGTTATCTTAAGCTCTGGAATAACCGGAAGCGCCAGGAACGATAAAGTTAGAAAAGGATTAAAGGTATCTGGGGCGCCAATCTCGCGAAGTGCTGCATATAGCCCGAGCATTTGCTCATTGACTTCGTTGTAGCTTTGCTCGGACAGGAGACCAAAGGCAGGCAATGGTAAGGAAGATAGTACCTCGCCCTCGGCAACTACCGCTAAGCCTCCGTTCATCGTAACGACATGCTCGATTGCTATAAGCATATCTTCATCGGAAACCCCGGCACAAATGATGTTGTGCGAGTCATGGGCAACAGAGGAAACTATTGCGCCTTTGTGGAATTGGAACCCTTTTATGATGCCAAGTCCGATATTCCCTGTTGCATGATGGCGTTCCACCACAGCAAGCTTTAACTGATCCTGTTTTACTGATGTTACAAAATGCTGTTCATGATCCCTTTCTACTGCTTCCCTCAAATGACGGGTCACTAAAGAATTCGGAATAATCCCAATGACATTGACAAGCTCGGACTGAAGAGGGAGGTGGAGAGCATCTGGCTGCAGCGGTTTTATTCCGTTTCGAAGCGCAGCAGCGTTCTGTTTACTGTTACTGATAGAATCGGATATCAGAGCGGGAAAAGCTTCTTCATCAAGTTTGCCATTCTCATACACTTTTACACCTTGCTTGTATACTTGATTAATGACCAGCTGCTGCAAATCATCAAGAATAACAAGATCGGCTTTGTAACCAGGAGCAATTGCGCCTTGATCACGAAGGCCAAAGCATTCTGCCGTATTTATAGTAGCCATTTGGACAGCGGTTATCGGATCTAGACCTTTACTAATGGCCAGACGGATGCTGTAATCGACACTTCCTTCAGTAAGGAGATCATCAATTAACTTGTCATCGGTTACGAATAGACATCTTCGGCTGTTCCTCGTCGTGACGACAGGGAGGATGGCTTCCAAATCCTTCGCGACGGTTCCTTCACGTATCATTAGGTACATGCCCAGATCAAGACGGTGTTTGGCTTCTTCAGCATTGATGCATTCATGGTCTGTACGAATACTTGCTGCCATATACAGATTTAGTTGCTCGCGTGTTATGCCGGCTGCATGACCGTCGATATGGGCTTGATGATCAATAGCGTCAGACAGTTTATTAATTATTCCGGGGCTGCCTGCGGCAAGGGCGGGGAAATCCATCACTTCGGCTAGACCCAACACTTTAGGGTGCTGGTAGAATGGTCGAAGATCCGCAGCTTCCAGCTGTGCGCCACTTGTTTCAAAGGGAGTTGCAGGGACGCAGGACGGCAGATTGACATAGATGTCGAGCGGCAGTCCTTCAGACTGGTCAAGCATATACTGAATACCTGCGCTGCCCATTACATTAGCGATTTCATGCGGATCGGTAACGACTGCTGTTACTCCATGTTGCAGGACGACTTTAGCGAACTCCCGAGGAGTAAGCATCGAGCTCTCAATATGTACATGTCCATCGATTAAGCCTGGAATGATCCATTGACCAGTTGCGTCAACGATCTTTGCACCATCAGTATACTCGCCAATTCCCGCGATATCACCATCAACAATCGCGATATCGCCTGTCATGATCTCACCTGTAAATACATTAACAATGCTGCCATTTTGGATGACAACATCCGCTGCGGCACGTTTGCTCGCGACCTCGATACGCCTCTTAAGCCGTTCATTTGTTTTCATGTATCTATTCTCTCCTAAAAAGAATTGTGGTATTATCGGCACTTCGTACCGAGGTAGAGCAATTCTTACTTCGAAAGCATATGCCTAAAGAATTGTGGTATTATCGGCACTTCGTGCCGAGGTAGAGCAATTCTTACTTCGAAAGCATAAGCCTAAAGAATTGTGGTATTATCGGCACTTCGTGCCGAGGTAGAGCAATTCTTACTTCGAAAGCATAGAAAATAAAAAACTCCCGATCACCATCGATGCTGAAATAAGCATGCTGGTAATCGAGAGTTTACGGTTCCCGGTAGACACCCTCGGCCCGTATTGCCGAGGTTATACGCAATATTAGTACTATTGTAGGGGAAGAATAAAGGAAATTCAAAGCATTATTTTTCCAACGCTGCTTTTTCTACATGTTCGTCGATCTTGCGAAGCATTTCAGGATCTTCATACCAATCCAGCTTCTTATCGATCAGCTCAAGGTTTTTGTTAAGCTCTTCGATCTGCTTTTGCACCTCGCTGCGGTGGTCAGCAAGCATTTTTTTACGCTCATCAATTGTTCCGCGTCCCTGTTTGCACCAATCGCTGTACAGCTTGATTTCCTTAATTGGCATGCCTGTATCCTTCAGACAGCAGATCAGAGCGACCCAATCCAGATCCATCTCCGTAAAGGTTCGGTTACCGGATTTGGTTCTTGTGATGAAGGGAAGAAGGCCTTCTTTATCGTAAAAACGGAGCGTATGGGCGGACAGTCCAAACTTGGCTGCGACCTCATTAATCGTATAATTCATTTTTTTCACCCTTTAGCTTGACTTAGAGTTAACTCGAAGGAGTAATCTCACTTTAGAACAACTGGTTACAATAATCAAGGGTTCAAATTTCGGGGTAAAAGGAGAGACTATAATCATGGAAACGAATCATAAAATCGCACTTGTCACAGGAGGAAGCCGAGGCCTTGGGCGAAATTCGGCTATCGCTTTATCGAAGAAAGGGATCGACGTTATCGTAACGTATCTTTCCCGGAAGGAAGAAGCAGAAGAGGTTGTACAACTAATTGAAGCAAATGGCTGTAAAGCGGCTGCGCTGCAGCTTGATGCGGGTAATGTGTCTACCTTTGACAGCTTTGCCGAGCGATTAGGTGATCTGCTAAAAGAAAAGTGGAGTCGAAACCAATTCGACTTCCTGATTAATAATGCAGGTTTTGGCATTAATGCGCCAATTGCAAGTACAACAGAAGAGCAATTCGACTCTCTGATGAATGTTCATTTCAAAGGAGTCTTTTTCTTAACGCAAAAGCTGCTTTCTCGTATTGCTGATCATGGTGGAGTTGTCAATCTGTCTACCGGATTAACGCGATTTACAACAGATGGCTATGGCGCGTATGCGGCTATGAAAGGCGCAATTGAGGTGCTGACAAAATATATGGCGAAGGAGTTTGGAAAACGCGGCATCCGTGCAAATATGGTTGCACCTGGTGCAATAGCGACAGATTTTGGAGGAGGAGCTGTGAGGGATAATCAGGACATTCGTGATCATCTCGGCTCGCTGACGGCACTTGGCCGCGTTGGTGAAGTTGATGATATCGGCGGAGTTGTAGCCTCATTATGTACGCCAGAGCTCGGCTGGGTGAACGCGCAGCGTATCGAAGCTTCAGGTGGTATGAATCTTTAAGCTGTTCTTGGGAAGGTAATAGCATAATTCTCATATTCGGGTAGTATAATTGGAGCCGGCTTACAGCCGGCTCCAATTTATAGTTAATGGGTCATATGTGCTGGAATCTGGCCCTCAGGATAGGGACCTTCCCAGCCTAAATAATAATGGCGGATCGGTTTTAATTCATCATCTAATTCATAGACAAGTGGAATGCCTGTTGGAATGTTCAGGTCTGCTATACCGTCAGGCGGAATTTGATCTAGGTATTTCACTAATGCCCGGAGGGTGTTGCCGTGAGCAGAAATAATAACGCGGCCTCCAGCGGAGATAACAGGAGCTATCTCTGCATTCCAGTATCTAAGCACACGAGCCTCCGTATCTTCCAGATTTTCCGTTAAAGGAACTTCTCCGTCCTTCAGGTCCTTATAACGTGGATCGGCTGCCTCGTAACGCTTATCGGATTTGTCCAACGCGGGAGGGCGGATATCAACGGATCTGCGCCATAGATATACCTGGTCTTCTCCGTATTTCGCAGCTGTCTCGGCTTTGTTCAGCCCCTGCAGGGCGCCGTAATGCCGTTCATTTAACATCCAGGTCTTATGCTCCGGAATCCATAACAGGTCCATCTCATGAAGGATAATCCATAATGTCCGAATGGCGCGTTTCAGGACGGAAGTATAGGCAGTGTCGAAGACGTAGCCATGTTTTTTTAATATTTTCCCCGCCTCTCTTGCTTCATCCAGCCCTTGTGATGATAAGTCAACATCGGTCCATCCTGTAAATCGGTTCTCGACGTTCCAATTGCTTTGTCCGTGACGGATCAGAACGATCTTCTTCAATAGGCAACCTCTATTCCATGTAATGTCTTATTTCTATATTGTAGCCCATCGGATAAAAAAACAAGCTGACTCGTGAGCCAGCTTGTGTCTAAACTATAACAGAAACAAGCTGAATCTTTAATTCAGAGCCAGCTTCAGACACGGGATAACGATACGATGGCCGACAATGCCGTTACAACGAAGAAGGCATTACCAAGACCCCAGCCTGCACGCAGCCATAATACTGGCGAACGCAATAGCCCAAACGGCAATAGGTTGATTAAACATAGATTCAGATTTCTTTAATGTACGTCAACGTTAACTTCGTGCTAGTAAATGTCATTTGCCAAAAGAATGTCACAAAAAACGGCCTCTTCTCGTTACATGTGCAAACGTATTAAAGGAGAGGTTACAGATGAAAGAATTGACCTGCATAGTTGTTGGAGGAGGATTCGCTGGTATTCATGCGATGAAGGCGATTCAGAAAGCTCATAGAGCAATTGGCAATGGGCAAAAGCTTAAACTGATCTTGCTTGATCAGCAGCCGTATCATATACGGAAGGTGCTACTATTTCGTCCTGCCGTTAGCGGCAGCAATATTACCGTTCCTTGGGAGCAGCTGCTTCCGGAGGATACAATATTTATCCAGGGTTCGGCAGAGCATGTAGAGACGGAGAATAAAAATCTTTTATATATCGATTATGAAGGGACCCAGCAGCAGCTTGCCTATGATGTTCTTGTTATGGCGATCGGGAGTGTTGCCCGCAGGCTAGAGCCGGAACATGGGGGAATTGCGTTAACTGGTGTGAGCGCTGCTTCACAGATTTACGACCTATGGCAGGATAATATGAGAAGAGCGGCTGAAGGGAAGAGCAAGGAAGAACGGCAGAGATTACTGACAGCAGCTGTTGTAGGTGCAGGCATATCTGGTGTTGAAACAGCTGCTGAGCTTGCTTTTGCTATGCGGGCGGAAGCTGGCAAATATGGATTCCATCCATTAGAGGTCAAGGTTCGTCTCATTAATGCGCATGAACAGCTGTTTCTGGAGGGACCAGCCAAAGTCAGCCAAAAGCTGGAACAGGACCTTTCGGAATGCGGAGTTACGGTGCACCATAAACGGAAAGCAATTCGGGAGGAGGGAGGCAGCCTTCTTTTATCCGATGGTGATTTGTTGCCGGTGGGCCTCACCGTATGGACGCTTGGTCTTATGCCAAATCCTGTTCTTCGTACAATGGGACTGCCTCTGACGGGTAATGGGCAGGTGATTGTAGATGAATGCTACAGGGTTCCGAGCATGGACGGTGTCTATGCCATTGGTGATAATGCATTTATTGTGGAGCGGGCGAGCGGTAAGACGAGTCAGATGACCTGTAAAGAAGCAATTCCACAAGCACAGCGTTTAGGTAAAATTGTTGCGGCAGATTTGACAGGCGGCGAGGCGCCTAAGCATAAAGCGGTTATGGATGCCTTTGTCATTGGGCTTGGGCCGGGACGCGGTCTGCTGTGGACGCATAAATGGGGGCTTGATATAATCATCTCGGGCAGGCTTGCTTACAAAATTAAGAGCTTTGTGTGGGATTATTCCAGTATGCTGAAATCATAAGGAGCTATGACATGGTTGAACTGTATAAGCAGTATCAAAAACTGCTGTTCCGCCTTGCTTATCAATTAACAGGATCGGCTGCAGATGCGGAAGACGCCGTGCAGGATTTGTTTGTCAAAGTGCAGAATAGGAGTGTGGAGCGGCTACAAGAGCCTAAGGCCTACTTGTGTAAAATGATGACCAATCATTGTATTGACCAGCTGCGGTCCGCACGTAAAAGACGAGAGTTATATATCGGACCATGGCTGCCGGAACCGGTTTTTGACGATAGCAGCTTTGAAGAAGCTGAACGTCATGAAACGCTTTCTTATGCGATGCTGGTCCTGCTCGAGAAACTAACACCTGCCGAACGAGCCGTCTTTGTTCTTCGCGAAGCGCTGTGCTTTGACTATCCTGCAATCGCTGAGTTGACTGACAAGAGCGAGCTAAACTGCCGTAAGATCATGAGCAGGGCAAAAGCAAAGATGGGAATAACAGAAGAAGAGCTGATCAAGCGTGGCGCTGTCCAGCAGCAATGGATTGAGCAATTTCTTGGTGCACTATCGCAAGGCAAAGTGGATGAGGTCCTTTCCCTGCTTCACGAGGATGCCACCCTATTCTCAGATGGAGGCGGAAAAGTTACTTCAGCTATTCGGCCAATTGTATCTGCTGGACGCGTAGCCCAGTTCCTGCTTGGCACAATTCGTAAAGCAGAGCAGGAGGAAGGAGGATTTTCTGTGGAGCTTGCGACATTTGGCGGTGAGGTCGGTATTCTTTTACGGCAGGATGGAATCGTAACTACTGCGACCTTTATTCAATTGAAGCATAGCAGAGCACAGGAAATCTATATTGTCCGGAATCCGGATAAGCTTGCGAAGCTGCAAACAAAATGACGATTAAAGGAGTTTGAGCCCAATGAAGGCTGTAAGTTCATTCCTCATGTTTCAAGGTAACGATGCAGAAGAAGCGATAACGTTTTACACTTCATTAATTGAAAATTCGGAGATTACAAGCATTACACGTTACGGCGCCGATGGGCCTGGTAAAGAAGGCAGTGTTATACAAGCCAGCTTCTCTCTGAAAGGTCAGTCATTTATGTGCATCGACAGTTATGTGAAACATGCATTTACGTTCACGCCATCATTCTCCATATTTCTAACCTGTGACTCCGAAGAAGAGGTTGACCGGTTGTTTGAAGCACTTTCAACTAGCGGCAGTGTATTAATGCCTCTTGGTGAATATCCGTTCGCCAAACGGTTCGGCTGGCTGAACGACCGGTTCGGTATATCGTGGCAATTGAGTTTGCCGAATGCATAAGCATAGAGCTTAAAAGAGTGAATCATACAAAAAACACGCCCGTTTCCGGACGTGTTTTTTTATATGATTTATTTCGCTACTTTTTCGCGATTGAGATAGACGGTCTCGCCTGTACGAGCGGATTCGTAAATCGCTTCCAAAATCTCCGTTACAACAAGGGCTTGCTCGGCTTTAACAACCAGATCCGTATCATTTAGGATCGCATTGATCCAAGCAGCACACTCAACATCGATATCGCGTTCCGATGCGCCGTCGTAGAATGCTACGCCGCCAGCGTTCAGGTCAACCTCTTTGACGAACAAACGGCTGTTCGCTTCGCCGTTGATACGGAGGCCATTCTTCATGTCTGCTCCGCCTTCTGTACCGCAAAGCGTACATTTTGCCTCATCAATATCAAGGGTATTCAGCGCCCAGCTTGCTTCAAGCGTAATCGTTGCGCCGTTCTCCATCTTAATGAAGCCTACTGCTGAATCTTCTACCGTAAATTTCGCAGGATCCCAAGGTCCCCAAGCATTAGCGGCATTTTCTTTCGAGCCAAGCTTATGGAATACGGAGCCTGTTACCGATACCGGCTTATAGTTGTCCATCATCCACAGCGTCAAATCAAGTGCATGTGTACCGATATCGATAAGTGGGCCACCACCTTGTTTCTCTTCATCAAGGAAAACACCCCAAGTCGGAACCGCACGGCGACGGATTGCATGAGCACGAGCATAGTAAATTTCGCCAAGCTCGCCTTGTTCACATACTGTTTTCAAATATTGGCTGTCCGGGCGGAAACGGTTGTTGTAGCCGATTGTCAGCTTTTTGCCCGTGCGTTTTGCAGCGGCCAGCATTTCTCTAGCTTCAGCTGCTGTCTTCGCCATTGGCTTCTCACACATTACGTGCTTGCCGGCTTCCAGGGAATCTATTGTAATAAAGGAATGGGAATCATTAGGCGTCAACACATGAACAACATCAATTGCCGGATCGGCAATAAGCTCGTGGTAGTTCGTATATACTTTGGAGCCCTCTTTGCCGTATTTTTGCTGTGCTTCTGCAGCGCGTTCTTCCACGATGTCACAGAAAGCAACGATTTCTACGTTCTTGTTTTTGCTAAGAGCAGGAAGATGCTTGCCATTGGCGATACCGCCGCAACCAATAATACCAATTTTCAATAATTTACTCATGTTCAGCCTCCGTTATAAGTAAAATATGTTTATGCCATTACTATAGGTTTGACCGATATTTGGAGTCAATAAGTCTAGAGAAATGTTCTTGTCTATGTCGCAAAATTATAGTCAGATTGTCTTTATGTTCTAGTTTTCCTTTAGGGATTGGTGTGCTACCTTAGAAATAAGTCGCGAATATGAAGTGATCGCAATCATTTTATTTAAGGAGTGGACGTTATATGATTAAAGTCGCAATGTTGAGCTATTGGCATGTACATGCATGGGATTATACGAGAGAGGCACAGGCACATCCGAATACGGAAATTGTAGCAGTATGGGATGAAATCCCAGCAAGAGGCGAAGAAGCTGCGGGTAAATTAGGCGTTCCTTTTATTGCAAACCTGGATGAACTGCTTGCTAGAGAAGATATTGACGGCGTAATCGTGGATACGCCAACAAACATCCACCGTGACGTAATGGTGAAGGCCGCTCAGGCGGGCAAGCATATTTTCACAGAAAAAGTGCTTGCGCTTACAACAAAAGAAGTGAATGAAATTGTAAACGCTGTCGAAGAAGCAGGTGTGAAGCTGACCGTTTCACTGCCAAGATTAAATGATTGGTATACTGCAACTATTCAGAAGGTATTGGAGTCTGGCGATATCGGAAAAGTTACCATGGTCCGTGTCCGTTTGTCGCATAATGGTGCAACTGCCAACTGGCTTCCTGAGCATTTCTACAATCTCGAACAATGCGGTGGCGGCGCTCTGATTGATCTGGGATGCCACCCGATGTATCTGACAAGATTGTTCCTGGGCGAATTGCCTGTACAGGTTCAAGCTTCATTCGGCTATGTAACCGGTAAAAAAGTAGAGGACAACGCGGTATCGATTCTGACAACGGCGAATGGTGCGCTTGGTATTGTAGAAGCGGGCTTTGTTAATGCGCATTCTCCATTTACAATTGAGGTGCATGGTACAGAAGGTTCGCTGCTGTACGGAACACCAGATGCCAAAGTTTTGGTTCGCAGCAATAAAAACGGCGAATCAGAGTGGATCGCAGCAGAGCAGGAAAGTGGCCGTAACAAAGCTTTCGAGCAATGGGCAGAGCATATTCAAAGCAATACAGTAGCTGTAGATAACATCCGTATGGCACAAGAGCTGACGATGCTTATGGAAGCTTCTAACCGCTCGGTTGCAGAGAAGAGAGCTGTACGTCTTGAAGAGCTCAACTGAAATGACATCCGGCGGGGATGAGCGGGAGCAGGCAGCAGAGTCAGACAGCAAAGTAAATGCGAGACCGTATCCTTATGCAGTGATGAAAGATAAGATGGATGCGCTAGAACGGCTTGATCTGCATTTTAGATGGGGACGTTACGGCATACGAGTGTTAAAATGGCATTTGACTACCTTCAAGCCGGGGCATGTCATCAAATTTCATAAACATTCGGAGTTTGAATTTCATTTTATACCTCGAGGCAAGGGAACCGTTACCCTTATCGACCACATCTATAAGCTGAACAGCGGCATGTTCTATTTGACCGGTCCCGGTGTTGTTCATCAACAGACAGCCGATGCTCGGTCCGGAATGGAAGAGTTATGCCTGCATGTCGATATTACTCGTCTTCCGGATGAGTCAAGCACAGAAGAATGGGGAGCGGAGTGGGAGAATAAGGAATCGGAGGCCTGCATGCAGGCGTTGATCGATTTTCCTCTTCGTCCATTTATGGATCAGCATGATGCGATGACATGTTTTCTGCAGGCTTATATAGCTTGGCGATCCGGAGAACTTGGCGCTTACACCACGATACGGCAATCATTAATCCAAATTTTGCTTCGTGCGGCAAAAGCGACTGTTGATCGGGAAGGGCAGCAGATGCTGCCTTCCCGAGATATTCAGGCGCATCGCTTCGAGATGGCACAGCAGTATATTTACGACAATTACGCAAGGCCGCTTACTTTACAGGAGGTTGCGGACCGTATTCAGATCAGCACAAGACAGCTGCAGCGAGTATTTCACCGTTATGGGGTAAGCTCCTTCAGCAGTTATTTGGAGGATTTCCGGCTGCAGCGTATTTGCGAAGAGCTGGTGGAGACGTCAAATACCGTTGAATCAATTGCAGTGAATCATGGCTTTACGAATACGAACTACCTGTTCCAGGTATTTAAGCGCAAGATGGGGATGACCCCTTTGGCTTATCGTCAGAGTCATGCCCCTCAAGTAACGAATTCTTAAGGGAACGCAATAGAAGATGAGGCAAGGGGCCGATCCTTGCTTCATCTTTTTTTGTGTTATACTAAACAAAGTAAAGTAAAGTGACTTCGTAAGGAAACTAGGTGGACAGCTTGAATGACAGAATTGTGATGCCCGTGTGGATGCTGGGCTTGTTTGTCGTTGTCATGAATACGACAATGTTTAACGTCTCAGTACCAAGTATTATTAACGATTTGAGTATCTCATCTGATCTCGGATCATGGATTGTATCCAGTTATTCGATTGGATATGCTTTATCAACCGTCATCTACAGCCGCTTGTCAGACATTGCTCCGATCCGCAGGCTGGTTGCGATAGGGCTGCTCATATTAGGATTATCATCCGTTCTAGGTATTTTTGCTCATAGTTTCGCTCTGCTGCTGACAGCAAGAATTTTGCAATCGGCTGGAGCGGGTGCGATGGCGGGCCTTGGACTTGTATTGGCAAGCCGATACATCCCGATCGAGAGAAGAGGCAAGGCTATTTCGATGATAGCAGCTGGCAGTGCGATGGCGTTTGGGCTTGGGCCAATCGTAGGTGGTGTGATCAGCGAATATTTTGGATGGAATGGTCTGTTTGTCGTTACTTGCCTCGTGTTAGTCATCCTGCCGATCTTGCTGAAGCTGCTGCCAAAAGAAAATCCAAAGCCTGCAAAATTCGATTATTTCGGGGCGGCATGGACAGTCATCAACGCAACGACATTATTACTTGCCGTAACCCAGCAGTCTTTGATTTGGTTTGCAGCAAGTGTAGTGACGATCGTCCTGCATGTGCTACATATTCGTAAGTCGAAAGGCGAAGGGACCTTTGTTAATCCGGAAGTATTCCGTCAGCCCGGATATAACCGCCTGCTTGCTGTAGGTTTCTGTCTGCTGATTATTAACTTGGGCAATTTGTTCCTGATGCCGCTTGTTCTCGCGAATTTGTTCCACAAATCAGAGCTCCTGATTGGTTTCCTGATTGCACCAGGAGCAATCCTGTCCGCGATGCTTACACCGTTTGTTGGGCGCTGGCTTGACCGTTACGGCAATATCCGGTTCTTGTTTATCGGAACAGTGATCCTGACAGCTGTCGTTGCCTTATTCATGACCTTTGTAGGACGATCGCCGTTTGTTATTATGTGCGGGTACTTGCTTTTCTCTCCTGCCTTCTCGGCAACGCTGGCTTCGCTGAATAATCAGACCTCCAGCATTCTGCCGAGGCATCTGATTGGTTCTGGTATGGGGATGATGCAGCTTATTCAATTTTTCGGGGGATCTTTGTCGGTGGCGATCTGTGGATTGCTGCTCCATAAGATGAGCAACACCTCTCTGGAACATGCGTACAACCATGTGTACCAGCTGCTATTCCTATGTCCGGTTATTGCGATTGTGATGCTGGGCTGGTATTACTCGTCTTATCGTAAAAGAGTACAAGCTCATAAGCTTGTTTAAGGTGGGTAGTATTACCCGGGTAATTAGCGTAATTAAACAAAGGACGCAGCCATCATGGCTGCGTCCTTTGTTATTTTAGAAGTATTTCTCCATCAGAATCGATAACATTTGGATGCCAACTTCATTTTTCCCGCCTTCGGGAATGATGATGTCGGCATATTTTTTGGACGGTTCGATAAAAGCTTCATGCATCGGTTTGACCGTCTTAAGGTATTGGTCATGTATGGATTGAATGGAGCGTCCACGTTCTTCGATATCCCGCAATACACGGCGCAGGATTCGGACATCGGGATCGGTGTCCACAAATACTTTAATGTCGAGCATCGCCCGCAAATTTTCATCGGAGAGGACATGAAGACCTTCTATGACCACGATCTTGCATGGCTTAAGCTCTACTGTCTTATCCTTAAAGCGGGAATGCGACGTGAAATCATAGACAGGAGCCTCGGCGCCTTCTCCAGACTTCAGTTGTTTCAAATGCTCGACCAATAAATCATTGTCGAAGACAAGTGGATGATCATAGTTCAGCCCTTCGCGCTCAGCGAATGTCAAATGGGGATGATCCTTGTAATAATTATCTTGCGAGATGAAGGTTACCTTGTCTGCGCCAAGGCGTTCTATAACAGAGCGTGCCACCGAGGTTTTCCCCGAACCAGTGCCGCCTGCAATACCAATAATAAGCATAATTGTTCTTAAAGCCCCCTAGTTTGTAAGCCCATCAATTCCAGTATTGTATCACAGCGAAGCATGAAAAACATCCGGATGGCTGCTGAGATTATTTAGGATGCCAAATGCTTTCTTGTTCCTGCTGTAGAGGGACTTGAATACTTCGAAATAGATGTCATAGGTAGCTTTATTCCGTGGGTTTGGCTTGTAAGTTGCTTGGACAGTCACCAAGCTTTTGGCTTCATGTATACTTGGGATCATGCCAAGTCCAACAGCTGCGACAACAGCTGCACCAATGGCACCGGCATTTTGCGGGCTGTCCACCGTCTCAATTTCTCGTCCGAGAATATCGGCAAGAATCTGACAGGTGAGAGGAGCTAATGCGCCGCCCCCAACAAAGCGGATCGTCTTGGACGTCTTGATTTTCCGATCTTGTGATTCCAGCTGCCACCTGAGATGGTAACAGATTCCTTCGAGCACCGCATGAATCAGCTCGGTCTTACCTGTATCAATGCTGATGTTGAAAAATAGTCCCCGTGCGTTCGAATCCTCAAACGGGCAGCGATTCCCGTGCAGCCATGGTGTAAAAATGACGCCGTTACTTCCGGCAGGCACGTCTTTGATCGCATGCATCATGTAGTCATACAAGCTCCGGTACATTGTCTCCTGGGTTTCGGAGATTTGTTTTTTCTCCAGATAGATTCCGATCTCATCCAAGGCAAGATGATTCTTGACCCATTCCAAGCATTTGCCTGCTGTCTCAAGCTCACAGAAATAATGATAACGGTCAGGGATAGCTCCTACGATCGATGCAATCATGTTGGTTGTATCAATTAACTGCCGGTTGACGACAGTGGATACCCAGCCCGAGGTGCCAAGGTAGATATGGGTATCTCCTTCAGCTACAGCGCCAGCTCCAACGCCAATCAGCGCAGCATCTCCGCCTCCGCCAAATACCGGAGTCCCTTGCGAGAGTCCAAGATCAGCAGCGGCTTGTGCGGACAAGGTTCCAACCTGATCCGTAGACTTGATGACCCTTGGGAAATGATTGATCTCGACGCCAAACATTTTACACATTTGCTTGCTGAACGTCTTTCTTCCTTTTCTCGAATCGTATAACAAAGTGGCATAAGCACTATCCTCAGTCATCACAAATTCACCCGTGCATTTATAGAGGAGATACTCCTTTACATCCAGCCACTTGTACACCTTGCGGAACAATTCCGGTTCATTACGTTTTACCCATGTGTACTTCCAGATGGGGTCCTTCACACTAGCCGGGACAGCGCGTGTAATCGCAAGCGACTTGGCAAGCTTAAAGACATTAACTCCTGCTATCTTCATACCGTGCATGATACCTTCTCGATGCTCTTTGGCTGCGCGGGTATCCATATAACTCATCGCTTTGCGAATAGGCTGACCTTCACGGTTAACGAGGATCATTCCCTGCATCTGAGCGCAGAAGGAGATACCTCCAATCTGCTCGGCTGGAATAGAACTGTCCTGAAGAACTTGCTTGGTCGTATGCTGCATGGCGTTCCACCAGTCGGCCGGATCCTGCTCAGCGCCTCCGTTATCCAGGATAGTGAGCTCGTAGCTAAACAAAGCACTCGCGACAAGCTTAATCGAATCCGTAAGATGATAAAGACATGTTTTGACACCAGATGTTCCTACATCATAAGTGAGTACATAAGTACCTATAGCTTGCACCTGCCTTTACATAGGCTGATTGTTCCCCATATCCTTCGTCGGAACCGGTAAGGGAGATTCCTTAATCCGGAAGGTAATAGGAAGCATGATGATGGTTAAAAGCACAAACAGAAGCATCGGCCAGACAATCGTGCCCAAAGCATCATTTAGCACTTCGAATAAGTAGACAAAGGCGATGCCGGATACCTGCCCCATCAATAAAATCATGCCAAGAGATGTTCCTTCCTGGACGGGATAAGCAACCTCCGAACCATGCTGGAACAAGATTGGTGCTACGCCCATAATCATAAAGCCTGCAATTCCGGCGATGATGGACACCAGAACAGGCTGATCAACGAAGGTAAGACCAACATAGGAGGGAATCAGTATGGCGATAGCGGAAACAAAGAATGGTACTCGAATCCGGTATCGATCCGATAGAATGGGGAGAACAACAGCCCCTATGATTCCGGCAACGATAAATACGGCTCCAACCAAGCCGGCTTCTTCAGATGTAAATCCGCGCGGGATAAGAATCGTTTCAAGAAGCGTTAATATGGTGTTGAAAATTCCAATGGAGATAAAGCTGATTAATAGAATGAGGACGTAGCTTTTGTTCGCTGTAAGAAGTCGAATCGATTCGAATCGTAAAACCTCTTGTTTAGCAGGAGAGACATTGGTGAGGGAAGCGGGAGGTTTCCTGTTCACGAAGGCAGCGGCCAAACAGGCAGATATGATCGCGAAGCTGGCAAACCACTTGAAGAGTGTGGGGATGCCTGATGATTCTGCAATCGCAGGTGCTATGGCCATTGGAACAATAAATCCGATATACTGGGCTAACGTCAGAATGCCTGCCGCCGTTGACCGGTCTTTAAGCGGGAACCAATCGGAGGCTGCCTTTGTCGCGATATTAAGAAGAAAAGGCTGACCGATCGCCAGAATAAACTGCATGATCAGAACAAGTGTGAAATCATCTGCGAACAGAGCGCGAAGCGTCCCGAACACTGCCGTTATCCCTGCACCGATTAACAAAGAGGCTTTGTATCCCCATTTATCAATGACCCAGGAAGCGGGCAAAGAGAACAGAATGAACATTATCATAAAGCTCATGGAGCATAAAGTGATGGACATGCTGCCTACTCCGTAGAAATCTTCTGCAAGACTTGAGATCGGGGCGAGCGAGAGCCACATCATTTCGGTTGATACGATGACCGGTACGATCGATAAAAGAATGATCCATTTCATGAGTGAATGATCGATTCTTTTAATATAAATTCCACCTTTCTTAGCGATTGCTCAGCTTCGAATATTTCTTCAAATAAACGAATCGCATTAAGAGGCTTTCCAAGTAATGAATAGGCTTCACATGGCCAAGCAGCTTGGCTCCGATATGGGCTTTGCAGTTTTTCTCAAGAACCATGAGTGTCGCTAGGGCATCGTCACCTGTGCTGCCGCAGCATAACGCTCCCATACCACGGATTAAGACAGCCGAGGATCTCTTCAAAGCAGCAGCAGCCTCTGCAGGAGAGAGGTCAACACTTCTCGCTGAGGTTCCAATCAGCTGAGCAAAGTCATCCAGAAGCGGCTTTAAAGACTGAGCCGTTTGGGAAAAGGCGATAACCTCCGGACTCCCGCTCCAGTGGATATGATGAATGTGTTTATGTGATCGATAGATGTGCTGATACACCCATGCTTCCTCAGGCATTGTGCCGTCGAGCTCATCGTAACGGACCTGAATCTCGGAGCCGGAGTCATCGAAAAGAATGAAACCGTCTTCCACTCGACGACTGTGATAAAGCAGGTTGCCTGCTGAAGACTGCGATTGCATGGAGGCAGATTGACCAAGTCCAAGGGCAAAGCAGCTTAACTCGACAGCATTTGCTTCTTGCTCACCACTTAAGCTTTTATAAGTATCATCGATATATTGTCGGCAAGCTTGATCCAGCTCAAGTGCCACTTCGAAAGCTTCTTGATCGTCAGCGCCGTAACAGACCGCACCGTGATTTTTCATAATTACCGCTTGGTTCACGGAGTGAGTAAGCGCCTTGGCAACGTTACGCTGAAGCTTCTTTGTGCTTGGGAGGGCATAGGCTCCGAATTGGACTTTCCCCGCAAGCAGGCCTTCTTCAATGAGGATGGCATCCACTTCGCAGGCACTGATAACAGAAGCGTATTCTTGATGAGTATGAATGACGAAATTTATATCTGAAAAACGTTTGTACACCTCGGCATGAACGCCCTTCTCAGAAGAAGGCTTGATGGTGCCGCTGTAGCTGCAATCAGCGATCTGAACGGTCACAATATCTTCCGGCTTCAGAGACCGGTAATCCCGGCCGCTTGGTGTAATGACGAACTGCCCGCCATCGATGCGATGGCTGACGTTGCCCCATGTGCGGGCGATCAATCCTGTTTCCATCAGCTTAATTCCTGCTTGAATAACGCGTTGCTTGGCTACTTGGACAGCGGTCATGGTCGTCTCCTTACTCCTTAAATTAAGGCTACATTTTTAAAGATATTATCGAAGCGGTCTAGTACATCATCAATCATTTCTTCTGTATATGCTCCGCTTGTGTACAGCCGGCTGCCTGCCAGAGTCACAAGGCCTTCGGCCATATATGCCGCTCCCATATGCTCCATTTCTTTTTTTCGCTTAGACGTCTCGGAGAGCACCTTCGGAATTTGCCAAGGCTTCGACCAGTTGATGGAAAAATGCATCGTACCTACTGTTTCTAGGTGGCAGATTGATCCTTGATTATAGGCGACAAACGGCAGCTTGTATTTGCTGATCAGGGCTTGCAGTCCTGCTGTCAGCCGATCGGCCATTTGGCCTGATCTTTGGATGGCATTCGTTCGTTCAAGCCCGCAGAGCGTATAATAACCGGCCACGCAGCTGAGCGGATTGGCAGCCATTGTACCCCCAACAAGAGCTTTCTTATGGTTACTGCCAGCCTCGATGCCCGCGGACAAATATTTCATATATTCCTTCTTGCCGCCAAGACCGCCCGCTCCTGGATATCCACCGGCAACAACTTTACCAAAGATCGTAAGATCCGGCGATACGCCATAATAGCCTTGGGCACCGGACATGCCGATTCGGAAGGCGGTAACTACTTCGTCGAAAATGAGGAGAGCGCCGTATTTGCGGCATAATTTCTCTACCCCTTTGTTAAAATCCAGATCAACCAGCCTTGTGCCGCTCTCCGGGCCAACTGGTTCGATCAGCACGGCTGCTGTTCCGCCGCGAAGCTGGTTGAAGCGAAGCTTTCTTTCCAGATCGTTAAGATCATTTGGGAAAAACTCCTGCGTATGCTTAAAGATATAACGTGGAACGCCATGCGCCTGTGTCCATTTGGAGCCGGGAATCCGAATACCGTAAGCAAGCTGATCGCTCCAGCCGTGATAAGCGCCGCCCATTTTAATAATCTTTTTCTTCTTGGTTGCAAGACGTGCTACGCGGATGGCCGCCATACAGGCTTCCGTTCCGGAGCCAAGCATGCGAAACATTTCGACGGAATCGATGCTGTCGGTAATTTTTTTGCCTAATTTATATTCATATTCATGGAATAGTCCGGTTGAGGGACCGCAATCATTAAGAAGTTCGATGACCTTCTCGCGTACTTCGGGCGGGTTGCTTCCGAGTACCGTTGGGCCACCTGCCTGCAGAAAATCATAATAACGATTGCCGTCAAGATCATAGAGGTATGCCCCTTCGGCCTTCGTAAATACGAGGGGGAACGGATGATTAAACGCTAAATTATGCTGCACGCCGCCGGGAATAATCTCCTTGGCAACGTCTATCATTTCCTTCGATTTTGCACATTTGGCTTCAAAATAATCCTTTTCGTACTGCTTTAATGCTTCCGGTTTGATTGAATAAATGGGCTTTGAGATGAGCTGATCGAGCTGGCTCGTCACAGCCTTTACATCAGGATAGCGGGAAATCGAAAAGGTTCTTTCCATCTGAAGCCTCCTAAAAAGAATTTCTGCTTTTGGAAATCCTTACATTACATGAGATTAACTTTGAGAAAATTATGAAATTACTCACAATTCAAGTATATAGGCACAGTTCGTAAGAAGGAACCAGTTTAGGTAATATCTATCAAAAATATTTAATCGGATTAATGCTTTTCTCCTAAGACGGGGGCAAAGAGACAGGATTAAAGTTATCTTTTGCTTTTCTTTTTGCGTAGGCATCAGCATAATTGTAATAAATACCATATTTACAAACGAAGAGGGTGTTATCGTGAGAGGGGTTTTAATTAGCATCTTATTATTGCTATCGCTATTAGCAGGCTGCAGCAGCAACCAGACAGATGTTACTTCATTTAAAGATCAAAGGGATGATCGAGTTAGTCTGTCTACTTCACTTAATTACGAAATTATAAGAGAGAGGCAAAGTATAAATGAAATAGATCACGTCAGTGATTCATTAAAGAATCCGGTTATGATGCGAGTTTATTTAGAGATGACTAATATAGGAGAACAAATCGCTGAATCTATTAAAATTAGGTTTAATGAGCCTCTCCCGATGAAATATGTACATAGCTCGGGAAGTGAGGGGAATACGAACGGTATTTTGAAGAAAAACGAATCATATGAGTATTACATCACATACACCTTCGCAAACGAAGCAGATCTCAAACAATTTCTTAATGAAACAACTGTAAGCGTTCTGTGGAAAGAAGAGGGTTCGGAAAATGAATTAACGCTTAATCTGCCCAGCAGCCCCATAAAAGGTGAAATGAATTAGAGGTGATAGGGAATGTTTCAACTTAGACAGGTAAAGGGATTTTCAAAACAAGTTGTCTCCGTTATTGCTCAATGTGTATATAACCCTACAGAAGAGAAAATGAACGGGATCGTTCAACTATACAATCTAGATGCTAACCGAGTGTTATATGCTTACGATGATGGCAGCCGTATTGCTGCGATTATTGGTCTTCTGATCAAACCTGAGGAGATAGTTATTTCACATATCGCTGTAGATGAAGAGATGCGAGGAAAAGGCATTGGCCGTGCTTTAACCCATGAAGTGATGTCATTGCACAAGATGACTGCTTTAAAGGCTGAGACGGATAAGGATGCGGTAGGATTTTATCGCACATGTGGTTTTCATATTGAAAGTCTTGGAGAGCTCTATCCTGGGGTTGAGCGGTTCTTGTGTACTAGGCACAGACTGGATTCCTTCCAATGTACTGAGGTTAATTCATCCGAGTAACTAGCTACATTGTATTGTGTACAGTATAATCTGCCGTCTAGAGTTACTAGCAGACCAATTAGGTGAAATATACTGTAGAGAATACAACGTAGACTAAGATCGACACCAATCAACTATTATTCTGCTGTAGTAAATACAACGCAGAGCATCAGAACAACAAATCTTACCGTCCAAAAGGAAAAGCCTGCACCAAGTCCGGTGCAGGCTTTTATTCTTACAGCAAACTAACCAAGTAGTTTACTTTTTAACACGGCAACTTGCTCTTCCGTTATACCAATCGTGAGCAAATATTTTTCTGCGGAACCATAACGGTTGTACAGATGCTCAAGCATCATGACCATATTATCCGGAGCGCTGCCCATGAAGCGTTCGAACATCTCAATCGCTGCGGCATCTGCGTTGCCAAGATGCTTCAGACGCATTTCGTCGACCATAGGTGCGAGACACTCTGCTGTCAGGCTATAGTCGTTAATGATCGTTTCATGAGGGACTTGAGCGGTATCAAGAAGCAAGGCGGAGACAACACCGGTCCGATCTTTGCCTGCAGTACAATGGAAGAGTGAAACAGCTTCAGCTTCGTTTGCAAGATGCTCGAACACCTGACGGAGTTGAGATTGAGATTTGTCCAGCATATCTACATAGAGCTCACCCAAGCTTTGGACATGCAGGACGTCTGGTGTAGCGGGATTGATCAGGCTGACATGATGGTAAGCGACTTTTTCGGAAGCTGCGAACACGTTAGGATCTTTCTCCAGCTCTTGAGTATGGCGCAGGTCAACGATCAACTTTACATTCTGGTCCAGAATATGGCGTTGGTCGGCTTCTGTCAGCTTGTGAAGACCATCGGCCCGGAAAATTCTTCCCCACTTTGTTACTTGTCCGTCCTTTGTTTCATAACCGCCAAGATCACGCATGTTATAGGCGCCATCCAGCTTTACTACTCGATTCTTTTGAGATTCTTGAATGTTAGTTGTCATTTATCTAATCTCCTTTGCTTCATGGGTGTCTGTCAGATGTGCGAACAGGATTGGCTTCATTGGAATCTTCCCTTCACGAATTAGGATTGTCATCTTCTTAACTTCAAGTTAAGTATGCAACTTGTATGTAAGTTGTGTGTAATAGCGAGCTTAAGTATTTGTAAATACAACTCAAAAAAACCGGAGGCCATAAGGCTCCCGGTTTGATCATTATGAGTAGTTTATTTCAATAATCCACCAAGAATAAACTGCTCATGGACATCCGAATATTGCTCGGTGACGGCAGCTTTTGCTGCAGCAATGTCACCAGTCTTAATCGCCTCATAAATCCGGCGGTTCGTTTGAACAGATCGGCTTGGCTGGTATTGGGGATATTTTTTGCGGTAGGAGACGGTATGGAATACATATCTTCCCCGGTAAAGCTCCATAATTTGCAGCATGCTCTCATTATGAATAGTCCGAAGGATGGTCTCAGTGAAGAGCAGGGTGCTGTTATAGTAACTGTAGAAATCACTTTGCTCCATAGCTGCCTGCTGCTGCTCGAGGTATTGGCTCAGCGTTTCCAGATCGAAGTTAAGCTGGCGTTTCACAGCGGTATCCAGTACGAACAGCTGCATCGAGACGAGTACTTCATACATTCCGCTGAAATCATGGGCGGATACTTCCTTCACCATAACTCCACGTCCCCGGAAAGATCCAACTAGTCCTTCCCGTTCTAACAAGGAGATGGCTGCGCGGATAGGCGTCCTGCTCATGCCGAGAAGTCCAGCAAGCTCATTCTCGGACAACATGGAGCCAGGCATATATTCCGCACGCATAATTCGTTCACGTATTTCACGATAAGCAACGGTTTCCAGAGAAGTAGAAGACATAGTGATATTTTCCTTTGTCTGTTTTTAGTTTAATAGTAACAAAACCTCTATGTCTTGCAAACACTTTATAACAGAGGATTTTTCTCAATTGCCTCTTGTGGTCTTCTTGTATTACTGGCATAATACAGTCATAGCATGAGGCAGGTGATGGAGTTGCTGACTTTTCAGGATTTACAATTAAATAATAAAATGCCGGTCTACGTGCAGATTGCCTTGTATGTAAAGAGACGTATTTTGCTCAAATGGGCGGTGTCCGGCGATAAGCTTCCTTCCAGGCGAGATATTGCTATGCAGTTGAACATTAATCCAAACACGGTCCAGAAAGCGTTCAAGCTGATGGAGGATGAGGGTTATGTTCGAACGAGCAGTACATTAGGAAGTGTTATTTATCTGGATGATGAGATCTATGGTCGTATTGAGTCAGAGCTTACAAAGGAAATGGTGGCGGAATTTATAGCACAAGCTAAGGAAGCGAACCTTTCGTTTAAGAAAACGGTTGAGCTGATTAGTGAGCTTTGGGAATAGGCTTTTTATACATTCATTGTATTAGTGCATTAATACAGGAGGTGCAGGAAAGTGAAAGGATTTTACCGGCTTTTAAATATTCAATTTGCGTCGATGCTGCCTGTTTTATTGATTTTGACAGCGGGGATGCTGCTGACGCCATATATGCTGCTGCAATCCGCGGTTGAGCATTTGAATGAGAATTCGATGCATCCGCGGTTTGAAAGCTTGTATTATACGTCCGGATGCAAGACGGCGTTATATGTATTTATTGCTGCGTTCTGCGTTTATTTCCTGGTGAAGCAGTATAACGCGTATTGGGGGAGCAAGAGCATTTATACGTATTTGACCTTGCCAGTGAAACGAGAATCGTATTACTGGAGCAATCTGCTGTCTTTTATCATAGGATTACTGCTTCTTCTTGTGGCTCATCTGGTTGCGATAAGATGGGGGTATTCCGCTGTTGTTGATCATATCGGCAGCTACGCCGATGGCAAGTTCGTCATGCATAACGGGTTGTTTCTGGCTTTTATCCGCTCGAATTTCCTGAAGCTTATATTACCGTGGAGCATTAGCGGCTGGTTTGCGTCGATCAGCGTATTCCTCACAGCGGCTATCGGCTTATATTACGCATTCCTCTGTGAGCGCAGCAGGCGTCATTGGTTTATTATCTTCGTATTTGCTGTGGGCTTGATTATGCGGCATATTGTGAATGCTCAGATATCTGCTCCTTCTTCGGATTGGACAATAGGTAAGCTTTATACGTACAGCATTATTCTGCTTATTATGAACGGCTTCTTCATCTGGCATAGCATACGGCTAATCCGGAAAGGAGTTATCTCCTGATGATACAGGTATTATGGAAGAAATCAGCAAGGCACTTGGTGCTTCCGGCGCTCGTAATTGCGTTGCTTCTTATCGGATCCCAATTCATGCAAGTCGATGCGGACCGTGATAAAGGAACTTTTTATTTAAAGGATCATCAAGGTGATCGTTCGGCGCTAGCGGATGTGACAATTAGCGGGGAACTGGGGGATGGATTTCATAAGTCGTCGTTCGAACTGGCTGGCAGCAGTGGGAGCATAGCTACGGATACTCAAATTTACGATTCTCCAAAAAACATTTGGTATGATGATCGAACGCCTGATAAGTTGAAGGGGGATTTAAAATTTGATTTGAATGGCTTTGAACCATTCGCCATTGACTATTGGGATCAAAGGGATTCAAGCATTTATAAAACAGCGTATTTCACTCTCGAATTCGTGGAGTACAATGACAAGCATCAAACGATGCATAACAGTCACACGTTCACAAACTCGGTGCAGTATGGGCTTGCAAAGATCGGGAACCAAATCTATTTTACCGTCCCATCAGGGAATACTTATGTCGGTACAAATGGGATTTACAAACTGAATTTCATAGATGGCCGGAGTAACCCGGCTGACGCACCGGAATCTGAAGCGCTTGCCACATATAGCCTGGATAAAAATAAAGAGCCGGCTTCTTCCGAGATACAAGTGCTTGGCCTAGAAGCTGTAGGCGACAAGTTGGCTTTGATTCTGGAAGAGAATAAGAAGCTCGTCGTGCGGAGCTATGACAGCAGGAGTGGTAAGCTTTTGGGAGAGGCAGCAGCAAATAATTTTACAATACCTAGTTCCCATTTGGGCGAGAAGAAGAGGTCTTTTCATGAAGACTATGAAGCTTTTATAGATGAAGACCAACTAAGTATCGCTTTTCGGAGTACTTCTGACGAGAGTAATAATTACGGCAGTATTCAAAAAACAATTTGGAGCTTCAATCTATCGGACGGCGTAAAGCTGCTGGATGAGACAACGATCAGCTATAACGATAGTATCGAACTCAACAAACGCAATATGAAAGCAATCAGCTATCGGAACGGTAAGCTTTATGTCGTCCATGACCATTCTATTCTCGATGGCAAGACGGATGAGCAGATCTTATTTGACCCCTACAGGCCTAAGCAGCTTATTATTCAAGTTTATCAGGCGGGAAAGCTACTTTATGAAGGGGAGCTGGCAACAGACATGAATGACGATTGGATAAGGGCCATGAATTATACCAAAGACTCGTTCACGAACGACACTTCGCAATACCGAACATTTGATCATATCGTTATCCAATGGGCCAAAGGAGCTTGTTAAGATGGTGACCATTCAAAAACTATCCCGTCATCTTGCGATTCCTGTTGGCTTTGCTGCGTTGCTTTTGATAGGAGTTTTCGCTTTACTTAACCATACGCATAAGAATTCAGGAACTTTATATATCAAGGATCATCTCGGAGAACGATCAGCGGTTGCGCCGATTATTCTCTCAGGTGAGATCAGTGATCAGTATGCAAGTACAAGTTTTGAACTTTTGAATGGCCAATTAAACAAGCATACAGAGGTGTCCGATCCTCCTGTTCTGCCGGATCATTATAAGTACGTCCAAGGATTGAAAAAAAGAATGGATGGACTTGATTATGAGGTTAGAGGAGAATATACCTTCTACGTTACCTCTGATGATCCGAACATTCAGGGAAGTGGCAGGAAATCTTCTCTCATCAATACCAGGATTGTGTTTCAAAGCAATAATAATTATACAAACGCATTAGAGAGCGGACTTGCCAAGATTGGCGATCATGTTTATTTTACCGTGCCAACAACGGCCGACAGTACAGGGACTAACGGCATTTATGAGCTTTCCTTTGAAGAGGACGGTACGACACGGACTGTTGTTGAATACAGTCTTGACCAGAATAAAGATGGGCGTTCTATTGAAGTGTGGGGGCTCGAGGCAGTGGGAGATAAGCTGGCCCTTATACTTATGGAGAATGGGCATCCTGTCGTGCGGGGCTACGATCCAAATAGTGGGCAGCAGCTTGGCAACATCGTGCTTGATCAGACGGATGTCCAATATTCCGGCCAATATGAAGTCTTTGACAATGATCAGATTTTGAATCTTGTTTTTCAGAATAGGTCCGTCACCGACTATGATATCCGTGCTCATAAAGCAGTATGGAGCATTGATTTCAATAGCGGCATGCAGTTGATTGACAAGACGAATGTGGATTATGAAAGGAATTGGCATGATACTTTGCGCAGCCGGATGACGATGCTTTACCGTAGTGGTCAGCTTTACGTCGTTTATACGTCAACGGAGCCAAGGCCGGATGACCAATATTTTGCTGACAGCTACCTGCCGATTCAACTGCTCATCAGGGTGTACAATGACAATCAGCTATTATATGAAGGCGAGCTTGTGTCGGATTTGAATGATGACAGGATAAATACGCTTAACATGGCAAGTGGCCAGCCCTATGAAACACAGCCGGATGATAACCGTATGTTCTACCATCTGAAGCTGCAGGCAAGAGAGGAGGAATAGCATGCTGGAGCTAAAATATGTAGAGAAATCATTTGGAGATGCACGTCCAGTGCTGCATGTCCGGGATTTGACGATTCCTAGCGGAGAGATTGTTGGCGTATTAGGCGAGAACGGAAGCGGGAAAACAAC
The DNA here is from genome assembly GCF_052113225.1 of Paenibacillus sp. YAF4_2. Taxonomy (NCBI): domain Bacteria; kingdom Bacillati; phylum Bacillota; class Bacilli; order Caryophanales; family Paenibacillaceae; genus Paenibacillus; species Paenibacillus sp. YAF4_2. Next base: position 196,290 of record NZ_JBFRCT010000002.1, read on the forward strand.
CTTGCTCAAAGCGATCATGGGGCTTGGTGAAGTGAAATACCGCGATATGTTCATTAATGGTCGTCCCGTTCAGGAGCAATACGACCAGCTTGCTTTTATTACGGAAGAAGGAAGCTACATCCCGAAGCTAACCCCTCTCCAGTATGCAGATTTCTTAGCGGCTTTTTATCCAAGATTTGATCTTGTGTACTATAATAAGCTGCTGAAATTTTACGAGCTTGAACCAAACAAGAGAATTCGGACGTTTTCGCGAGGACAGAAATCGAAGCTTGAGATTAGCGCGGGTATGGCGAAGGGCGCCAAATATATTCTGATGGATGAGCCGTTCCTTGGGAAAGACATGTTTACAAGACGCGACTTCCTGAAGCTGATGATTGGCAACCTGAAGGGCGATGAAACAATCCTGATCGTGACTCATCACCTCGATGAGATTGAAACGGTCATTGACCGGGCACTTATTATGTCGAGGGGCCGAATTGAGGCGGACCTCTACATGGATGACTTGCGTGAGCAGGGCAAAGACCTGACCGCTATTATGGCGGAAAAAGCAGGCTATAAGCCGGACCGATACAAAACCGTCCTTGATTAAATGGAGAAGCTCATTTCCCCTGAATGATGGGTGAAATGAGCCTTTTGTTATGCTTAACGATGTGCACATCATCAAGGTTTAATCTCAAATATCGAATCAATAACAAGAGGCAGATCGTCTCGTAAGGAATTGGCGCCCATAACGGAGCGGCTGTGAATGCCGTTATCCTCGAATACTTCCCGCATGAGATCGGAACAGCCATTCAGTACGAGGTGATGTTGTTCGAATGAAGGATCCGCATTAACGAACCCTTGCAGTTTAACCACTTGAGCTACTCGATCCAAGCTGCCTAAAGCCTGCTTCACAACAGCAAGAATTTCAATTCCCGCACTACGGGCAAATTGATAGCCTTCCTCTGTGGAATAGGCTTGTCCTAATTTCCCTTTTGGTTTCCCTGATGGGCCTTTACCAGCTACAAAAAGTAGAGAACCCGCCATTACGCAATTTGTGTAATTTGCAGCGGGATCACTTGCTTCAGGAAGGATAATTCCTAAATTGCTTAATCGTTCTTCAATGCTTGTACTCATTATGAACAACCTCCATTTTTTACTTCACCTGACCAATAGACAAGCTCAGCTTGTAGTTCCCAAACGATAATAACTCATCTAGAAAATCATTCAGCTCCAGCTGTGAGCCTACGCGTACCCGCATCCAATAGCAGCCTTCTCCGCTCACCCTATGGATCTCTATTACATTGCTGTTTTGCTGAGCGAAGGCCTGGAAGGCTTGATGGGCAGTGCTGGATTTCATAAAGACGGTAACAAAAGCATGAACGGTCAGGCCAATTTTGTTAGGATCCCAACGAACGGTTGTGCCTTCAATAATGCCAAGATCCTGGAGTTTCCGAACACGAGCACCAACAGCCTGGCCGGTCAAATGCACATGTTCTCCAATCACTTTGTGAGACTGGCTGGCATCTGCAATTAAACGATTTAAGATCTGAATATCAATGTCATCGATTCCATATTGATTTGACATGTTATAGGAAATCCTTTCATTGTGAAAATAATCGAGGCCTTTTTGTTTCATGAGGTTATTCGTGCCAGATGAACCTTATTTTATAATTAAGATAGACTTAAAGGGAAGAGAGGTTTTACAAATATGAACATTCAATTGATTCGACATGCCACCCTATGGCTGGAATATGCAGGAGTACGGTTGCTCGTAGATCCAATGTTTAGTGAAGCTGGAGTGAATCCGCCAATCAACAACTCGACGAATGAGAGGCGCAATCCGCTTGTGCCTCTGCCAATCTCTAAGGAAGAGCTGGTGAAGCCGGATGCTGTTCTCGTCACACATCTTCATCAGGATCATTGGGATACTGCCGCGGCAGAAGCACTGCCTAAGTCGACGCTCATATTTTGTCAGCCTGGTGATGCTCACAGCATAACAGCCCAGCATTTTTCTTCTGTTACGGAGATTGAGCAGTCGACAATATATAAAGGCATCACGATTTCAAGAACAAGCGGTCAGCATGGTACAGGTGAGATCGGACAAAAAATGGGGAAGGTGTCCGGATTTGTCCTTCAAGCAGAAGGACATCCGACCCTTTATATCGCAGGTGACACGATCTGGTGCGATGAGGTAAGGCAGGCGCTGGACGCCTTTCAGCCGGATGTGTCGATTGTCAACGCGGGTGGTGCACAATTTGCCGTTGGGGATCCGATTACGATGAATGTTGAAGATGTAATTCGCGTCTGCCGCTATGCGCCTTATTCCAAAGTTATCGCGGTTCATATGGATACAATCAATCACTGCCTGGTGACAAGAGAGGTTCTCTCTCGTGCATTGCAAACTGAGGGATTGATGGATCAGGTTCTGTTTCCAGCCGATGGTGAAAGTGTGATTGTAGATAAATAATCGGCAATAACTTGGTTAAAAGCTTCCGGTGCGTCTGCATTTGCACAATGACCTGCTCCCGGGATCGTTACAAGCTGTGAACGCGGCTCCAGCTGGTGAAGTAAATTTAAGGCTTCATGAATCAGTTCCCGGTCATGCTCACCAACAATTAGGAGCATCGGATACGGCATGGGTTTCCATCGATCGGTAAAGAAGGAGCCCATACCGCTCATTGCCTCAAATGACCGCCGCTTGAAGTGCCGGATCCCTTGGTCAAATAATATACGTCCTTGTTCTGTTGAACAGGATACGCGAAGAACATACTGTTTAAATTTTGTCATGGAGAATAGGATGTAGCCAATCCATTTGAGCGCTTCGGCTTGCTGCTCTTTTTTGATCCGCTTATTGGCTTTATGTATGGAATAACCCCCAACAATAATAACGGAGCGTGTTTGCTCCGGATAGCGGTCCGCAAAGGCTTGTGCGATCAGCGAGCCAAGCGATACACCAAGGAGATGACAGGCTTCGATCCGGTTGTCCGCCAAAATACGGCTGATGACAGCAGGTATATCTTTTATCGTAACCTTAGATTTGGCAGAAGCTCCGGCCCCATGCCCAGGCAGATTAATAAGGATAAGCTGGTAGTTATTTTCCAAAAAAGAAACCTGTTCCTGAAACAAGGTATAGTCCGCAAATGCAGCATGCAGCATAACAATCGTTTCTTTGCCCTCATTGCTGCTTATGAAATAGGGGAAATCACTATGCTGTTCATACCTGCAAACGTCTTCCCTTAGCATCCCAATTTCCCCCTCTTATCGGAATATATTACGATCTGACCTTATAACTTACGCTGATATRCAAGCCGTCATGCCAAAAGAAGCCTCCAAGTAAAGTGAACTTGGAGGCTTCTTCGATCCTTTTATAAATCCCGTTCATTGGCACCTATCGCGAGAATTTCCCGAATATCAGATTCGGTAAGGGATGACAGCTGCTCTTCACCAGGCTGGATGATGTCGTCGATCATATTTTTCTTCCGCTGCTGAAGCTGGTACATCTTATCTTCAACCGTGCCATGAGCAGCAAGACGGATAACCTGAACAACCTTGGTTTGTCCAATTCGGTGAGCACGGTCTGCGGCCTGCTGCTCGACTGCAGGATTCCACCACAGATCGTATAAGACGACCGTATCCGCACCAGTTAGATTAAGTCCTGTGCCGCCAGCTTTCAGAGAAGCGAGGAAGATATCCCTCTCACCATCGTTAAATCGATTGCATAATTCGACTCGCTCAGAAGCTTTTGTACTGCCGTCGAGATAAAAGTATGGTATACCTTGCCGGACAAGCTCCTTGCTGATTAGACCAAGCATCTGTGTGAATTGGGAGAAGATCAGCATCCGTTTGCCAGTGCTTCGGCATTCCTCCACAATCTCGAACAGCTGCTCGAACTTGGCTGAGCTGCCTTCATAGTCCGTTACGAACAGTGCAGGATGACAGCAGATTTGGCGAAGTCGAGTAATGCCCGCCAATATTTTGATCCGGTTCTGATGGAAGCTGCGATCATTGTCCAGATGCTTGACCGTTTCCGTCCGCAGCTTTGCCAAATACGAGACGTAGAGCTTCTTCTGCTCCGGCAGTAAATTGGTGGCCTGCATGGTTTCGATTTTATCGGGCAGCTCCTTGAGCACATCGGACTTCAAGCGGCGAAGCAGGAAGGGACGTGCACGGCGGGAGATGCTTTCTCTTGGCATATCTGCAAATACTTTACGGGCAGGGAACAGTTCCGGAAAAATGGCTCCAAAGAGCGACCATAGCTCCTCCACCTTATTCTCAAGCGGCGTTCCGGTTAACCCGAAACGGTGTTTGGCTTGAAGGGCTTTTACCGCTTGTGCGGTTTGAGTCGTATGGTTCTTAAACGCCTGAGCTTCATCCAGTACGACCGTATGATAAAAGCGTGTGACATACAGATCAATATCCCGCCGCAGAAGGGGATAGGAAGTGATAATGACATCCACACCTTTTAACGATCTTAGCTTTGCCGCTCTCTCTGGCCGTGTTCCATCTGCGATAATGACCGAGATCTCCGGAGCGAAGCGCTTCAGCTCGCTTAACCAGTTGTACATCAGTGATGCTGGCGTAACAATGATGGCTGGCTGATCGAATTGTCTAATCTCCGGTAATACGGACAGCAGGAAGGCTATACTTTGAATGGTTTTACCAAGTCCCATATCATCGGCCAGAATGCCGCCCATCCGGTAATGAGCAAGTGTCTTCATCCATTGGAAGCCGTATTTCTGGTAATCCCTCAGCACGTGTTGAAGGCTGGCAGGAACCTCGAACTCCAGATGATCCGGATTACGAATATGGGCAAGCAGCTTACGGAATGATTTGCCGAGCTGAATAATTCGGCCGTCATTTTCCATATCCGCAAGGTGTAGTCCCCGTGCAAGCGGGATGCGGAACGTGGTGTTGTTGAGCTCCGAACGCAAGAAGCCTGTTTCATTAATAATTCTTGTGATAGCTTCATATTCTTTGCCCTCCAGCGGCAGAAAAGCTCCATCCTGAAGGCGATGAAAGCGGCGTTTCTCCACAATAGAGCGCAGCACACTACGAATTTCGTTATCCGATATCCCCGTCAATTCGAATTTAAATTCCAGCCAGTCAGTTCGTTCATCGACTTCAACTTTTAAGCTAGGAGGCGAGTTAGGGACAACAATCTTTGTCTTAACGGCCGTTGTTGCATGAATCTGAAGCAATTTTTCAAGCTTTGGAATGGTATGCCGCAGGAACTCGAATTCACTGTCTTCATCCTGCATGTAGTAACCAAGCTCGGTTGTAACAAACCCACTTTGGTCCATGATATCTAGGATCTGATTCTCACGGTCGCCGTCTCTTAGTAAAATCCGGTCCGTGTTCTTATAATCAGTGTTTGCCGCCAGAGGATTGATCCTAATGTCCCCGTATTGGAACTCTACTTCGGCTAGAAGTCTTTCCCGGACACGGTCCAGATACAGCTTAGCCTTCAGAGGTGTCTGCACGATCCGCTCCGATACACTTCGCGTAACTTGAACCTGCCCAATCTTCATCAGCTCGGGAACAACCTTCTCCATAAACGGTTCAATTTGCTCCGAGGAAATGATGACATGCTGCCTGCGGGAGGCATCCAGCATATTTTTGAGATCCGCTAGCCGTTTACAGGCATCTGGGGGCAGCTTGATGATCAGGCCTTTGCTGAGAACCATATTGTAGGCGGACAAAACAATAATCTGATCAAGTCCTTCGACCTCGAGTTGAAAGCCATTCCCGTCATGATCGCCAAATCCAAAGCGGATAGGAGTGGTCTCATCACTAATCTGCAAGCCGGCGGTGATGGTGCCCTCCTGATCGATCAGAACGGATGGGCATGCAGCAAGAAGCGGCAGCAGGGCTGGCCAATCTGCAGGCGGAATCATGAGCATTCGATCGGCATTTTTCAGGCGAGCTCGCCCAGGTAAAGGCTGTGCACCCTCCTGGTACAGCGCTTCATTCCTGCTGATTCGGGCAAGTTCATTTAGCACAGCATGATCTTCCGTCCTGAAACAATGCTCTGCCGGGTTAAAGGTGAAATGCTTGGAGAATGTTCGAGTAACATTGAGAGCCATACCTTCGATGAAAGCCCGGATATCCGGTACGACATACAATCTGCCAAGACCAATTCTAAGCTCTATCCCAATCCGATAATTCCGGTAGCCGCTTGTGAAGATAACACAAGTAAACTGAACTTCAACAGGAGTTCGAGTATCTCTAACGTATCTTGTGCGGCTGATGAGCGAAGGCTGTTCACGATCATGGCTATTAAATAAGTCTAGAATGCTGTTAGACAACAGCTGGTCGCTTGCAGATATGCGGGCGAGATTAAGAGCCTCTTCGGGCAGCTCTGGCAGTTCCAATAGATGCAGCAGCATAGCAGCAACATGCTCGCAATATTTGTCTTCAGGGTCAAAGTCCGGACAGGTGCAGGTAGCGATAATCTCACCACGGCTGCTCGTTGCGGTTACGATTAGATCGCGATTCGTTCTGACATTCGCCTCACAGAAGGGTTTGTCCGGATCATAACGCAGAATGGTTACACCGCCGGACTGCCAGATTGATTCCCCTTCTTCAAAAGCAAATCTGCCGCACAATACTCGGACATCATCATCCGTATATTGAAAGCTCATCGTTATAGAATCCTTTCTTTTTGCTCGGTTATTTGATGCAGCAAGCGCAGCAGTTGACCTCGATCTTCGGGCGATAAAGAAGCCAGTACTATATCGGCAGATTCGCTCATGGCGAGTCTGGCTTTTTGTATAAGTGGCGGAGCAGTCTCGGATAGCTTGATAAAGGTCGCTCTGCGGTCATCCGGATCCGGAATCCGCACAATAAGCTTCTCTTGCTCAAGAGCATCCACGAATTGGGTAACCGTGCGTGGTTTAATGCCAAGCTTGGCAGCAATCTCACTCATTCGGATCTGTCCAGATTCCGATACAGAGACGAGAAAGCGCAGCCGCGGTCCTGATAAATAATCCGGGATATCGAGATCAGTTAGATGCGATTCAAATTGAAGATGAAGCTGATGGGTAGTTCGAAGCAGCGTTTCCAATAAGAGGCCTGCTGCAGGTACTGATTCGGATGTAGGCATAAATCCTCCTTGACTTTTAACAAGCAAAATATCTATACTCGCTATATCAATAAAATACTGAGTATACACAATATGTGTTAGTTCTGTAGTTTGATTTTACACGAATCCTAATGTTACTTCAAATATTTCGAATAGGGAGGATGTTTAAAGATGACCCAAATGATGCAGGCGATCCGCTACCATGAGCATGGAGGTGTGGAGGTGCTGCGGCTGGAGCAGGCTCCTCGGCCAGTACCACAAGCAGGTGAGGTTCTTATTCGTATTGTAACCGCAGGTGTACTTCCGATCGACTGGAAGATTCGTAAAGGCTTATTCCCGATGCCGGTCAAGTTCCCAGTGATTCCAGGCACAGCATTTGCAGGTATTGTTGAGGAGGTAGGACCGGATGTGAACGATCTGCAGGTCGGGCAGGAGGTGTTTGGCAGAAGTATGAATGGGACCTATGCCGAGTATACGACAGCTCCTGCAGAATCTATTGCACTTAAGCCGGCATCCATCAGTTTTGAGGAAGCAGCGACTTTATCGGGCGGAGCAACAACAGCATGGTGTGGTATTAAGAATGCAGATGTGAAAAAGGGTGATCGTGTCCTTATTCATGGAGCGGCGGGAGGTGTCGGGCTGTTCGCTGTACAGTTCGCCAAATGGCGAGGTGCTCATGTAATCGGGACGGCTGGACCGTCGAATATGGCATATATTCGTTCCATCGGTGTAGATATGGCTATTGATTATACGACTGAGCCTTTTGAGAAGCAGATTGAGGAGAAAGTGGATTTTGTCCTGGATACGATTGGTGGACAAACGCTTGAACGTTCCTGGGAGGTTGTGAAGCGGGGAGGTGCTCTCTTGACGATTGCAGGTCAGCCGCCGCTTGAGCGGGGACAAGAAGAGGGTGTTCGTGTTCTTCGTTCAGCGATTGCAACAAAGCAGGATTTAATCGACATAGTGGAACTGATGGACAAGAAAATCGTTCAAACAGAGGTTCAAGCTGTATTTTCTCTCGGTGAGGCAGAGCAGGCACATATGCAGTCGGAAAAAGGCCATGGTCGAGGACGTATTGTTCTACATGTTGGTAATAAATAGATTCTTAATGTAAAACATATACAAAATCCGCGTATCTAGAGATTGTGTGGATTTTTTTATAGGCAAAACTATATTTTATACGCTATATTCTTTAATTTATGTAGTTTACGGCAAGCGATTTCGGATTAGAATGAAAAAGATAAATTAGAATGGAATCAGTTATGTGCGAAAAGGAGAACGTGATCATGACAAAACCTAATGAACCGATTGTAACGCATATTTTTACAGCAGATCCTTCTGCGCATGTATTTGAAGGTAAAATCTATATCTATCCTTCCCATGACCTGGATCATGACGGCCCAACGAACGATAACGGCGATCAATACCAAATGGAGGATTACCACATCCTGTCTATGGACGATGTAAATTCCCCATGTGTTGATCATGGTGAAGCTCTTCATGTGAAGGATGTACCTTGGGCTTCGAAGCAAATGTGGGCGCCAGATGCGGCCTTCAAGAACAATACGTATTACTTGTATTTCCCTGCTAGAGACAAGGATGGAATCTTCCGTATCGGTGTAGCGACGAGTAGCACTCCTGCGGGACCTTTCAAAGCAGAAGAAAACTATATTCCAGGCAGCTTTAGTATCGATCCGGCTGTTCTCGTGGATGAAGATAACAAGGCATATATTTATTTCGGCGGACTTTGGGGCGGACAATTGGAGAAGTGGACGACAGGTGAGTTTGTTGCTGATGCTGCTGATCCGGATGTGAATGGTCCTGCGCTTGGACCTCTCGTTGCGGAATTGAGCGACGATATGCTTACCTTTAAGAATAAACCTACCGAGATTTCTATTGTTGACGAGGAAGGTAATCCTCTTCTAGCTGGCGACGAAGAACGCAGATATTTCGAAGGTCCTTGGATGCACAAATATAACGACAAATACTACTTATCTTATTCTACTGGTTCGACGCATAAGCTTGTTTATGCGATTGGCGATACTCCTCAAGGCCCGTTTGTCTTTAAAGGAACGATTCTGACGCCTGTACTGGGTTGGACAACTCATCACTCCATTGTGGAGTTCCAAGACAAATGGTACTTGTTCTACCATGATGCGTCGCTGTCAGGTGGCGTGGATCATAAGCGCAGTGTGAAATTCACTGAGCTTAAGTATAACGAAGACGGTACAATCCAAACGATTGATCCTTACAATAACTAATAGGGGAAGCACGGAGCATCTGCTCCGTGCTTTTTTGTTGTAGATCATCCTTCTCCTTCACCTCATCGCATACCTGAATAATGGAATAATGAAAAATATGTTCCATAAATTAGTAATATTCTTTATCTCTGAAGTAAAAGAGGGCAAGTCCATCGAAAGGCGTCGATTGATGGTGGAATAACTCTAAAGGAGGAGAGTGTGGAGGCTATGGTAAGTATTAGTCTTTGTCTCATTGTGAGGAATGAAGAGGATGTTCTGGCTCGTTGCCTCGATTCGTTAAAAGGTATTGCGGACGAAATCATCGTAGTAGATACGGGATCAACGGATGAGACCAGATCGATTGCTTCTTCTTATACGGATAACGTATATGACTTTGAATGGATAGATGATTTTGCTGCAGCGCGTAACTTTGCGTTTGGTAAAGCGACTTCCGAATATATTTTGTGGCTGGATGCGGACGATATTTTGCTGGAGCTGGATCAGATCAAGCTGCTGGAGCTGAAAGCAACCATTTCCCCTGAGGTCGATACCGTATCGATGTTCTATTGTTTGTCGCAGGACGAGAATGGAATGATAACGAGCAGGCTTCGCCGCAATCGATTAGTTCGAAGAGACCGTCAGTTCCGTTGGATAGGCGCTGTTCATGAGTATTTAGAGGTATATGGCGTTTCGCTTGTATCAGATATCGCCGTTACACATGCCAGCACACGACATGATAGTGAGCGAAATCTGCGTATTTATGAGCACGGCTAGCCAAGGGGGAAGAATTCAGTCCAAGGGATCTGTATTATTATGCAAATGAGTTGAAGGATCACAGTCGTAACGAGAAAGCTATCCAATACTATAATCTTTTCCTTGGTACGAAAAAAGGCTGGGTAGAGGATAATATTGCGGCTTGCGGGAAGCTGTCAGATTGTTACGCGGCTGTAGGGAATCAGGAGTCTGCCATGGAATCTGCGCTTCGCTCCTTTCAATACGGGAGTCCCCGCTCTGAGAACTGCTGCCGAATCGGCTATTACCATCTTCAATCTGGCGCCTTCGAAACGGCGGCGTACTGGTATAATACGGCCCTGCATACTCCCAAACAGGATGAGGCATGGTCCTTGCAAAATACATCCTGTTCCACCTGGCTGCCTCACCTACAGCTTTGTGTTTGTTACGATAAGCTTGGTCAATGGTTGAAAGCTTATGAGCATAATGAGATTGCCCGGGCCTATCGTCCGAACCATCCATCCATTCTACATAATAAAGCCTATTTGGAAGGGGTGCTCACCCCCTTGCAATCGCAAGAGGAAGCGATCCTTTAACACCGGACTCCGGTGTTTTTTTATGCTTTCCGTAGACCACTCCATGATAATTGGCGAATCTCAGATGCGGTTCGGCCTGTTGCCTCTTTAAGCTGTCTTGCAAAATGATGGGAAGTCTTAAATCCACAGCGCGAAGCGATTTCGGTAATCGTAAGACCTGTATTGTTCAGCAATTCGACTGCTTTGTTAATGCGGTAGCTCCACAAATATTGAAATGGAGTGGTCAACTCATACTGCTTAAACAGCCGGACCAAATGCTCTGGCGATACGTTCGCGGATGCAGCCATATCCTTTAAAGCGACGTCTTCGGCATAATGCTCTTGAATCCAAGACAATGCAGAGTAAATGGCAGGATGCTTCTCCCTCTGCTGCATGACCCGCTTTGATTCAACCGGGTACAGATGTAAGGCCGCGAGACCAAGCTGAAGTAAGAGAGGGTCACTGGCGGATGTATCCCGCTGCAAGCGAAGAATGAGATCCGTCAGACGGTTCATGTCTTCGGTAAGCGGCAGGCATTCGGGTAATAATCGGAGTGACTCCCGCGCCTCCTCATCAAACTCGGGTACATGTACGGCAATCCAGCGGTGCCAGGTATCTTCGGTTTTGGAGAAGACAAACTGTTCTTCATGACCGGGCAGAAGAATCACGACATGACCAGGCTGGGCATGAATTTCCCGGCCGTCAATGGATACAGACATCTCGCCGGTGTAGAGCATTACGAGCTGGATATCCGGCTGGATGCGGGGACCAAATTTTCCGCCAGGCGGGTATACAACGGAGCCTGCTACTGTTGATGTTACGAGCATGAGATCACCTCTTGTCTATATTCTACTGCCACGAAAAGCAGAATATCAATCACAGATACAAAAAGGCAAATGGCAGCCATTGTTCCGACCTAAGGAGGGGGAGTACGATAAAGCTATCGCTCGAGCAAATAAAAGATAAAGGAGAATGAACAGTGAATATAACTTATACAGCTCCTCTTACTCCCCTTTCGGAAGAACAAATTGAATTTTTCAAGGAAAATGGTTATTTGTTATGGAAAGAAGGCATGTCCTGCGATCTGATTGATGCCTTTAACGGACACATCTATGATATAAGAAACCAATCCCCGATGCCGGAATGGGCGACATGTGAGGAGAGCAAGAAATATTCTCTGCGACTCTTTAATCCGCATAAGCATGACAGCATGTCTAGACAACTGATGAAGCATGCGATCGTACGCGGGGCGCTGGCGCAATTGATGGGGAAAGAAGCGGTCTGCGTGCAAAGCATGTATTTCTACAAGGAACCAGGTTCCCCCGGACAGGCCGCTCATCAGGATTACTACTATATTAAAAATGATCCCATGACGATGATCGCCGCGTGGACAGCTATGGAGGATGTGGTTGATATCGAGAATGGCTGCTTATGGGTGATGCCTGGCACACATAAGCTGGGACTCCTGCCGCATGGGGCTGTAAAAAATATCGAAGAGCATGAGCATTGGACCGAGGAGACAGAAGGCGTGGATACAACGAAGCAAATACCGGTCATTATGGAAAAGGGTGATATCCTCCTCTTCAGCGAGCTGCTTATTCATTCCTCGAACAAGAATAGAAGCACGGACAGATGGCGCCGTTCCTATGTTTGCCACTACATTCGTGAGGATTCACATGTCCTTCATCGGGAAGATCTTCGTCAGAAATATCCACTATATTAGGAAGCACGGAAGGGAGCTGGAAAGCTCTCTTCTTTTTATGTATAATTAGTTCACAAACGTAACTGTTTACAAACATAACTAATAAGGTGGAGTGGCAGTTGGATTCAAATGCGAAAGAGATGGACATATACCAATCGTTTTTTAAAATAGCGCGTCAGTTAAAAAAGCTGGCCTTTCAAAGCGCCGCTGATTTAGGCTTAACTGTTCACCAGATCAACATTCTGGAGTCCGTTCGTTTGAATCCGGGTCAGAAGCAAAAGGAATTAACGGAGAAGCTTGTTTTTGCGAAAAGCAGGGTCAGCGTTTATATCGACCAGCTTGTGGAGAAGGGGCTTGTCCTTCGTGAGCCCTCCGAGCAGGATCGGAGAGAGATTCTGCTGTTTATTACGTCTGCCGGAGAAGAGTTATGTCAGGTATATAAACAGGAAGCCGCGTCGTATAAGGCGCTGAGCGCTGCGCTTGCACATTTGCAGAAGGAAGACGTTGACCGGCTTTCTGAACTGCATCAGCAAATTTTGAAACATTTATGAACGGAGGGGTCCCGCAATGTCCAAAATGTATGGAGGACCTGGAGGAATGGGTTTTAACAAGCTGAAGTTCGATGATGGGGCTAAGCCAAATATTTCGAAAGCTATGCTTACTCGTATCGCCAGTTATTTTATCCCCTATTGGAAACAGACGATCGTTGTGCTGCTAATCCTGCTTGTTTCCTCGGGGCTGGGCCTCTTGCCGCCGATCTTTATTCAGCATATTGTTGATGACGCTCTCCCGAATAAAGATATGGGGCTGCTTGTGGAGCTGGTGCTTATTTCACTTGCCGCTACCGTAGCCTCAGGCTTAATTGGTGTGCTGCAAAGCTATCTGAATTCCTATATCTCGCAAAATATTGTCTATGATATGAAAAATCAAATGTACCGGCATTTGCAGCAAATGCCGCTGCAGTTCTATTCCAATGTGAAGCAGGGCGAGGTCATTACGAGAATGACGAGCGATATCGCCGGGATCCAAGGGGTATTCAACAGCACGGTTGTCAATTTTGCAAGTAACTTATTCATCTTGGCGACAACGCTTGGCACCTTGTTCTTTATGAACTGGAAGCTTGCCATTTTGGGTATGCTTGTTGTTCCGCTTTTTATTATGCCAACTCGGAAAATGGGCCGTGTCCGCTGGAACATTGCCAAGCAGACCCAGGAGAAAATGTCCGATCAAAACCATATCATTCAGGAAACGCTTAGTATTAGCGGATACCTGCTGATGAAGCTGTTCACGAAGGAACAGAAGGAATTTGACGGCTTCAAAGCAGTTAATGCCGAATCGACGCGCCTTCAAATTAGAGAATCGATGGCTGGCCGCTGGTTTATGATGGTACTGTCTACTTTTACAACGATAGGGCCTATGCTGATCTACTTATATGGGGGTTATCTTTTTATTCAAGGAGAGATTACGATCGGGGCCATCATCAGCTTTGTCGCCCTTCTTGGCCGAATTTACGGTCCGGTGGGGCAGCTAACGAACTTGTATGTCGATATTAATCGGTCGGTTGCTTTATTTGAACGGATTTTTGATTATTTCGATATGGAGCCGGTTATTGTGAACAAGCTTAAAGCGCTGCCGATTGATATTTCTAGGCAAGACATTGTGTTTGAGGATGTAAGCTTTGCCTATCAAAGAGATAAACCTGCGCTGCAGCATATCTCCTTCACCGCTGTGGCTGGTACGATGACAGCACTTGTTGGGCCAAGTGGAGCTGGGAAAACAACGATAACGAATCTGCTGCCGCGGCTGTATGAACGGTCTTCGGGGAATATTCGGATCGGAAGCACGGATATATACGATATGACGCTGGAGTCGCTTCGGTCGCAGATTGGACTAGTGACGCAGGACAGCTATCTTTTTAACGGGACTATACGAGAGAATCTGATGTATGCCAATGACGGGGCATCGGAGGAAGAGATGGAGAATGCATGCAAGGCGGCATATATTCATGACTTCATAATGGGGCTTCCTGAGGGATATGACACGGTTGTTGGTAATCGGGGGATGAAACTGTCGGGCGGTGAGAAGCAGCGTATTTCCATAGCAAGGGTGCTTCTTAAAAATCCGGCGATTATCGTCATGGATGAAGCAACTTCTTCGCTTGATACGGTATCCGAGTATTATATTCAGAAGGCGATGAGTGTCCTGCTGCAGGATAAGACGAGTATCGTTATTGCACATCGGTTGTCCACCATAATGGCAGCGGATCATATTTTGGTCGTGCAGGATGGGACGATTGTAGAAGAAGGAAAACATGACGAGCTGCTCGAACTGGGTGGGGTATACAAAGATTTACATGCTAAGCAGTTTGAACGGAAATCATTCACCGAAAGTCATTAAAGATAAGATGAGGTGTTGTATGAGCATATATATTGCTTTACTGCGAGGGATAAATGTCGGTGGTAAAAATAAAATCAAGATGGCCGATTTAAGAGAAGCGCTGGTTTCTATAGGATTGTCTGATGTTCAGACCTATATTCAGAGCGGCAATATCTTGTTCACCTCTGAAGAGGATGAGGCTGCACTTCGGCAACGTATCGAGCAGCAAATTGAGAAAGTGTTTGGCTTGTCGATCAGAGTGATTATGCGGACGGCGGATGAGATGCGTACGATTGCTTCCAGCTGCCCCTTCACGGAGAAGCAAATGGCAGATGCTGCAGCAAGTGCGCAAGGCGAATATTTGTATGTGTCGATGATGCATGAGGAGCCGACCGTCGAGCAGATTGAGAAGCTCCGCTCTTTCGAGTCGGAAGAGGAGACATTTGAAAGCGCTGGGCGGAATCTTTACCTTTTGTTTAATCAGAGCGTCCGTAATTCCAAGCTCGCAGTAAAAGCTGACAAGCTTGGCGGTCATACGACTGTCCGCAATTGGAATACCGTTAATAAGCTTGTCGCTTTGGCGGATGCGATGGAAAAAGGTATTTAATACGTGTAGCAACTGGTGTAGTCTTTAATGTCTACGTTGGATTACGTACAATGAAAAATACCGCGTAGGCTGTATGGTGGCGGTATGTTGGATTCTATCCAGTATTATCGTCTCTGCTAGTTGGGAAATGTCTATAAGGTGTTAATTTGAATGTACGGAATCCAACGTAGAGTACATATTTCGCGTTGAGGTAGAATTCTATTGTACAAAATCCAGTCTGGTGCTGAAGAAGGGCATGACTTCGGTATAGTATGCAAGATAAAAAAGCCTCCAATCCCAATACAATGTGGATTTGGAGGCTTTTTGACGTTCTTTGCCTATGTCTCCGTCATTACTCCGCCGTTTACGTGGAGCACTTGGCCCGTAACGTAGGAGGAGTCGTCAGAGGCGAGATAGATATAAGTTGGAGCCAGTTCGAATGGCTGACCGGCACGTTTCATTGGTGTTTCAAGACCAAACGTTTTGACGTATTCGGCAGAGTAGCTGGATACGATAAGCGGCGTCCAGATTGGACCGGGAGCTACGGCATTCACTCGTATGCCGCAGCTTACAAGCTGGAGCGACAAGGAGCGGGTGAAGGAGACAATTGCACCTTTCGTGGAGGAGTAATCCACAAGTAAGGGCGCACCCGCATAAGCGGTAACTGATGCCGTGCTGATAATGGAGCTTCCCGGTTTGAGATGGGGCAGGGCTGCTTTGGTTAAATAGAAATGAGGAAAAATATTTGTGCGATACGTGTCCTCCAGCTGTTCATTTGTAATGTCCAGAATACAGGATTGCGGGAATTGCACACCTTGATTGAGCACCAATATGTCAAGACAGCCATAGCACTCCAATGTCTGGCGGACAATTTCCGAGGAGAACTCAGGCTTCCTCAAATCACCTTCAATCAGCAAGCAACGGCCGCCGTATGTCTCCACCATTTGCTTCGTCGCAAGTGCGTCCTCTCTTTCGTACAGATAGGCAATCGCCACATCCGCGCCTTCTTTGGAAAAACCAATTGCAACCGCACGGCCAATCCCGCTGTCACCACCTGTAATGATGGCCACTTTACCCTTCAGCTTACCGCTGCCTTTATATTCGGGGTTATCCGAAATAGGTGTAGGATTCATTAAATACTCGAGACCAGGCTGCTGGTCCTGATGCTGGGGCGGGAAAGTAATGGGGACTTGCTTACATTTTGTCTCCTGACTGTAATAAGGATATATCGGGATCATTTTGTTCCTCCAAATAAACCAAGTTGCTACAGGATATTCACCTAATCCTTAGAAGGTGTTATGTTTGCCTATACATCCCATTGGGTATTCACATACGCTAACGCATGCATTAAATTACTTTTTTAAAAAAAGGAGTAATTTCAAAATGACAAAATCGAATCGGGGATTTTTCCCTCAAGGTGGCGGATTCCCGCCGCCTCGTCCACAATGGGGCTGGCAGCCTCAACCTTGGGGGTGGCAGCCACCTCGTCCACCATGGTGGGGCTGGGGGCCGCCGCCGCGTCCGCCATGGGGAGGACCGTGGGCTGGTCCAGGATCGGGTGGTCCATGGGGGCCTGGCGGACCAGGAGGACCTGGACAATGGCCAGGAGGACCTGGCGGAATGCCAGGAGGACCTGGCGGAATGCCAGGAGGACCTGGCGGAATGCCGGGAGGACCTGGCGGAATGCCGGGAGGACCTGGCGGAATGCCGCCAGGACCAAGGAGTAACCGAACTAAATAAAACAAATGAGGTTGTCCCTATGGGCAACCTCTTTCTGTTTGGTGTTATGAACTAAACCAGCGTCTCTTTCGCGAAAGCAATCCATTCCCTTGCGGCAAATGAAAGATAGCTGTCTTTTCGCCAAATCATAGCTAGATGCCAAGGAATACTTGGATTGGTCAGCGGGATGACCCGCAGACGCTCTTGATCAAGCTCGCGGCAGATCGCTTCGGGCAGCATTGCAATACCGAGGTTAGCGGCCACCATCTCGCTGATGAAATCCCACTGTGTGCTTTTGTACACGACATTGGGCTGGAAACCAAGCTTCTCGCATTCAGCAATAATTCGGTCATGAAGAGTGAATTCCTCATGGAACAACAGGAAGGGTTCATCTTTCAATTCATGCAGAGGAACGTCCTTGCGGTCTGCTAGTGGATGAGAAATCGGAACAATAAGCATCAAGCTTTGGCGAACGAAGCAGAAGTTGTCAAACCGTTCCTCATTTGCTGGCAGCAGAATAACTCCGATATCCAGCTCACCTGAGCCGACATCTGCCTCGACTTTCTTAGCCCCATGCTCAAACAGCTGCATCGTGATCTTCGGATATTTCTCTCTGAACAGCCCGATAATACGAGGGAAAAAACTGACGCCTACCATCGGAGGCAGGCCAATACGGATATGGCCAGCCTTCAGCTCCATTAATTCGGACAAGCTGGAGTTCATATTGCTGAACGACTGGACCATTTGCTGCGCTTGCGTCAACAGAATAGAGCCGGCATCGGTTAACGCAATTCTTTTCCCGGTACGCTCGAACAAGACGACGCCAAGCTCCTCTTCGAGGTTTTTGATCATTTTGCTAATGGTCGGCTGAGTGATGTAGAGGGATTGAGCTGCCTTCGTAAAGCTTTGCAGGCGGGCAACCTCAACAAAATATTGTAAATGTCGGATATCCATTCGTAAACTTCTCCTTATCCATAGATAAATGGAATGAAAAACATTCTGTAAATGTATTTTACCTATGATAATGGCTGCTGTACACTTCCATTAAAGGGAGTTGGCTGTTATGCGTTTCTTATCGAAAATCAGCATTCAAATTTTGTTCTTTATTGTATTCTCATGGATCATGAACCAGTTTGTCTTATGGCTTCACATTCCAGTCCCTGGAAGTATTCTAGGCATGATCCTGTTATTTGGGCTGCTGCAAATGAAGATTATTCCCCGCAAATATATAGAATCCGGCTCGGATTGGCTCATCGCTACAATGCTGCTCTTTTTTATCCCGCCAGCCGTTGGAATAATAGGGTACCGTCAGCTCATCCTTAATGAAGGTGTACAAATTGCTTTGGTTATTGGATTAGGGACAATCATCGTCATGCTGTGCAGCGGGTTGGTTGCTCAGCAGGTTGCCAAGCGGAAGGAGGGCTCGCGGTTATGATAATTGCAGCAGCAAGCCTTCTTATTACGATTATTGTGTATGTAGCTGCCAAAAGGATTTATAAGCAAAAAAACCATATGCTCTTATCACCAATTATACTTACRCCAGTCGTGCTGATCATACTGCTGACAGTCACGAGAACCAGTTATGATGATTATAATGCCGGTGCACATTGGCTGTCCGATATGTTAGGCCCGGCGACAATAGCTTTTGCTATTCCACTGTCGAAACATTATGATCTGATAAAGAAACATGCCGCTCAAATTATCGTGAGTGTATTATCGGGATCTGCGACGGCAGTTGCATCCTCCTTGTGGCTCGCAAAGGGATTAGGTCTCAATGAGAAAATAACATACAGCCTGATTCCTCATTCTGCCACAACACCGATTGCTATGAATGTATCGCAGTCGATTGGAGGTATTCCGACGATTACGGCTGTTGCGGTTATGATTACGGGCATTTTCGGCTCCTTAATTGGTCCGCCATTGATACGTTTGTTCCGGATCCGTAATGCTGTTGCACAAGGTGTGCTGCTTGGCACAAGTGCACATGGAGCGGGTACATCCAAGGCATTTGAGCTGGGGAGTATTTCCGGTACTGTATCCAGTGTGTCCATGATATTGGCAGCCGTTATAACGCTATTCTTGACGCCGCTTGTACTGGGGCATTAACGCTGCTATTGTAAACATCCGAGAGGGAGGGTTCGCGTGCAAAAATTATCTAAACAACAGACCGTTTTTCTTATTATATTTTTGGTTATGGTCTGGGGTATTAATTGGCCATTATCCAAATATGCGTTAGATTTTATGCCGCCTGTGTTGTTCTCGGGAGTCCGAACATTACTGGGTGGCTTACTTCTCCTAGTTGCGGCGATTCCAAGATACCGCCGTTTGCGATTTAAGGAAACATGGTTTATTTATGTCATATCTGCTATTGTCAATGTCGTATTGTACTACGGTCTGCAAACCATTGGTATTCAATATTTGCCTGCCGGATTGTTCTCGGCGATCGTATTCTTGCAGCCGGTTCTTGTAGGTATTTTCTCTTGGTTATGGCTCGGTGAGCTTATGAACGGGTTGAAGGTTACGGGCCTTGTACTGGGGTTTGCTGGTGTGGGGATTATATCCAGTGGAGCGAGCGGCGCATCCGGCCATATCTCGATTGCAGGTGTTCTGCTGGCACTTGGATCAGCGCTCAGCTGGGCGCTTGGCACCATTTATGTGAAGAAGTCCAGTGCTAAGGTAGACCATATATGGTTAGTTACTTTGCAGTTAATGATCGGCGGTTTATTCATGACGGGGCTTGGTTCTGTGACAGAAAGCTGGTCGGATGTGAAATGGAGCGGCGGGTTTATCGTCAGCCTGTTATTTATTTCGATCTTTGTTATTGCACTCGGCTGGCTGGTCTTCTACAAGCTGATGGATTCAGGTGAAGCGAGCAAGGTAGCTTCTTATACATTTCTGATTCCTCTTGTGGCAATCTTGATCGGAACGATATTCCTTCATGAACCGTTTACCTTTACCCTTTTGATCGGGCTTGTATTCGTGCTTTTCAGTATTTACATGGTGAATCGACCACGCCCTCTGCAAAGTTCCTCTATATAGAACACCTAATAGAACACCTAACAAATAAAACCGCCACCCAGGCGGTTTTATTTGTTCATTTGGATAAATTGATGATCATGAATATCCAGCATTTCATAGGCTTTGCCGACCATATCCCGGTCCTTCTCGAATAGATGAGTCGCTTTATCGTATATCCCGCTGAATTTCGCTACATGATTTAATTGCTCAACCATAAACTCTGAATTGCATAGGACAATAACCTTCTTGCTGTAAGCTGTAAGCTCTTGCTGGAACTGTACAGCCCTCTCTGCAACCTCAGGTGAGTAGACAACAGGCTGGCCATCAGAAGTGATCATGCCGCGATGATCAACCAAAACATCGAGTTCATCTTTACCGAAAGCTGAACAAATTCCAAGGACGATGGAGGACATGTATTCAACATCCTGCTTGCCGGAAGCTAGTCCATTGACCTGGAAGGAGAGTAGTTTCTTGTCCGGATCAACCGTATATTGAACTCTATCTTTAAATGGGATTATAAATTCTTTAGGTTGATAGGCTTGAGTAAGAGAGAAGCGCTCAGTTGAGAACAGATAGGCTACTGTAATTTGGAGCGCGGCGGCTATTTTCTCAATGTTCACAATACTGACATTCCGCTCACCGCGTTCAACTCCGCTTATGTAACTCCGATCCAATCCTGCGCGATAGGCGAGATGCTCTTGCGACATGCCGCTCCGGGCCCGTAACTCTTTAATTCGTTGTCCAAACTCGAGGCGAATATCCATAACCAGGACCTCCAGAATCTAGTAGTCTATTTTGAGATTATCTGCTATGTGACTTAAAGTCAACAGACGTATAGGGAGAATCGAGATATCATAGAGTGAGGTTCATATGAAGTTCATAATCGTAGGAGGATTTTATGCCACTTATCCAAGTGCGAGAGATCTCGATTAACTATCAGATCTATAATGCCAATTCTAAGATGGAAACCATTGTATTTATACATGATTTGGGACATAACCAGGATATTTGGGAGCCAATCCTTCCTTTTATTCAGCAGCATTATCGGGTTGTTGTACTCGATCTGCGCGGACATGGCCGCACAGAGAGAGGTACAGAGCTGCTTAGCTGGGATTTATTTATACAAGATCTGTTCCAGTTCATTATCAAAGTAGAGCTGGGTGCTGTTCATCTGATGGGCCATGGCTTTGGTGCCACATTGGCGGTTAAGTTCAGCCTCCAGCATGCTGATCTGGTGAAAAGTCTTGTCTTACTTGCAGTTCCTGCCTTTTTGCCAAGGGAAACGGTCGATTCGGTCATCCAAAGCCGCAAGCAACTGACGAGTAATGGGGATATGCTTACACTTGCGGAAAGTATGGTGCAGGGGATTTCGAAGCTGCCACCAGACAGCTCATTATTTAAGAAGATGGTAACGGCCTATATGACAGTCCAGCCGGAGACGTATTTTGAAGCTCTTGAATTGTATGCAGGAGCCGGGACGAATGAGGATTTTGCCTCACTCTCTCATCCTACACTAGCCTTGGTTGGTGCCGATGATTCCATCTATTTATCGTCAACTGCTTTATCATCGCAGCTTCTGATGCATTCGTCTGTAATCGTTGTTCCTGAAGCAACGAATACGTTGTTTATCGATCAGCCTCAATTCGTATCTGATAAGGTCTATGATTTTATCCAGAATCCTTCAGAGGTACTGACGGATTACGCATCCTTTGAATGTCATGTAGCGAAGTATGTAATGCAATACTTTAATGATGCCTTTGAAAAGGTGTTAACGAAAAAGGCGGTACAGGTTTAACACCTGTATCGCCTTTTTTTATAGAACAGTCCCAGAAGCAGAGATGCTTCTGGGACTGATTATTATTTTATCCCTATTATTTTAACTATGCTTAACAATGTGCGACATCGTTAAGGAGAACCAGCGTAATAGCCTTAGACAATATAAGGAAGTATTTGACAAAATGGCGCATTCTGTTGTAAAAATATACTAATACAATTTTATACCAAATTGCGATGATGAAGAGAGTAAGCATAACGAATACTCCAGAGAGCTGATGGATGGTGCGAATCAGTGCAGGGATTATGCCGAAGTGGGCTTCTGAGCATCCAAACCGAAAGCTAGTCGAGTAGGCTTTGGCGAAAGTCTCGTCGTTACAAGAGACGCGTATTCAAACCGCTATTAGGTTTCGATACGTTAAAGTGAGTCCGAATCAACATTCGGGCTAATTAAGGTGGTATCACGGGGTTTCTCGTCCTTTTCAGGACGGGAGCCCCTTTTTTATTTAGATCGAGGAGGGATAGGATAACGTGAGCGACAAGATCGTATTAACAGGAATTAAACCAACAGGGCAAGTCCATGTAGGAAACTACATTGCCGCAATCAAGCCTGCTTTGCAGATTGCCCAGAATAGCGATTGTACCGCTTTATATTTTGTAGCGGACTATCATGGACTTACGTTCATTCAAGAGAGTGAGCAATTTAATGAATTATCATACGGGATTGCCGCGACATGGCTGGCATTAGGTCTGAATCCGGAGAAAGTTATTTTTTATAGACAGTCGGATGTGCCGGAAATCTTCGAGCTTAGCTGGATCCTATCCTGCCTTGCACCAAAAGGACTGATGAATCGTGCTCATGCCTATAAAGCTGTCGTTGATAAAAACGAACAACTGGGACTCGATATGGACACTGGCGTTAATTTGGGGTTGTTCACGTATCCGATTTTGATGGCGGCGGATATTTTGCTCTTCCAAACCGATGTAGTGCCGGTCGGCAAGGATCAGATCCAACATGTAGAGATCGCGCGAGATCTTGCAGAAGCTTTTAACAGAAATTATGGAGACACTCTTAAATTACCTAACTATATCGTTGATGATCAAACAGCGGTTATCCCAGGATTGGACGGCCGGAAAATGAGCAAAAGCTACAACAATACAATCCCGCTGTTCGAATCGGCCGCGAATCTGAAGAAATTGATCAGCAGAATCAAAACAGATTCAACCGCTCCACACGAGCCTAAAGATCCTGATTCGTCGAATATTTTCTTGTTGTACAAAGAGTTTGCATTAGCGGCTCAAGTAGAAGAGTTAAGAGACAAATTCCATAGCGGTATCAGTTGGGGAGATGCCAAGCAAGAATTGTACCAGGTCATGAACGCGTACTTGGAGCAGCCGCGGGAAAAGTACCATAAGCTAATGGCTTCTCGAAATGAGATTGACGAGATACTGAGTGCAGGAGCCAAGAAGGCAAGAGCGATGGCTCAGCCATTGCTGGAGCGGGTTAAACTAAGGATTGGGCGGTATAGATAAAAATATGGTTAAATCTCGCTTCTGTATCGGGCGATTATTAAGCAGCAGTGAGGATAAAGCTTCTAATATAGAAAGTGCCTCCTATTCGAGAGGCACTTTTTTTATCTGTAAAATAGAATTGAGGTGAGAGAAGCAACATTTTATTTCGTTATATAGAGTGTTAGTTTTACATATAAAGGAGGACCGTAATTGAGATCGAATGAGGATAACTTTATCCAGCGGCTGCAGCGTAAAAAAGAAGATGCACTAGAATTCATTATTGATAAATACTTACCGCTTATAAAAGGGGTAACCTATAAAGTTCTTTCCCCTTTGGATAACGATGGAATGATAGAGGAATGTATCAACGATATTTTTCTTTCTATATGGAATAATTCGAGTAAATTTGATGGAGACTCCACTGATTTTAAAAAATGGATTTGTGCGGTTGCTAAGTTTAAAGCTATCGATTACTACAGACGGGCCAGTAAGAAAGTGGAGTTTACCTCAACGGATGTGGAGCTCCAGCATGGGATGTCGGCAGAAGATGAACTTATTGTGAGCGAAAATAAAAAAGAGCTTATCCAACTCATTAATTTGTTAGAGCCGCTTGATCGGAATATCTTTGTTATGAAATTTTTTCTGGGTTTAAAGACGGACGATATATCCAGCAAACTTGGTCTGACCAGAGCCTCGATAGACAATCGAATCTATAGAGGGAAGAAGAAACTTTATAACAAGGTAAATCCTGGAGGTCAATTATGATGAAGGATATCTATGAATTAATAAATGACATGGACATAGATGAGAACGAATTTGTGGAAATGGAAGTTAGTGAGTTAGAACGGACTAAAGTTAAAAGAGCAGTGATGTCCTCCATCCACCCAAGAAAAAGACGATGGACAAGGAATGCTGCGGCAGCTCTCCTCTTAGCCGGTTTATCAACTGCCTTGCTTGGGATGACGTTCCCCGCTTACGCTAACAGCATCCCTGTAATCGATAATATTTTCAGATTTTTGGATATGGGAAGATCGGGGCTATTTGATCACTATAAAGAGTATTCCAGTCCAATGGACATAGCAGAAGAAAATAACGGCATTAAAATCACTATAAATGATGCGGTATTTGACGGCGAAACCGTATTTTTAACTTATTCTTTAGAGAGTAATCAGGATTTAGGGGCTCATCCTGTTGTGCACAGTTTATTGGATATGAAGGGTGCAGATGGTGTAGCGGGCAGCAACCAAATTTCTAAAGTTGGAAATAACAAATACGTAGGCTTAATGACGGGAACCAGCTTTAGTCACGATAAGAATCGAGAAATCGCAAATATCAAATGGAATATTGAAAATATATGGAAGCAGGACAGTAAAGAGAAAATAACAGGGAATTGGAATTTTGCTCTGAAGCTAAAGGCAACCGAAAGCAGCACACAACAGATTGACCGCAGTGTTGAGCATGACGGGGTTACCATTCATCTTGATAAAATAACGGTTACACCAATGTCTTTTATTATTTATTACAATCAAGTGGTTAACCAGAAGGTGAGAATGAAATGGGATGCCGTAGATATTGGAATAAAAGTGAAAGATGATTTAGGGAATTATTATTCAGGTCAAGGTAATGGAGGCGCAGGGGATAAAGAGGGATATGATATGAGCTGGAGTAAAACATTTGAGAAATTAGATCCTAAAGCAACGAAGCTTATTATTACTCCTCAGCTTTCTTTATATAATCATACCTCTGATAATCATGGTTCAGTGGAAATGACGAGAGAAGGATCTGATGAGGAGAGTACGGTACAACAGGGAAAAGATAAGGAACAAGAAGAGGTTATACTAGAAGATATCATTGTTGAATGAAAGAAGTGATAAAATAAACAAGCAATCAGATGAGCCGCTGGGCTATATCAGATTGCTTGTTTATTAATACAACCGATTCTTATACCCATCGTCAAGCCTTGCAGCAACCACTTCGGGTGTTGCTCCGTCAATCTTCGCATGCTCGGAAATGATCTTAGCTGGAGAAGGAAGCTGCTCTTTGCCTAACCATGTTTCGGGCTTCCAGAGCTGTGAGCGGAAGAAGGCTTTGGCGCAGTGCAAATAACATTCTTCAACCTCAACAATAATTCCGATTAGAGGAATTCGTTCTTTTACGGCCATCTGCTTCAGGAGCTCCATATCTTTCGTAATAGATGCACGGCCATTTATTCGAAGTGTCTCACCAAGACCAGGGATCAAAAACTCCATACCGATATGAGGATTAGACAAAATATTGCGTAAGGTATCGATTCTTTTGTTGCCTGGACGTTCCGGGATTACGAGATGATTGTCATCCAGGACATGTACAAATCCGGGGGCATCCCCTCTAGGCGAGACATCACATTTACCATGAGAATCAGACGTTGAAAGGATTACAAAAGGGGATTTGTTGATAAAGTCCCGGCAGTTATGATCAATTGCAGGAATAACCTTATGCTCCACCAGTTCGCTTGGAAAACCAATAAGTGATCGAAGTTCAGCTTCCGTACTAATCATTTGGCTTTTATCTATTCCGATCAAAAGCGGCCACCCTTTCTTTATGCAAATAGTATTAGATAATTTTACCATATAGAGAGCACGAGGATACAGTCAAACATTGTCAAAATGTACGTTGCAAAGTTTATTCTGCCTGCTTGGATGGCGATAATGGAAAGAAAGGCATTGCGAAGCAACGAAAAGTTGTTAAATTTAAAAGTTTAATGACCAAATAGTCAAGTCTGATGATGAATTGTGTGTTACTATAAAGAACTGAAGGATAAATTACATTGGGTTGTCAACGGCGCAAGTTAAGGATAACGTTGTAATATCCGGTAATTATAAAAGTGAAATATTCAAAGAACGGATGGGATCATTTGAGTCAACGTGGATTTAACAATGAATTGCCTGAGAATTATGATGAATTAAAAGCAGCAGCTAATCGATCTAATTGGAGAGAACGTCTGGATGCAGTCGAAGAACTGGGCCAGTCGAGCCATCCGAAAATCATCGATGTACTAACGCATAGATTGAATAACGATTCCGTGTACACCGTTCAAGAAGCTGCTTATCGTAAGCTCAAGGCATTTGGTGAGGATGTTCAGCTGCCAGCACAAAAAAAAGGCGATCCGATTAAAGGAACCGCAAAAATTCTGGTTCGTATTAAGAAAAGCTTGCCAGAAGGTCATTCCTACGAAGAGTTTAAAGAAAAGCTAAGAAAAATGAGACTTGATGTGTATGATGCCTATGATGGTGTCAAGGGTGCAGACTTTGATAGCTGGCTGGAATCGACTTGGACATCTTTATCCAAAAGATAGGTTAAACGAAAAGGAGTGTTTATTTGAGAAAACAAAAACCGATGTCTATGGAAGACCTGTTGAAGGATCTTCAAGGACAAAAAAACCTGCAGGAAGACCCGAACAATATTTCATTAGACAAATTGTTTAATGGATCGTTTATGAGAAAGTATTCGAGTTTCGATAGTTTTGCGGAGTTTCTGGAAAAAGGTAACTTCCAAGCTACGACGCAAGCTGAAATCAATAACATCCATGAGGAATTGTTTGATCGTCATGTGGCAAGAGAAACGAAATTTAACAGCTGGAAATCGATGCTGGATACAGCAAATTCGGAATACAAGCCTGTTAATTAAGCAGCCATTCAAGAATCAAAGGATCGAAGAGCCCATCGCTTTTCGATCCTTTTTATGTTCCGAAAATCATCCCTCTTAAAACCGAATATTAGGGATAGTTCATTTCATGACACTCTTCTACTATGGAATTAAGCGTTTACAACCGGAAGGGGTATTTGGAATGAACGAAAATAGGCTGTCGACGAGAACCTGGCAGGATTCCCTGCAAGCTTATCGCCCAATGGAACCAATCAAGCCACGGACGGATGAAGATATTGCGGTGCAAGTAGGCAAGCTGCTTGGACAGCTGACAATAGATCAGAAAATTGGATCTTGAACCAGGCGAGACGAAGGAAGTAAGCTTCCAGATTACAGAAGAAGACTTGAAGTATCATGATAAGCAGCTTCGTTATTGTGCGGAGGAGGGGAGTTCACTGTATTTATCGGTGGTAACTCCAAGGAAGTGCAAGGCGCGCTGTTTGAATTAATCGAATAGGAATAGATTAGGTCATGCCGATCCATCAGGATCGGCTCTTTTTATTTGGACCAATAAGTGAATTATGACCGCTGTCCCTCCGTTCGGCTTCGGAACTGCCGAGGCGTACAGCCGTAACGCTGGCGGAACACGGTATTGAAATAACTAAGGCTGTTAAACCCTACATCAAGGGCAACCTCCATAATTTTTGCATCGGACTGCCGCAGGCGATTGGCTGCCAGCTGAACGCGGTAGTTATTCATGTATTCGATTGGACTTTTTGTTGTTATCCGTTTGAAAAATCGGCAAAAATAAGATTCGCTCATTCGCGCAAGCTCAGCAAGCTTCTGTAAGGGGATAGGATCGGCGTAATGCTGCTCGATATATTCGATTACAGTCTTGAGTCTTTCAATCCGATACCCTTCCTGCTCAGGCTTTGCCCGGGCAGCCGTTCCTCCGAGGTTAATCAGCTTAGAGATAATACCGTACAGCAATCCTTTAATCATTAGCTCTGGAGCCGCCAGGCTCATGCGATTAACTTCAAACAATTGATCCAACATATTCAACAATTCTTGCATGTCTCCAGGCTCCTGCTGCAGATGAGCAGGTACATCATATCTTCTCTCCAATACAGGAGAAATATAACGGTCGAATAAATAATCAATTGATCCGCTGTTGAACAAGCTGGAATGAAACACCACAGCAGAGAAGGAGCATGGCTGATCGCCAACAACATTCCCTGAATGCAGTTCCCCTGAATTTACGAAGATCGCTTCGCCGGCTTGAAGCTCGTAATCATTCATATCGACGCGAAATACAGCCGTTCCTTCCGTCACCATCAGAAGCTCAAGTTCATCATGCCAATGCAGGTCAAGCAGTGGTGCATCCGGTGGGCAAGTAATGTCATACAAGCTTACTGGATAGATCGGATTGCCATGTTTTCGCGCTTCTTTTAGTCTTGATTTATCCATTTATAAGAACTCCTAACGATTCGGATGACAAATGTCAAAATCGTGATAATAATGGGCAATATTTAGGCAGAGTTAAACAAGATAAGACAATATTATTATAACATAACCGCTTACAAGGTACGAGAAGCTACTAAGTGGGGAAAAATGCTTACGAAGTATGAATTGCTTCACAATTCATTTTAGGAGGTTCAATTCAATGAAATTTACAGATGGTTATTGGCAAATTCGCGAAGGCGTAGAGATGCAGCATCCGGTAGATGTACGTGAAGTGAAAGAAAAGAACGGCAAGCTGACAGCTTACTGTGCAACGAAGCCGATTAATATTAAAGGGGATACGCTGAACGGCACCCTGCTGACAGCAGAGATCAGCTCTCCAATTCCAGACGTTATCAAAGTACGCTGGATCCATCATGCGGGCGTTAAACAAATTGGCCCAGAGTTTGAAATTAACGAAGATGCTAACCATAACGTTACTGTCGAAAGTGACGAGCAGTACACAACCTTGACTAGCGGCGGCCTGCAGGCTCGCATTCGCAAATCGCCATCATGGGGCCTGGAGTTCCACCAGAATGGCCGCAAGATGACAGGCACAGCGCATAAAGCCGCTGCTTATGTGAAAGACGAAGGAAAAGCTTACTTCCGCGAAATGCTTGATCTTGGTGTAGGCGAGCAAGTATACGGACTTGGCGAGCGCTTCACCCCGTTCATCAAGAACGGTCAAGTTGTAGACTCCTGGAATGAGGATGGCGGTACAAGCTCTGAGCAAGCTTACAAAAACGTACCATTCTATCTGTCCAGCGCAGGCTATGGCGTATTCGTTAACCATCCGGAACGCGTATCGTTTGAGGTTGGTTCTGAAGTGGTATCGAAGGTTGGCTTCAGCGTACCGGGCGAACATCTGGAATACTTCATCGTTGGCGGTAAAACATTGAAGGACGTTCTTGACAACTACACGAAGCTGACTGGTAAGCCAGCATTGCCGCCAGCATGGTCGTTTGGTCTTTGGCTGACTACGTCCTTCACAACGGATTACGATGAAGCGACAGTTAACAGCTTTATCGAAGGAATGGCAGAGCGTAATATTCCGCTTCATGTCTTCCACTTCGACTGCTTCTGGATGAAAGAATATGAATGGTGTAACTTCGAGTGGGATGCAGATATGTTCCCGGATCCAGTGGGCATGCTTCGCCGCTTGAAAGAGCGCGGACTTCGTATTTGTGTATGGATCAACTCCTATATCGCTCAGAAATCGCCATTGTTCCAAGAAGGTATGGAGAACGGCTACCTCGTTCGCACGAAAGACGGAAGCGTATGGCAATGGGATAAATGGCAAGCGGGCATGGGCCTTGTTGACTTCACGAACCCGGATGCCGTGAAATGGTTCAAAGGCCATCTGAAACGTCTGATGGACATGGGCGTTGATTGCTTCAAAACAGACTTCGGCGAGCGGATTCCAACGGATGTTGTTTACTTCGACGGCTCTGATCCAATGAAGATGCACAACTACTACACACAGTTGTATAACAAAGCGGTATTTGAAGTGCTTGAGGAAAACCGTGGTAAAAGTGAAGCAATGCTGTTTGCACGTTCGGCTACTGCCGGCGGTCAACAATACCCCGTTCACTGGGGCGGCGATTGCTCTGCGAACTATGACTCGATGGCGGAATCCCTTCGCGGCGGTCTGTCGCTTGGTCTCTCCGGCTTCGGCTTCTGGAGCCATGATATTAGCGGCTTCGAACGGACAGCACCACCAGACATCTACAAACGTTGGGTTGCCTTTGGTATGCTCAGCTCGCATAGCCGTCTGCACGGCAATGAATCGTACCGTGTACCTTGGCTGTTCGACGAAGAGTCCGTTGATGTGCTTCGTTACTTCACCGAGCTTAAGAGCAGCTTGATGCCATACCTGTTCAATCATGCGGTAGAAGCAACGGAGAAAGGTCTGCCAATGATGCGTGCGATGGTTCTGGAGTTCCCTGAAGACCCAACTACTCATTATTTGGACCGTCAATACATGCTGGGTGAAAACCTGCTTGTTGCTCCAATCTTCAATACTGAAGGTACGGTTAAATACTATGTACCAGCAGGCAAATGGACAAGCTTGATCGATGGCACTACAGTTGAAGGCGGCAAATGGGTAGAAGAGCATCACGGTTACAGCTCGATTCCATTGCTTGTTCGTCCAAACACGCTTCTTGCGATTGGCAGTGACAACCAAAAGCCTGACTACGACTATGCAGATAACGTTACGCTGCACCTGTTCGAGCTCGAAGACGGTGCAACAGCTACTGCTGTTATCCATGATCTGAGCGGTAAGCCGCAAGCAACTGCTTCGGCTGTTCGTACAGGCAGCACAATCGTGATCAGCTATGAAGGAACAGGCAAGCCATGGCATGCTGTTCTGCGTGGTATCGAGCAAGCAGCTTCTGTTGAAGGCGCAGGCACACAAACAAGCCAAGAAGGCTTGAAGCTTACGCCTCACGGACAAAAGATTACTGTTAACCTGTAATTGAATCACGACCAGCCGCTTACTCAATCGAGTAAGCGGCTGTTTGCGAATTTGCTTTATTTGTATAAAAAAAGCCCGGAAGGCTTAAGGCTCACGCCTTTCACACTTCCGGACTCCTTATTATTTACCGAAGCGGAACCAGCCTAGCTTGGTTTCACCTTCGCCTTGTACAGCCAGATACACGCTGTGGTGACCGGCCGTTTGCTCAATGGAGCAGGTTGCCGATTGCCAATTCGCAGTCCCAGCTTGCAACGTGCAGCTGCCAGCTAATGGACCATCTGGCGTATCCAATCTAATCTCAATTGTTGCACCGCTAACTGCCTGCGCTCTTACTTCGAAGAAGCAGACTTCTTCGCCAAACACGGCATCATCGTAACGAAGCCATGCGCCGGACGCTGTTGTTGCAGCACTGTCTCCGCCTTCTGTGTTGTCGCTGACGATAACGT
Organism: Paenibacillus sp. YAF4_2; assembly: GCF_052113225.1. Lineage (NCBI taxonomy): Bacteria > Bacillati > Bacillota > Bacilli > Caryophanales > Paenibacillaceae > Paenibacillus > Paenibacillus sp. YAF4_2. The sequence continues at coordinate 227,632 of NZ_JBFRCT010000002.1, forward strand.
TGGAATAGTCATCATAGTTTACGACAGCAGTTACTTGGCATAGATCACGAGGTGGGATCGTTTCGCCAGCAACACTTAATGTTCCTTCCAAGCGGATATCGCCGGAGGATGCACCAACGAGGAACGCATAATTGCCTTGCTCGACGCACATTTTGTTTCGTGTTACGTCCCAGAATGCCAGCTCGGAACGGTCCAGCTCGAAGCGGACTTCAGTTGATTGACCAGCAGCCAAAGCCAATCTCTCGAACGATTGCAGCTGTCTGAGCGGACGTTTAACACGTGAATCAAGCGCTCTCGTATAAAGCTGGACAACCTCTTCGCCGTCAACATCGCTGACATTCGCTACACGGAAGTTTACCGTTACCGAATCAGCAGACTGTTCAAGGTTAAGAGCTTCATATTGAAAGCGGCTGTATGACAAGCCGTGACCAAATGGATAAAGTGGTTTGCCTGCAAAATACTGATAAGTGCGCTCGCTTTTAATAATATCATAGTCCATAAATTCGCCAAGCTGATTGGTTGACTCATACCAGGTCATGTTTACTCGTCCTGCAGGATTGTAGTCGCCGAATAAGACATCTGCTAGTGCGCGGCCAAGCTCTTGACCTGCGTGTGACATATAGAGGATTGCTGGAATGTTCTGTTGAATCCAAGGTATCGCAAATGGATAGCTGCCAACAATAACAACAACCGTATTTGGATTCACAGTATGCACTTCACGAATCAATTTTTCTTGGTAAGCAGCAAGCGTTAAGTCAGGACGGTCAATGGTTTCTTTGCCGTTAATGAGCGGGTGGTTACCGACAACAACGACAGCAACCTCTGCTTGACGGGCAGCTTCTACAGCTTCCTGAAGGCCGTCGGTTTCTTTTACAACTGCGAAGGGTTCGGCAATAATAGCATCGCCGTCTTGCACTTCAAGAGCGCCGGTCTCCGCGTTAACCGTAACAGGGCGGTTATTCCATGTAGTGAAGGTTACGACATTCTCATCTTGCTGCGGACGAACGTGGAACACTTCTTTCGTGAACCACTCCCAAATATGCTCAGAGGATGCAGTGACCTGCTCATCATCCGTTGATAAATAGAGCTTATTATTCTCTGCGACGATCGTATGGCTGTCCCAACCCCAATCTGTTGTCTCGAACACTTCTGCTGAGTCAGATGCTTGTGAATTTGCGGCAAGTGGGTTTTTCTCACCATCTGTGAGCGTAACGTAACGGCCGTTTTTGAGCGATTTCAGCTTAACCCGATTACTTGCGGCAGCAAGGCTTACGGTTTGCTCAGGACCATTCATTTTGGCTTTAATGCCTTCAAATGGTGTAATCGCATATGGCATCAAGCCGCTATACCAGTCGCGGTATACAATACCGGCAAGCGGGCCGATAACTGCAACCTTGGACAATTTATCCGAATGCAGGGGCAAGATGCCGTCATTTTTAAGCAGCACGATGCTTTTACGAACAGAATCTAGTGCAAGCTCGGCATGCTCAGGCTTCATAATTGCGGAATCATCAATCGCCGCATAAGGGTTACGGGATGCAGGATCAAATTCGCCAAGGCGGAACCGGACACGGAACGTATTGCGAAGGGCGATATCCAGGTCGTTCTCCGTTAACATGCCATCTGCAAGGGCTTCACGGATAGCTTGCTTCGAGATCGGATGATCATCGGTAATACTGTCTACACCAGCTTTAATGGTCAGGGCTACAGCTTCCTTATACGTATCCACGTATTTATGATCATTCACTGTGCCAAGTACATCGCCCGCATCACTGACAACAAAACCGTTCATGCCCCATTCCCGCTTGACGATCGTATTTACGTCAGTATTAAGGTTGGCAGGGACACCATTCACAGAGTTGTAAGCTGTCATCATCGACAGTGCTCCACCTTCTTTGAATGGAATTTCGAAGGCTTTTAAATAGTATTCATGCTTGTTGCGTGGATCCAGGCTGACGGAGCATTCTCCGCGGTTAATCTCGTTGTTGTTGCCGATAAAATGCTTAAGCGAAGCGACTGCTTTCACATAGAAAGGATGGTCACCTTGAATACCTTGAGTGATTGCAGCTGACAGCTTGCCAGTCAGATGTGGGTCCTCACCGTAAGCCTCTTCGGTACGGCCCCAGCGTGGGTCACGTTCCATATCGACAGTAGGCGCCCATAAGGTCAGACCGTTATGCGAAGGATTCTGGTGATAGAAGCCGCGTGCTTCATCGCCGATCACGCTGCCGATTTGTTTCAATAAATCTTTGTCCCATGTACAAGCAAGACCAATTGGCTGTGGGAACGTAGTTGCTTCGCCAAGCCATGCCATACCATGTGCAGCTTCGGTTCCATGCTTGTATGCTTTGACGCCAAGATGAGTGATCTCGTCCTGGTACTGACACATTAGATTGATTTTTTCCTCGAGTGTAAATCGGTTAACCAAATCATTAACACGCTGCTCAAGTGGCAGGTCGGGGTTTTGGAATGGATAATTCTGGGTCATAAAAAAGGTCAGCTCCTTTAAATTGTAAGGGGTTTCAACGATTCTAACATGTGGGAGTTCCAGTTCATACCCGAACAATTGGAGATAAAATCCCTGTACAATTAGCGTTTAAACGCCTAGAATGTAAACGCAATCAAATTTTCTGTTCTGGTGACAGGGGGCTTGCAAGATGTTTCATATGTTCTCACACCTGCTTAATAATGTGAAACTGAGAACAAAGCTCATCCTATCCTGTATCGTAGTCCTCTTCATTCCAATTCTGATTGTTGGCGTGTTCCTGACTAACGAGCTGCGCAATATGGCGCTGGATAACGCGATGGAGCAGACACATACAAACGTACAACGTGTGAAAGCAAGAACAACCGAGCTAATGAATGTCGCGTACGACAGTGCCTATCGATTGGAAAATAACGGACGACTGGAGACCGTTACGAACCGTCGTTATGAATCGACATACGAAGTAGTAGCTGCTTATCGGGAGTACACTGACTTCAATGAAATTCGTCAGCAGCATGATGAAGTAGCGAATATCCGGTTCTATATGGAGAATCCAACGATGCTCAATAACTGGGACTTCATTCAGCCGGACAAGTCCATTAAGGAAACGGCTTGGTATAAGAAAGCATTGACACCGGGAAGCGGAGTCAACTGGTATTACCTTGAGGACGAGCGGGATAAACGAAATTACTTAAGCCTGGTGCGCGAGATTAATTTTGCAGACAATAATACAAGTGGTGTCCTCGTCATTACGTTAAATATGTCTATGATGAACAGTATTTTGAATCAGGAATCTTTTGAGACCATGATTGTTGATGATAATAACCAGATTGTTGCGGCTAACAGGATGGGGAGAACCGGTAAAACGCTGCAAGAAATTGATTTCGAGCAAAGTATTGTACAGGAGAAGAGCGGCATGTATTCGGCGGATATCGACGGCCAAGCTTCTCGCGTGCTGATTGAGCCGCTTGTACCGGAATCAAGCGGAAACACGCTTCGGATCATCTCGGTCTTCTCCGTAGATACCATCGTGAAGGATGCCAATCACATTAAATCATTGGCGCTTACGGTTATTGCAATCAGTTTGATTATCGCTATTTTCCTCATTATCGGGGTATCCACCATTATTACGAAGAGGATGCTTCGGTTAAGTAAGCATATTACGAAGGTTGCGACAGGCAAGCTGGATATCGTGATGGAAATTGACGGCAAGGATGAGATTGGCCAGTTATCCCGGCAATTTAACTCCATGGTATCGAGCATTAACGGTCTGGTCGAAGAAGTGCAGGAAACGAACAAGATGAAGAACCTGCTTGAATCCAAGCAAAATGAAATCAAGCTGAAGATGATGGCGAGCCAGATTAATCCCCATTTCCTGTTTAATGCGCTGGAATCGATCCGGATGAAGGCTCATTTGAAAGGGGAAAAGGAGATTTCCCAAGTTGTCCGTCTGCTCGGCAAGCTGATGCGGCGTAGTATTGAGGTGACGCAGCGCATGACCTATCTTGCTGACGAGATGGATATTGTCCGTTGTTATTTGGATATTCAGAAATTCAGATATGAGGATCGTTTATCCTACGAGCTTCATATCGATCCGATTGTGGAGAAAGTATCGATTCCACCTCTGATCATTCAACCGCTGGTTGAGAATGCCGTTATTCATGGCTTTGAGAATAAGGTGGAGGGCGGCGTTGTGATCGTTCGTGCAACTAGTGAAGGTGGTCTTGTTCGGATCGAAGTAATTGATAATGGGGCGGGAATGACTCAGGAGAAGATCGATAGTGTGGCTGATCAATTAAGCGAAACGGAAGACGCGGAGAACAATAGAATTGGACTACGCAATGTTCATCTTCGGCTGCAGTTGACCTTCGGTCAGGAGCATGGCCTTCAATTCGAGAGCGAACCAGGTATAGGGACAAAGGTTTCTTTTACCTTACCTTTTGGGGAGGATTTATATGTATAAAGTATTGCTTGTAGACGATGAACCGATGATCCGAGAAGGTCTTCGCACCTTACTGGAATGGGAAAGCCTTGGCTACGAGGTTGTAGATACGGCAGCTAACGGAAAAGATGCTCTTCGCAAATGCGAGCAGTATGAGCTGGATCTCCTTATTGCGGATATCCGAATGCCGGAGATGAATGGGCTTGAGCTGATCAGGACCATTCGAGAAAATGGCGGCAATATGCATGTACTGATCTTAAGCGGTTATGCAGATTTCGAATATGCCAAGCAGGCTATTGTCCAGCGCATTGATGGCTATCTACTTAAGCCCGTAGATGAGGATGAGCTGATCGACTATTTGAATTCCTTGAAGAAAGAGCTGGATATCGAGTATGAAGCCCGGCAAAAACAACAGGATGTGCGTCAAGGAAATGTGGAGGAGGATTTGAAGCAGCTGCTTGCCCAAGGCAGTTTAGTCGGCAATATGTCACAGCTGCCAACATCCCTTGATTGGAAGACGTACGAATTGCTCCTGATTAAGACGTATGAACGAAGTGAAGAGGATACGGCAGGACATGCCCAGATCAAGCGCAGACTCTCCGAACGGCTTGAGCAAGCCGGGGCAGGTCTAGCCATTGGGATGGAGCCGTACATGCTAATCTTGTTGAACAAAAGCCTGGACAATGAGGCCTTCTGTCGTGATGTGTATACGATAATTGCCGATGCTTGTGAAGAGCATGCTTCCGACTTTACTGTCGTGTCGGGCGGTAAGGCAGCAGCTGGTATTGCTGATATCCCGGCTGCTTATCAGAAAGCGCTGGAACGGATGAAGTTTAGGTTCTTCCTGGAAGGCGGCAAGATCATGCAGGAGGATATTCTGCAGCCCGCAAGCATCTACGAAACCAAACTTGACTGGACTGGGATTGCAGAGAAGCTATATCTGGCTCTTGAAATTGTGAACAGGGATGCGATCCGGCAGCTCATCGAAGAGTCCGCCGAAGCGATGAAGGCGATGGGATTCGGAGAAGCCGAGATTAAGGCTGCGTTTGTAGAACTGGTATCGGTTGTTCTCGATAAGCTTGCTTCCAAGCGTCCGGAGCTTCCTGTCCGTGAATACCGTCTGCGGATCCCGGAGCTGTACCGGGAATACCGATTCAACTCTCTTACCAGACGGGTCACTGCCATTATCGAAGAGATTGCTGATTCCCTCGACAATACTTCGGCTGACAAGCAAATCAAGCGTATGATCGATCTTATTCACCGGAATTACAAGGAGAACCTCAAAATGGAGACGCTTGCCGAACTATTTAATTACAACAGTGCTTATCTCGGCAAGCTATTTAAACAGGTTACAGGGGAAAACTTCAACACGTATCTGGATAAAGTACGGATGGAACAAGCGAAAATATTACTTGAGCAAGGACTTAAGGTATATCAAGTCGCGGAAATGGTTGGTTATGCAAACGTCGACTATTTCCATAGCAAATTCCGTAAGTATGTAGGTTCTTCACCTTCCGTCTATAAGAAGAAAGAATCGTAAGTAGAACGCATGTTTTTCTCTCCCCTGAGAAAAACATGCGTTTTTTAGTCATTGAATCCGCTTACACTAATTTTTATATGATTTTATGCCAAATCCTTTGGGTACCGGGATCCCCCATGAATCCGTTATCATAAATGCATAAGGCAGGAGGGATACCGATGAAAGCGGTCACAACTAGCGTTCAGCAGCAGACGCGCAAGTTAAAGAGAGAGAGAAATTTTTGGAGAACAGCTATCCGTAACAAATACTTATATATGATGTCGCTGCCTTTCGTAATCTGGGTATTTGTATTTAGTTATTACCCATTATGGGGCTGGACGATGGCCTTCCAGAAGTACAAGCCAGCCAGATCATTTGGCGAGCAGGATTGGGTAGGCTTCGATCAATTTAAAACGCTCTTCCAGGACGATACATTCTACCTGGTCATGCGAAATACGCTCGCGATGAGTTTTATGGGAATTATCGCAGGCTTCGCAGTACCAATTATATTCGCAGTCTTACTTAATGAAGTTCGGAGTATGGCATTCAAACGGTTCGCCCAAACGATTTCGTATTTGCCTCACTTTGTATCCTGGGTCGTAGTTGCGGGCATCGTGACTAAGATGCTGTCCGCTGATCATGGCACAGTCAATGAAATTCTCATGTGGCTAGGGCTCATCGATCAACCGATTCAGTTCTTATCCAAGGGACATTACTTCTGGGGAATTATAACGATCTCAGATGTGTGGAAAGAGATGGGCTGGAATACGATCATCTATCTCGCAGCCATTGCAGGCATCAGCCAAGAAATGTACGAAGCAGCAAGAGTAGATGGAGCAAATCGAATTAAACAAATCTGGCATATTACTTTGCCAGGTATTCGTTCAACGATTGTCATCCTGCTTATTATGTCGATTGGTCACTTGATTCAAATCGGCTTCGAGAAGCAGTTCCTGCTTGGCAACAATCTCGTTCGAGATTACTCGCAAGTCCTTGACTTGTATGCATTAGAATATGGTTTGCAATTAAGCCGTTATTCGTTTGGTACAGCGATTAATATTTTCAACTCGGTTGTGAGTATCTTCCTGCTGTTTACCGCTAATGGATTGTTCAAAAAAATCACTAAAGAAAGCATCATGTAAAGGGGAGTGCAACCATGAAATCAAAAGGACTATTGGGCGGCGCGCCTCTGTCAGACCGGCTACTAAGTGTGTTCGTATACGTTTTCGTCTTATTCGTAATGATCATCACTTTGTACCCGTTTCTGAACGTGCTTGCTCTTTCATTCAATGATTCTGTAGATAGTGTAAGAGGCGGTATTACGATCTTCCCGCGTGATTGGACTTGGGAAAACTACAAAGTTATCTTCTCCTTCAGCGGTTTGATTACAGGTTTCAAAATTTCCGTATTCCGGACAGTAGCTGGTACGGTGGTTGGTCTGATCAGTGCCTCGATGCTCGCGTTTACGCTGAGCCGGCCGGATTTCCAAGGACGTAAATTCGTCTCGGTCTTCCTGGCGCTGACTATGTATGTATCAGGCGGTTTGATTCCAGTCTACTTCCTGATCCGTGACCTACACATGATGAATACATTCTGGGTTTACATCCTTCCAGGTCTCGTAAGTGCCTTTAACGTATTCGTTATCCGTTCCTTTATGGATAGTATTCCGTTTGCCCTGCAAGAGTCCGCTAAGCTTGATGGTGCGAATGATTTCACAATCTATTGGCGCATTATTCTTCCAATGTCGAAGCCAGCGCTTGCAACAATCGCACTATTCCTGGCCGTTGGACAATGGAATTCCTGGTTTGATACTTATCTGTACAACGGTTCGAGCGAAGCTTTAACAACCTTGCAGTTCGAATTGATGAAAGTACTGCAAAGTACGACATCAGGCAATAACGTGGACATCCACAATTCGAACATGACCCAAATGATGTCGACCGTCTCGCCTGAATCCGTAAAAATGGCGATTACCATCGTTGTTACCGTTCCAATCCTGCTGGTCTATCCTTTCTTGCAAAGGTATTTCGTCAAAGGGATGACATTAGGCGCTGTAAAAGGCTGATCTAATGATTAGAAGTGGTATTCCTGGGGAAACCCGTTAATACAATATGGATTTCATAAATAAATAGGAGGGTTATTTCATGAATCAAATCAGCAAGTGGTCAAGCCTCGCACTGTCAACTACATTGGTTGCAGGTTTGCTGGCTGGATGCGGCAGCAATAACAATAATGAAGAGAACACAGCTAGCCCAGACGCAAGCAGCAATACAAATACAGAGTCGGCTGCTCCAGAAGATACTTCACCGCTCAAATTGACGTATTACAGCGAAGATCCATCACCAAACTGGGCGAACATGCAGGATGAAATTGGTAAAACTCTTACAGAGAAAACAGGTATTACTCTTGATGCAGAATTTGCAGTAGGCGACGCGGTTCAAAAATCATCCCTGATCGCGGCAAGCGGCGAATATCCGGATCTGATCAGTGCCAAACAAAGCATCGCCAAATTTGTTGACGCTGGCGCTGTACTCGATTTGACTGATCTGATTGATAAATACGCTCCTCACTTGAAAAAACTGTTTGAAGGTAATATGAACCGTCTTCGTTACAGCGATGATGACCATGCGATTTATGTTATTCCATCGTATAACGGTATTGGGCAGCAATACTTCAACGCAGGCGGCGGCTTCGAGCTGCAGCACCGTGTTGTAAAAGAGCTGGGCTACCCGCAAATCCGTACAGTAGCGGATTACGAGAAAGCGATTAAAGATTATCTTGCTCTTCATCCAAAAGACGAGAACGGCAACCCGAACGTTGGTCTGACGCTGAACGCCGACGATTGGCATATGTACATCTCGGTAACGAACCCTGCGTTCCTCGCGACTGGCGGTTCCGATGACGGCGAGTTCAACATCGATGTGGATACACAAAAAGTAACGTACCACTTCCGTCGTCCAGAAGAGAAGGAATACTTCAAATGGCTGAACCATATGAACGCTGAAGGCTTGCTTGATCCAGAAAGCTTCGTTCAAAAATATGACCAATACAAAGCGAAAATCGCTTCCGGCCGCGTGCTTGGCTTGATTGACCAAGACTGGGATTACGGCGATGGCGAGAAAGCTCTGAAAGCAGAAGGTAAATTCGATCAAGGCTACGGCCACTACCCAGTTACGATGTCTGCAGATGTGAAAGAAGCATCGTTCTGGCCAACAGGCTTCATGGGAGGCAGCGGTGTAGCAATCTCCGTAGACAATCCAGATCCTGTTCGTACAATTAAGTTCCTAGACTACCTTGCTTCCGATGAAGGCCAAGTGCTGATGAACTGGGGTATTGAAGGCAAGCATTACAATGTCGTTGATGGCAAACGCGTTATTCCACAAGAAGTTAACGATCGTAAAATCAATGACGCTACAAACTTCACTAAAGAAACAGGTATTGGTCTCTACAACCTGCTGAGCGGCCACTACGGCGACGGCGTGAAAGATCCAAGCGGCAACTATTACACAACAAACTTCCCAGAGCAAATCGTAGCTGGCTTTAACGATGTAGAGAAAGAAGTTCTTAAAGCATACAATGCGACAACTTGGAAAGATCTGTTCCCTAAAGAAGAAGAGTTCAAAGTTAAGCCTTGGGGCGCAGCTTGGAACATTCCAGTTCCTGGCGACAGTGAAGCAGTAGTTATCGAGAAGAAACTGACTGATATTACTTGGAAACGTATTCCTGAAGCAATCTTGGCTAAACCAGCAGACTTTGATAAAATTTGGGATGCATACCAACAAGAGTTGGTTAAGGCAGATGTAGAAAAAGCAGAAAGCATCCGTGAAGACCTGGTTAAAGCACGCGTGAAATTGTGGAACGAATAATACGCTTGTAACGATGAGAGAGCCCGATTAATGCGGGCTCTCTTTGGCATCGTAATGGATGGAGGATGAATGATGGGCGGAGCAGCAAAGAAGGATTGGAAGCTTTGGTATGAGCAGCCTGCGGCAGTATGGGAAGAAGCGCTGCCGATTGGGAATGGACGTATCGGCGGGATGGTATTTGGCGGTACAGATACGGAACAAGTTTTGTTGAATGAAGACACGTTATGGGCTGGTTTTCCACGGGATCAGATTAATTATGAAGCTCAACGGTATTTGGCTAAAGCACGGCAGCTCATATTTTCCGGGAAATATGAAGAAGCTGAAGCGTTAATCGAATCGACCATGCAAGGGCGGGATGTGGAGCCATATTTGCCGCTTGGAGGTCTGTCGATTATTCGGCGTGAGGATTCGGAGATCGCATTATCAGAATATCGGCGTGAGCTTCAATTAAATGATGGGATTGCATCGATTCACTATCGTGATGGTGAGGTGAAGATTCATGGTGAATATTTCGTAAGCACGCCAGATCAAGTATTAGTTGTACGATATGAGGCTTTTGAAGGTACGATGAACCGTGATCTTACTTTGGATTCGCTGCTTCACTATCGGATTGAGCAGGCAGAAGACGGCGTTTTGTGGCTCATTGGACAAGCACCAAGTCATGTGGCTGGTAATTATCATAAAGATCATCCGCTGGATGTTCTCTATGAGGACGAACTTGGACTCCCGTTTGAAATTCGCCTACAGGTAGAGACAGATGGATCGTTAAGTAACAGTGATAACGTCCTGCAAGTTCGTAATGCCACATACTTTAATGTGTTTTTGGCAGGAGAAACAGGTTTCGCAGGCTATAATATGTCTCCAGATCATAAGGCATGCTCAGCACGTTGTGTTGATCGGCTTCAAGCTGCTGCTGCACTTGGATTTGAAGCCCTTCGCGAACGTCATGCAGAGGATCATCGCGCATTGTTTGACCGTGTATCCTTTTCTTTAGCTGAAGTGGAGTCAGAGGAAGATAAGCCAACCGACCAGAGGCTGACGGATTATCAGGCAACTAAAAATGACCCGCATTTGGAAGCGCTGTATTTCCATTACGGCCGATATTTACTGATGGGAAGCTCGAGGCCGGGTACACAGCCAGCCAATCTTCAAGGCATATGGAATTCACATGTTTCGCCGCCGTGGCATAGTGATTACACGATAAACATCAATACACAGATGAACTACTGGCCAGCGGAGGTATGTAATTTGAGCGAATGTCATGAGCCGCTCTTTACAATGCTGGAAGAGATGAGCGTGGTTGGTTCCCGTACGGCGAGAATCCATTATGGTAGCCGGGGCTGGACAGCGCATCATAATGTGGACTTGTGGCGGATGACGACACCAACTGGAGGAAGTGCAAGCTGGGCATTCTGGCCTCTAGGTGGAGCATGGCTTGTTCGTCAGGTATGGGAAAGCTATTTGTATAACCTGGACAAGGTATTCCTAGGTGAAAAAGCATATCCGCTTCTGAAAGGTGCGGCATTGTTCTGTCTGGATTGGTTGGTTGATGGTCCGAATGGCGATTTGGTTACGAATCCTTCGACTTCACCGGAGAATAAGTTCCTGACCGCCAATGGTGAGGCATGTAGTGTATCGTTTGGGTCTACGATGGATATTGCCATTATCCGCGACTTGTTCCAGAACTGTTTGGAAGCAATTAATGTGCTTGAGATCGAAGAGTCAACGTTCCGTGATGAGCTTCTTGCGGCGCTTGATCGCCTGCCTGCCTATAAAATTGGCCGTCACGGCCAGCTGCAAGAATGGTACGAGGATTTCGAAGAGAGTGAACCGGGTCACCGGCATGTCTCTCATCTGTACGGGGTATACCCTGGCAACGAAATTAATGAAAGCACGCCAGAGCTGCTCGCAGCAGTTATTGCTTCCTTGGACCGCAGGCTTGCTAATGGCGGTGGGCATACCGGCTGGAGCTGTGCATGGCTGCTTAATTTGTTCGCCCGATTGAAAGATGAGAAACAAGCATATGGTGCTGTTCAGACCCTGCTTGCAAGATCAACGTATCCGAATTTGCTAGACGCCCATCCACCGTTCCAGATCGATGGCAACTTCGGTGGAAGTGCCGGTATGGCTGAGCTGCTGCTCCAAAGCCATTTGGGCGAAATTGAGTTGCTGCCTTCTTTGCCGACTGCATGGGCAGATGGTCAAATTAATGGCCTGAAGGCAAGAGGTGGATATATCGTTGGAATTCAGTGGGCAGACGGCAAGCTGAAGCAGGCTGTTATTGAGGCTAAGAAAAGCGGCTCATGCAAGATCCGATATGCCGAATCCGTGCAGGTTGAGGATGAGCAAGGTACTGCGATTGCCCTGATGGATGGAAGGTTTGAAGCGGAAGAAGGGCGCACCTACTTCGTAACTTTAACTTCTGCTGCTATCTAGATATCTCCTCAAGAAATTGCAACTCTGTACAGGATTGCATTCCGTACGAACCGTTTCTTTCATTTTGTTGCCTTAAGAAGCATTTTTGGAAATACATTCGTGTATCCAGTGTTCCGAATCAGAGTCATTCAGTTCTTTGATGATGATCTGTCTGATTTCTATGGCAATTATAATAACGTAGCGGCATTTGTATTCCGTAACGTACTTCGTAATGTGATTGACGAGATTCCGATCCAATTCTCGACGGATAAGAAGAAGTCTTGCAAAAAGAAGAAATAAATAGAGAAGGTGCTTTCCCAAAATGACAATGGAATACACCTTTATTTAGGTTGGACGCTTTCATGGTGGAAGAGGTTCTGCTCTTATCGGCGGCAGCACATAAAAAGACAAAGTTAAAGCCCGTTTTTCTGCGAAAAGCAGAAAGGCGGGCTTTAGTTTTGTACTAAAGTTTAATATGTGCTAAAATTAGCACATATTAAACGATTGAAGGAGGAAGCAGTCAAGCAGCTATGGCTACACTGAAACGGTTTGGATTTGGCGTTCAAGCTTTAATTGTATTGGCTTCTCAGTCGGAGCTGCTGACCAGCAGCGAAATTGCAGAGCAAATTCATTGTGAACCAACTGCCTTACGCAAAATTTTATCGCAGCTTGTCGAAGGCGGCATTATTGAAGTGAAGCAAGGACGTTCAGGTGGTTATCAATTGGCCAAACAGCCGGAGCAGGTTACGCTTCGTGAGGTATATCAGACAGTTCATGAAGAAGAGCCGCCGTGGGATCGTATGCTGGATACGACTGGCAAACATCATTTCGGCAAGAAAGTGAACGAGTCTTTCCAGAAGATTATGGGGGATATATCCGAACAGGTTTATTTTGTGCTCGGCAATTATACGATTGCGGATTTATTGGACTAAGTTTTTTTATTCTAAATTGTGCAAAAAATAGCACATATAAAGGTGAGAGAAATGAAAATTAAATGGTATGGGCAATCTTCTTTCTTACTGACAACAGACGAAGGAACACATGTATTAATCGATCCTTACGGGCGGCTTCTTGGCTATCGCATGCCTAAAGGTATTGAATCGGATATTGTCATTGTGACACATAATCATAAAGACCATAATCAGATTCAGGTAGCGTCCGGTGAATATATGCTGGTTAATCAGCCAAGAGAATATAAGAAAAAAGAGGTATCCATCAAAGGGATTGCAACCTTTCATGATAAAGCAGGCGGCAAGAAGCGTGGACCTAATATCGTCTTTGTTATCAAGGCAGGAGATTTGACCGTATGCCATTGTGGGGATCTGGGACATCTGCTGACGGAGGAACAAGTTCATCAGATAGGTAAGGTAGATATTCTGATGGTTCCGTCAGGAGGTAAAATGGTATTAGGTGGAGTTGAAGCCGCCGAGGTGATGCGTCAGCTTCAGCCGACGATAGCGATTCCCATGCATTACCGGACAAAAGCGCTGGGACTTCCAGGAAAGCTGATGTTCGAAAAGGTCGAGAAATTCACGGCAGCTGCAGGCGTTAAGACGCAGGAAGTTCGTGAGCTTACTATCACGAAGGATACGCTGTCCGATTATGCAGGTGTCCTTACTTTCCTGTATGATTAACAGATAAGGAAATTAATAACGATAGGCAGGCAAATGACAGTGGAATCAAATAGCTTCAAATTTCTAATTACACTTGTGACCGCGGTTGGCGGTGGAATGATCTTTAGTCTTCTAAATACGCCAATTCCGTGGCTGCTTGGACCGATGATTGCGGTATTGATCGGATCAAATGTATGGAAGGGCAAATATAGGTGGCCCGGTCAAATTCGCAATTCCGGCATGATTATAGTTGGTTATACGATTGGTCTTTCGATGACAGGGGCAGCTCTGAAAGAAATGGGACATCAGCTGCCAACCATGTGCCTGATGACGATCATATTGCTGCTATTATGCGGGAGTATCGCTTTCGCAGTGTCCAAGCTGTCGGATACGGATTTCAAAACCGCATTACTCGGAGCCATACCCGGGGGATTATCGCAGGTGCTGGCTTTAGCGGAGGAGACGGAAGGCGTTAACCTGACGGTGGTCACCGTTACGCAGGTGGTCAGGCTGATGATTATTGTCATTGGTATTCCGCTGCTTGTGTTCAGCCCGATCTTTGGTCAGGTGCATGATGCTGCAGCAGCAGCGGTGTCACTAACGACAACGCAAGCGACTTGGGCGGACTTGTTCCCAAATATTCTTATCTTTGCTCCAATTTGCACGATATGTGCGGTAGCTGGTAACCGGATCAACTTCCCAACTGCGTTCCTGCTTGGACCAGCCATTGCTACAGCTGCTCTGCAAGGCGCTGGCCTGCATGGTCCTGCACTTCCTTCGGGCTTAATCAGCGCGGCTCAGCTGATGATTGGCACGTATGTTGGTTTATTGCTTAAGCCAGGCAAGCTTCAGCGGAAGGTAAGGACGTTTTCTTTTGCCATTGGAAGCGGATTAGTCCTCATGCTCTTTGCCTGGGGAGTTAGTGAGCTGCTCACTGTACTGCATCCAGTCTCTAGATCTACCGCTTTGCTTAGCCTCGCACCTGGAGGAATGGACCAGATGGGGATACTGGCACATGAGATTGATGCCGATCTGTCGATGGTATCGGGGTATCAATTGTTCCGGACCTTTTTTATCTTTTTCGCGGTACCGCCTATTCTGCGACTGTTATTCAAGATCAAGTTAAAAGGCTCAGGTACGGAGCAGCCGCAGTAATTTATTAAGGACTTGAGACATTTTGTTTCAAGTCCTTAATTTTACAACACCAATGTTCTATAGTTCGCCTATACTCCATTTGGAAATGAAAGCGTTATTATTTAACTAGACCTGCCACCTAGACTTCCATCCAATATGATTTGGGAGGTAAATAGGCAATAATGAAAAAGATGAAGAAGGTGACGGCGGCCATATCCACATTGGCGCTAGCCATCAGTCTTAACACCGTTTATCCCACAGTCACTCATGCTGCTATTCCAAGCTCCTCAGCTAATTCCACGATTTTTGGTCCTCATGTTTATGTCTTTGATGATGCCATGTCTAAAGCTGATATTGAAAGCGTTACCAGTGCCGTGTATGGCGAGCAGGAACAAAATGAATTTGGGGATCAAAGATACGCGCTTCTCTTCAAGCCAGGTACCTATAATGTCAATATGAATGTTGGATTCAACACATCCGTTGCGGGGCTTGGTCAGAATCCGGATGATGTAACCATAACAGGCGCCTTAAATGTGGATGCCAAATGGGATAACGGCAATGCGACCCGTAACTTCTGGCGTTCGATTGAGAATTTGAAAATTGCTCCAACCGATCCTAATGCGACTGTCAGATTCGCTGTCTCTCAGGCTGCGCCGATGCGCCGAGTACATGTAGTCAGCAAAGATATGCATTTATTTGATTTTACAGCATCATGGGATGCGGGATGGGCAAGTGGTGGTTATCTTGCTGATTCCAAGATTGATGGGAACGTTATTCCAGCCTCTCAACAGCAATGGTTCTCTCGTAACAGCGAGTGGAACAGCTGGTCAAACGGCGTATGGAATATGGTGTTTGTTGGGGATAAGAATGAACCGTCAGGTGTGTTTCCTACGCAACCTTATACGGTTGTAGATAAAACGCCAGTCGTGCGTGAAAAGCCTTATCTTTACATCGATAATGATGGTGAATACCAAGTGTTTGTACCTTCATTGGCGGGCAACACGAAAGGTGTCAGCTGGGCGAATGGCAATACGCCAGGTGATTCCATTTCGATTGATGACTTTTATATCGCGAAGCCGGGTACTGCTACATCGGCCGCAATCAATGAGGCCTTGGAAGATGGAAAAAACCTGTTGTTCACACCGGGTATCTATCATCTGAACGAGTCAATCCATATCACCAATCCGAATACCGTTGTATATGGCATCGGGCTGCCGACCATTATCCCTGATCATGGACAGGATGTCATTGTGGCAGATGATGTAGATGGCGTTAACATCTCCGGGCTTGTCATTGAGGCGGGCGTACAGAAATCCTCTGTACTGTTGAAAGTAGGGGAGTCAGGCAGTACAGCAGATCATTCGGCGAATCCGATCTCATTATCCGACTTGTACTTCCGGACAGGCGGCCATGTGAACGGAAGTAATGATACTGCTCTTGAAATCAACAGCAATAATGTGATCGGTGATCACTTCTGGATTTGGCGTGCCGATCATGGAGCCGGGGCTGCTTGGGACTCTAACGTATCGAAGAATGGTCTTATTGTGAACGGCGATGATGTCACTATTTACGGCCTATTTAACGAGCATCATAATGAATACCAAACAATATGGAATGGTAATGGCGGACGGCTGTATTTCTATCAATCCGAAATTCCTTATGACGTGCCAGATCAAGAATCGTGGATGAGCAATAACGGTACGGTGAACGGTTATGCTTCTTACAAAATTGGAGACGGGGTAACCAGCCATGAGGCATGGGGGCTTGGCATCTATTCTTACTTCCGGGATGCAGCGATTAAGCTGGAGAATGCGATTGAAGCGCCTTCTAATCCTGGAATTAAGCTGCATCATTTGACAACGATCTGGCTTAATGGTACCGCAGGAAGTGAAATTACACATATCGTGAATGGAAAAGGTGGAAGTGTGACCTCCAGCAGCAATATGAGGCAGACGTTGAACGAGTTTGTAGGAGGAGATGCTGAAGCGCCAACCGTTCCTGCAGAACTGACAGCTACAGCTGTCTCCAGCAGCCAGATTAACCTCAGCTGGACGGCTTCGACAGATAATGTCGGGGTTGAAGGCTATGATGTGTACCGGAACAATACGTTTATTGGATCAACTAATGCTACAACGTATAGCAGCACGGGATTAAAGGCTTCTACCAGCTACACGTACAAAATCGTTGCGAAGGATGGAAGCGGCAATCGCTCAGTAGCAAGTCATACAGCAATTGCGGTGACACTTGAAGTCACAGGCGGTGCACTTGATCGTACAGGCTGGACAGCGGAATCATCACCAACGAGTGGGGATGACCCATCTAATCTGTTTGATGGATCGAATTCGCGCTGGAGTGCTGGTGTAGCAATGGCTAACGGCCAATATATCATCGTGGACATGAAAACTCCTGCTGATATTACAAAGGTTGTAACGGAATCCAGTGGTACGGATTATGCCAAAAGCTACGAGCTGTATGTATCAGCCGACGGCGTGGAATGGGGCAGTGCAGTTGCAGCCGGTGATGGCAGCAGCGGTGCTATGAATATTGATGTAACCGCATCAGGGGTACGTTACATCAAGCTTGTTCAGACAGGTACCTCCAGCAGCTGGTGGTCTATTAACGAATTAAATGTATATGGAACATACTTAAATTCACAGGTAGACACAACAGCACCGGAGACTTCTATTTCGGAGAACCCGGCTGTGCTGTCTAACGACAGTACACCAGCTTTTCGTTTTGACAGCACGGAGGAAGGCTCTAGCTTTGAATGCAGCTTGGACAATAACGGAGAGTATTATACGGCTTGTACCTCCCCGGTGACCTTCTCGAAATTGGTGGACGGAACACATACCCTTTATGTCCGGGCAGTGGATTTTTTTGGGAATACAGATGACACGCCTGCTGATTTTACATGGGTTATTGATACCGTAAAACCGGTCATTACGCTTAACGGGGATGCAGAAATTCAAATGAATAAGGGATCCGCCTATACGGATAAAGGGGCAACTGCGACAGATAGCAGACAGGGCAGCTTGGAGGTTATCGTATCGGGAGACTCCGTGAATGTAAACGCCGTTGGTGTCTACACGATTCGCTACAACGCTGCAGATAACGCAGGAAATGCAGCTGTTGAGGTGAGTAGAACCGTCCGAGTAGTTGCACCGTCGCCAGCATCCAGTGGTTCTACCTTGTCCAGTGATGCGAACTTGAAATCGCTTGCTCTATCCGCGAATAACCAAGCTATCCGTTTATCACCAGATTTCACAGCTTCCGTTACATCCTATACGGCGGAGACGGAAGCTGTAGAGGTAGATGCAATTGCTGCTGTCTCTGATTCTAAAGCCAGAATAGGCTTGAAGCTGAATGGTCAGGTGCCGTCTTCGCAATCCAAAGTAAATCTGGCGCTTGGCGTAAACGTGCTGGAATGGACAGTAGCAGCGGAGAACGGAACTATTAAAACGTACAAAGTAACGGTTACACGCATAGCTTCTTCTGCGTCAGTATTTACAGATTTGAGCGGACATTGGGCAGAACAGCTGATCAAGCAAGCTGCAGAGAAACAAATTGTGACGGGTTATACGGACGGCACATTCCGTCCTGACAATACGGTTACCCGTGCGGAGTTTATCGTTATGCTCGTGAATGCTTTGAAGCTGCAAGGTGCAAGCCAAGCGGTTACATTCACAGATGGATCCGCCATACAGGATTGGGCAGATGACGCCATTGCGATCGCTGTAAATGCTGGCATTATTAATGGCTATGCAGATGGAAGCTTCCGTCCGAACGCGACCATTACCCGTGCAGAGATGGCGGTGATGATTGCCCGTGCGCTTGAGCTGCCAGCAGGTACGGTTGCTGCAGGTTTTAATGATGAAGCGGATATTCCAAAATGGTCAAAAGAAGCGGTAGACGCACTGAAGAATGAAGGGCTGATAAAAGGCCGTAATGGCAATCTATTTGTTCCAAACGGGACAGCTACACGTGCCGAAGCAGCAGTGCTGTTGCTACGTCTGCTAGAGCAATAAGAAATTTGTATAAATTACCATATTCCTCGTGTTATGCTAGGCTAGAGTGTATTCCAATGTTGGGATGTGATAGAATGCAAGACGTTCAATTAGGTCGTAATCAGCTTACATTTGAAAGTCTCATACAGGCTCCAAAAGATCGTGTATGGGCAGCCATTACGACATCAGAAGGAACAAGAGAAACCTTGTTTGGCTGTTCAATCGACTCCACGTTTGAACCAGGAGCACGTATTGAGTTCCGAGGTCAAGGTGCAGATGGGGATAATACTCTTCATGTGTATGGTTTTGTCCGCCTCTATGAGCCTAATGTGGAATTCGCCTATGAGCAGCATGCTGCACCAGCTTATGATCCCAATCATGAGACGACCTATTGCGATATGACTTTTAAGCTCATTCCTGAAGGGGAGGCAACACGTTTGGTGTTTACCTGTAATTGGACAGCAGGAAATCGGGGATATGAGCATGCGAAAGCAAGCTATCCGGAGTCCGATTATATGGATGCAATCAAAAGATTCGCTGAAGCTCGTTAATTGGATAAAGCCGTGTAAATGGATCTTCCATTTACACGGCTTTTTTGTGAGAATAGCCTTTTTTAAGCCAAGCATGACAAGTGCATATACCATGGGGCTCTTGTCCGACATAGATTAGCGGGACAACAACCTTGGAGGTGCAGGTTTGACAGCCGTAACCCGGAAATCCCAAAAGCATAAGCATTGTAAACGCAAGATTATTTGCCGTCATAAAAGAAAACCTTGCAGAATTAGTATGACGGATGCTGAGTTTGCACGTTTAATTAGTATCTTGGAAGGCATCAATAATGAGCTTCCAACAGCGCTTACACACATGGATGCCGAGCATAATCGTGGGTTAATGATGCAAAATAGCCGGCTGATGGACTTTGTAGGGAAATCCGGAATGTGCCGCAAAAAGCTGCTTCTGAAGCTGATTGGAGATTTCATTGATCTGCTTCGAAGAATAGAAGTGTCTATCATTGATAAGGTTATTGAACAGCAACTTATTATCAACGAGCTGTTTATTATCATGGAGACCGTTAACTTAACGACTGTGCAGCAAAATACGTTTAATACAATGATCAATCAAATTAATAATACGATTAATATTTTTGAAAAGCAGGGGCCTACAGGTCCGCAGGGGCCTACAGGTATTCAAGGTCCAGTGGGGCCGCAAGGTGTGCAGGGTATACAAGGTCCGGCAGGAGCTCAAGGACCTCAAGGAGAGCAAGGACCGGCCGGAGCATTCTCGCCTGCCTATGCCAACATTTATGACAATGCGGCGCAAACATTAATCAACGGTCAGGCTGTTCGGTTTAATCAATTTGATCAGCCGTCATCCGTTATGGCAGGTGGAATTATAGCCACGGCTACTTCTCTGACGGTACCGACTGCAGGCGATTATACAACAGATTGGAGCGTTTCCTTCCTGCCGCCGCCAACCCATTGTGCATTTGGGATTTTCATTAATGGGGTGTTACATCCGGCGACCACTTCAGGGCTTGCTGTCACAGATGGTCAGCAAGTTAATAATGTAGGGGCGACTGCCATTGCACGATTAGCTGCGGGTGATGTAGTGGAGCTTCGTGCTCTTATACCGCCAACAAGTACACAAGTCGCGATCAATATAAGCGCGGTCATCCAATATCCGCCGTTTGGCGGGGTGGCAGACCAGCCAATTGCTAGTGCGTCGTTGAGAATCATTAAGTTAACTGCCTAATAATAAAGAAAGCGCTGGGATGAACATGGCATCCCGGCGCTTTTATTCGTTGTCGTGGACAAGCTTACGAATTCGTTAGCCAATCTGGAAAAAGCACCTAGTCCCTTTGATCCCATACGAGTTATTTGGTTTGGGCTTATGTTGACGCATAGCCAGAGCATATGCTATCTTTGAATTCGTTACTTGTTTAGTAAATTAGTAAATAAGTATGGAGGAGATGATCAAACAATGGAAAAGCAACGCAAGAGAGAACTAGGAACAGCCTATTCGCAATCTTTTCGTCGGATGGGCGTCTATCAAATTCGGAATGTAGAGAACGGCAAAATACTAGTATTAGGCAGCATGGATCTTGATGGGGCGAAAAACCGATTGGCCTTTATGCAGCAGACAAATATGAACACTGTATTTGAATTACAGCAGGATTGGAACAAATATGGTGCCAGCTGTTTTGTCTTTGAAGAGCTGGATTCAATCAAGCCACGCGAGGAGCATCTGAACGACCGTTCCGAGTTGAAAAAATATCAGGCGGAAGTCGACGCACTCCTTGAGTTATGGATTGAGAAGCTTCAGCCTTATGAGCAGATTGGCTATAACCGCCGGCCTCGGGCCAATTAGATTTAAATATAATAACCTTCAGAAAGCGAAGCCTGTCACATAGATTGACAATTCTCTCTCTAATCGTTAACCTATCAACGAGCAGGAGGTGTGATCTATGTTGACTTATACGGACGAACAATTCGAAGGTATTGATTTCAGCGGACAAGACTTTAGGGAATCCGAGCTGACCCGCTGTACATTTATTAAATGCAAATTTATCAATACCTCCTTAGAGGAAGCTTCAACATCGAGCTGCAGATTTATGGAATGTGATTTCCACGGCGCCTTGCTCAATGCTTCTATTCACACGGAGTCGGCCTTTACGAACTGCCGCTTTGAACATGCGAATCTGTTCGTAACTAATTTTTCATTTTGTAAAATGACAGGCTCTGACTTCACAGGCGCAGAGTTGAATGGGATTACGATTGTACAAGGCGATTGGTCGTATACGAATTTAAGGCATGTTAAATTGGATAAGCAAAATTTGAAGGAGGTTCGTTTCGTAGAGGCGGATCTTATGGGTGCGTCACTTGAAAAAGCCGATCTTCGTAAATGTGATTTCACAGGTGCGAACTTGACGCAAACCAATCTGAGCGGCGCTGATCTGCGAGGGGCGGAGCTGGAAGGTGTACCATGGCAAGCGCTTCATGTGAAGGGCGCACGGATGGACACCGCACAGGGGATTATGCTGCTGAGGTCGCTTGGCGCAAAGGTAGAATAACGATTCGTAAACAAGGGGATAAACGAGTATGGCGGAATCCGCAGGCATCACCAGTTTTCTGGAGACAGTTGATGTAGAGTCAGGCGAGCGCCGCATCCTGGCGCAATTCGATTATTTAATCGAAGCACCCAACTGGACAAGCGATGGCAAAACATTTATTTATAACAGCAAGGGCAGGATTTATTGTTTTGATATCGCTTCAGGTGAAAGCAAAGAGATCTATTCTTCTTTTGCCATTCATTGCAATAACGATCATGTCCTCTCTCCTGATAACTCGGAATTGGCTGTGAGTCATCATACGAAGGAAGATGGGCAGTCTCGTATTTATATTTTCCCACTGGATGGTGGAGATCCAGTATTGGTTACACCAATGGGACCAAGCTATCTGCATGGTTGGTCGCCTGATGGGCATACACTTGCATATTGTGCGGAACGAAAAGGCCAATACGATATTTATACGATTCCAGCGATTGGCGGCGAAGAAGTACAGCTGACGGATACCCCAGGCCTTGATGATGGTCCGGAATATTCGCCGGATGGCAAGTATATTTGGTTCAACTCGGTTAGAACGGGTCTGATGCAGGTATGGCGGATGAAGGCTGATGGCAGCGAGCAGACACAAATGACGTTTGACGAGAGCAACAGCTGGTTCCCGCATGTATCGCCTGACGGTCAGGCGGTTGCCTATATTACCTACCAGAAAGGCGATGTTGAACCAGGTGATCACCCGGCGAACAAGCATGTGGAGATCCGCCTAATGTCAAGCGTTGGCGGTAAATACCGCACGCTTGTTCAGCTGTTTGGCGGGCAAGGGACGATCAACGTCAACTCCTGGTCACCAGACAGCAAGCAGCTTGCTTTTGTGAGTTATCGATTGGACAAATAATTGTACATGGAAGCTGCCTGCTGTCTGATTCGTGGATGACAGCAGGCGGCTTTTTCATATACAGCTATTGTTGTTTAGTTAATGAACCAAAATCCGTAACCTTTATGTCGTAGGTGAAGTTGACCTTTGAACGGCTGAACGTTTCATCCCAATCCTCTTTCACCTGCTTCCAGACAGAAGGGTACACAATGGCAAGACGGTGACCGAATCCGGCAACATCTACTTTATATATGGATTGCAGCTTGTTCATTAGCGCTTGTACCATTTGGGTCAATTTCTCCTCAATAATCTGACTGGTTTTCTCAGCATAGTAACTTGTAGAAGGGATGTTATTTTTGTTCCAGGTTTCAATGAGGCGTCCTTCCACAGCGAGATGAACCTTAAAGGATATTTTCCCGTCATTCACATGGGGGGTGATTTTGCTCTTCATCGATTTGATTTCATAAGTTAACGGTTGGTTGTCCCAGTCATAGGCTTTAATCGATCCAGTTTCCCCTTTTTGTGTAATCCAAGCGAGACACTCCGCATCTTCTTGATTTAAGTTTCCGATCCAATGACCGGAAGCTCCTTTTATGATGCCAGCCCCGGAAAATTCCAATTCCCCGCCTCCTGATACAATATTCTGCAAAACAAAGCTTTTCTTCGTTTTCATCAATGCATCTAATTTGGATAGAGTAACGGAATCAAGCACTTTGCTGGTTCTCAGTTGATTTCGGTACATGCCCGTAATATGGAAGGAAGGTACTTCATTGGGCTCACTAGATTCTAGTGTTTCCTTGGCTTCACCCTGACTGATATACACCTTGGTGCTGGGACGAATATCGTTGTCACGCAGGACAAAGTCAGTTACCTGCTCAATTGTTTGTTTTCTCAGCAATTTAGAGGAAATGACAATGACCTTAAGATGGTGTCCGATAATTGGCCGATCAAGACGGATAGAGAACTGGCGGAAGATTTCCAGTATGGAATCACCACTGCCAGAGACATTGAGATAAGGTTTATTTGTACCTGTATTGTTTTTGTCTTTAGTGCCTATGGTTTTCATCGGAACAATCTGGAGGGTGGTCATTACCTTATTGTTCTTGGAATATTCCGCACCTTTCGCTTCGAACTCCTTCTCGATAGGAGCCGGTTGTCCAATATCAAGCGCTATGCCGGTGTACATGGCAAGATCTTCGATTTCTTTACTGCTCCAACAGCCCGTCAATACGAAAGGAAGGAGAAGATATAAGAATAGGATTTTATATGTTTTATACATGTTGTTTTAATCCCTTTTTCCGTATGATCCAGATGAACGAGAGCAGAACAGGCACCAGCACAAACAGTGTTAGTCCTATCGTCCCGATGGCGTCACCGAGGGCAAATAAATCCTGAAGACTCCTCGGCACCATTGCCGCCAGGAAGATTATAGGAACCATAACATAGATGACAGGAGTAACCGAAAATTTAAATAATTGAGATATCCCGAGAGAGGCCTGGAAAAAGAAACTGCAGAAATTGCAGAACATTTGCATCAGCCAAATAACCATTAACGGAAATTCCAATCGTTCCACAAAAAAACCTGTGTATTCAAAGCTTCTAATCAAGTCTATCGTTGGCCAGGTACTGGTGATGACCGAATCTATGGAGAGACCACCTATAACGAAGACGATCGTAAGAAAATATAAGGCGAATGGAATCGCAATGCCTCCCATCATCGCTTTGACAGCTTGGTTGGGATGCTGCATAAAGGCAACCAGAGTCATGACAACCTCCGAGCCCGTATAGACCAAGACAGAAGACTTTAAGCCATGAAGGACTGGGAGAACGCCGTTGCCGAGAACAGGGCGAAAATTGTTGATATCGAACAAACGAAGGCTAAATCCGTAAGAAGCGAGCAGCACTAATATGGTGATCGGGAAAATGATTTGAAAAACCCGGGCGATAGAATTAATGCCACCTAAGACCAAATAAGTGCCTACCCAAATAAATGGAAGAATAACAGCCCAGATTGGCGTACCTTCCAGTAGGAAGAACAGCGTAACCTCTGCGAGAGATCGGATCTCAAAGCCCGCGATCATGATAAAATAAACGACTAGCAGCAGACACAGTAATTTGCTGGGAAACTTCCCGGCAATTTTGCGGGCGTACTGAAAGACTGTCTGCCCCGGAAACTGTTGAGATAATTTGACCATGAGAAGAATAGCCAGCATGACGATGATACCGCCGAGCAGAATAGTTACCCAGGAATCAGGAGTCTTCATTGCTTGGGTAATGTAACGGGGCATGGTGAGAATTCCGGCGCCAAGCACCGTATTCGTTAGGAAGACAGCCGCTTGCGAAGTCGTGATTTTATCATCTGTACGATTGAACAAGGTAATCCTCCTAACGATATCCTTATGATTTTCGTTTGCTGTCCTTTGTCTTCAGCATAGCCGGTCTCCGCTTCATCAGGGAGAGAGGGGCACGGAAAAAGAGATCCTTCCAGTCCGTTGCCCGAAATGGAGATGCCGGAGTGAGATAAGGAACACCAAAGCTCTTTAATTTGGTCAGATGACTGCACAGCAACAAGAAGAATAGAACCGTTCCGAACATCCCGAGGAACGCTGCGAATAACATACCTAAAAACCTCAGGAGGCGAAGCGTGACTCCAGCGCTGTAGGTTGGAATCGAGAAGGAGGAGATTGCAGTTACTGCTACAACGATGACGAGGAAGGGACTAACAATCCCCGCTTGAACGGCTGCGTCACCGATAATTAGACCGCCAACAATGCCCATGGCAGGTCCAATTGGCTTCGGTAATCGAATCCCCGCCTCCCGTAATATTTCAATGGAGACTTCAAGGATGAGTACTTCGATCAGCGCGGGAAATGGAACACCCTGCCTTGTCTCGATAATGGATAGAGCAAGCTCGGTCGGAATCAGACCGGGATGAAAGGCAATTAACGAAATATAAAGAGCAGGACCCATTAAAGCCACGAATGCAGCTCCAAAACGCAGCATCCGCAGCAGTGAGCCCGGTATCCATCGCTCGTAATAATCCTCAGGAGTTTGAATAAGCATGCTAAAGGTAACGGGAACGATTAAAGCAAAAGGAGTTCCGTCCAGCAAAATAGCAATTCGTCCTTCCAGTAAAGCATTGATGACCCGGTCGGGACGTTCGGTATTCTGAACTTGTTGAAAAGGGCTTAAATAGTTATCTTCGATTAATTGTTCAATATATCCGGAATCAGCAAGGAAGTCTGAATTCAGGTTACTGACTCGAGTTTGAACCTCCTGAAGCAGATCAGGATTAACGATATCCTTCATGTAGGCAAGTACAAGATCCTTCTGTAATCGTGTACCAACGCGATAGCTTTTCATCTCCAATTGGTCGCTAAAACCTTGGCGGCGCAGCATAGACGTGTTTTCGCTCAATACCTCTGAGAAACCGAGTCTTGGACCTCGAATCAAAGCTTCAGACACAGGCTCCTCAATCGAACGGTTAGCCCCGTTGGGAAACTCTATCAGCAGGCCATACGGCATGCCTTCGATAAGTAGACCAGCATGTCCGAACAGTACAGAGCGATTAAAGTTGTCGATATCGGAAATAGTGGACAGGCTGCTGAATGGAAGCAAATCCTCAGCTTTGCTTGGATCGGCCAGCAAATCGTCTGTTGCCTTAAACATTAAAAATTCCATAATCTTCATATTAAGAACTCGTTCATTTTGCATGCCATTTACGCAAAACAGTGTTCCTCGCGTATTCAGCTTTGTCAACGGAAGTTCTCTGGTATGTAAGTCGCTATTGCTGCCAATTTTCGTATGAATAGCATGTAAATCGGACTGGTAATCTCCACTGAAAGGTGTGGCGGCAGGAGTGGAGTCTAAATTTTGATCCGTAGTATTGGTGTCAATGCTCCTGCCACTTCCAACGAAAGAACGAAGCTTTTTATACATCCTCGAGGCCATGATTGGAACAAGGAGTGCAATAACAGCCTGACAAAAAACACTCCAGTTCGGGATATGATCAACGATGGAAGACAGGAAAGACAAGGATGTATTCCTCCCTAAGCTGCATTTAACTACTGTGTCTTTCAAGTTTTCCAAAGTTTGCTTGATTTTAGTCACAAAGCAATAATAATTAACCGGAAGTTGTCAGGTGGTCAAGGAAGGAAACCTTCATATACTGGATAAATGTCCGGACATGATAGGCCATCATATCTTCCTTCCGATAAGCCAGACAGATATGGCGCTGCTGGACTTTCCCAGGTAAATCGCGAAGGACAAGCTCCTTCGACTCTACTTCTCTTGTTACACTCCGCCATGGAAGAATACCAACACCAATGCCATGCTTGACAGATTCCTTGATCGTCTCAATAGCCCCAAGCTCCATGCCAACCTGCCATTGCAGTCCGTTGTCTCTAGCCCACAGATCGGACAGCTCCCTGGAAGTCGAGCCATGCTCATGCAGAAGGAAGGACTGCGTTCTAAGATCCTCGATTGTAATGTGCTCTTGCTGGGTGAGCGGATGGTTAGACGGCAGAACCAGCTTCAGATCATCATCTGCAAGCGGGATAATCTCCACGTCATCCAACGGTCGTACGATTAACGATACAATCGCAACATCAATGTCGAATTCCTTCAGCAGCTTCATAACGGTTCCGGCTTTCTTTACCGTCATTTGCGGCATTACCTTCTCATAGCTGGCTTGAAAAGCAGCCAAATAAGGCGGCAGGAAATACGTTGCAGGCGTATAACTGGCACCTATTTTTAATTGTCCACGTCCTTGCTCCCGATGCTCCTTCATCAGTTGGCTGGATTCATCCAGCAGGGCACAGATCCGTTTGGCATAAGGAAGAAGCGTTTGTCCTGCATCGGTCAGACGCAGCTGCCGGGGGTGTTTATAGAACAGCTCCACACCTATTGTTTCCTCGAGTTTTTTCAAATGAAAGCTTACGGTTGGCTGCTTGAGCTGAAGCTCTGCGGCTACCTCTGTTAAGGTGGATAGACGTGCTGCATGTGCAAATACGCGTAGCTGCTGGATATTCATCTTGGGTTCATCTCCTCATCTCTTCTTGCCATACTATAGATAATTTCGATGAACCTATCAATATGGATAGATGTTATTTCATGTAATCTTATCATTCGCTTAATCTTCCATTTACAAAACCTCGTTAATCTGAGAATGAAAGAAGAAGATACTGGAGGGGTAAGAGAAATGGTAAATGGATATAAAATGAAGGGTCTAATGCTTGTCAGCGTATTGATGGCAACAGCAGCACTGTCGGCATGTGGCAACAACAGCAATAATGAGTCGAATACAGCGGCAGCTGCTAATGCTGCAGCAACTACAGAAGCAAGCACGGAGCCAACCGCTACGGAAAGCCCGGCTGCAGATACAGCTGACAAGAGTGATCCGCTTGTTGTGTATTTGAACGACTTTGATGATATCGTAAAACCAATGTTCGAAGAGAAAACAGGCTATAAGCTTGAGATCGTCTCTGGTAATGGGGCAGAGATCGCTTCCCGGATCGAAGCGGAGAAAGGTAATCCGCATTGGGATGTTGTATGGATGGACTCCATGCCTACAATCGACCAAATGGGCAAAAACGGACAGCTGTTGGACAGCTGGGCACCAGGCAATCTGGACGGCTTAACGGACTTTGCGGAAGGTCTTGTTCCAGCTAACAATACTTACTTCCCAACAGGTGAGCATGCCGCATCCGTTATCGTGTATAACACGAAAGCCTTTGACGCAAACAGCGCTCCAAAAACATGGGATGACCTGCTTGATGCCAAATTCAAAGGTGCAGTTGGTATGGCTGATCCAGCTGTAGCAGCCCCAGCTTATCCGTTTGTAGCATGGTTCTTCCAATCGGAAGGCATGGATAAAGGCAAAAGCTATTTTGACAGCCTGCTCAAAAATGATGTGCATGTGTATCCGAAAAACCCTAACGTAGCAAAAGCACTAACTGACGGTGAGATCAAAGCAGCAGCTTTGCAAGAGAGTAATGCGTACACCCTCAAAAATGCAGGTGAACCGGTTGATATTATTTGGCCAGCTGCAGGTGCTCCTGCATCGGTACGTGTAGCGGCGATTCAAAAAGAATCCAAGCATCTGGATGCTGCAAAAGCATTTGTTGAATTCCTGCTTGATCCGGCAACCCAGCAGGCATTAATTGATAAAGGTGATGAAAGCTACTTCGAACCATCCGTAAAAGGAGTTAACGCCAAGGCTGATCGTGCGGCAGATGCGAAGCTGGTTGTGGCAGAAGCGGGCTGGGCTGGCGAGCATGAAGGCGAGATTAAGCAATGGTTTGCGGATAAAGCGGTCAAATAACGTGAGGTTCCGATACCCATCACAAGGAAACCGGACTGGCTGGCTCGTGCTGGCCGTCCTTTTCCTACTTATATTACTGCCGCTAATTGCTGTTGTGATCCAAGTACTCCTGCCGGGAGTATTTTTTGGTCGTTTGAAGCTCGGGAATTTATCACTGCTGCTTGATGTGTTCCGACGGCCGCTTTGGTATGTGTCATTCAAAAACTCCGTTACTCTGGGAATAGGCACTACGGTTCTGGGGACGATTGTTGGGACAGCCATTGCTATGGCTCGTGCCAATTGGGCGTTCCGCGGCGCACGGCTGCTGGATTTTGCGGTGTGGATTCTAATCATTACGCCGTCATTCATACTGGCGCAAGGCTGGGTTATGTTTGCATCAGCTGACGGACTTGCCGCACAGTGGTTTGGCTGGCAAAGTCTGCACTCGTTTATTTTCCAGCCGATTGGACTTATTTTCGTCATGACGCTTAGTAAGTTTCCGCTTGCTTATTTGACGGTCTATTCCGCCTTAGAGTGGAGAGTTGACCGACTCAGTGAGGCGGCGCGTTTATCCGGAGGATCGAGATGGACGGTATGGCGGACGATTGAAGCTCCGCTGCTGCTTCCGGCTATTTGCTCGGGTGCGATGCTTGTTTTTATGGATACCGTAGGCGACTTTGGTCTGCCGGCATCGATTGCAACGATTTTCCGCTTTCCGACCTTGCCATACTCGATTTATTCGGCTCTGTATACATCACCGATCCGGTTCGATATGGCCGGGGCGTTATCTTTTTATTTGGTACTCTTAATTGCACTCGCGATGAGCGTTCAGCTGTATGCGATGCGCAAGTCCCGGTATGATTTCTTATCATCACGGGCTACTCGATCAGAACCGAAAAAACCGCGTAAAGGCGGGATTTATCTCATTATCGGCAATATCGTTTTCCTAGCTGTTGTGATTGGTATTCCATTTGGCTCCAACCTGCTCACGTCTATATCCGGCAGTTCATCCGCAGGCAAAGGGCGGGAGCTGACGCTTGATTATTATAAAGCTTTGTTCGGTGGAGATAATGAAACCTTGCTCGAAGGGCTTGCCCATTCCCTAGAGATTGCTGCAATAGCGGCTGTTATAGGTCTACTAGTTGGCTTCCTTGTCGCATACGTTTTGACCTATTCGCAGTTCAAGCTTCGCAAGACGATTGATGTGATTTCGCTTGTGTCACTGGCCGTGCCGGGGATTGTACTAGGAATCGGCTACATCTTCATCTGGAATCAAGCATGGCTGGAGAAAATCGGACTCTTGCTTTACGGCACGCCGTGGATCCTTATCCTGGCTAGTGTAGCGGGGGTTATCCCGGTCATTACGAGGGTTGTTATTGGAGCGATGGCCAAAGTACCAAGACAGTTATTGTCTGCAGCGCAGATGCAAGGTGCTTCCTTCCACCAGAGGGTAATTTCCATTCTTGTTCCCTTAATTAAAGGAGCGCTTCTCTATGCTGGTCTTGCCGCATTTGGCGCAAGCGTATTCGATCTGGCGATCTCCTCCATCTTGTATCCGCCTAACTTCATGACACTTCCAGTCGTCATTAACAAGGCATTCGAGGATTTGCAGTTTGGATACGCGGCAGCTGCCACGCTGACGGGCGGGGGTATTGTTATTCTCATTATTGCTGTGATGGAGCTGCTCATAAAACCTTCAAGAAAGCGAGTAAAACAATGACCAACACAATATTAGAAGTTGAACGACTGGGGAAATCCTATGGCGGCTCTCATATGGCTTTGCGAGATATCAATTTCTCTGTAAAGCAGGGCGAAATAATTAGTGTGCTTGGACCTTCCGGCTGCGGCAAATCAACTTTGCTTCAGCTTATCGCGGGGTTGCAGCAGCCGGATGAGGGGGAAATCCGCCTGCGTGGAGCAACAGTGGCAACGGTATCGCGATTAGTTCCGCCAGAGAAACGTGGAATCAACATGGTATTCCAGGACTATGCGTTATGGCCGCATATGACGATCTACGATAATATTGCTTATGGTTTACGCAGGCAAAAGATCCCTGCAGCCGCAATCCGCGAACAAATCGCAGAGCTGGTGGCGCTATTGCATCTGGAGGGTCTTGAGGATCGGCTTCCGCCGCAATTATCCGGCGGTCAGCAGCAGCGTGTTGCGATTGCGCGAGCGCTGGCGACAAAGCCTGATCTGCTGCTGCTTGATGAGCCATTGTCTAATTTGGATATGAGGCTCCGCATCGAGATGCGCTCCGAGATGGCTTACTTGCTCCGTCAGCTTGGTACGACGGTATTCCATGTGACACATGATCCAGATGAAGCATTTGCGATGGCAGACCGGCTTATGATTATGCGTGCTGGTGCTGTTGATCAGATTGATCGTCCGCAGGTTTGTTATGACCGGCCGGCCACTTTGTCAGCAGCCATGCTGCTTGGCGCAGGCAATCGATTAAAGAGTAAGCTTGTCCGTCATGGTGAGCATGCGACGGTTCGAATTGCCGAGCATGAGATTGTTGGAATTTCGCCTGGTTATTCGAAAGCGGAAGGAGCAGATTCTGTTGATCTGCTGTTCCGTCCGGATTCAGCAATTTGGCAGTCAATTCCTTCGACGCAGGCCAATCATCTGCCTGTTCATATCCTGCATAGTGTATTTGAAGGTAAACGTTGGAGGGTGCTGGCGAAGACCGCAGATGGTCAGCCGATTTCATTCCTAAATGACGATTATTTGGATGCGGGTATGGAAGGCAGCTTGCATATCAGCGCATCAGATGCTTTTGTATTCCCTCAGCAATCTGCATAAAGCTTAAAGTTGAAGAGACAGTTGTACTGTACCGATTGGAAGCGGTCTGTACAACTGTCTCTTTTATAATCCGTTCAGGCTTAACACCACATATTAGAAGAAATAGTTTGGCTGCTGAAAAAATCCGAATGGCTGCGGATACGGCTGCGGGAATTGCTGTGGATGATGTTGTGGTCCATAGGGATATTGGGGGTAGGGCTGCTGCTGTTCCTCCTGCTCACGCGGCATGGGCTGCGGCTGGCAATTGGCAGGTGGTCCAATGATGACCGTATCGGTGATTGGCGCTAATGTATCTTTGACCATCTGTTCGTTCAGGCAATAAGTATGGGCGAACACGCCAGGTGGGGTCAGGCGAAGCATATCGGATAACCCAATAAATTCGGGTACAGGAGCGTCGAAGATGGCAAGCAGATGCGTGTTATCGACTGTAGCGATTTCATAATGCATCCAGCCTTGCGGGATGTTGGCTACTTGGCCAGGCTGAATCGGGATATTAAGCAATTGTTTAGTGAAGGGGTTGATCAGCGATACGACAGCAGAACCTGAAATACAATAAACGAGCTCAGATGCGTTCTGATGGATATGAGGCTCCACAACATTTGATCTGCTGAGGTAAATATCAAGCAAAGATACATTGCCAAGTGTATTTAACTGTTCAAACGACAGCGTATTGATGAAGTTGCGGTTGTCTTTTTTGAAAGTTGTATTTTTGTTAACGTCATACCAAAACTGCACATTAGGGGAAGTGAAATCCATATAGGATACCGCCACTAGTTCTCCGCCTTTCTTTTAAAGGGCATAAGGATTGAAGACTAATGGGATATCCTATGCATTCGCCCGGCATGACGTCCGCCTATTTCAGGTAAGATTTGCCTGGATACTTGACGACTGGCCACTTCTCCTTACGTAGAGCATTCAATAATTCAGGTCCAACATGCAGGTTATCCCGTACGAGATCCTTTGGCGTAAGCGCCATCCACTGGTTCAGGGAAACATCCATAAATCGGTCGCTCTTGAACATTTCAAGGAACCATAAGGATTGATCACCTGTGTTCTGAATGTAATGCCCATAGGCAAAAGGGACATAGCCAACATCCCCAGCCCGATAATCAAATGTTCTGGCAGCTCCATTGCCGGCAAATACAGTCATTCTTCCTTGTCCGGTCAAATAATACTGCCATTCGTCATTATTCGGATGCCAATGAAGCTCTCTCATTCCGCCAGGTTTAATTTCAACAAGTGCTGCGGCTATTGTTTTTGCGACGTGGAAGTTGGTTGAATCGGCGATACGAACCGTACCGCCTGGCGTAACAATTGGTGTCTGCGCGAGCAACCGGTATTTGAAGCTTTGTGGAACGGTTCCGTATGGAGAGTGAACCTGCTGGCTCTCCAGAGATCCAGGTACTTCGTCTTGGAAGATATAGAGCTGATCCGTTGGAATCGAATCAAATGCGTTCTCAGGGACGCCAAAATTGGCACATAAAACATCCTTCGGTGTATGCGCGAACCAGTCGGAAATCGATAATGTGTTCAGATCAGAGAATTTACCGTCGTCAAATACAAGCAGGAACTCGCAGCCATGCTCCAGCCCTTGAATGGAATGAGGCAGTCCTGCTGGGAAAAACCACAAATCGCCTGCCGCAATGTCAGCAATAAAGTTGCGCCCATCCTGGTCAATGGATGTTATACGTGCGCAGCCCCAAATCATGTAGGCCCACTCGGACTGCTGATGCCAGTGCAGCTCACGGACGCCGCCGGGCGTCAGATACATATTTACGCCTGCGAGAGTTGTGGCAATGGGCATTTCTCGCTGGGTAATCTCGCGGGACCAGCCTCCTTGATTAAGCTGCATATGCGTATTGGAGAACGAAAATTTCAGGTTCGGCACCAGCCCGTTATCGGTGACTGGAGGCCGCAGCATATCGGGATTCTCCAAATCCCGCATAATATCACGCGGGCCCAGATCAGGGCCTCCTGCGCAATCAATTGACCGATAAGGCTGGGGCACGACAAAAGGCTCGCTATTCCCGGCCTTAGTGCCAGTGGAAGCGTTGGAAGCAGCAGGCTGGCTATTAGAAGAAGCATCGGAATTGCTGCCGGAATTCGAGTCGTTCATACCATTCCCTCCTATTTAAGCTCTTCAAGCATGCTTATGTTGGAGAGGTTGGTTAATATGAGGCAGGCTGGCAGAAAAAAAGCCGGGCAATCTGCCCGGCCGTCACTGTATTAGAAATCGGCTGGACCCATTTTTCCATCCTGGAAGTCGACAAAGGCTTGAAATACTTCCTGGCGGCTGTTCATCACAAACGGTCCTTGCTGGAAGACCGGCTCATCAATCGGTTCGCCGCTCAGAACGATTACGAGTGTATCATCCGTTTGCCCTTCAATATGGATCACTCCGTCCGTATTTGTGAAAAGCACGAAATCTCCTTCAACAGCTTTCCTGTCTCCATTGATGACGGCGCTGCCTTTCAGTACCATGGCTGCTGTATTGTAAGTCGCGGGAAGCTCGAAGCTGGCTTTGCCACCGGCTTTGAACGAGATATCGAACAGATTAACTGGAGTGAAGGTTTGGGCAGGGCCGGTTACGCCATTAAAGCTGCCGGCGATGACACGTACCATGCCACCGTCATCGGGAAGCTCGGCATATCCCATATCTGTTTTCAGAAGCTCCTGATATTTTGGCGGATGCATTTTGTGCGTGCGGGGGAGATTGACCCACAGTTGAATCATTTGGAACAAACCGCCGCGCTCGGAGAAGCTTTTCTCATGATACTCCTTGTGCAGCAGTCCTGAGCCTGCCGTCATCCATTGCACATCGCCGGGGCCGATAATGCCGTGGTTTCCTTTGTTGTCATGATGCTCGACATACCCTTCATAAGCGATCGTTACCGTCTCGAAGCCGCGGTGGGGATGTGCGCCAACGCCTTTAACTTGAGTGCTTGGAGGGAACACGAACGGCGCATTATAATCCATCAGAATGAAAGGACTGAAGCGCTGACCGAAGTTCGTGCCTCCTGGAAAATAGTTGGATACCCGGAAGCCGTCGCCGACCATATGGACCGGAGGCCCTTGAAATACGCCTTCTACTGCACGAAATGTTGTCATGATCCAAGCACCCCTTTATCTGGATGTTGTTGTTTAGTGATTATCTTAAAATAAAGATACTATAAAAAAGTAAGTATGTAAAGAGGGTGCCTAAACAAAAGAGACGCTACTTAGGCGAATGGACTAGTAACACTAGCGGAGTTTTTTTCATACGTATATCTCATGAACGATTATCGGCATATGACCAGTTTGGGCTGTTCTCATTTGCATCTCCTATTTGTGGGTGCTGATGATCATCACATGAACATAACGGAGGCTTACTAAGATGAATGAATTTAAGAACAACCTTCAAAATCTGAATACGGATGCGTTTAAAGCGAGCGGTATGAAGCCGAATGCGGGTCAAGGTCAAGTGGATCCTAATAATGCTCGTCTATGTATCGGCTTTTGCATCGGCTTTTGCATTGGATTTTGTTCATGCGGAGGTTGTGG
This sequence comes from Paenibacillus sp. YAF4_2, assembly GCF_052113225.1. Classification (NCBI taxonomy): domain Bacteria; kingdom Bacillati; phylum Bacillota; class Bacilli; order Caryophanales; family Paenibacillaceae; genus Paenibacillus; species Paenibacillus sp. YAF4_2. The sequence goes on from NZ_JBFRCT010000002.1 coordinate 263,191, forward strand.
AGGTTGTGGAGGTTGTGCTAGATGTGGAGGCTTTGGTGGCTGCGCACGTTGTGGTGGCTGTGCCCGTTGCGGCGGCTGTGCCCGTTGCGGCGGCTGTGCCCGTTGTCGTTAAAAGTTATCTATGCATGTAAATAAAGGTTCAAGACATCTCTGCAAACGCTTTTGGTTTGCAGAGATGTCTTTCTATGCATGTGCGGGCATGACGGACAAGTGGCCTTACATACCTTTATTAAGGAAGTCATGTGACGAATAGATAAATTTCATAAAAAGGAGGAATGAAATTTGGATCCTTCCACGCGTCTTAAAGTGAGAGGCGATACTTTTTTTCTCCCCAGTTCGGACGGAAGTGTCTTTTTCCGCAACAATATTGGTTCATTTCGGATGGAAGGCAGCACAATTGATCAATGGATTGAAAAATTAATACCTGTATTTAATGGTGAGCATACGATGCATGATTTAACGGATGGATTGCCAGAACAACACCGTAATCATGTTTATGAGATTGCAAAAGTATTGTATGCGAATGGTTATGTCCAAGATGTAAGTCAGGATCGTCCGCATCAGTTGCAAGAGAGTATCGTTAAGAAATATGACTCACAAATTGAATTCCTGGACAGCTTTGACGGGTCAGGTGCATACCGATTTCAATTGTATCGTCAGTCCAGCGTGCTTGTCGTTGGAACTGGCACTTTTTTGGTTTCTCTTGTCAAATCATTATTTGAATCTGGCATGCCGCATTTTCACTTTCTAGGCTTGAACTTGGAAATGGCGAATCGAACACGGATTTGGGAGCTGGAGCAGCATTATCGTAAGTTTGATTCAGAGGTCAAGGTGGATGAGATCAGCTTGCCGAAGAATCTGGTTGTGGATTGGTCTTCGATCGTAGAGCCATATGATGCTGTATTATTCGTCTCGGATCAAGATGGAGAACCGGAGCTAAGATTACTTAATGAAATTTGCCGACAAAAAAACAAGGTTCTACTGCTGGCTGTTATTTTTGAGCAAGCTGGTCTAGCGGTTCCGCTTTCGTATTCTGATTCGGAGTGTGATTGGGAATCAGCATGGCGCAGAATCCATCATTCTGCGATTTATAAGGATACAGATGTTCATACTGCTTCGCCCGTTGCGGAAGCGCTGCTGGCTAATGTAATCGTCTTCGAATGGTTGAAAACAGCAGCAGAAGTAACAAAACTAGAGAAAAATAATAAACTGTTTCTACTTAATTTAGAGACGTTGGAAGGGAATTGGCATTCTTTTCTTCCCCATCCATTCGTTCATGGTCACCGATTCGTCGAGAGGATCGAGGATGCCCGGCTGCAAGCGGGAACAGATGCAGAGAAACGAGTTTCAAGTGAATTGCTGTCTTTCTTCAGTCAGCTAACATCAACGGAGACAGGCATTTTCCATATCTGGGAGGAAGGGGAGGTAGGGCAGCTTCCGCTATCACAGTGCTGTGTTCAGCCTGTTGATCCGCTATCGGTTGGCCCTGCGCTTTTACTTCCTGAAATGATTTGTAATGGTTATAAGCATGAAGAGGCACGAAGGGAAGCGGGTCTTCGTGGAATCGAGGCTTACGTGTCGCATATGAGATTTGATGAGATTGCCAGCGTAGGTACGGGCGAGACGATTGAGGAAGGCGTTTGCCGCGCTTTGCAAAAGTATCTAATGAATGCACGGATAAAGTTGTATGAAACTCATACACCGTCGATCAAGCTAGTGAAGCTGAGTGATGTAAGTGATGAACGATGCCGTTACTATATAAATGCCTTAACTACGATGCAAAAAGCACCATCGTTCGGACTGGGTGAGGACGTATTAGGTTTTCCTACGGTGTGGTTACAAGCAAATGACCGGTGGTATGACGCCGCTGATCTCAATGTAACTCGGGCACTTCGGAGCGTGTTAATGATTGCTTTATTTGATGCTCAAAACAAAGCTGATCAAATGGCGGGGAAAGTACAACATGCTGCAATACATGTAAAAGAATCTAATATGGACTCTATTTCGATACCCGCTTGTGATCCATTCGAGCATCGAGAGGTTTTGCAGATGGCCGTGCAGCAATTGAATCGCATCCACAAGCGTTTACTCGTATTTGACTTAACACCAGAACCTTTTTTGAGAGAGGGGCTGGCGGGCGTATACGGCATCTCGCTTCGAGAGGTGGTTGAAGAATGAGCGCTATTGTGGCGATTGTTGGCGTAGGTCAGCTTGCGGACTATGTAAACGATATATTGTCTGCAAGTTGTCAGCTTGTAAGAGTGAATGAACTGGCTTCCGAGTTACCAGAAACGACTGAACTTGCACTCGTGCTTAGTGATGGCAACGATGCATCCTCTCATCTTATCGCAGAGAATGTTTTTAAGAAATCGGGTATTCCGTGGCTGCGCGGGTTTGTAGCATTTGGTGAAGGCGTTATTGGTCCGCTTGTCGTTCATGGGAAGGCAGGCTGCTCACAATGCGCTGATTTGCGGCATTTAATGGCTGGAAATGATCGGAAGGACATGTGGGAGCTGCATCATTTGTTCATGCATGGAGAAGTTTTCCCTGATATTTGGTCTTCTCGCAGCGGGCTATTGCATATGGCTCATCTTATTGCAGCAGAAGTCCACAACTTTCTTATCCGTCATACGTCTCTTTTTGAAAATCATATTAAGCTCATACACTTGCAAACGCTCAACAGCTCGGCTCATTTTTTTTTACCAGATCCGCAGTGTACCGTATGTGGGGAAATACCGGATGACACTGCCATAGCTTCGCGAATAACGCTGCAGTCCAGTCCGAAAATCAGTGAAAACAGCTACCGCACCCGTTCAATGGTTGAGTTAAAGGCGGTTCTTTCCCATGATTATCTGGACAATCGCAGCGGCCTATTGAACGGAAAAATGATTGACCTTATATCGCCATTTGCTGACGCAAGCATCATTTTACCGATGTTCTCAGGGGATGAAGGCTGCGCGGGGCGTACGAATTCTTTTGCGGACAGTGAAATGACGGCGATATTGGAAGGATTGGAACGTTATTGCGGCATATCGCCGCGAGGAAAGAAAACAGCGGTTCATGACAGTTTCAATCATTTAACAGAGAAGATTGCACTGGACCCCTCTCGAGTAGGAACACATGATAAGGAGCAGTATGAGCGGCCCGATTTTCCGTTTCAACCCTTTGATCCAAGCAGAAAAATCGATTGGGTGTGGGGGTATTCGTTCTTGCAGGAGAAACCGATTCTCGTGCCAGAGCTGCTCGCTTATTACAGCTCCGGCTGCGGTCACGGCTTTGTATATGAAACCTCAAATGGCTGCGCTATAGGAGGAAGCTTGGAGGAAGCTGTATTTTACGGCATATTGGAGGTTTTAGAACGGGATTCTTTTCTAATGACGTGGTATGCGCAGCTGCAGCTCGTTCCTTTAGATCCCTATTCCACAGGCGATCTTGAAATAAATTTAATGGTGGAGCGACTGCGCGATGTCTTCGGTTATGATGTGCATGTGTTCGATTCGACGATGGAGCATGGCATTCCAAGTGTGTGGGTGCTTGCCAAAAACAGAACAAATCAAGGTATAAATATGATTTGCGCCGCAGGGGCGCATCTTGATCCCGTGAGAGCGGCAAAAGGTGCAATTCATGAGATAGCGGGCATGCTGCTTGCATTTAACGAAAAATTAGAGGTGAACCGCGGGCAATATGAACAAATGCTGCATGATCCTTTTCTCGTTCGGCAGATGGAGGATCACTCCATGTTGTACGGCTTGAAGGAAGCAGAGGAACGTCTGAATTTCCTGCTCGCTAATGATCGTCCAGTCCTCTCGTTTAAAGAAGCTTTTAAACCAAGGGCAAAGCATGCGGATTTAACCGATGAATTAAACATGTTGATCAAAACGTTCAGTAATCTGAATCTGGAGGTAATTGTTGTTAATCAATCAACGCCAGAGACGCTGAGAAATGGACTTCATTGTGTGAAGGTGCTCATTCCCGGCATGCTTCCCATGACGTTTGGCCAACACCTTGTCCGCTTGACTGGCCTGGAGCGGGTGCTGCGAATACCAGCAGAGCTGGGCTATGTGAAGGAGCAGCTTAAGCAAGAACAACTTAATTGTCATCCGCATCCATTTCCGTAAGGAGTTTCTTCTCATGTATGCTTTTTTTCCTTGTACTGGAACTTAGGAGGAGGAGAAATGAGTCTGAAGGTATTTTTGCACCAACTGCAATACGAGCCTGACAAAACGAAACCGCAAGACGTGGAGGTTGATTGGGAGGACGCGCCTCTGCCGTATAAGTTATATCGTCATTTGCCTGTATTTCCTCTCGCTTCTGATGTTCCGTTAAAACTAACGGACAAGAGAGGGCAAGAGAAACCAACCCTTCGGGATATCGGGTATTTTCTTTGGTACACCTTCGGTCTGGCACAGCTTAGTCAATCTGTTGTTGAGCAATATACGGGGGAGGAATGGGAAAGCTCCTTGCAGCTTTGCAGACGATTTGTTCCTTCAGGCGGAGGCCTTTATCCGAGCGAAATTTATATGTATTTGAAGCTGGAGGAATTACCTTATGGGATTTATCATTATGATGCGGCTCATCATCGTTTGATTTTGTTGCGTGAAGGTCAATTTGATTCCTATGTGTGCAAGGCCTTAGGCAATCGCTGCGACGTAACAAGCTGTTTCGCGGTTGCTTTTGTATCGACTGTATTTTGGAAAAACTTTTATAAATACAATAATTTCTCGTATCGTTTGCAGGGGCTGGACGCAGGTCTGTTAATAGGCCAGCTGCTTGAGGTGGCGAAGCGTTTTGACTTTGAAGTGGGAGTGTACTTTCAGTTTCTTGACCGTGCCATCAACCATTTGCTTGGATTACCTGAAGCGGAGGAAAGTGTATATGCTGTAATTCCGCTTGCGGTAGAATCAAGCATGGAATGGTTCCGCCATGACATTAGCCATAAAAATCGGATGTCGTCAGCAGAATTATGTAATGAGCTCCCAATCATTAAGCACGATCACTATATGCGTTCAAAAAAAGTATTAGACTATCCCATGCTGACCAAGCTCAATGAAGCGTCCATCATGGACTCCATCTTTTCATTTAAACAGCTAGGAAGGGAGCAAATGGTAGTCTATCAAAACGATGATCATGCTTTGCCTCAAGTAAATAGACTGACGTATGATTTAGCAGAGGTGTGCAGGCAGCGTTACTCGCCCGAAAATGAATTTGTGCTAGAAGCAGTGAGTCAGTCGGATTTAGCGGCACTATTGCAAGAGATTATGATATCCTATCACTATCGAAATGATCTGGATGGTTCGATCCAGAGTCCAGTGCCACGTGTAAACCTATATGGCTGCTTTTATGGCGTTGAAGGAATTCGTAATGGTGCCTATCATTATGATAATATAGCGCATGCGTTGCAGCTTGTTAGAGCTGGTGATCAAAGGCCATGGCTTCAGAGTGGGATGTCCTTGGATAACGTGAACTTATTCCAGGTACCGCTGAGCTTTCATCTGACGGGCGATCTGAGGCATCTTCATGCCGAGCTTGGTTACCGCGGCTATCGGATTCAACAAATGGAAACGGGAATGTTGGTTCAGCGCTTGCTGCTTGCTGCCTGTGCATCCGGAATGGAAGGACGTCCGCTGCTAGGCTTTGATGTTAATTCCATGAATGAGCTTTATGGATTGACCCCGCTAGGACAAACGAGCTTGATCCAAATCCCGATTGGCCCATGTCGGGGTCGTTCGCGGCTTGAGGGCAGTTTATCACAATAAATGATTTTGAAATAAAAGAGTAGATTGAATGTCATTAGCATTCAATCTACTCTTTTATAATATTAACCTTCAGGCTGATAAGCTTCTGCTTTCTTTTGCAGTTCACCAGTTGGCTGGCATTTGACTGGGTAATGCAGGTGATGATGCACATGCATCATAGGATAGAACCAAGCATGATGATAATCTAATGTATCGAGCTCCCATCCATCGTGATGATGGTCGAAGAGCATGTGCTCATCCCACATTTCATGCATCATCGGATGATAGTCATGCATCATTGGATGATAGTCATGCATCATCGGATGATAGTCATCCATCATGGGATGGTAGTCATCCATCATGGGATGGTAGTTATCCATCATGGGATGGTTGTAATGCATGTGGTGGAAGTCGTCGTACATGTAAGGAAAGTGATGCATCTGACTAAAATCAACGCTGTAATGATATGAGGGGGGAGCAGGCTGCTTTTGAACGGCTTGAGGTCCCAAATTAGCCTGGTTTGGACTTGATTGCTGTTGATTACTCCAATTGGCCTGATTCGGGTTTGTTTGTATCATTTGATGACCCCAATTGGCCTGATTCGGGTTTGTTTGCATTTGTTGGTGATACTCAGGCATAACAGCCGATTGTGGCATAAAAGATTGGTTGCGTAACATGGTGTTCCTCCTTTTTATTATACTCTACAATATGCTTTGAACGAAAAAAGGGCACTTATCCCTATAAAATAGGCTGCAACCCTAAGCATGTAAGAATCTAAGATCCTTTCAAGATTTTTGTTTCTGTTTACTATACGAAAATCGATCTGACCCAAAAATGGTCCTGAAATAAAATAAGTCAAAATCCCGATCAGAAGTTCTGATCGGGATTTTCGTCAAAGATGATTGGTTGAAAGTCGTCTTTTTATTTTTAAGCCATAAGTTCCGGAACCTGTAGTTCTACATAAGTCCGGACTGCCTCTGCATCGTCCATATCAAGCACGGCTTCTGCAAGAGCGGCAAGCTTCGAACGATCGAGACGAGAGAGGATAGCCCGGGCAGGGAGGACAGCGGATGCACTCATACTGAACTCATCCAGACCCATACCAAGCAGGATAGGAAGAGCGATTGGTGTTCCGGCCATTTCGCCGCACATGCCCACCCACTTGTTTTCCTGATGCGCTGCCCGTATCACTTGGTGGATCAGACGTAAGACAGGAGGGTGGAGCGGGTCGGATAAATAACCAAGCTTCGGATTCATCCGATCTGCAGCCATCGTGTATTGCACGAGATCATTGGTCCCGATGCTGAAGAAGTCAACTTCACGCGCGAAACGATCAGCCATCTGAGCTGCTGCAGGAATCTCAATCATAATACCGGTTTCTATCTGTTCATTAAAGCGGATGTTCTCGCTCTTGAGCTCTTCTTTTGCCTGCTCGAGTAATGCCTTAGCCGCACGCCATTCACCAAGAGTGGCGATCATCGGAAACATAATTTTCAGATTGCCGAATGCACTTGCTCTTAAGACGGCCCGAAGCTGTGTCTTGAACAGATCAGGACGATCCAGACAAATCCGAATTGCCCGATAGCCGAGGAACGGATTGTCTTCTTTCTCGAGCTGAAGGCTTGGAAGCTCCTTGTCGCCGCCGATGTCCATCGTCCGAATGACGATTGGAGCATCTTGGCCAAATGCTTCTGCCGCTTCCTTATAAGCAGTGAACTGCTCATCCTCGGTCGGCAGATCAGAACGGCCCATGTACAGGAATTCTGTACGGAACAGGCCAACCCCTTCGGCTCCGCTTTCTTGAGCTTGGCGGGCATCCTGAACGGAACCGATGTTCGCAACAAGCTCAACCTGGTGACCGTCCGCACTAACCGATGCTTTGCCGCGGAATTGGTCCAGCTCCGAGCGTTGATTTGCCGCATGCTGCTGCAACGTCTGATAACGAGCAAGCTCTTCTGCTTGAGGTTCAACAAGAACAATCCCAGCAGTACCATCTACGATAACCAGCTGACCATCCTCGATATGAAGTGCAGCATCACCAGCGCCAACGATAGCCGGAATACCGACCGAACGTGCGATGATAGCAGAGTGAGAGGTGCGTCCTCCGGCTGCAGTTACAAATCCGCCAATAACGGAAGGGTCAAGCTGAGCCGTATCCGATGGAGTCAGATCGACAGCAAACAAGATGGACTTTTCAGTTGATCCAGCTGCCGAGGTTTGAACAACTTCGGATTCGGAGCCATTGCCAAGCTTACGGATTACGCGGCGGCTGACGTCACGAACATCGGCAGCACGTTCCCGCAAATACTCATCGTCAAGGGCAGCAAGCATCACAGCAACTTCTTCGCCGGATTCATTCATGGCAGCCTCAGCGCTGTAACGTTGTCCTTTAATCCGCTCCTGCGCAGCTCCGATTAACTCTTCATCTTCAAGCAGCATCAAATGAGCTTCAAAGATTTCGGCTTCATTCTCACGGCCATCCGCATTCATCTTCTCGAAAAGCTCTTCAAGCTCACCGCGAGCAGCAGCTACCGCAGCGTCGAACCTGCTAAGCTCGGCTTGTTCTTCTCCCGCATCGACATAAGTTACGCCTTGCGGGATGGTCTCTTCACGGAGGATGACCGCTCGGCCGATTGCATAACCTTCCGATGCGGCGATCCCTTTAATCTCGGTTGCCATCATAACTGCCTCCTACTCTGCTTCCGCAGAAGCGAGTACAGCACCAATAGCGTCAACCGCAGCTTCAGCTTTCTCTCCTTCGGCACTGACCGTTAAGGTATCATTTTGTTTGGCGCCGATCGAGAGCACGTTAACCAAGCTTTTCGCGCTCACTTTCCGTCCGCCTTTCTCAATGTGAACCGTACCTTCGCACAGCTTTGCCGCTTCAACAATTTTTTTAGCAGGACGGGCGTGAATGCCCGTCGGGTTTGCAACTACGTATGATTTCTCCACCATAGATCCTCCTAAAAAGAATTGCCACTAATGTGGCTTACCTCTAGCCATATCTGGCGATTCTTACTTCGTAAGCATTCTCTAATTAAATATATCTATTTACATGCGTTTTTTAATCTGTTCTTTCAAACGTTCTGATTGTGTACCAAAGATAGCCTGAACGGCACCTTTGCCAAGACGCATAACGCCTGCTGCGCCAAGCTTTTTCAGCTCTGCGTCATTTACGGCTTTCTCGTCTTTTACGATGAGACGAAGGCGGGTAATACAAGCATCGATACTCTCGATATTATCGGAACCACCAAGTGCTGCAAGAACTCTGCCTGCTTTATCGTCGGCGTTAACCACTTCACCGTTGCCTTCTTCTTCCTCGAGGACATCATCTTCACGTCCAGGTGTTTTTAAATTCAACTTCACGATAACGACGCGGAACAGGACGTAATACACAACAGCGTAAACCAGACCAATTGGAATAATCAACCAGCCCTTTGTTGACAGCGGATAGTTAATCGCGTAATCAAGGAAGCCAGCCGAGAAGCCGAAGCCATGATGAATACCAAGCTCAACAACCAGCCATGCACTGATACCAGTTAATATGGCGTGGATGATATAAAGCACTGGTGCTACGAACATAAAAGCAAATTCGAGCGGCTCTGTAATACCTGTCAGGAAGGAGGCAAGAGCAGAACCAATAAAGATGGAAGAGACGAGCTTGCGTTTTTCCGGTTTGGCTGTGTGAATGATCGCAAATGCTGCAGCCGGAAGGGCGAACATCATGATTGGGAAGAAGCCTGTCATGAACATGCCCGCAGTTGGATCGCCTGCGAAGAAGCGGTGCAGGTCACCATGAACCACATTACCTGCTGCATCTGTGTAGTCACCAATTTGGAACCAAGCGATGGCATTAATAACGTGGTGCAGACCAAATGGTATAAGAAGTCTGTTCGCCGTCATAAACAGGAATGCACCAACTCCGCCAAGGTCTACAATCCAGCGGCCGAACGTATCAAGCCACGATTGTACAGGTCCCCAGATCAGACCAAAGATTAGACCAACAATAACCATTGCGAACGAGGTAACAATCGGTACAAAACGCTTGCCGCCGAAGAAGCCGAGCCAGTCCGGCAGTTTGATATCATGGTATTTGTTATAAAGGTAAGAAGCCACAAGACCTGCAATGATACCGCCAAGCACGCCCATATTAAGCGTCGTGTCTTTCTCAACAAGTCCCGTAAATACAGTAGGGATTTTGCTAAGCACATTGGTGAGGACGAGGTACGCAATTACAGCAGCGAGTGTCGCAACCGCATCACCGGCCATCCCAATTGCAACACCGATGGCGAAGATCAGAGGCAGATTATCAAAGATTGCAGATCCGCCTGCAGCAAGGAATGGGGCGATATATTGGTTCAGAAATTCACCGAAGTTACCAAATCCAAAATCTTTGACATAATCGATATTCCCAAAGCGTAGTAACAAAGCTGCCGCAGGCAGTGCTGCAACAGGAAGCATTAAAGATTTACCGATTTTTTGCAGGAATCCGAGCATCTTATCTCACTCCATGTTCAATAGTTTAGGTTTTCATAACGACCGTAATCGTATCCGGATCACCGGCTTTTACCGTCTTATAGGTGCTTTCTACTTTCTCTGCACCGTCTTCATTCGCCACGATAATTGGCGTTACAACCGGATAACCAGCGCTGCGGATTTTGTCCAGGTCGCATTCGAGAAGCGTTTGACCAGCTTTGAAGGCATCCCCAGTCTTCACATGTGCTTTGAAGCCGTCGCCGTTCAGCGCTACGGTGTTGATACCAACGTGAATGAGCAGCTGCAGTCCTGATGAATGCTCAATAATCAAAGCATGATGCGTATCGATCAGATGGCTTACAGTTCCGTCAAAAGGTGCAATGACCAGTCCATCAGTAGGCTCGATCGCTACGCCGTCACCCATTAAGCCTTGTGCGAATGCTTCGTCTGGCACCTCGCTAAGCGGAACAACTTTACCACTGATTGGTGCAGCTACACTTACAGCATTATTTGTTTTTTTGCCAAACCATTTCATATGATCTACTCCTTGCTATCCATGTATAGTCATGTTGTCTGTATGTTTAATTGTCTGCATCTACGGACCGGAATAACCGATACAAGTGCATGGCGAGGTAACCAACTTCATCGGGAGAGACTGTAAGCTTAAGTCTTTCTCCAATCATTTGAGCAATTACTTCCGCCTGACGATGCTCAGTAGGTATCTTGTCTCTAATCTCTGCAGCGAACGGATTGGCCGACTCTTTGCTTTGCAGAATGCGTTCCATCATGTACCGAAGATGCATGATCAGCCTTGCGTAATCAGAGCTTTTCCTCTGCAGAGGTGCTCCGCGCCATTCTTCAATTCGCTCAACGATCTCGTTCATCAGCTCCGTTAGCTGAACAAGCTGTCCCGCTGTTACGGACCCTGCTGCTGAATACACGTGATACGTTAGAAATCCAACTTCATCTTCAGGGATAATGACGTCGAATTTCTCGCTAATCATCTTGGCTGCTTTAGCTGCAATTTTGTACTCTTGGGGATAACACATTTTCGTTTCATATAGAAAAGGATTGACGATTTCCATGCCATTTCTTAACCGGTAGACGACAAACTGGATATGACTTGGCAAGGCAAAATACACTTTCGGATCGACAGGTGTCCCAAGCCTTTCCCTAATTTCATCGATGATCTGCTCAGAGATGTGCACCACATCCTGATCAAGCTCCTCGAGTAATGAGTGGTATTGCAAGGCTTTGTCACGGTCGTCCAGCCGGTAACGCTTCTCAATTCGTGGGTCCTCCGCATCGATATGTTTTTGGCCCTTGCACGAGAAGCCGATGCCTTTGCCAAACAGCACATATTCTCTCGATGAGTTCGGTTCCATCGTAAGTATGACATTGTTCCCAACAATCCGATCGATCCGAAGCAGCCCCGTAAGTCCCACGCCAATCCCTCCTCTCAGTAGTAAATTCCCCATTTTGAGCACAAAAAAACCAAGGAAAGAGACCGCCGTATTACGGGCGGATACTCTCCTTGGCTCATGCCTAGTCGGACTAGTAACATGCCAAAAGGCTTGTTATATATTTGGCTCGATATCACTATAAAACATGTAACCGTTTACGTCAATTGAAAAATATTCATTCATCCTGCTGGGACGATGATCCCATTACGTGCCTCAACGATGAGTTTTTTTTTTGGTGACTAGTACGCTGCCTGAGTTGATAACACTTACTTGCACAGTACCAGTTCCCTCTGTAGGAACGGGAACAATGGGGGTTACCACAACAACGTCAACCTGGGGGGAAGGCGGCGTGAACAGAATAATAATGAGATTAGAGTCAAGCGATCATGATATATACCCATAAAATGAAAGAACGGGTATATGAAGACCCTAAATCCACGCTCAACTAGAGGCGGTGGTGAACCACTTCGTACTGATTCTCATATAATGGACGATAAGGTATTTTAATAGAAACATAGGTGGAGGCGGTGATAAGTGACAACGCTTATTTCCCATTTCTACAATGAACAGTATTTGCTGCCCTGGTGGCTGATGCACCATGTCCCCTTATTTAATCATGGGATACTTATTAACAGAGGATCTTCCGATCAGTATGTCGAGATTATCCGGAAGATGGCTCCACACTGGGAGATTCGGAATAGTAAGGTGCCAGATTTTCATGAGATTGAGGACGCAGCAGATGCGCTTGTTGCCTTGTTGGAAAGCCGTTGCCAAGGTACAGTTAATTAGCTTCCGGAAAGCCTGTCTAATTACAGCAGCTCGTAGGCTAATAGGAGAGCAGATGGGGGAAGATAGTCTCACCAGATTCGGAAAAGATGAGCCAATTGAGCCTCTATTCATAGGGGCAGATGTCACAAGGCTGACGAATGAAGTACAATGGAAGCCAGGGTACATACTAACTGAAGGGCTCAAGCGAACAATTCAATGGTATGCCGCGCAGATGGAGTAATCCTTATTCTGCATCGCCTGCACGGAATTGGCTGCTTCTTTTTTTTGCGGCTTTGCTTGACGAAAGCTGTAATATTAGGCACAATTACTTAGATAGGTCACTTACTATACGTATATAACTTACTTTACGTATTTGGATAGGGACGGAAGCATGGCTAATCATTAGATGATGTCATCACGTTTAGCTTTGCTGAGGAGGACAAACAGATGGATTCATCACAGAATAACGGACAATTTGAATTTGGTATTTATACACTAGGTGATCTTGCGGTTAATTCCGAAAGCGGGGAATTAAAAAATGCCGGAGATCGAATGAAAGAAATTATTAAGGCTGCTATTATCGCTGATGAAGCAGGGATTGATGTATTTGGGGTTGGTGAACATCATCGGCTGGACTTTGTACTATCCTCACCTCCGGTTGTATTGGCAGCGATCGCACAGGCTACATCCCGCATTCGACTAACGAGTGCAACAACGGTACTTGGTACTGCAGATCCGGTAAGAGTGTTCGAAGACTTTGCTTCGCTTGATCTCATCTCGGATGGACGTGCGGAGATTATCGCCGGACGTGGTGCTTATATTGAATCTTTTCCTTTGTTCGGTTACGAACTGGATGATTATAAAGAGCTGTTCGCAGAGAAGCTGGAATTAATGAATCAGCTCAATTTGTCTGAACGAGTAACATGGAGCGGCCGACTTCGAACACCTCTTGATGAAGCGGAGATTGCACCACGCCCGGCACAACCAAAGCTTCCGCTATGGGTAGGTGTTGGCAGTACGGCAGAAAGTGCAGCCCTCGCAGGTAAACAAGGGGCAGGAATGGCGCTGGCGCTGCTTGGGGGAGAATCGGCCAAATACAAGCATTTGGTCGATTGTTATAGAGAAGCGGGCATTGCTGCTGGATATGGGCAGGAGGATTTGCGAGTTGCCATTACCGGTCATTGCTATGTTGCGGAGACAACAGAGCAGGCATTGGATGAATTCTTCGTAGGTTACAGCACCTATTATTCGCAGTTTATGGGCGGCAAGGAAAGTGGAAAACCACTTTCGTGGGAGGAGTTCGAAATGCTTGCCCAGTTTCTTGCTATAGGCAGCCCTGAGCTGATTGCGGAGAAAATTATTTCACAGCATGAGCTGTTTGGTCATTCCCGGTTTATGGCTCAGATGGACATCGGGGGTATGCCGCTTTCCCAAGTCACAAATTCGATTGAGCTGTTGGCGAAAAAAGTTGCTCCTCTCGTTAGAGCGGCATTAAAGAAATAAACGCTTTCTAAATCTTACTATTCACACTAGACAACTCGGATAAACGGCGTTATACTCAATCCAATCAATTAAAAAAAACGGAATAAGGATCTTCGGGGCAGGGTGAAATTCCTGACCGGCGGTAAATGTTTATCTATCTATTAAGATGCGTAAGCAAAGCCCGCGACTCCCTGAGCTGACAACAGCAAGGGGACTGACTTGGTGCAACTCCAAGGCCGACGGTATAGTCCGGATGATAGAAGATCACTTGATTAAGCTTGCAGTAGGCGGGAAACCGCTGATATGCATGTTTATTTAAGTTGGCCCCGGTTCGCGCGATAAGCGTGAGTCGGGGCTTTTTTGCTCTCGTCCTGTATTCAGAAGGAGTAATTAAGATGAACAACGTTACCGCAGCACCAATGATTCGGACAAAAACACCAATCCGGGCAGAATTCTGGCTGGTCGTACTGGGGGCAGCGCTATGGGGCGTTGATCCGGTATTTCGTATTATTTTGTTAAAAACACTCACTTCCACACAAATCGTATTGCTGGAGCATGTGATCTTGTTCCTTGCCGCGGCGCCCGTATTATGGAAACATCGTGCAGAGCTGCGAGGAGTCCGTCTCCGTCAATTAGGTGCTTTGCTCTTTATTTCTTGGGGAGGCTCGGCGCTGGCGACGATCTTGTTCACGCAAGGGCTCGCGCACGGAAACCCCAATGCCGTACTGCTCTTGCAGAAGCTGCAGCCTTTGTTTGCCATCGTGTTGGCAAGGGTGCTGCTGAAAGAACTGCTGCCAGCAAAGATTGGACCACTGCTTGTAATCGCGCTTGTTGGGACATACTTGCTTACGTTTGGCTTTTCTCTCCCATTTGGCCATATGAACGAATTTGTTCAGGTAGGCAGCTTGTTGTCACTTGGTGCAGCTGCATTATGGGGCGGCTCAACGGTGATGGGGCGTTACCTGCTTGGCAGCATGAAATATGAGACGGTTACATCGCTTCGCTTCATGCTGGCATTACCTTTGTTATTGGTCATTACTTGGTCCGAAGGGGCCGCATGGAAGATGTCCGAGGGGACTGATCTTGCGGCTGTTATCGTCAATCTGCTGCTGCAAGCACTGCTGCCGGGGCTTCTCAGTTTGCTTGTTTATTATAAAGGGTTAAGTGTTATTAAGGCGTCTTATGCAACCATTGCCGAGCTTAGTTTTCCGATGGTGGGCGTGCTGCTCAACTGGACGGTATTCGGGCAAGTGATTACAACGGCTCAACTTGTTGGCTTTGTATTTATATGGTTTACCTTATACTTCATTTCGAGACAGCAGAATTAAGGAATGGATTCTGAGTCTTAAACCGCTTTCACATCAGGTGAAATGCTGATATACTGCGGTTGGAGGTGTAGGAATGATGGAGAATAAAACGATAAAATGGGGTATTCTTGGAGCAGGCTGGATTGCATCCCAATTTGCCCGTGACTTGGCACATGCACAAGATGTGGAGCTTACTGCGGTTGGGTCCCGTTCAAAGGAAAAGGCGGAAGCTTTTGCAGAAAAGTTCGGCTTTGCTCGTGCCTATGGCAGCTATGAAGAACTAGTTAATGATGCTGAGATCGATATTATTTATGTAGCAACGCCGCACCCTTCGCATAAGGAACATGTACTAAAGTGTCTGCGTGCAGGCAAAGCAGTAATCTGTGAGAAGCCATTTACGGTAAATGTGAAAGAAGCAGAGGAAGTTGTACAGTTCGCCAGAGAGAATAAGATTTTCTTGATGGAAGCCATGTGGACAAGATTCCTGCCAGTTATCCGTAAAGTCCGCGAATGGATTGCTGAAGGCCGAATTGGCGAGGTACGCCTGATTAAAGCAGACTTTGGCTTCCGTACAGGAGTGAACCCTGAAGGACGATTGTTTAACCCGGCACTTGCCGGCGGCGCGCTCCTTGACGTTGGTATTTATCCGTTATCCTTTGCTTCTATGTTACTTGGTGCGAATCCAAAGCAAGTATTAAGCACAGCACAGCTCGGTGAGACAGGCGTCGATGAGGAATGCAGCATCCTTTTGTCGTATGAGGGTGGTCAAACCGCGATGCTGAATGCAGCGATCAGGCTGAATTCAGGAAGTGACGCCTTCATAATCGGTACTGCAGGTTCGATCCGTATTCCATCGTTCTTTAACGCTAAAACTGCGACCATTACTGCAGAAGACGGAACGGAAGAGACGTTTGCTGATGATCGCACAACACTTGGTTATGTTTATGAAGCAGAGGCAGCAGGACAATATCTGCGGGAAGGCAAGCTCGAGAGCGATATTATTTCGCTCGATGAAACGCTGCAGCTAATGCGCATGATGGATGGCATCCGTCAGCAATGGGGACTTCGTTATCCTTTTGAATAATAAATATTATTAGGTTACAAAGACACTGTTTCAGCTACTGGAGCAGTGTTTTTTAATTTTGGAGTAGACCACACTCTTATTAGCAGGCTGTGGGATTGTCATGCAGACACGTACATTGGATTTAATACAATCCTATATTGATAAGCCAATTTCTGGTTGCAAGGTGCCGATTATGCTGTATCATATCCAATTTAGCTAAGATAAAGCCGAACTAAAGTGCAATTTTGCTGGATAGAATACAGCCTGATTCACTTAGACAAAAAAAGTAGCCCACATCTGGGATGTGGGCCAAAAGACAAGCTATATCAAATAGGGAGTATGGTTAATTATGTCCTGCCAATATTAAACAAAGCTGAAAAGAACGTTAGTTTCACATAAAAAAATATGGGCATATCGCGGCATAGCTAAGGTATAATGTTCACTATATTATGATCGAGTTCAATTATCAGCGATGAGGGAGACTTTTATATGGAAAATATTAATTTTTGTCTCGCATGCGGGGATAAATTAGAAGTTCGGAACATTGGTGGAGAAGACCGTAAGGCATGTCCAAGCTGCAGCTTTGTACATTGGGGCAACTACAGCATTGGAGTAGGAGCTTGTGTCGTTAAAGATAATAAAGTACTACTCGTTCGCCGGGCCCAAGAGCCTGGTAAAGGTTATTGGACAACGCCAGGCGGTTATATCGAGCAGCTGGAGCAAATTAGAGGCTCGATTGCCCGTGAAGTTTGGGAAGAGACAGGCGTTCGTGCGATTGTTACCAAAATTATCGGCCTGCGTGACCGGCCACATTCCGTTCATGATGTCTATATCACCTTTGAAATGGAGTACATAGACGGCGTGCCACGTCCTGACGACGTGGAGGTAGACGGTGCAGGCTTCTTCAGCCTTGAAGAGATGGAGTCGATGAACGTTGCTGATCTGACAGCATGGCAGGTCGATATCGCTCTGAACGGCGGCGAAGGCGGCTTGCATGAAGATACCCATCCAATCCGCGAAAGCCTTAAGAAATACGGGTTGTACCGGACGAAGTAAACTCCAAACTGACGCTTCAAACTGACGACAGTTTGAAGCGTCAGTTTTATTTTAATATGAAAGGAAACAAAACGATTAATTTCGCTTCTCGTTACGACATTGAGTTAGGGGAGAGCCGTGAGTAAAAAATGACGTATAAAGAATCTCAAATGGGAAAAGCATCTGTGTGGTTGCGTCTAGTATTAATAGCAGTAATTTTATTTAGTATATCATCAGTGGTTTATTTCCTTCTCAGTTCAACGGCATATCTTCAACGAGGGATGGATCTTATAGGAACTACGTACCTAGTGAGTGTATGTATCCCAATACTAATAGGCACGTTGATTTTAACTGGGTTGCTTATTAATGGATGGTCTCCAACGAACGGAAAAGGATATGTAAAATTCTTTCTTGGAATTGTCCTAATAATCCTATTCGCAGCTACCTTAATTGGTAGTGTTAATTCAAATGGATGGACAAAACAAAAGATGGAAAGTGATACCTTAAAAATGACGGCGGATGGAGCATATGAATATCGAATTGATTTAATTAATTTATTCCAAAGAAACAGCCGAGCGCGGCTCTACCTAAAGAATGTTGACTCCGGAGAGGAATCTTACATCCCGGTTAATATTAAGACGCGTAAATTAGTGAGCATCGGGGTCGGGAAAGTTAACCATTGGGTTAAACTTGAACCAACGAACAATTCCTTAGAGTATATTCTGTATACGACACAAGAGCTCCGTTTACCTGAGGAGAGATTCAAAATCGACATTCCATCAGGTACATCGAGCCCACTGGATTAATGCAAAGAGAGCCCCGGAACTATGTCCGGGGCTCTCTTATTTTCCCTGTCCCTCCCCTAGATAAACAGGGGGAGGGACAAAGCATTTGTAAGGGAGAGTGTGTGGAGGGAAAGTATTGTCTGAAGGAGTGCAGCGTTTGCTTTTGGGAGTCATGAAATCACATTAAAAATTCTAATCAAATTTCATGATCCCAACGCAACCGAAGACGATACTTTCCTGCAGCACATAACTAACTCTCTTACATTTGCTTCGTCTTAAACAACGTGTTTATCGACCCGCCGTTATTAATGATCTTCAAAGCCGTAGCAAGCAGCTCTGCCATAGGCAGCACAATAAACTTCTCCGAATGGTTCGGATCAATTGCAATCGTATCTGTAATGACGACCTCTTTAATGTAGGGATGCGACAGCTTCTCGAGTGCATTTTCCGAGAATAAGCCATGCGTAGCACAGATATAAGCGTCATTAGCACCGCGCTTGTGCAAAGCCTCAACAACATTCACAATTGTACCGCCTGTATCGATCAAATCCTCAATAATAATCGGCGTCATACCTTCGACTTCACCGATAATATGCGTGATTTTCGTCTTGTTGTGAGCTGGACGATTCTTGATCATAATCGCAAACGGACAGTTCATATAGTTGGCAAGCTTCTCAGCGGTTGTTGCACGTCCGGCGTCCGGGGAAACAACGACTGGATTCTTAATGTTCTTTGCCTTCAAATAATCGGTAATAAGATCTAGAGCTGTAATGTGATCAACCGGTATTTCGAAAAAGCCTTGAATCGCATCGGCATGAAGATCCACGGTGATAATGCGGTCAGCGCCAACCGTTGTGAGTACATCAGCAACAAGTTTGGCGGAAATAGGTTCACGCGGGGCTGCTTTGCGTTCCTGACGAGCATAGCCGTAATAGGGCATAACGATATTAATCGTCTTAGCGGAAGCCCGCTTTGCTGCATCAATCATGATCATGAGTTCGACTAAATTCTCATTTACAGGATGAGACAAGGATTGAACGATGTAGACGTGGGCTGAACGAATCGATTCGATATATCTTAAGCTGATTTCTCCACTTTGCAGCCTGGAAATCTCAATGTCCCCAAGCGGAACGTTAAGCTGCCGGCATAGCTCTTCTGCTAGCGGGCGGTTTGATGAACCGGAAAAGATTTTTACATTTTGCATCCGCTTGAACTCTCCTCAAAAGAATATAAGATGTATGTTTATTGTAACTCTTGCCTCGTAAAACCATTATCTTGCGATATACAGTTAGTCCCATTATAGCCTTTCTGTTTGCAAATTCAAAATGACCTGTGTTCGAAAAAGAAGAGCGGTCTTGAAAAGTCCGCTTGAGACCTTTCAAAACCGCCCTAACCTTCTTATTTGCTTACGATATCTTGGACTGCTTTCTCGAGCTTGTCGAGAAGCTGATCTTTATCAATGGACCCGCCTTGGTATTCTTGCATGGCAGCACCCCAGCCTTGTGGTACGCCGTCTGGATAATGGCCCCACAGCCAGCCGCCTGCAGTTGCCGCTTGTTCAGATACAGCTACACCCATTTGGCCGATTTCATCAGCTGTAGGTTTGATCGAAGTAAGAGCAGGGATGAATTTGAATTCTTTCGTCAAGTACGATTTACCTGTGTCGGAAGTAACCATCCAGTTCAGGAACGCTTTTGCTTCTTCTGCATTTTTGGATTTGCTGTTTACGATCCAGAAGTTTGCAGGACCTGTGTAGATGTGTGCATTGCCGCTGTCGTCAATTGGAATAGGGAGAAGGCCAACGTTCAGCTTCGCAACTTTATCTACATCGCCTTGGATCCAGTTACCTTGTTGAATCATCGCTGTTTTACCAGAAGCGAAGTTTGCAACTTGTGTAGCATAGTCAGTTGTCAGCTTGTCTTTTTGGCTGTATTTGAAAACAACGTCAACGTAGTTAATCCATTTTTTGAATACATCATTATCTTTGAAGTTTGCGCTGCCGTCTTTTGTTCCATTGATGAAAGCAAGTGGATCTGGCTGCTCAGCAAGTGCAACGTTGATCGTGTGGTGACCGATCGACCACCATTCATTTGTTGTCGAGAATGGCGTAATGCCTGCTGCTTGAAGTTGTTTCGCTGCTGCTTCAAGCTCTGTTAACGTTTTAGGAAGAGTAGTGATGCCAGCTTTCTCAAACAGGTCTTTGTTATAGAAGATACCGTAGCCTTCGATGTTCATCGGCATACCAAGCAATTTGCCATCTACTTGTGCAGGAGCAGCAGCTGCTGGGATAACATCCTTCGCCCAACCCTCTCCGGACAAGTCTGTTGCACGGTCGTAGTAAGCTTCAAGAGCGGCGTTACCTTCGGAGTTGAAGATCTCCGGTTCGGAGCCGGAAGCGATTTCAGCTTTCAGCAGGGCATTGTAATCTTCGCCGCCGCCATGGGTTTCAACTTCAACTTTAACGCCAGTTTCTTTCTCATATTGTTCAGCCATACGGTTAAGTGCATCGGCAATCTCAACTTTGAATTGGAATACCTTGATCGTTACGTTTTTCTTCGGAGTTGTAGTTGCTTCTGTTGTTGCAGTAGCAGATTCAGCAGGCTTGTTCGTTGCTTCAGAACCTGTATTATTGTTGTTGCTGTTGTTACCGCAGCCGGCAGCCGTCAAAGTCAGGATAGCTGCAGCGAGAAGAATAGAAAGCTTTTTCATTTCGTTAACCTCCCCATTATGGTCGATCTGTTCTCTTTACAAGTTTGATTATATGGAAGCTTAAAGCCAAGAAACACAGACGTTTTTGTCGTGAAAAGTGCAAAATATTGATTTCACCCTTTGAGCGATCCGGAAGAGATGCCTTCGATAATATGTTTTTGAAGCATAAGGAACATGATAATGATTGGTGTAATCCCCATGGTCAGACCGGCCAAAGCGAGATCCCATTGCTTCGTATATTGCCCAAAGAAGCGGGTAATCGCAAGCGGAATAGTCGTCAAATCCTTGTTGGAGCCAATAATAAGAACAGGCAGCAGGTAGTCATTCCAAATCCATAAGCCGTTCAAGATAATAACCGTAACGATAATCGGACGAAGCAGCGGGAATACGATCCGCCAAAATACGCCATAAGGGGAGCAGCCATCAACAACTGCAGCCTCTTCAATCTCAAGCGGTACGCTCTTGATAAAGCCATGGAACAGGAACACCGACAGCGACAATCCAAAGCCGAGATAACAAACGACAATACCGAACAGGTTAGCGCGAAGCTCCAGGAAGCTCGTTACGCGTACCAGCTGCAGCATGACCGATTGGAATGGAATGATCATCGCTGAGATAAAGCAGGTGAATAAAATTTTATTGAAAACGGTTGGTTTCCGAACAATCCGATAGCCGGTCATCGCACTAATAATGACGATACCTGTGACGCTGATGCCGGTAATTAGAATGGAATTCCACAGTGCTTTAGGAAACTTAATAATATCCCAAACCTTCGAGTAATTCGAGAAAAGATACTTGTCCGGGAACGATGCTGCGTCCACCATAATTTCGCCTAAACCTTTAAGCGAATTAACGAGTACGAAATAAAAAGGTGCTATGAAGAGCAAGGCAAGCAAGATGGCTGCGGCTGCAATAGCCCAGAGCCTGGAACGGGAAGCTGTCATTTAAGCTTCGACCTCCTTCCGTTTGGTCAGCCACACTTGTGTGACGGCAATAATCGATACCGCGAAGAAGAAGAGCATAGCTTTAGCGGTACCTAATCCATAGCGGTTGTTAACAAGCGCCTCGGCATAAATGTTATAAGCAAGCGATTGGGTAGAGGTACCCGGGCCGCCTTTGGTCAAGGACAAGTTCAGATCGAACATTTTGAAAGCGCCAGAAGTGGTAAGGAATAAACATACCGTAATGGCAGGCATAACGAGCGGCATAATCACTTTGCGAACCGTCTGCAAGTAACTAGCGCCATCAATCGTTGCTGCTTCCATCAAGTCCTTTGGTACCCCTACAATTGCAGCGATGTAAATAACCATCATATAGCCGGTAGTCTGCCAGACGAAGACGATCACGAGTCCCCAGAAGCCGGTCTCAGGAGTACCGAGCCAAGGAAGCTCGAAGAAGTGCCAGCCTGTCATTTCGCCGATTGTTTTGAAGCCCTTGGTGAAAATGAACTGCCAGATGTAACCAAGCAGAATGCCGCCAATCATGTTTGGCAGGAAGAAAATCGTCCGGAGCGTATTCCGGCCTCGCATTGGGCGGGTTAACAAAAGCCCAAGGAGAAGCGCCAATATATTCGTCACAACAACCGTAACGACCGTAAATTTCAGTGTGAATTTAAAGGCTGCCCAGAATTTGTCGTCATTCGTAAAGATCCGGTGGATGTTATCCATACCGATCCATTTGGCCTTATCCAGATCGAGGCCGTTCCATTCTGTGAACGAGAAGTAGAAGCCAAGCAGGAACGGAATAAGTACGATAATCGTGAAGACGATCATACCAGGTCCGACAAATACAAGCTGCTGCATCCATTCGTTTGATTTTTTTCGTAAGTTCACTTTTGATCCCCCTTGAAAATGTGACTTCAATGTCGATGTGTATAGCTAGACTATAAACAGTTATTGAAATTTGAACCACCGATAGATATGATGGGTTTGGTGTAATATATTGACCTTGGGGGTAGGACGTCATGTTTGCGTTCGCAACAAGTATTAACCGAAAACTGATGGCGCTCTTGCTTGCCGTTACGATTATTCCGATTACCGTATCGATGATTATCTCGAATTATTACATCAAGGATAAGGTCACGGAACAGTCGATTCACGAGAATCAGAATCTGCTTGCTTTAGGCAAAAACAATATATTAGGCTATATGGACAAGATCAATGAAAACTCGCTTGACGTATATTTGAATATCAATAAGTCCAATTCGCTCTATGCCTTGATCGAGAGAGGCGATTCCCCAAATGTGAATGTGCCGTTGTTCGATGAGAAGAACAATTTGCAGATTTACACCCATATGCTGAACATCTACCAATCAACGAATGGGATTCTGCAAATTCAGCTGCAAATTGGGGATGGCAAGCTTACGTATTTGATGGCGCGTGGATTTTTCCGGAGAGGCATCAATCAGCAGCTGGAGTGGCCGGCCGGCCATGGGACAAGCCCTAAGCCGTTCGTTGAAGCGACGCATACAAGTGGTCATTATAATTTGGATTGGAGTCATGCTGTCAAAGAGGAAAACGTTTTCACTTTGCGCAGGCCGATCATCCGGACACCAAGCGATGAGGTCATTGGTTACCTCTCGATGGATGTCAAATCAGATGACCTCAATCAGATCTGCAAGCAGCTTACGATGTCGTCCGAGGAGCAGCTTTATATTATCGATCGTAGCCGGAATTTTGTATGTTCCGTTAATGGCCAGGAAGACCAGTCACAGCTGAAATGGACTGATCAGGTGCTGGCCTCTAAGCAGGAAAATGGCGTCATTAAGTGGAAAGATCAGTCATTTTCCGGCATTGTGATCTATGATACACTGAGTACCAATTATATGGATTGGGTCGTTGTGAAGCAGCTTCCATACTCGTATTTGTACGAAAGTGCCACGACGATCAGGACGATCAATACTTTCGTTATCGCGATATTTATGGTGCTTGCAGTCATTGCCAGCTTCTTGGTCACCTACCAGTTTACGAAGCCGATCAAACGGCTGATTGGCCATATCAATCAGGTTCAGTCCGGGAATTTCAATGTCGTAGTACCGGTGCAGCGGAAGGACGAAATCGGTATTCTGGCAAGGCGATTTAATACGATGATTCATACGATCCGGGACTTAATCAATAGCGAATATCGGCTTGAGATTGCGAATAAGACGAATCAGCTTAGGGCGATGCAGGCTCAAATTAATCCTCATTTTCTGTATAATGCTCTACAATCTATTGGAACGCTTGCTCTTCATGCAGGTGCGCCAAAGGTCTACACACTCATCACTGCTATTGCGAAAATGATGCGTTACAATATGAATACAAGTGAATCCGTTGTACCATTTGCGATGGAGCTTAACCATGCGAAAGCTTATCTCGAGCTTCAGCAGCAGAGGTTTAATGAACAGCTGACGGTTCATTATGAGATTGATCCGGCATCGCTGCATGTGCAGGTACCTAAGATGCTGCTGCAGCCGTTGATTGAGAACTATTTTAAGCATGGTTATGAGACATCCGGGCGAAATGGCATCCTGCAGTTGTTCTCCGAAGTAACGGATGAAGGCAGATGGTTGACGGTGCGGATTGAGGATAACGGCAGCGGGATGGACCCGGATAAGCTGCGGGAGCTTCAGCAGCTATTGTTCCGTTCAACAGGAGCGCTGYTGGAGGAACAGAAGAGTATCGGCATCAGCAACGTATGGATGCGTCTGAAGCTCTATTACAACGAGGAAGCGGAGATGAGTATTGAATCGGCGTCTTCGCGCGGATTCTCGGTCACGCTGAGATTACCTGTACAAGAGCTGGAGGAACGAGCATGAATATACTCATAGTGGATGATGAACAGCATGTACGTGAAGCCATTAAGTTGCTGATCGATTGGGAGCAGCTAGGCATTCATCAGATTTTTGAAGCAGATAATGGCGATTCAGCAATTGAGCTGTTAGGGAAGATTCAGCCTGAGATCGTGATTACGGATATGCGGATGCCAAGCCGAGATGGCGTGGAGCTGCTGGCCTGGATGAAGGAGCATGGACGCAAGAGCAAATCAATTGTCATCAGCGGTTATGATGATTTCCATCTGGTGCGAAGCTCTATGAAATATGGCGGTCAGGATTATCTGCTAAAGCCGATTGACCCGGAGCAGTTAACGGAAGCTCTTCAGAAAGCGAAGCTTAGCTGGGAACAGGAGGATCAGGCACGTAGACTTGATCAGCAGCGCAGTATAGAGATCAACCAGATTAAGCCGGTATACCGGGATAAGCTTTTCTCGACCATGATCAGTGAAGCTGGATCAGACGCTCAGGTGACGGTGCCGGCAGTGCTGAAGGGAGAGTTCGGGCTTGAAAATGTGGAGCAGTGCCAAGTCATTATTCTAAGCACGGGAATGCTGGCATCACAAATCTCCCGCAAATTTAATGGAAACAGGGATTTGCTTACTTTTTGCCTGATCAATGTGTGTAATGAGATATTAAAGCAGAACAATAGCGGCTTCGCTTTCCGGCATTGGAACAGCGATCATGAGATTATTATTTTGCTGTGGCATCGGCTCACGGAATGGGAAGCTCTATTAGCGCTCATAACAGGAGGCATCCTGAATTCGATTCATGGAAGGTTCCATTATGGAGTAGGGCAGGCGCAGCCTTTTCCAAATGGATTGTTCTTATCGTACCAAGCTGCACGTACAGCATTGAAACAACGGAATTTGCTTGCGGAGAGCAGCTATATTCATCGAAGTGAACAAGGCTTTACAACAGGTGTCTATTCCTTAAGTATCGCATCTTATGAGGAACGTTTTCGGCTCGCTGTTTGGAGCGGGAAAGAGAAAGATATTGAGACGGCGGTGGAGAGTTTCCTGGATGCTGCCCGGGATCTGCCGGCTATTAGTCAGGAACAAGTTGAACTATGGCGGTTTGAGTATGAATCCATGCTAAGTCGCTGGCGTCAGGATCTTGCAGCGAAACAGGAGGTGCAAGCTAGTTCTGAACCACCTCCTGGTCTGCCATTGTTCTTATTGCTGGATGAACAAGGAAGGCTTTCATTGGAGCTGTGCAGACGTGAGCTTATGAACGGACTTACTGTTTTTGCGGCACTAACCGGTGCTGGTGGTAACAAAGAGCACAGCATCATGCGCGATATTGCGAAATATATGGAGCAGCATTATAACCGCGAGGTTACGCTGCAAGACATATCGGAGCGCTTTTATTTGAGCCGGGAATACATTTCACGCCGATTCAAGCAAGAGATGGGAGAGAACGTATTCGACTATCTGGGGCGTATTCGGGTGGAAAAAGCCAAGCTGCTGCTGCAAAATCCGAATCTAAAAATCGCTCAGATCGCCGAGATGGTCGGCTATGATGATGATAAATATTTCAGCAAGGTGTTTAAGAAGTTTGAAGGGCAGTCGCCTAACCAGTACCGGAAATTGTGATGCGCAGAAGTTTAATAAAGGTTCATGCTGCAAACTACGAATTCAAATGTTCTTCCGATCGCTGTTGCTCGGGGATTCCTAGATTGGAATTTAATAGGTGGGAATCCCCGAGCAAAGGCGAACGCTGCGCTTCTCCAGAATCATTTGAACTTCTTCGTTTTTGTTTAACCTCTCTTAAAAAGTGCGCTCACAAAAGAAAAAACCATAAAAAAAGGAGCTTGCCGTTAGGCAGCTCCTTTTTGGTATAGCAGGATTGGTTTGTTATTCAATCATATTTTTTGTTGCCTCGTACATATTTGCTGCGTATTTGTCGATATCATCACGTGACATACGGAGGCGGTCTACGGAGGTGCCATAGCCGATTTCGCTTTTGCCTTCTTCGAGCCCTTGGAATATACCGTTAGCGAAGGCATCGAGAGGCTCGCCATGCACATGAAGACCTGCTCCGCCAAGGTTGGTGTTTACTGCTGGAGGTGCAACCTCAATGACTTCAACCGAAGTAGCTGAAAGCTGGTGTCGCAGGCTTATCGTAAAGGAATGGAGAGCCGCTTTTGTAGCCGAATAGATTGGTGCGATCGCAAATGGTGTAAAGGCTAGTCCGGATGTAACGTTGATAATCGCCGCATTTTCTTTAGCTGCAAAGAAGGGAGCAAACAGCATAGAAAGATGGAAAGGCGCCTCGATGTTGGTTGTAATTTCTTTGGCAAAATAACTCCAGTCATTCTTTACATCCGCATTTAGCACGCTGAAACGCTGCTGGATTCCTGCGTTATTAACCAGCACATTAACCTCTGGGTAATTTGTCGTAACCCAATCATACAAAGCAATACGTTCAGCTTCACTATCCAGATCACTGACACGAGTAATGAGACCAGGTGTTTTTTCTTGTGCCTCTTGCAGGACATTCTCACGTCGTCCAGTAACAATGACGGTGTTGCCAGCTCCTAAGAAGCGTTCTGCAAAAGCTAATCCGATTCCCGAACTTCCGCCTGTAATCAGTATTGTATTTCCTGTAAGTTTCATAATAACGCCTCCTGAATGCGATTGGTATAACGTGTAATTTTCTCTTCAATCCCTTTCAGGGATACTGTCATTAACGAAATTTCATTCAGCACATCTTGCTTATGCTTGTTCATCATCTCAAGCCGTTGCTCGAGGGTGCTGTCCCCTTCGATGATCCAATCGATATATTGCTTGATTTCACTTATTGACATGTGAGTGTTTTTCAAACAGCCAACTGTTACAAGAAGTGAAATTTGATCCTCTGAAAATAATCGCCTGCCAGCTTCATCACGCTCAATTAATGGCAGCAAGCCTTTCTTTTCATAAAAACGTAAGGTTGATTCCGGAATATTTAATCGGGCAGCAGCTTCGCCAATAGAATAATACTTCATCTGGAGTCCTCCAATTTATTGTCGACTGGAATATCATACGACTTAAACCTTGGTTTAAGTCAAGAAGTACGACAAAAATTAATTTTCCTTTAACGAAAAACGCCACAGGATAATCCCTGTGGCGTTCTAATGTATTAATAAGCTTTACACTCGTCCGAACAATGTCCTTCATGCTCTGCTTCACATTCCTCGCAGCAGATATGGCGCTGGTCGCATGTGACGTTCTTGCAGTTCACGTAACGGTCTTCCGGCTTGCCGCAATGATGGCATTTGCCGATGATAACATCTTCGTCCGTCCGGTTGATTGGCACGGAGATACGATCATCAAAGACATAACATTTGCCGTCCCATAGACGACCTTTTACTTCTTCGTCCTTGCCGTACGTGACAATGCCGCCTTCCAGTTGGGCAACATTAGAGAAGCCTTCTTCAAGAAGAACCGCCGTCAGCGTCTCGCAGCGAATACCACCTGTGCAATACGTTAAGATTGGCTTACCCTTCGCATCCTCAGGCAAATTCTTGCGAATCCATTCTGGGAACTCACGGAACGATTCAACAGTAGGACGAATTGCACCGCGGAAGTGACCGATATCATATTCGTAATCATTCCGTCCGTCAACGACAATCACATCTTCATGCTGCAGCTGATCGTAGAATTCCTTGGGAGACAAGCGTTTGCCAGTCTTCACATTCGGATCAAGCTTCTTGTCGTAACGCAGCGTTACTAACTCTTTCTTATGCCGAACGAACAGCTTCTTGAATACATGGTCGTCTGACTCATCAATCTTATAGGTAATGTCTTTAAAGAGCGGGTGCTCATTCATATACGCCATATAAGCATCGGTCTGCTCAATTGTGCCGGAGCAAGTACCATTAATGCCCTGCTCAGAGATGAGGATGCGGCCCTTCACGCCAAGCTGCTTACAGAAGCGCAGATGCTCAGCGGTCAATTGCTCAGGATTTTCCACATGCACATATTTATAATAGAGCAAAATGCGGTAAAGCTTATTTTCGATAGTATCGGTCATTGGCTTACTCTCCAAAAAACTGTTTGATTTCCTCTTGCACAGCTTCTTCTACCTGCTTGAGGCATTCTTCCTTCGTATCTGCATAGATACGGTTCTCATTCACCATGGCATACGGTCTTGCCCGGCACAAATTACACATATTCAAGCAATCCGTGCGCATGACTGCCGCTTCCGGGAATTTATCTTCAATCTCCTCAAGTGGCAGCAGTGCCATCTCGTTACGGGTACATACCTCGACGACAACAAGCCCTAGTCCCATCTTATATCACCGACCTGATAAAACTTTTAATTGACGTTTTGGTTCGTCATTCACTTTGCACTCTGGCGAGCAGTAGCTCTCATGCTCAGCTTCACACTCAGGGCAGCAAATATGCTTACGGTGGCAAAGGTCGTCCGCACAATTGATGTAGCGGTCTTCAGCCTTGCCGCAATGATAGCACTTGCCGACGATAATATCTTCGTCTGTCCGGTTGATCGGTACGGAAATACGCTCATCAAACACATAACATTTGCCGTCCCATAGATGGCCTTTTACTTCTTCATCTTTACCATAAGTGACAATGCCGCCATCCAATTGGGCAACATCAGAGAAGCCTTCTTCAAGAAGTACGGCTGTCAAAGTCTCACAGCGGATGCCGCCAGTGCAGTAGGTCAGGACGGTTTTGTCCTTTGCATCTTCAGGCAGGTTCTTGCGAAGCCATTCCGGAAACTCACGGAACGATTCAACCGTAGGACGGATCGCACCACGGAAGTGGCCAATATCATATTCATAATCGTTGCGGCCGTCGATAATTATAACGTCATCACGCTGCAACTGCTCGTGGAATTCTTTCGGCGACAGGTGTTTGCCTGTACGTACGTTCGGATCAAGCTTCTTGTCATAACGGAGTGTAACAAGCTCCTTCTTATGACGAACGAAGATTTTTTTGAACACATGGCCTTCGGAATCATCAATCTTGTAGACCATGTCAGCGAACAGCGGATTGCTGCGCATATGCGCGATGTAAGCATCTGTCTGTTCAATTGTACCGGAGCAAGTGCCGTTAATACCCTGCTCGGAGATAAGAATGCGGCCTTTTACACCAAGGTCTTTACAGAACTGAAGATGCTCGGCTGTAAGCTCTTCAGGGTTATCTATATGCACGTACTTATAGTACAAAAGAATACGATAAGGTTTGTTTTCGCTCATGTCTAACGCTCCATTATTTAAGATTATCATTATATGTTAAAACTCTTAAATCACTTAGTCAACAACGAACAAGCGATACTTCTTGTCGAAATCAAGGTATTTATTGGGCCATTACCTCTTTCAGGAAAATAGAGGAGCTGGCTGGCAATGTTGCATCTTTTCTTGTGACGACACCAATGGCACGTGTAGGCAGCGCCTCAAGCACTTGAACCTCGAATAACGTACCGTTATCCAGCTCCTGCTGTGCAAATCTACGGGTAATAAAAGCAGTCCCATAACCTCGCTGTGTGAACTCGATAATCATCTCCGTACTAGTCAGTTCAATGTCCGGCTCCTTATAAATGCCATGAGCAGCAAGCCAATGCTCAACAAACAAGCGCGTACTGCTGCCTGCCGTGGGTAATAATAAAGGAAGCGTAAGAAGCTCCCGAACGGAGATCGGTTCTGCGGCAAGCTCTCGGTAGGCTTGACCAACTAAGAAACAATCTTGAATAGCCATTAGGGGCTGAATAGCAAGCTCTTGATCGTCAAATGGCAGATGCACGAAGCCAAGATCAATATTTTCTTCTTTTAGCTGCTTGGAAATTTCATTGGTCTTGCTTTGCTGAAGACGGATTCGAACCTGTGGATGCTCAGCATGAAATTTATCAATATAAGGCAGAAGAATATGTTTAATGATTGGACCACTTGCGCCTATACGAAGTTCACCGCCATGCATATTCGCAAGCTCCAGCAGCTTACGCTCGCCACGCTCAATAAGCTGGAACGATTGCTCGATATAATCGAACAGTGCTTTGCCTTCGATAGTAAGCTTGACTCCTTTAGAGCCACGGTCAAATAATTTGACGCCAAGTGAATCCTCAAGCTGCTTGATGGCATAGCTAACAGACGGCTGAGTAACGTGAAGAATTTGAGCCGCCTTAGTGAAGTTGCCTGTTCTTGCCGTATACAAAAAAATACGGTAGCTCTCTAAGTTATTTAATCCGTTTGGCATAAACCCTCTCTATCGCAAGGCTATTGTATTGTGATTTCATTTATTGCTCTTTTGAAATTATAATGAATTTAATCGAGATAGTCAAAAGAGAAAGGTTGGTTTTTTATATGTCAGGAAGCAGCTTTGGCACTCAATTCAAAATGACCACGTTCGGAGAATCGCATGGCGAGGCAGTAGGCGTTATTATTGATGGTGTTACTCCAGGAGTTGAGCTTACAGAAGCGGATATTCAAGTACAAATGGACCGCCGTAAGCCAGGTCAATCCTCGGTTACGACACCACGTAAGGAATATGATATTATCCGCATTTTGTCTGGTGTATTTGAAGGCAAAACAACAGGCGCACCGCTCGCTGTTATGCTGAACAATACAGATATGAAATCGAAGGATTATGAATCGAATCGTCGTTTGTTCCGTCCCGGTCATGCGGATTTCACCTATGTGCAAAAATACGGCCACCGCGATCATCGTGGAAGTGGACGTGCATCGGGCCGTGAAACGGCTGGTCGTGTGGCGGCGGGTGCGATTGCACGCAAACTGCTGGAAAGACGTGGCGTATCTATCATTGCTTACACGAAAGAAGCTGGTGGTATTAAATGTGAGGCACTTGATGAATCCATCATTGAAAAAAATCCAATGCGTGCAGGTGATCTGAATGCGGCGGAGAGAATGGTCAAACGCGTGGAAGAGCTGGCGGCAGCAGGCAACAGCTGCGGTGGCGTTGTAGAATGTATTATTCGCGGTGTGAAACCGGGGATTGGCGAACCGGCATTTGATAAGCTGGATGCTGAATTGGCGAAAGCAATGCTGTCTATCGGTGCGGTGAAGGGCATTGAATTTGGAGCAGGCTTTGCAGCTACAACGATGCTTGGCAGCGAGCATAATGATGAAATGGACGCAAATGGCTTCTTGACTAACAATTCTGGCGGTATTGTTGGTGGGATCAGCACGGGTCAAGATATTGTTTTCCGTATCGCGGTTAAACCAACCTCTTCGATCTCTCTGCCGCAGCAAACGGTTGACGAAGAAGGCACAGAGCATACGATTGAAACAATCGGTCGTCATGATCCGTGTATCTGCCCTCGTGTTGTGCCAGTAGTGGAAGCGATGGCCTGCATGGTTGTTGAAGATTTGTACAAGCGCCACACCGCCCTTCATGATTAATTATCAATAATTATTACAACCCTTGTGAAAAATAAACTATAATGATTGTTATTATGGTTTATCATGCAAGAAAGAAGGGGAATTGGACTTGACGCCGTTTGAATTTCTAACTACATTGCTGTCCATTGTATTTATTGATCTTATTCTTGCTGGCGATAATGCGATTGTTATCGGTATGGCAGCGAAGAGGCTGCCGAAAGAGCAGCAAAAGAAAGCGATCCTATATGGCACATTTGGGGCGATATTACTTCGAATTGTTGCAACCTTACTTGTTGTTTACTTACTCGATATTCCTTGGCTGCTCGCTGCAGGGGGAATCGTACTTCTGTGGATCGCATATAAGCTGCTGGTACAGGAAGAGGACCATGGCAACATTAAAGCAGGCAACACGCTATGGGCTTCTGTGTGGACGATCATCATTGCAGATGCCGCAATGGGACTTGATAACGTTATTGCAGTAGCGGGAGCCGCAGGAGGCCATAAGCTGCTTGTGATCATCGGTCTCTTGATCAGTATACCTATCGTGGTATGGGGAAGCACCTTGTTTATCAAGCTTCTAAGCAAGTTTCCTTGGATCATCTATGCGGGCTCGGCTGTGCTGGCTTACACCGCTTCGAAGATGATTACCCATGAGCCAGCTTGGAAAGATTGGTTCGACGATAATCAGGTTGTCAGGTGGCTTATTATTGCCATTGCAGTTGTAGCCGTGCTTGGAGCCGGCTTATGGACGAATGAATGGAAGAAGAAGCATCCAACAACAGCGCATGAATAAAGATGGAAGAGCTGTCCTAAGAGCAGATTTACTGCTTTTGGGACAGCTTTTTTATGCCTGTTCGTGCAACTTTGTTTCATAAGAAGCGTCTTGAATAAAAAGGAAAATAGTAGGAGGTTAGACGCTTTGAAATTAAAAATAGTAGCTCTTATCGTCATTCTAATTATACTGACCGGATGTACGGAAGATAAGAAGGAACATGTTGAAATTGGAAATCAACAACATATTGCTTATCTGAAGGATTACGGGTGGAATATTGATCGGTTTGGCTCAGAAATCAAATACGCAGCGAGAACTTTACGTGATTATAAAGAGCATATGGATACCATACGAACTCAGGGGCAAGTGGATTTGACTCCATTTCTTAACCAGGAAGTTATAGAAACCGGATATATATTGAAGGAGAAAACCAATCAATATAATCAGATCGTAGGTTATATCTTAGAATCACACGGAAAGATTATTGGTGGTTATTTGGAATTTAATAACGAGATCGAACAAGTAGATGGAACTATTCGAATTGAGCCGGGTAAAGTAACGCCGATCAATGAAGAACCACTCACAGGGCAAAGAGAAGGGCAGTCGGAATGATCGACTACCCTTTTTATTTTGTTAAATACGCTTGCTCTAATTTCAAATGCACTGATTTTTGAACGTTTAGTACTGAAATTTGAGTAGAGATTTCCAAGTAAATCCCCTATGATAGGGCTGGTCCAACAATCAACGAGAAGAAAGTGCATAGTTAAGTTCATGTATCAGACATCGGATAAGAAAGGAGGAGCTTGACCAGGATCCCCATCTTTACCTATGGCAGTTACAATGAATGGAGGCTGAATTTAATGCATTTTTCACAGAAAAAATCGACTTATTCCAAGCTGTTAATAGCTTTAATGGTCTTTACTTTATTAATTCCCTTGAACATAGCTCCCGCCTACGCGGCTGATACGGCTATTGTGAATGAGGATTTCTCTACATATCCATTAGGTCCGGTCACAATTGGAAGCGGTAACAATTGGACGAAGGAAGGAACCGCACCTGTTGTCGAGATCAAGAATGATCAGGCAACTGGCCGCACCTATGCCGCTATCAGCCATGATCTAACCGGCTCCTCTTATTTCGGTCAACGTTTTGCTCCTCAGACCGGAGGTATGATTCTGCAGTTCGACATTAATATGCCAACAAGCAAAGGTGGAACCTTCTGGGTGATGGAAGGGAAGGTTAATGCGACTAATGCAGCAGTCACTCGCTTCCAGATGGATGCGGGAATCTTCAAACGATATAATGGCCCAACCCTCGTCACCTACGACTCCACACACTGGTACCGTTTTACGATGATCTATAATATCCCTAAGAAGAAATACGCCTTGAGTATCGTTGATTTGAATACAGGTGCAATCGTGACTTCGAATGAAGATTTCTACAGTGCGCGGGAAAGAATTAGCAGCTTCGGCTTTTTCACCAACGCTGGCGGCGGACGTTACAATCTGTCTAACGTAAAAGTGACTTCGCTTGATCTAGCTCTTTCGAATCTGCAGCTGAGTGCTGGCGAATTTAATCCTTCCTTCTCTTTTGACCCAACGAATGAGAATTACAGCTTTGATGTGCCGTACGCCTCGAATGAGCTGACCATTACTCCAACAGCAAGTAACGCTGATGGTGTCAATCTAAAAGTAGGGGATTCAAGTGTAGCAAGCGGTGATCCCATTACCTTACCTTTAACTGAACCTTCAACAACGGTAGACGTAACCGTAACCTCGAACGATTATACAGATGTCTCCCGTACGTATACGCTGCAAGTTAATAAGCTGGACAAGACCCCTGTTGTGACGGATGTTTCGACGGAAGGGCATGATGGTAAAGTATTGATCGGCTGGAAAGCGCCTCTTGATCCTGCCTATAAAGCAGCGAATATCTACGTTGTGAACGCGGATGGTTCAGAACAGCTTGCCGCTACTATTCCTAAAGGCGAGTACATTGCTTCTATTGACGGACTGGAGAATGAAACGGCTTATACCTTCAAAGTAACAGGTGTGTATGCCTATGACGGTGAGGGCGATACGGAGTCTGCAGCGGTAAGTATAAGCGAGACGCCTAAGCAGGTTCCAGCCAGACAAATGGAGGACTTGGACAGAGGGCTTGTTGCAATCCAAGAAGATGGACAAGTCTTTGTCTCCTGGCGTCTGCTGGGTACAGAGCCGGACACTCTTGGATTCAATCTGTATCGTAATGGCGTCAAAATTAACTCCAATCCCATTCAAACTAGTACCAACTATGTCGATGCGGATGGCACTTCAGATTCGTCGTACTACGTCCGTGCTGTGCTGAACGGTACGGAGCAGGAGCCTTCTGAGACAGTAACACCATGGGACACTAACTACCTTACGGTACCTATTGAAAAGCCTGCCGATGGTGTAACAAGTGCTGGCGAGGCTTATACGTACCGTGCGAATGATGCGTCCGTAGGTGATCTGGATGGGGACGGAACTTATGAAATTGTACTGAAATGGGACCCAAGCAACTCGAAAGATAACTCCCAATCGGGTATTACAGGCAATACGTATTTGGACGCTTACAAAATGGACGGCACACGTCTATGGCGGGTCGACATGGGTCCTAACATTCGCTCCGGTGCACATTATTTGCAGCCAATGGTTTATGACTTGGATGGAGACGGCAAAGCAGAGGTTGCAGCTCGGACAGCTGACGGAACGATTGACGGTACCGGAACCATAATTGGCGATGCAGCAGCGGATTACCGCAATTCTGGTGGCTATGTGTTGGATGGTCCAGAATATTTTACGATATTCGAGGGGGCAACTGGCAAAGCGCTTGCTACGGAGGATTATGATCCGCCAAGAGGTAACATCGGAGACTGGGGAGATACGTACGGTAACCGGATTGACCGGTTTGGCGCAGCGATTGCCTATTTGGATGGACAGCGTCCAAGCCTTATTTTGCAACGTGGTTACTATACCCGAATGGTGCTCGTCGCTTACAACTGGAGAGATGGTGAGCTGAGCAAAGTATGGAAATATGATTCTCCGAATCCTGGATACGGACAAGGGAACCATCAGCTTAGTGTGGGTGATGTAGATGCGGACGGCAAGGATGAGATCATTACCGGCAATACAGCTGTAGATGATGATGGCACTTTACTTTGGAATACAAAGCTCGGTCATGGCGATGCCATGCATCTAGGTGACCTGATCCCTTCGCGTCTTGGCCTTGAGTTGTGGACGGTGCAGGAGGAGACAGGCAGCCCATACTCGGCAACGATGATTGATGCGCGGACAGGCACACCGTTATATGGACAGCCTCAGGTTGGCGCGGATACCGGCAGGGGCTTGTCGGCTGATGTGGATCCAAGATATGAGGGTGAAGAATCCTGGGCTATAGATGCAACGAAGTCGGCAGCTACAGAAAGCAATATGAACGGCTTCATGTTTAATGCAGAAGGTACGAGAATATCGACCGAAATCCCAACTTCTAACTTTGCGATCTGGTGGGACGGCGATTTGAGCCGCGAACTTTTGGATCATGATTGGAATGCTGCGACAGGTAACGGTGTTCCGAGAATTGATAAATGGGACTATGAGAATAATCAGCTCGATCGACTTGCGACTTTCAATGGCACATTTTCTAATAACGGGACAAAGGGTAACCCGTCTCTTCAAGCCGATCTTATAGGTGACTGGAGAGAAGAGGTTGTTGTTAGGACCGAAGACAGCAGTGCTCTTCGTATTTATTCCACAACAGCTGTAACGGATCAGAAGATTCGTACGCTGATGCATGATCCGATATACAGGCTGGGTATCGCGTGGCAGAACACAGGCTATAATCAGCCGCCGCATACAAGCTTCTATCTAGGTAACGGAATGGATACGCCAGCAGCGCCTAATATTTATCTTGTAGATACGACTGCGCCATCTACATCGGATAATGCTCCAAGTGGATGGGTGAACCATGATGTAACGGTTAACTTAACGACTAGTGACAATGTTTCCGGTGTTGAAGCGACTTACTATACGCTGGATGGAGGCGCGAAACAGAAGGGGACGTCGCTTCAAGTTACCGAAGATGGAGAGCATACGCTTGTCTACTGGAGCGAGGATCACAAAGGCAATGTTGAGGCTGCGCATACGGTTACCATTCAAGTCGATAAGACAGCACCTGCATTGAAGGTAACGCTCGATAAAACAGAGCTGTGGCCGGCCAATCATATGCTGGTTAATGTAAATGCTGTTGTAGAGGGGACAGATCTTACTTCGGGCATTACGTCCGTTGTGCTTACCTCCATCACCAGCAATGAGACGCTGGCTATAGGGAAGGATGCGGATATTCAAAGCGCTGATTACGGCACATTGGATCAGTCATTCAGCCTTCGTGCTGAACGCTCAGGCGGTGGGGATGGACGTACTTATACCATTACGTACACAGCAACCGACAAAGCCGGTAATGTAACGAATAAATCTGTTACCGTCGTTGTTCCTCATGATCAATCGGGTAAGAATAAATAGGGTATAAGCAAAAAAGGTGAGCCGCGAAGGCTCACCTTTCTTATTAAGAATGAATTAGTTCTGAATCATTTGACGCAGTACAGTTTGCAGGATACCGCCGTTACGGTAGTAGTCAACGTCCACAAGGGAATCAAGACGTACGATAACTTTGAATTCCAGTTGCGAACCGTCTTCGCGAGTTGCGATAACGGAAACCAGGTCACCAGGTTGAACATCGTTCGTCAGACCAACGATATCGAATGTTTCAAAGCCTGTCAGACCAAGTGCCTGCCAGCCTTGGCCAGCTTGGAATTGAAGTGGAAGAACACCCATACCAACCAGGTTGGAACGGTGGATACGTTCGAAGCTTTCTGTAATAACGGCTTTAACACCCAGAAGGAACGTACCTTTTGCTGCCCAGTCACGGGAGCTGCCTGTACCGTACTCTTTACCGCCGAGTACAACCAGGTTAGTTTTGTCTGCTTGGTATTGCATCGATGCTTCGTATACGGAAGTTACTTCGCCAGTAGGCTGGTAAGTCGAGAAGCCGCCTTCAGTACCTGGAGCCATGTGGTTACGAATACGGATGTTTGCGAATGTACCACGAACCATCACTTCGTGATGACCACGACGGGAACCATAGGAGTTGAAGTCTTTCTTCTCAACGCCGTTAGCGATCAGATATTTACCGCCTGGAGCATCTGGACGGATGCTGCCTGCAGGCGAGATATGGTCAGTTGTAACCGAGTCGCCAAGCGCAAGCAAAGTTTTTGCTGCTTTGATGTCTTCAACGTTACGGATGCCGTCAGCAAGGCTGTCGAAGAATGGCGGGTTAGCGATGTAAGTGGATTTTGGATCCCACTCGTACAGTTCGCCTTCTGGTACTGGAATAGCGTTCCAACGTTCGTTTTGCGTGTATACATTCTCGTATTTAGCACGGAACATTTCTGGGGACAACGAAGCGCTCATCGCATCAGCGATTTCTTGGTTTGTTGGCCAGATGTCTTTCAGGAAGACAGGCTCGCCTTGCGGATCGAAGCCGATTGGCTCGCTTGCAAAGTCGATGTTAACTGTACCAGCAAGTGCGTATGCAACAACCAGTGGCGGCGATGCCAGGTAGTTAGCTTTGATTTGCGCGTGGATACGGCCTTCAAAGTTACGGTTACCGGACAATACAGCAGCAACTGTCATGTCATTGTCAGCGATAGCTTGGCTAACGTCGTCTGGCAATGGACCGGAGTTACCGATACATGTTGCGCAGCCATAACCTGCAACGTGGAAGCCAAGAGCTTCAAGCGACTCAAGCAGGCCAGCTTTTACGAGATAGTCAGTAACAACCAGGGAACCTGGAGTCAGTGAGCTCTTCACGTATTCTGGTTTCACGAGGCCACGAGCGACAGCTTTCTGCGCAACAAGGCCAGCGCCAACCATAACGCTAGGGTTAGAAGTATTTGTACAGCTTGTGATTGCGGCCAGTACAACTGCGCCTGCTTTCATTTCGCTGACTTTGCCATTAGCGTGGTTAATAGTAACAACTTCTTCTGTTTTCTCTTCTGTCAGGCCGTAACCGCCTTTATCGACTGGCTTGCGAACGATTTCGTTCCAAGCTTCTTTCATCGAAGTCAGCTCGATACGGTCTTGCGGACGTTTAGGACCAGCAAGGGAAGGTACAACAGTAGCCAGGTCAAGCTCAACCACTTCAGTGAAGGTAGGGTCTGGCGTAGCATCTGTACGGAACATGCCTTGAGCTTTGTAGTAAGCTTCAACCAGCTCGATTTGCTCTTCTGTACGGCCAGTAGCGCGCAAGAATTCAAGCGTAGTTGTATCGACAGGGAAGAAACCAACTGTTGCGCCATACTCAGGAGCCATGTTGGCAACTGTAGCACGGTCAGGCAGGCTGATGTTGGACAAGCCGGAACCGAAGAACTCGACGAATTTGCCTACAACGCCTTTTTTACGAAGCAATTGTGTGATTGTCAGGGCAAGGTCAGTCGCCGTAGCGCCTTCTGCCAAGCTGCCAGTCAGTTTGAAGCCGATAACCTCAGGAGTTACGAAGTAGAGTGGTTGACCAAGCATACCAGCTTCTGCCTCAATACCGCCAACGCCCCAGCCAACGATACCAAGACCGTTGATCATAGTCGTATGGGAGTCAGTACCTACAAGAGAATCAGGGAATACGAAAGTTTCGCCGTCAACTGTTTTTGTAGCAGCGACGGATGCCAGGTACTCCAAGTTTACTTGGTGAACGATACCTGTATCTGGTGGTACAGCACGGAAATTATCGAATGCCGTTTGTGCCCAACGGAAGAAGCGGTAGCGCTCTGCATTCCGTTCGAACTCGATACGTTGGTTGATTTCCAGTGCGTCTGGGGAACCAAACGCGTCAACCATTACCGAGTGGTCGATTACGAGATCGACAGGTACAAGCGGGTTGATTTTTTTAGGGTCGCCGCCAGCTTTTTTAACGGTTTCACGCATTGCTGCAAGGTCAACAACAACCGGTACACCGGTCAAGTCTTGCAGTACGATACGGGAAGGGATGAATGGAATTTCTTTGTCATCGCGGTTAACCGCCCAGTCAGCCAGTTGTTTTACATGCTCTTTCGTAATAGCACGGCCGTCGAATTGACGAACAGCGCCTTCGAGCAATACTTTAATGGAAAATGGAAGTTTAGAAATTTCGCCGAGTCCTTGGTCTTCAAGTCCTTGCAAACGATAGTAAGCATACGACTTGCCGCCGACTTCCAGGCTGGACCGTACAGAGTATTGATCTTGGTTTGCCATGTGCGGGAATTCCTCCTTGGAATAATGTTGACGATTTTGCTTGTTTCATTCTGTGAAACTCAATTTCAAAAATCGTTATATCTCTATTATAGCTCGAGTTATGGGGTTCGTAAAGCAGATTCAGACAGACAATAGCGGAAATTCGGGGGATTATTGCATAGACTAAGAAGGAATTGCCTATTGCTTTCCGCAAGTCACTTACTAATGTATAGCGGAGAGAAAAGAACTTCGTTATAATGGACATGATGTCATGAAGAGAAGGAGTGTTAAAGATGTCAACAACTAAAAAGCTTGGCAACGTCAAGCTGTCTATATTAGATCTCGCACCTATTATTGAAGGTTCTACCGCATCAGATGCTTTGCGGAATAGCCTTGATCTTGCCCAGCACGCGGAAAAATGGGGTTATACCCGTTATTGGGTTGCTGAGCATCACAGTATGCCTGGTATTGCTAGCTCGGCAACCTCCATTGTGATTGGTCATATTGCCGGTGGCACCTCCACCATTCGTGTTGGCTCAGGCGGTATTATGCTGCCAAACCATGCCCCGCTTGTTATTGCCGAACAGTTCGGAACGCTCGAATCGCTTTATCCGGGGCGGATCGATCTTGGACTTGGCCGCGCCCCTGGCAGCGACCGGCAGACGATGATGGCGCTGCGCCGTGATTTGTACGGTGGTGGCGGTGAGAACTTCCCAGCAATGCTCGAGGAGCTTCGCGGCTTCTTCAAAGGACCCGAATCCGAGCGTGCTGTTCGTGCTGTGCCTGGTGAAGGGCTGGATGTACCGATCTGGCTGCTTGGATCGAGTGACTTCAGCGCAAGACTGGCTGGAGAGCTTGGCCTTCCGTTTGGCTTTGCGAGCCATTTCTCGCCGGACTTTACGCTGCCTGCACTGGACATTTATCGCAGCAGCTTCAAGCCATCGGCTTATCTGGATAAACCATATGCAATGGTGGGAGTGAACGCGATTGCAGCCGATACGGATGAACATGCCGTATGGCTTGGTACAACGCTGGAGCAGCAGTTCCTCAACCTTATTCGAGGCGGAGTGCCTAGAAAAATTCAGCCTCCAGCTGAGCTAGAAGGGCAAGCAAA
The DNA here is from genome assembly GCF_052113225.1 of Paenibacillus sp. YAF4_2. Classification (NCBI taxonomy): domain Bacteria; kingdom Bacillati; phylum Bacillota; class Bacilli; order Caryophanales; family Paenibacillaceae; genus Paenibacillus; species Paenibacillus sp. YAF4_2. The sequence goes on from NZ_JBFRCT010000002.1 coordinate 304,333, forward strand.
TCCTCATGAGCTTACGGCTGTTCGTAATCAGCTGCGTACATCCATTAAAGGCAGCCCGCAGACTGTTGAACAGAAGCTAAATGCGTTTATTGAGCAGACTCAAGCGGATGAAGTGATTATCAACTGTGCAATCTATGATCATCAGGAGCGTTTGAAGTCATATGAGCTGATTGCTCAGCTTGGACTGAAAGGGCAGTAAAGGAGAGTTGGCTTAACGATGTGCGATATCGTAAAGCCTGCGAAAGAGCGCTACTAAGTGTACCCTAACGATGCGCGACATCGTTAAGGTACGTGAAATAGGCCGAAATAGGCAAAATCGAACTGATTTGGTGTTGCTTAACGATGTACGGCATCGTTAAGGCTGCGAAAGAGCTCTGATTAGTGTGTCTTAACGATGCGCGACATCGTTAAGGTGCTTGGAGTAGGCTGAGCAAGCCTAATCGAGCAGAGCTGGCCTTTTGTTTGGAGCATAAAAAGACGGAGCAGGCGAGCCTGCTCCGTCTTTTTACTTATAACAATTAGCGAAGATTTGGAATGTCTACTTCTGGGCTTGTGTCTGCTTCATAATCAACGCCGTCGGTTTCAAAGCCGAACAGCTGGAAGAACTCGCGGCGGTAGCCTTCAAGATCAGACAGCTCGTACACATTCTCAGACGTAATCTCGCTCCACAGCTTGTCTACTTCTGCTTGTACATCTGCACGCATTTCCCAGTCATCCATCCGGATGAGGCCTTTTTCGTCAACTGGTGTCGGACCATCAGCATAGAGGCGTGTTGCGAACATACGGTACATTTGCTCAATACAGCCTTCGTGGATGCCTTTTTCCTTCATCACTTTGAAGAGGGCCGAAATGTATAGTGGAACGACAGGAATCGCTGAGCTTGATTGCGTAACCAATGCTTTGGCAACCGCTACATAAGCACGTCCTCCAGTGGACGACAGCTGCTCGGTCAGACGGCGCGCTGTAACTTCAAGATCGTTCTTCGCTTTGCCGATTGTTCCGTCACGGTATACAGCATGCGTAATTTCTGGACCAACATAAGAGTATGCAAGGGTTGTTGCGCCTTCAGCAAGAACGCCTGCAGCCTGCAGCTCGTCGATCCACATTTGCCAGTCTTCGCCGCCCATAACGGTAATCGTCTGGCTGATTTCTTCTTCAGTAGCCGGTTCGATCGTAGCATCTGTAACAACGCCATTATGGAAGTTAACGGTTTTGTTCGTGTAAGTTTGGCCGATTGGTTTAATAACGGAGCTAAACACTTCGCCAGTCTTCGGATGAATGCGGCGTGGTGCAGCAACGCTGTATACGACCAGATCAACTGAGCCTAGCTCTGTGCGGATCAGATCAATGGTTCTTGCTTTCGTCTCGTCGGAGAATGCATCACCAGAGAGGCTAAACGATTTCAAGCCGGCTTCTGCAGCAGCTTTCTCAAAAGCTGCGGAGTTGTACCAGCCTGGTTTAGCTGTACGGGTGCCTTCTGCTCCTTTGCTGGTGAAAACGCCGACAGTGCTTGCACCTGCGCCAAACGAAGCCACGATCCGTGATGCCAGGCCGTAGCCAGTAGATGCGCCAATAACAAGCACGTTACGGGGACCTTCAATTTTTGGTTGTGACTGTACATATTCTACTTGACTCTCAACTTGCTTAGCGCAGCCTACTGGATGAGCGGTTGTACAAATAAAGCCGCGAGATTTTGGTTTGATAATCATATGGTAAATTCCTTTCTTCATTAAATTCATATGTATGGGTTAATTAGTATGGGGCTAATTCATTTTACCGATTTTCAACTCCAAATGGAAGTTCATGCTCGAAGGATTTCATAAAAAACAGGGCTAATCCCATTAGGCAGTAGATCTGCCTGAGTTCAGCCCTTGTTGTATTTGTATAAAAAAGCTTAAAACACAGCTTACTAGAAACGGCTAGCGATTTGCTGCTCTGCAAGCTGGACGAGACGTTTTGTAATAGATCCACCAATAGACCCCATCTCACGAGTGGTCATATGGCCATAATAGCCGTCAGCGGGGAGTGTAATGCCAAGCTCTTGCGCGATCTCGTACTTTAATTGTTCAAGTGCAGCACGAGCTCCCGGGACTAACAATGAGTTGCGGTTCGACATCTGTTATATGCCTCCTGAAATGAATTACTAATCGTGATGATTCTTGCATCGTAAGCGTAAGCTTCTTGACGTTATTATGCGAAAAGCGAAAAAGGATTATTCGTTAATTCCTCCTGATTTTACCGATAATGGTTCCCTTGCTCAGGTGGATGACTGTAATCGGGCCAAGTTGCATAAACTGGATATATTCCATAATGGCTGGTTAGGAGTGATTAAGGTGAAGGATTTGTTCGGAAGGGCTGTATCGTTTGGACTTGGGTTTGCGGTGACAAGCAAGGAGCAGCTTGAGAAGCTGGCAGATGAATGGGTGAAAAAAGGAGAAATCACCAAAGCGGAGTCATCCGTTTATGTGGATGAGCTTCTGAAGAAAGGCGAGGAAACACGTAACAAGATTGAAGAAATGATCCGAGATCGAGTTCAAGCGATAGTTGGAGAAAGATATGTGACACGGGAGCAATATGAACAGCTTGAGCAGCGAGTGGCGGCGCTGGAACATAAAGAAACACCGGTTGATTGAACTGAGGCGCATGTATGAGCATAAAATCGAAATTCCGGCATTTGCAGCGGTATAGGGAAATTGCCATCGCTTTTGTCCGCAACGGCTTCGGGTATCTTGTCAAAGATCTGGGGCTGCCGGATACCGGTTTGCTGCTGCATGGCGGTGAAAGACAGGACATTCGTAAACGCGGGGTCGGCGAACGGCTTCGCATGTTTCTAGAGGAGCTTGGTCCAACATTCGTAAAGCTTGGGCAAATGGCAAGCATACGGCCTGACCTAATTCCTGCGGGAATCATTGCAGAGCTGGAACGACTGCAGGATCATGTTCAGCCTTTCTCTTACCTGGAAGCGGTACATATTATTGAAGATGAGCTTGGTTCGCCAATTGAGCGTTTATTTGCCGAGTTCAGTGAAGTGCCGTTGGCGTCAGCTTCAATCGGGCAGGTCTATCGGGCCAAGCTGATGGATGGTACTCACGTAGCAGTAAAAGTGCAGCGGCCTTACATTCAAAAGGTTATTGAGACCGATCTGGATATCTTGTCCGAGCTTGCACGGGTAGCTGAAAATCGCCTGGAATGGGCGCGTAACTATCGGCTCCGCGATATGATGGATGAGATTGCAAGAGCGCTCCGGGCTGAGCTGGATTATGGATTGGAAGCCCGCAATGCAGAGCGATTCGCCCAGCAAAGCAGCAAGCTTGATGGAGTGATCATCCCGGCAATTTATTGGGAATATTCCAGTAAGCTTGTTCTGACCATGGACTATGTGGAAGGAATAAAGCTGTCGGATCGTGAACGTCTCGATGAAGAGGGGCATGATTGCAAAAAGCTTGCTGAGCGATATTCGAAAGCCATCTTTCATCAAGTACTCGTGGACGGGTTTTTCCACGGGGACCCGCATCCAGGTAATATGCTTGCTTTACCTGATGGGACCTTAGCTTTTCTTGATTTTGGGATGATCGGACGATTATCTCCGGATATGAAGCAGCATTTTGCCACATTTGTTATTGGTCTGCGCAATCAAAGTACAAGTACCATCATTCGGGCGATTAATGGCATGGGGTTTATCCCGGAAGATACGAATAGGAAGGTGCTTCGAGCTGATGTTGACGAGATGAGGGACAAATATTATGAAGTGCCTCTCAGCCAGGTAAAGCTAGGCGAATCCGTTAACGAGCTGTTTGCGCTCGCTTTTCGTCATGGCATACGTATCCCGTCTGAACTGACTTTGCTTGGTAAAACCTTTTTGACGATGGAAGGGGTAGTAACGGCGCTGGATCCCGATTTCAGTGTGTTTGATGTTGCGGAGCCATTTGGCCGTAAGCTGGTGATCGAAAAGCTGGATCCGCGCCGGCTTGCCCGGAAGTGGATGGATGATCTTCCTGATTATTTGGAGCTGTTATCGGATCTTCCGCTCAGCTTGCGTAGTGTGCTCAATTCCATGCGAAAAGGCAGGCTAGGGCTGGACCTCGCGATTCCGGAGTTAAATGCTGTCCTGAAAAAAATGGACCAAATCAGCAACCGGCTGAGTTTAAGTATCGTACTTTTGTCGTTTAGTATTATTATGGTGGGCCTCATTATCGGCTCATCGATGGGGCATCAGAGTACGGTGCTGTGGAATATTCCGGCGATTGAAATAGGATTTGGGATTGCGACTATTTTGTTTGTTTGGTTGATTGTGGCGATAATCCGGAGCAGATAGCGGATTAGAGGAAAAGAGTTATTTATATAGATTGGGGAATAACGGAATGTATCTCCTTACAGTCGCTGTTACCTGCACTTTGCTTGAACAATTTTTAAAGGTGGCAAAGTGCATGTAAAGGCGAGCGCTTCGCTCTTCCAGGAGATACATTGCCTCTATTCCTTATCTATTTTTTGAGAGACAGTTGAAAGGAGCAGGGGGATCTCCCTGCTCCTTTTTGTAATGATATTTATAATCTTCTGCGGTTGAAGTACTTGATGAATAGACGAGCCAGGAGCATGACAAGGATGGCTATACCAGCTTTGATAGCCTCGCCGGAGTTATCTTGCTGGTTCGTTGTTGTGCCCATACCGCCCATGCCTCCGAAGCCGCCGCCTCTCATACCGCCGCCACCGCCTTGGCCCATGCCGCCACCTTGGAACCCATCCGGTGGTTGACCCTTATCGTCACCCTGGAACCCTCCAGGCGGCTCGCCCATATCAGCTCCGCCTTGAGCCGCGCCTTGCTGCTGAGCGCCAGCACCATTGGCGCCTTGAGCCGCATCATCTGCGGCTGGGGCTGCGCCTTGTTGGCGGCCGCCGCCTTGCATGCCGCCGAAGCCGCCTCCACCACCGCCGCCAAATCCGCCTCCACCACCGCCGCCAAATCCGCCGCCGCTGCCGGAGCCATCGCCGGAAGAGGCGATCGTGCCGTCGAGCTGTTGAGAGATATTGCTCACAGTGCTCGCATTTGTTGAGATGAGCGACCTCACTCCAGCTTCATACTGCTCGTACGTATAGAACGAGGAAGGATCGGCTTTGACATACGATGAGATCATCGTGTTCAGCTCATTTACTCTTGCTGTGAATTTCTCATCCGACAAATAACCGTCAATCATCTTTTGAAGCATCTCATGATACTTCTCTTTATACTCGTCAACGGCTAGAAGCTTCGCGACAAGAGGCCGGTCAGCTACTGCACTTTGAGTCGGTTCGTCAATCAGGAGACTGCTTGAATTGCCGCCGCCCATACCGCCAAAGGCCATATTATAATCCCAAGGCAGAATCGAGAAGACGCCGTCATCCTCGTACAAATAATAGTTTTGTTTGTTGCCGCCAATATAGCTGTCCATATTAACGGTTGCTGTATTCAAGGCGATATAGCCTAGAGCGTCATCAACGTTAATATATTTTTCCAGATCGGTACCGTTATTCAGCTCGTCTAACATGTCGATTAGAATATCATTGTTGGAGGACTTGGATTTCTGAGTAAGACCCGGGTAGGAATCAAGCTTATCATCGATCCAAAGCAAGTCGCTGCCTGTACCCATAACCCCTTTGTACAACGCGCCATAGGCATTGTCGAAGTTGCGTTCCAAGTACTCATCGCTAATCTGTTCAACGGCCAAATAAAAGCCCCAAAGTTTATCATTCACATACACATTTACAAAAGAAAACTTTGGTGTTGGCAATCCCATCTGTTCAGCCAATTCATACGTGAGAAACTCCCGCATGTAAGTAGCATCGCTATAGTTATTGTTAAGATTAATCTTGGTGATGCCACCAAGGGTTTGATTCACATATTCATCGAAGGACAGCTTAAAGCTGTATCGATCGGAATCATCCATCTGCACGACACTTCGGAGACTTAGATTGCCCTTGGCACGAATGCCGACATTATCGTAATGCTCGCCGTTATAGTCAACCGATGCGGTATGGTATTCCTCTGCGCTGGCATTATCAATAATGTCCTGGAACTCGTCTTTATCGATTGTAATTTTGACATCAACAACCTTATCCTTTGGAAATACGGTTTCGTCTAAAAACTGCTCCTCCTTGGGGGTTGCCGCTTTATCCGCGGTTGTTCCTCCGTCATTACTTGCTTCCGGCTTGGATCCACAGGCTGTTAATCCAATGACGAGGATGATGGAGAAGAGCGTTAGAACAAGCTTCGCTTTCATCTTAAGCACCATCCCATCTATTACGATACATAATCTCCGCTATAGCTGATCAGAACGGCATTTCTTACGCCGGCGATCTGTGATAATTCGTTCACGAAACGGCCTTCTTGATCGTTAAGACGAACTTCCAGCGTCATTTCAATATTTCCAGTAGAAACGGTTTTTTGCTTCACGTTATAACGTTTAACCAGTTTGCCAACTTGTGTATGAATCGCTTTCTCGCTTTCGTCATCCGCACAATTTACAACAAGCAGATAAGGGGTTTCGACTTTGCCGCCTTTCACGAAGAGGAAGAGGACAAGTCCAATCACAACAGAACCAATGACAGCAAGGGAGAAGAAGCCTGCACCTGTTACGATACCAGCGGCTGCTGCCCAGAACAGGAAGATCAGGTCAGTTGGGTCTTTGATTGGTGTACGGAAACGAACGATCGACAGTGCACCAACCATACCGAGTGAGAGGACGAGGTTGGAGTTGACCGCAAGAATAACGACGGAAGTAATAATGGTCATCCCGATTAGCGAGACGTTAAAGCTTTTTGAATAGAGAACACCGCTGAAAATCCGTTTGTATAAGGTGTAAATAAAGAGTCCGATCAGAAAAGCGATAGCAAGCGTAATAAGCATTTTCCATATATCGATGCTTGTACTGAAGTTGTCGAGGACGGAGCTCTTAAGTAAATCGGTAAACGTGTTGGTATCATTCGCAGTAGTTGTTGCAGTTGTATCCATTGGTTTAGTAATCCTCCCATGTGTTGAATTTCAGAAATTTGCGGCAGATGACATATTTGGATGCCGATTGCCGGTTCAGCCCTTCCAGCTGAAGTGCTGTCTGAATGTAGCCCGGAATGTATTCATCGTATTTCACTTCCAGGATAATGAAGCCTTCATCAATTGCCTTAATAGGAGCCAGGTCCGGGTCGAAAATGTCTACCGCATGCAGGCCTGTCCGCAAATCCTTGTCAAAAGTAATTCGTACGTTCCCGTTCTCACAAACATAGGGTTCACGAACATAGTCAACAATCACTTTCGGACGGAGCAGGTTGTCGTGGATCTCATTGTAGATTTCCATGAACAGCGGCTTGTCCGGCACATTTAAGACCTCATAATCGCCAGCCATGATGCGATCGTACATGTCTCTTGTGAGCGGCTCCTTCACTTTGGCGATGTAGTCCATGCGCTTGAGCTTTTTCTCAAAATGAATGATCTTGTCTTGGCCATTATAAATACGAATCCGGTATTTCTTCCGGTCTCGTAAGCCGCCTAATTTGTCATGCAATGCCGAGTTGCTGATATCATCAAAGTACAAGCTTCGGATATGATACTCACCTGTAGACCCGACATGTTCATCAGGCTGCATGAGATTTTTCAAGCGCTGGCGAATCGTATAATACTGCAGATGATTGATGAAAAATTTCAATTCATTTCTATATTTGAGCTTGCTCATGATTCCACCTCATTTCTCTCATGGCGTTTACATTCTCTTAACAAAACTTATTGTATAGGCTGATTCTGATGCTAATCTTAATGCTGGCTGAAAGAACGCTGAATGTCGCACTGAGCTGGAGTCACATGAAAAAGGCTACCCCGTCATGAATGATGACAGGATAGCCTTATTAACGTTCATATCGAGAAGCTTATAGCAGAGGCAGCTTAATCCGGAATGTACTGCCGGATCCAATAAAGCTATCTACTTCGATAGTGCCTTGATGCATTTCAATGATGGATTTACTTATAGCGAGGCCAAGACCGGCACCGCCGCTTTTGCGTGTCCGCGATGATTCGCTCCGGTAGAACCGTTCGAATAACTGGGGAAGATGCTCTTCTCCGATTCCTGAGCCATTGTCAGCAACCTCGATAATAGCTTCTTCTCCTTCTGTTGAAAGCTTTAGCGACACGTTCCCGGTGGTTGAATCCGTATGCTGCACGGCATTGAGGAAAAGATTTAACACCACTTGCTTGATTTGATCGGGATGTGCAGATACCTGAATATCTTGCTCGAATGCCAGGTTCACGATCCGGTTACCCGCTAGTAGTCTAAGCTGCGGTTCCATTTCCTGTAAAAGAAGTTCCAAGGTCAGCTCAACCTTAAGAGGCGCCGGAGCTTGATCCAGCTTGGCCAGCAGCAGCAGATCCTCCACCAGCTTATTAATACGCTTTGATTCCATCTGCATGCTGGTTAGGGCAGAGCGAAGCTGTTCGGGATTAACCGCGGCTCCTCTAAGCAATACTTCAATAAAGCCTTGGATGGACGTCAGCGGTGTCCGCAATTCATGTGAGGCATCCGCTATGAACCTCCGCATTCGCTCGGTCGTTTGACGCTCCGTCTCGAAAGAATCGTCCAGACGCTCCATCATCCCGTTATAGGCAGCTGCTAATTGATCGATTTCCTGCTGACCATGATAAAGAGGAAGACGTTCGTTCAAATTAGCGGCATCTGTCTGGCTGACGGTCTGCACCATGTTCGACAGCGGCTTAAGCGTACGGCGAAGCAGTGGAATATAGAAGGATATCCCGGCAGCTAGTGCAGCGATAGATAGTCCGATAAAGATGGCAAGCTGGGTTAGAAGAACCTGCTGCAAGGCGGCTATATCTGTTCCGGCCTGGATTATGCCATCCGGATAACCCGGTGGACCAGTTACATGAAAGACAACAAGCTGCTTGGTACCGCTGCTGTCAGTCAAAATGCGATAGTTCCCATGAGTGGTGCTGCGGCTTGGCTCCTGCAGAAGCTCTTTGTATTGCTCCTTCGATAATTGCGGCGCACTTAACCCTTCGTTGTTAGAGAGATCCGTGAAGCTGCCGTCGAGATCAATAGAAGCTAAGGACAAGCCGGGCTGATAATAAAAAGGAGATGGTAGAGGCTGCCTATTATCAGGCGGTGCACCACTTGGTGTATTACCGCCGACTCCTCCGAATCTGCCTCCGTTGAACCAATCATGGGGAAGCGATATTAATTGAGCTTCCAGTGCTTCAGCTTTATTTTTATATTGGAAATTTTTCATCAACACATACTGCAGAAAACCAATCATTAGCAGCAGCACAGCTACGACAAGCAGGGAGCGCTGGAGCAGCTGGAACCGCAAGGAGCGGGGGGACAAGAGCGGAAGTCTCATGTCAGATCCATCCGGTAGCCGACACCTCGAAGAGTACGGATAAGCCGGTGCTCCTTATCGCCAAGCTTGTCACGCAACGAACGGATGTAGACCTCGACGATATTCTCTTCTCCGCCAAAACGATAGCCCCATACACTGTCCAAGATTTGTGCTTTGCTAAGCACAATGCCGTTATTCTGAACAATATATTTAAGCAGTTCATATTCGGTGGGGGACAGCTCAAGCGTTTGATTCTGGTAGATCAGTTCTTTTTTCAAATCATTAATACGGAAAGGGCCGTAAGACGCATCACCTAACAGACTCGGGAATTGGTTGCGCAGACGTGCTTTAATACGGGCCAGCAGCTCCTCGAAGCTGAATGGCTTGACCACATAATCATCAGCGCCAAGAGTCAGCCCTTTGACCCGGTCTTCGATTTCGTCTTTTGCGGTAAGCATGATGACAGCCACGTTAGCCCCGGATTCTTTGATCGCATGACATACTTCAAAACCGTTCATCTCCGGCATCATCACGTCCAGAATCATGACATGCGGCTGAAACTCTTTAGCAAGTTCCAAAGCAGCTGTTCCATCCAGAGCAGTGCGTATATCAAAGCTTTCACTTAGTAATCCGAGCTCAAGAAACTGTAAAATATTCGGCTCGTCATCCGCGAGCAATAATCTGATTCCTTTCAAAGAAAAACACCTCGATTTTCTGCCTAACCTAATAACTTGTCTTGTTATTATCGTCTTTTTTTGGGCTGTATTTCATTAATGGGATATTAAAAAATAAAAAAAGCCGTCTTCCATAGTCGGAAGACAGCTTTGATGCAGTACTTATATAGATAGCTTTTGGCCTGGTTCGAGCAGCTGGCCTTTTAAGCCTTTTGCCTCGAGTGCTTGCACAAAAGCTTCTGCGTCCTGGCGGATAATCGGGAACGAGTTGTAATGAACAGGGATGGTCAGCTTCGCGCCGAACCATTCTGCTGCTTGCAGCGCATCTTCAGGTCCCATCGTGTAGTGATCACCGATTGGGATGAGAGCTACGTCAATGTCATAACGGTCGCCGATCATCTTCATATCTCCGAATAAGCCCGTATCGCCAGTATGGAGAATGGTTTTCCCATCAATCGTAATGATATAGCCGCCTGGCATACCGCCATAAATAATACGCTGCTCTTCTGCAATTGTAATGCCAGAGCTGTGGAAAGCCTGAATCATCTTCGCTTTGGCAAAACCTAGATCAACGGTACCGCCAATGTTCATGCCAATGGTCTCGACGCCTTTCCAGGACATATAAGTAGCAAGCTCGACATTAGCAACTACTGGAGCATTATTCGCTTTGGAGATCGGCTCCGCATCTAGAATGTGATCTACATGAGCATGTGTCAGAAGAATGGAGTTTACTTTAATATCTTCCGGTTTAGTGACTGCAAGTTCATTGCCTCTTAAAAAGGGGTCAATCACAAGCGAGTTGTCACCCGATGAAATCTGTACGCAAGAATGACCGTGGAAAATAATATCTGTCATTATAACAGCTCCTTAAAAGAATTATCACACAAATGGTCAGGATAAGACTATTCGTGATGATTCTTGCATCGTAAGCATAAGCTTAATCGTTTTGTTGGACAAGTTTGGTGGTAAGTTTAATACGAACACTTGAAGGGTCAGTAACAAAGGCAGTCCCATCATCTTGCTGTTCGACGGTTACGCCAGCGGCAAGCAGACGCTCGAGGGTGGAGGACAGCTCGCCATGGTCCGGGTACACGATGGTGTAATAATCAAGACCAGTTGATTGCGGCGAAGGAGCGGGTGCACCAATTCCTGCCCATATGTTAAGTCCAAGATGGTGATGATAACCGCCAGCAGATACGAATAAGGCCCGCATCTGGGCGTAATCGCCGACTATATCAAAGCCAAGCAAGCCAGTGTAAAAGGCCCGTGACTCCGGAAGGCCTGCTGTATGAAGATGGACATGGCCCATAATCGTCTCAGGCGGCAAACCTTTCGATATATCTTCTTCGCCGGCTTCCTGTAATAGACCTTCCCAATCGATCGGATCCGTTGCCATGACATAATCGCCATTGGCATCGCGTTTCCACTCAGACCGTGGTCTGTCAGCATAAATCTCAATTCCGTTATTATCGGGATCCGAGAGGTACAGCGCTTCGCTTACCAAATGATCAGCCTGTCCGATTGATGTTCGGTTGGCAATCAGCCGTTTGAGCACTATGCCAAGCTCCTTGCGGTTTGGCAGCAACAAAGCGTAATGATACAACCCGGTCGTTCTTCTGCGTTCCGGTGCTACAACAGCATCTGGTATTTGTTCAAGCAATACGAGAGTTGTCTGGCCATCAGCTGTCAAAGCGGCGGTATGTTCGGTTTGAGCTAATACCTTGAGTCCAACAATTTCCGTATAGAAGCGAAGAGATTGTGTCAAATTGCTGATTTTAAGTTTTACTTCGCCAAGTTTTGTGTCTGGATGAATGCTTATGGACATGATGAAGCCCTCCTTCACTCGGTTACTTTTTGTAAATAAATATAAATAATATATTTAGTGTTGTCAAGTTATGGACTGGTAAAGGAGAGCTTGAGAGATGGGGGAGAGCAGGACTTAAAGGACGGTGTCAACAGTCAATGGTTAGTTTGGAAAAAAAAGCCGATTACGATACATGATTACCTAGAAATAAATAAAAACCCGCGGGATCCGCGGGCTGTTCAATCACATTATTTAATTAGACCGGCATGTACAAGACCTTTGCGGATGCCGCTCTCACTCACATGCGAAGTAATATAGTTGGCGAAAGGCATCAGCTCTTTGTGGGAATTACCCATGGCAATACCAAGACCAACTACCTCCAGCATTTCTTTATCATTCAGGCCGTCCCCAAAAGCGACAGCTTCCTCTGGAGCGATATTAAGAAGCTTCAGCAGCGCCTTAATGCCTTGAGCCTTGGAGCCATCATTGGTCAGAACGTCCATTGCCGTCTCATGCCAGCGGATGAAACGCAGACCTGGATTAGCTTCTTCGTATAGATGTTCTTCGTCAGCGGTACAATGTAAGAAGATTTGATAGACATCTTCCTTCTGCCAGAAGTCCGGGTCGAAGCCAGGTTGTGCAACCTGCAGGGATGCAACGGAATTAAAGACATGAGGATGTGACTCCGTATTCCGGTAAAAAGCATTATGCCCTTCGTAGACAAGTGTATGGTTGTTTGTATTAGCATGCTTCACTAAGATCTCCACGTCTTCGCGAGGAATCGGACGATGATAGATCGCTTCGCCTTTGTACACGACATAGGCGCCGTTTAGACTGACATAAGAATCAATGCCAAGCTGCTCAGCAATCGGAGCGAAGAAATACGGCGCTCTGCCCGTAGCGATTACAGCAGGAACACCACTTGCTTGCAGTTCACGGATCGCATCAATGGTATCCTGTGGAATTTGTTTTTCTTCATCAAGTAATGTACCGTCGATGTCAAAGAAAGCAATTTTATAAGACATAAGTAGGCTCTCCTATTCTCTTAATTACGGATTTCTATATATTGAGGTACTATACCATCGAATTCTGTTAATAGGCAAGCTTCAAAGGCTGGAATAATCGAGCAATACAGCGGTAGGATTGAACTTTTGACCAAATCGGTGTAGTAGGAATTAAACGCATAATGCGATATAATCAGTTTTAGGTTTCTATTAATGGGAAATAAGGAGAATGCACGCAATGGAAAAAACATTGATCTTCGGGCATAAAAATCCGGATACAGATACAATCTGTTCTGCGATTGCCTATGCGGAATTGAAAGCGAAACTAGGTTTTAACGTAGAAGCAGTACGCCTTGGCGACGTTAACGGCGAAACACAATATGCACTAGATACATTCAAAACCGAAGCTCCACGTTTTGTTGAGACAGTAGCAGGTGAAGTAAACAACGTTATTTTGGTTGACCATAACGAACGCCAGCAAAGCGTTTCCGATATTGACAAAGTTCGCGTTGTTGAAGTTATCGATCACCACCGTATCGCAAACTTCGAGACTGCTGGTCCTTTGTACTTCCGTGCTGAGCCAGTTGGCTGCACAGCGACAATCCTTAACAAATTGTACAAAGAAAACGGCGTAGAGATCCGCAAAGAAATCGCAGGTCTGATGCTTTCCGCTATTATCTCGGATTCCCTTCTGTTCAAATCGCCAACTTGTACAGATCAAGACGTAGCGGCAGCTCGTGAGCTGGCTGGAATCGCTGGCGTTGACGCTGACATATACGGCCTTGAAATGCTGAAAGCTGGCGCTGATCTTCGCGACAAAACAATCGCACAGCTTCTGTCCCTTGATGCTAAAGAGTTCTCGATGGGCAGCGCTAAAGTTGAAATCGCTCAAGTAAATGCGGTTGATACGAACGATGTACTTGTTCGCCAAGCTGATCTTGAAGCAGCAATCAACGAAATTATCGTACAAAAAGGTCTTGATCTGTTCGTACTCGTTGTAACAGACATCCTGAACAGCGATTCCATCGCACTTACTTTGGGTTCCAAAGCAGCTGCGGTTGAACAAGCTTACAATGTAACATTGGAAGGCAACAAAGCTCTTCTTAAAGGCGTAGTTTCGCGTAAATCGCAAATTGTTCCGGTTCTGACCGAAACTTTGAGCAAATAATATAGCTCGAAGTTTCTGGTTCTGACCGAAACATTGAGCAAATAAGACTATATAATAGAAGAAAGACCGTTTTCTCGTTTGAGAAAACGGTCTTTTTTACGTTAAGAACAGCACCATATTTTCCTCATTCCAATATTGCCCGCCGGATTTCATAGCATTAAGTTCAATCCCGAACACCTTAAAGCCACAGCTGGCGTAAAGCCGTTTGGCTGCAGCATTATCGGAAATGACGGTCAGGTTGATTTGCTCCAGGCCATCCAGTATGGAGGCTCTTCTCACCAGTTCCTGAATCAAGGCTTTACCTAATCCTTGACCTCGAGCACCTGGTGCAACATACATAGCGTAGATATTTCCTTTGTGAATGATTTTGGGTCTGATTTCCCTAACGAAAGTAACCATGCCAACAAGCTGGTTGTCCTTAAAGGCACCTAAAGTAAAACGCCCATCTTCAGGTTTAATCTGCTGACGGATCTCTTCTATGGGCCGAGCGCTCTGAATCTCATAAGTGGTTAAGAAGGCCTCGGGGCTGTCCAGCAAAGATTGCAGCCGAAGCTCATGGCAACATTCAGCATCTTCTATATCCAAAACTCTAATCTCCAAGTCGACCCCTCCAAATGCATCTGCTCTTCCACCAACAATTCCATAGGAATGACAAATTATCCTTTAAACATATAAAAAAATGGCTGAGCTTAGAAGCTCAACCATTTGTATGTGAAATAAGATTAGTTTAATACGCGGCGTGCAGTTACATATTTGGTATTCCAGTAAGAGCTGGACATATCCGATACGGTTACGCCTTGGCTAGTGGAGCTGTGCAGAATTTTTTTAGAACCGGCATAGATGGCTACATGGCTGATGCTGATTCCATTTGTTCTGAAGAATACAAGGTCACCAGTGCTTAGTTCCGTTTTTGGAACCTTTTTGCCAACAGCTGCTTGCTCGCTTGCTGTACGAGGCAGGTTAACATCTAGGCCAGCGAACATAAATTTCGTGAAGGAGGAGCAGTCAAAAGCATATGTAATACCGACTGGGGCACCGTATTGGTAAGGCACTCCTAAGTAATTTTTCCCTTCACTAATTAAAGCAAGGGTTTTTGCAGTTGCAGCCTCTGCATGGTTCGAAGTGGAGCTTAAAGTGAAAGCAGACATTGCGATTGTAGCAAGAATACTTAAAGTCATTAATTTTTTAAGGGATTTTAGTGTTTTCATGGTTGTATGGTTTCCTTTCGTTTGTAAATTCATTCGAATTCAGATTCCATCTTGACTGGATTTACTATAACACAATCGAAACAGCATAAATTTTTACAATTAGAGAGAAAGGCAAGTAAAACGTAAGGGCATTCATCTTTATGAGAAATAAATGAGAATCTGCTAATAATCACCTGCAATAAATCTCATTTAGATTGACGAGGGCAAAATGTTGAAATATAATTAGGTAGCCTATTAATATGAGTGCTAAAATAATTGGTGACTTACATATTTAAAGTTGAGGTGATCAAATGGCCGGCGGTGGAGAAGAGACCGCAGCGCGGAAACTGATTGAAGTGTTTATGCTGTTCAATAAAATGAACTGGAATCATCAGCCGATGGAGCCTAAGAAAAAGCATAGTGAGCTTCGGTTACTTGTTGTGATTAAACGAATGAGTAAACAAAGTGATGAAGGGGTCAAAGTATCTGAATTAAGCAGATTCTTACGTGTTACTTCGCCGACGGTGACGCAGCTTCTCAATCAATTAGAAGAAACAGGCTTGGTAGTCCGTAAAGAGGATCCCAAAGACAGAAGAGCAGTGAGGGTATCGCTTACCGTTGAGGGAGACGAGACAGCCAAAAATGCATTAAGAGGATATATGGATCGAATGAACGGACTTGTTGAATATTTGGGCGATGATGATACGGAAAATTTGACTCGTCTGCTCAAGAAGGTCAGTGTCTATTTCGAACAATTGAATCAGACTGATTCAGGTGGAGATGATTAAATCATGTTGAAATTGTTCCGCTATTTGAAGCCATTTCGGCTATTTGTTATTGGTGTGTTAGTATTCGTTTTCCTGCAGACGCTGTCGGATTTGTATCTGCCAACATTAATGGCTGATATCGTTGACAAAGGTGTCCAGACAGGAGACAAAGCTTATATTTGGAAGATTGGCGGATTTATGCTGCTTGTAGCCGCTGGGGGCGGGATATGCTCCGTGCTGGCCAGTTATTTTTCGTCAAAATCTGCAATGGGGTTTGGACGGGACGTCCGCACGAAGGTGTTTGGACATGTCGAGAATTTCTCTCTGCAGGAGTTTGATAAGATTGGCACTGCGTCCCTGATCACTCGGACTACGAATGATATTACGCAGGTGCAGCAAGTGCTTATTATGATTCTTCGTATGATGATCACTGCACCGATGATGTGTATCGGTGGTATTATTATGGCGATTTCAAAGGACGCGAAGCTGTCCCTTGTATTTGTAGTCGTTATTCCGGTGCTTGCTGGTGCGATCTTCCTCGTTGTTCGCAAAGGAATTCCACTTTTTAAAGCGATGCAGGTGAAAATTGATAAGTTAAACCTTGTTCTTCGTGAAGGCTTAACGGGGATTCGTGTTATTCGCTCGTTTGACCGTATTAGCTATGAGAACAAAAAGTTTGATGCAGCGAATGCGGATTTGACCAATACTGCGGTACGTGTTAACAAAATTATGGCGGTTCTTATGCCGCTTATGATGCTGATCATGAACATTTCGACAATTGTTATTATCGCAATCGGCGGTATTCGGATCGACAACGGCAATATGGAAATTGGTTCACTGATGGCCTTTATCCAATATGGCATGCAAATCATGTTCTCGCTTCTAATGATGTCGATGATGCTCATTATGATTCCTCGTGCACAGGCATCGGCTGTGCGTATTAATGAGGTGCTCGAGATGGTGCCTACTTTGACAGACAAAGCGGTAACCAAGAAGAATAACGGTAAGGAAGGGTACGTAGAGTTTAAAAACGTTACTTTCAGCTATCCTGGTGCAGAGCAGCCAGCGCTATCAGATATTTCGTTCCAGGCAGGTCCAGGCGAGATTACAGCTATTATTGGCGGTACTGGTGCGGGAAAATCAACACTTGTAAGCTTGATTCCGCGCTTCTATGACGTAAATGACGGACAAGTCATTATTGATGGCATGGATATCAGAGATATGTCACAGGAGGATCTTCGCCACAGAATCGGTTTTGTGCCGCAAAAGGCAGTTCTCTTTACGGGCACGGTAGCGGAAAATATTCGTTACGGATATGAAGAAGCAAATGACGAAGAAATCAAACATGCTGCAGCTATTGCACAGGCTTCGGAATTTATCGGCAGGATGGAGAATGGCTATGATGCGCCAATTGCACAAGGCGGCAATAACGTATCAGGTGGCCAGAAGCAGCGATTGTCCATTGCACGTGCATTGGTGAGAAGACCGGAGATTTATGTGTTTGATGACAGCTTCTCCGCGCTGGATTTCAAGACGGATGCAAAACTGCGTGCGGCACTTAAGCCAGAGATCGGTAATGCTACAGTGATGCTTGTAGCGCAGCGTGTAAGTACCGTTATGGATGCTGATCGTATTATTGTTCTGGACGAAGGGCGTATTGCGGGAATCGGCAATCACAAAGAGCTTATGCAAACATGCGATGTCTACAAGGAAATCGTATCGTCGCAGCTGTCTGAGGAGGAGATCGCGTGAGCCAGCAAAAAGGTAATGGTCGTCCATCAGGCGGTCCAGGTAGAGGCCCTGGTATGGGAGGTCCCGGCGGTTTTGGGATGCCGGTACAAAAAGCGAAAAATTTCAAAGGAACGTTGTTCCGTTTAATGGCTTATTTGAAGCCGCATCAAACCAAGCTGATGCTTGTATTGCTTACAGCTATACTCAGCACCGTATTTAGTATCGTGAGCCCTAAAATTATGGGTAAAGCGATGACAAAGCTGTATGAAGGTGTTTTTGGAAAGCAAAGCGGCGGTCCAGGAGTTGATTTTGATGGGATTACTCAAATCCTTCTCATTCTTGTTGTCTTGTACATTATCAGTTCCGTGTTCAGCTATATTCAGCAGTATTTGATGGCGGGTGTAGCGCAGAATACCGTGTATGATTTGCGTAAGCAGGTGAATGCGAAATTCAACCGGCTGCCACTGAAGTATTTTGATTCCAAGTCTAACGGTGATATTTTAAGCCGTGTCGTCAATGACGTGGATAATATCGCTAATACGCTCCAGCAGAGCTTAACTCAGCTAATTACTTCAGTCATTACGTTGGTCGGTATTATCGTGATGATGCTCACCATCAGTCCGCTGATGACGTTGATCGTATTCTTAACGATTCCGGTCAGTTTGGCGGCAACGGCAGTTATTGCGAAACGCTCGCAGAAATATTTTGTGAAGCAGCAAGCCGAGCTTGGTAAGCTGAACGGTCATGTCGAAGAGATGTATACCGGCCATAAAATCGTTAAAGCTTTTGGACATGAGAATAAATCGATTGAGAAATTCAATAAAATGAATGACGAATTGTATAATGCGGGCTGGCGTGCTCAATTTATCTCTGGCATCATTATGCCGATCATGAGTTTCATTGGTAACATTGGCTACGTCTTTGTCAGCATCGTTGGCGGTATTCTCGTGACGAAAAAGGCGATTGAGGTCGGTGATATTCTAGCTTTCATTCAATACACGAGACAGTTTACTTGGCCTATTACGCAGCTGGCGAATATTTCGAACGTGATCCAATCGACGATCGCTTCTGCAGAACGGGTATTTGAGCTTCTGGATGAGGAAGAGGAAGTACTGGAGGCAAATCCTGCAAAAACGATTGCTCGTCCTAATGGTTCCGTTAAGTTCGAACATGTGAAGTTTGGTTATACAGCTGACAAAACATTGATCGATAACATGAACATTGATGTGCAGCCTGGTCAGACTGTGGCGATCGTTGGTCCAACGGGTGCTGGTAAAACAACACTGGTTAACCTGCTCATGCGGTTCTACGAGCTGAGTGATGGACGGATTACCATTGATGGTGTCAATATTACCGATATGAGACGCAGTAATCTGCGGGGCATGTTCGGGATGGTGCTTCAGGATACATGGCTCTTTAACGGTACAATACGTGATAATATCGCTTATGGACGTGAAGGGGCAACGGAAGAGGATGTCGTAAACGCAGCTAAAGCCGCGCATGCGGATCACTTCATCCGAACGTTGCCGGACGGTTATGATACGATTCTGAACGAAGAAGCTTCTAATATCTCGCAAGGGCAAAAGCAGTTATTGACTATTGCCCGCGCTATATTGGCTGACCCGTCAATTCTCATTCTTGATGAAGCAACCTCCAGTGTTGATACACGTACGGAAGTCTTCATTCAGAAGGCAATGGGCCATCTGATGGAAGGCAGAACAAGCTTCGTTATCGCGCACCGTCTGTCGACGATTCGTGATGCCGACCTGATTCTCGTGATGAACCAAGGCTCGATCATTGAGCAGGGTACCCATGTGCAGCTTATTGAGCAAGGCGGCTTCTATGCGGATTTGTATAATAGTCAGTTCACAGGGAAGGTAATCGAGGCGGTTTAGGGTGATGCTGTGGGGTAGGGGAAGGCAAGGGATTGCGGGTGTGTATCTCTTCCGGCCGCTGTTGCCATCGTGAAATTTCGAATCAACTCGTTTTCAACGAGATTTCACGAATGGCAAAGGCGAACGCTCCGCTCCTCCAGAGATACAAACTCTCCATCCCCCCTAGCCCTAAACCTCAACAGTAAAGCCTCCCCCGCATCGATTTGGGGGGAGGCAGATTGAAGGAGAAAGCGTGATTTTATTGCGCTTTCTCTTTTTTTTGTATTGAGTTATAGATCTTTTTTTAACTCGATTTCATCTTGAATGGGGATATTATAATTTCCGGTAAGAGGGATAGAGGGCTTTTGTTTTCTTGCCTCAACTACTGCGTTAGGATATATGGCGGATAGTCGATAGCCGCGTTTTTGATAAAATCTTAATGCATCTACGTTGTCATTTGTTATGATGAGCCATATACGATTAATTCTAGATTGCTTTGCCGCCACCGCACTCAAGTACCCACAGTTCCTTTTAGCCATTTCCGATCACTTTCTGTTAAGGACGGAAGTATTCAACCTCGTTTATTTTTCCCATAGATCGTACCTCAACCTCCTTCTCTTATTAAACCTGACATAGTATAATTGTTAGTCCCAGGATATGGTATTTGTGATTCATTCGATTAGATAGAGGAGTGAAAGACATGCTTGGTCTGCCGCAAGGAGAAGTATTTCTTGTTCCTTGGACAGAGGAGTGGGAGCAAGTGTTTTTGAAAGAGAAGGAAAGAATCGAAAGTGAGATAGGCGGAACTAT
The DNA here is from genome assembly GCF_052113225.1 of Paenibacillus sp. YAF4_2. Classification (NCBI taxonomy): domain Bacteria; kingdom Bacillati; phylum Bacillota; class Bacilli; order Caryophanales; family Paenibacillaceae; genus Paenibacillus; species Paenibacillus sp. YAF4_2. The sequence continues at coordinate 324,700 of NZ_JBFRCT010000002.1, forward strand.
TGTGGCTGTTCATCATATCGGAAGTACCGCTGTGAAACATCTGAGAGCAAAGCCAATTATTGATATCGCTATTGAATTAGAAGATTTTCAAGACGGGGATGAATGCGTTCCATGCTTAGAAAAAATAGGGTATGCGTATAAAGGAACCAATGTATTGCCTGACCGGCATTATTTTAATAAAGGGGAGCCCAGAACGCATCAAATACATATGTATCAGTCGGGGAGCCCTTATTTATTGAGACAGCTTGCTTTTCGTGATCATTTGATTCAGGATGCTGAGGCTCGAAGGGATTATGAGCAGCTTAAGGAAATGTTGGCTTTATCACACCATACAGATAAGCTGGCATATGCCGATGCCAAAACGGAATTTATTAATTGTTTAATAAAAAATATGAATCTTCGGGGGTTAACATGAGACCAATTCGTAACTCAGCTAAAGCTATTATTATTCGAGATGAGAGAATTTTATTGACGGTAAATAAAGATGATGAAGGGTTGTTTTATATTTTTCCAGGTGGAGGACAGGAATTAAGTGAGAACCTGCAGGATGCAGTGAGACGAGAGTGTTTAGAAGAGCTTGGTGAAAAGGTGACTGTTGGAGACCTCATCTATGTTCGAGAATATATCGGAAAAAACCACGAATTTGCAGAATCGGATTCTGAGGCGCATCAGGTAGAGTTTTATTTTCAATGCTCGCTCATTTCTGCTCATCCAACCTTTGAGAATGTGACGATTCCGGATGCGAACCAAGTGGGTATCGAATGGATCGAGATCAACAAGCTGGATGAGATCAGGGTATATCCCAAGGCAATTGTCAAACCAATAAAAAACATGGATCGTGATACACGTTATTTGGGCGATGTGAATTAATAGCTTAATCATAAAGGTGGCTCAATGAATATTAGATATATTTCAATCCTTCTACTCATTCTGGTTAGTTTAAGCTTATCTTCGTGCTCTAGCACTGAACAGACTGCTCCCCAAGTACAAGAGATGCTTATAGTAGTGACGCTGGATATGAGTTCACTTGCAAGTCAATTAAATTCAAACAAGATGGAAACGAGCAACACGTGATGTTTGAACAATGTAATGGACCAGAAGGTGCTTTTCCTAAGACGTGTTTGTTCACGTTTGATACAGAGCGATAATTCCTTTGAGGAGATGGTGATATGAAGTTTATCCTGATCTTTGGTCCACAAGCTGTTGGGAAGATGACGATAGGTCACGAGCTTGAAAAAATCACTTCGTTAAAGCTGTTCCATAATCATCAGACGATTGAGCTGCTGCAGCCTTATTTTGGATTTGGTCCTGAGATGTGGCGGATTTCTGATTTGATTCGCAGAGAAATATTTGAGCAGATGGCTCAGAATGACAAAGCAGGGTTAATATTCACATATGTTTGGGCGTTCGACCTGCCGAATGACTGGGAGTTCATTGAGCAGACTTGTGCTATTTTTGAATCAAAAGGGCATGAGGTTTGCTTTGTTGAGCTTGAGGCTGCCCTTGAGGAAAGGTTAATTCGTAATCGAACTCCACATCGGCTGCAGCATAAACCAACAAAGCGGGATGTTGAGCAATCTGAAAAGAACTTAATGCTATCGATGGAGCAACATCGGTTGAATTCTTTGCCTGGCGAGATTACAAGAAAGAACTACATACGAATCCAGACGAAGGATCTTGCTCCAGATGTAACAGCCTACTTGATTAAACAACGATTTCATTTGAAATAGAAGTGTAAAGGAGACTCCTGAAAATGAAGGTTAAAGCTGTACTCTTTGATCTGGATGGCACATTGCTCGATCGGGATACTTCGCTTGAATTATTTACTAACGATCAATATGACCGAGTCCCTCAGTTTCATTTGGTTGAGAAAGACCTTTTCGTAAAACGGTTTATCGAACTTGATCAGCATGGTTATGTGTGGAAGGACAAGGTCTATGAACAGCTGCTGAGTGAATTCCATATTCAAAATATGAGCTGGGAAGAGCCGCTGCAGGATTACCTTATCTCTTTTCAAAAGCATTGTATCGGATTCCCTAATCTGATCAATATGCTTTCTCGGCTAAAAAGTCATGGTGTAAAAATCGCCCTAATATCGAATGGCTATGGACAGTTTCAATACGATAATTTCAAAGCTCTCGGGATCAGCCATTTCTTTGACGAGGTTCTTATCTCCGAATGGGAAGGCTTGCGGAAGCCAGACCCGGCTATTTTCCAGCGTGCATTAACTAAACTAGGTGTTCAAGCCGAGGAAGCCGTTTTTGTAGGCGACCATCCAGATGCCGACATAAGAGCAAGCCGCGCGGTTGGTATGAGGGCTGTGTGGAAACATAACTCCTCATACTCCTCGGATGTCGAAGCAGACGCCGTCATCTATGATCTGGAAGAGCTAATTCCGTTTATTTATTGAAGACAAGGAGTCGCTCTGATAGAGCGGCTTTTTATTATTTTATAGCGGTATTTGGAAAAAAATCCACACTCCGTGAGTGATCTACATAAACAACCACGTAGTAATCAGTAGAACAACGCCGGAGGTTCATGCAATGAATAATGAAGAGCATCAATGGGTTAAAAGATTCAAAAGCCGCGACAAACACGCCTTAGAAGAAGCAATAGATCTTTTTGGACCGAGCGTTCAAGCTCTCGTTAGACGCGTGTTATCTGGCGCAGGCAGCGTCGAGGATGTTGAAGAATGTGTGAGTGACGCTTTTCTGGCTGCCTGGCATAATATTGACAGCTATGAGGAAAGCCGCGCTTCGTTCCGCACATGGCTGCTTGTCCTTTCCAAATACAAAGCATTGGATCTTCGACGCAAACTTCTGCGTCCAGGTACTGAAGTGACGAGGCTCCGTGATGTGGAATCCTTACACAGTCCCAATCCCACTGAACAAAATGTACTTTCCCGTGAATCAACCCGGGAGCTTATCGACTTTGTTCGAAGGATGAGTGAGCCAGACCGCAGTTTGTTTTGGAGAAGGTATTTTTATTATGAGAACCTGGATGAACTTACAGCAATGTTCGGCCTTACTAAGAAAGCTATAGAAAGCAGGCTCTATCGGTGTCGCATTGCACTCGAGAAGGCATTAGGGCTGAAGGATGCTGAAGAGAGGGGGATAAATCATGAAAGATGAGGAAAAAGCCATATATGAGTTGATAGACCAACACGACGAGGATCAAGCAGAATTGGATCTGCTTGAATCATTTGAGGCATCCTCTCAGCCTATAACTGAAGGTGATATTGCCTCAATCAACCGAATTAAGGCTCGTACGCTCTCAAGGATCCAATCTGAGGAGATTAATCTGCACCCTACTACTACAGCCAGCTTTCCCCAATTCCGATACCGGCAGATTGCTGTGGTTGCGGCTATTTTTGCTATTCTGTTTGCTGCGGTTGGGGCTACTCCTTCCGTGCAGGCTGGACTCAAGAAGGTGCTTCAATATCTCCCTGGTATTGGGGTTGTTCAGGAGGGAGATCCTGAGCAACTGACTTACGTGCTGGAGAAGCCTTATGTGCAGTCAATTGATGCAGGAAAGTTGACGATAGACGGCATCGTTTTAGAATCGAATGGCGCAACGATTACACTACGCGGCGTACAGATACCTGAAGTGAAGGAATTCGAAGCTGAGATTAATGATCGAACCTATAAATTTAAAGCATCTTTACTATCCTCTGCCGGAGACTGGTACGGTACTTACAACCCGGAGAGAGGTACGGAAGTGTCTGTTTCGGATACGATCACTTTATACATTAACGGTACAACTATTGGTCCTTTGAAGCTGGTCCAACCTAGATCGGCCGATGATCTTGAACATCTTGGCTCAACCGATGTACATGAGGGTGTAAGCGTGACAGCATTCCCAACAAGGCTAGATGACGGAATCGTCCGTGTTCAAATGATCTCTAAACTCCCTGAGTCAAGCCATGCTGTTAATTCCTATGGGGTATCCCCAATTCTCAAGGATAGCGGCTTGTATGTCGAGGATGGTGATGGTAAGAAAGCAGAACTTGTTAAGTCAGAGGCACAATCGTATTCATCTGATTTTCAATTTTATGAGCTCAAAGACGGAGTGTCACCATATACGGTTGTTATTCCCAATATTGAAGTATCGGACAGGGAAGTGTTCTCAAAAGAAGTCTCAATCCCTCTCCCCGAAGTTGGCAAGAAACAGATCATTGACGTTCCAGCAGAAGTTAGCAGCTTCCCAGTCCGATTTACTCATATTAGACGTACTACTGAAACAACCGTGGAACTCGATGTGGATGTACAATTTGATCCGTTGAAGCCTAGCGCATTGCTATATTTTATGATTCGATACCCAGGTTCAGATTATAATGATTCTTTTAGTTGGGAGCATGACAAAAAGAACTCTGCCTTAATGAAGACGATCCACCTCGAAACAGAGCCTGATCAAACAGTACTTCGTTTTTCGCTGGCAGAACCACATTTCTTAATCAAAGGACCTTGGAGGTTACCACTCGATATGGAATAAGCAGTACCGAAGGGGCTGCCCCATAAGTCATTACAATGACTATGGGGCAGCCTCTTTTTAATTCATTCCTACCATCCCTATTCGAAACGAATAGGCTATATTTTTAGGAATGGGTCTGCCCTGTGAGGGAGACGAGGTGCGGAGTAAAAGGTTTGAGCTGGAGAAGCGAAAGTGTATGCTTCCGATGTAGCTTTCTTTCAGAAAGCTTATAGTTCGCTTTGTTCCCGGATTTAAACCGCTACGCGAGTTGTAATCAAGAAATCCGGGAACAACAGCGATCGGAGGCCCAAACCTTTTACGCAGCACTTTAGACTCTCCCTACCAAAGAGACCATGACTTATGAGACAGCCTCTTCGTTGAATTGCTTTCATTTCTACACCAATCGTAAGATCGTCTACCCCTGACTCGCTCAGAACTGAGCAAATCTTATTTTTGTACTCTTAAGTTGAGCGTTTTATCGGTTTGGCTGATGAAGCAAACACGGTAAAGTGTGTATTAAGAAAGCACTTACATTCTTGTAAAAGCGCTTTCCCAACCATGGTTAAGATGAGAGGGGTAGTCGAAACATGTTAGCAAAAAAGAAAGCTGGAATGATGCTGACCGCAGGAATGGCGCTGACTTTGGCTCTGTCCGGATGTTCGTCGAACAATAACGGAGGCACTGGCGAAGCTGCGAATAACAAAGCAAATGAGCAGACTTCAGGCAGCAAGAGCGGCAAAGCTGTAGAAATTACGTTCTGGAATATGTTCGGTGGCGGGGAAGGCGATTTCGTAGATCAAATTATTAAAGGATTTAACGACTCCCAGCAAGAGGTCGTGGTGAAGCAGCTGCGGCTGGAATCAAATGAATATTACGCGAAGCTTGGCACTGCTCTTTCCTCTTCCAAAGGGCCGGATGTAGCTGTAGCCCACGTTGACCGGATTTCTCCATTCGTGAAAGCGAAGCAGCTTGTTCCGATCGATGAGCTTGCGACTAAGGTTGGCTTCGATCTTGGCCAGATCAGTTCATCGAATATGGAAAGCGTATCGTATGACGGCAAACCGTATGCTGTACCGCTGGACACCCATTTCCACATGTTTTATTACAATAAGGACATTCTCAAAAAGGCTAATCTTCTAAATGCGGATGAGACTCCTAAATTTGACACGATGAGCCCGGAAGGATACCTGAATACACTGGCACAAATTAAAACAGCTGTTCCGGATGTGCAGGCAATGGCCGTTAATACACCCTATTTCCAAGAGCCGTTCCTGAATATGTATTATGAGGCTGGCGGCGATATCCTGTCTGCGGATATGACGAAAGCAGCTATTAACAACGATAAAGCACTCAGTGTCTTGAAGTTCTATGATGAAATCTACTCGAAACAATATGCGGACATCAACGATAAGAATCCTTGGGATACGTTCAGCAATGGCAAAGCCGCATTTTGGTTTGGTGGTGTATGGGAAGCAGGCGTGCTGCTAGGTGATGCTTCGAAGCATATCGGTGCAATGCCGTTGCCTGCAATCTTTGGCAGCCAAACCCATTGGGGAAGCTCGCACACCCTTGTTATTCCTTCATATGTCTCGGCTGAGAAGCAAGAAGCAGCTGCTAAGTTTATGAAGTACTTCTCTGAAGTAGGCGGTCAGACTTGGGGGAAAGCAGGGCATGTTCCTGCGAATAGTAATGTAACCAATAGTGACGAGTATAACAAGCTGCCATATCGTTCGTTCTTTATTGAAGCACAGAAGACTGTGAAATTCGCACCACAAACCGATAATTATACAACGATTATTACGACGATTTCCGAAGTGCTGCAGAACGTTATTTTCCATAATGAATCGCCTGAAGATGGCCTGAAGGACATGGAGAAGCAAATCAACGAGATTTTGGCTAACTAACAGGCTCGCTAAGGAGAGCAAGGGCAGTGGGGGTTAAAATCTCTGCTGCCTCGGCTCCCCCTAATGAATGAACAGCAAGGAGATCGTAATATGGAGATGAAACCGATAGAGCTGCGTAAGAAAAAAATAGGAATTCAAGCGATAGCCGAACTGAAGGCTATTGTGTATATAGTGCCGTTTTTGATCCCGTTTATCATTTTCTATTTGTGGCCTGTTCTTCGAGGCGGCTGGATTAGTCTGCATGTGTGGAATATTCAAGGGATRCAGCGGTATGTGGCGTTAGACAATTATAAGCGGATCTTTGAAAACAGCGATTTTTACAAGTATTTATGGAACTCATTTTATTTTGTACTCATCTGTGCTCCAACGGTTATCGTATTAGGCCTGATTTTAGCGCTAATTATTAATCAACGGATTTGGATGAGGACGCTTATTCGTTCCGTCTATTTTCTGCCGTATGTCATGTCGGTATCGGTTATGAGCTTTATTTGGCTGAAACTGTTTGACCCGAAGAATGGACCGGTAAATGCTTTATTAGGACTGCTTGGATTGCCTCAGGATATTAATTGGCTGACCGATCACCGATTCGTATGGTGGGCCATTACCATTGCGACAGACTGGTGGACAGTAGGCTTCGTCATGGTCCTCTTTCTAGCGGGACTTCAGGAAATTCCTCAGGATCATTATGAAGCAGCTACGATTGATGGAGCGGGAGCTTGGAGCAAGTTCTGGTATATTACCTTGCCGGGATTGTCGCGAGTGATGAAAATCCAGGTTTTCTATCAAGTGATCAGCTGTTTGAAATTATTTGGTCAAGTTCAAATCATGACCGGCGGTGGTCCGGGTGATTCCACCAATACAATGATTCGTTATATTTATGTGACGGGCTTTAAGAAGGATATGTTTGGTCTTGCTTCGGCTCAGTCAATCGTATTTTGCATCATCATGCTTCTCATTGCGGTCATTCAATTTAAACTAACGGATCGAAAGAATGGAGGGGAATAACATGAACAAGTGGGCTGTTAACATCATTGCAATCGTACTGGCGATTCTATTCATATTCCCTCTCATCTGGATGCTGCTAGTCTCCTTGAAGCCGGACGGAACGAATGTGTATACGATGGCAGACTGGGTTCATTTTACCGATTTGACGTTAAGCAATTATAAGAAGGTTATTACGGGTTCCGAGATCCTAAGATGGACCTGGAACAGTGCTGTTATTGGTGTCATTACAACTCTGCTATCGATATTTCTCAGCTCTCTGGCGGCTTATTCGTTCTCCAAGCTGCCGTTTAAAAGTAAAGGTATCTTATTTATTGTTATTACTTCAGGTCTCCTTATTCCAACGGAAGCTATCCTGATTCCGCTTTATGAAACAACGCTGCATCTGAATCTGATTGACAGCAAGTGGGCAATTATCCTGCCTGGCATAACCAATCCAATCGGCATCCTGCTGCTCAAGCAGTTTATGGATGGTGTTCCGAAGGATTATATTGAAGCTGCACAAATTGATGGAAGCGGGAATTTTCGAATCTGGTGGAATATTTGCTTGCCGCTCACGAAATCAGCGATGGTCTCGGTGGGAATATTCTTTCTTATTTTATCGTGGAATAATTTCCTATGGCCATATCTCTCTATTACATCGGAAGAAAATATGATATTATCGGCAGGACTGCCTACCTTTTTATCGAATAATATTATGTCTTTAAATATGATCATGACAGCGAGCGGCATTGCGGCGATTCCAACGATTGTCGTTTTCGCACTCCTTCAGCGGCACATCGTTCAAGGTGTGGCGATGTCTGGAGTGAAAGGCTAATGACAATGAAGTCGCTGGCAAGAGTGAACCGCGTGTCCTGCAGGAGCAACGAGGAATAATGATAAAAAAGTTCGGCTGGGCGTTGCCCTCGATGAATATATGGAAGAGCAGCATACGCTACAAATGGATGCTGCTCTTATTTCTATTTTCTCTTACACCGTTAATCATAATGGGCACCATCTCCTACTCTCTCTCCAAATCAACCATTAATGAAAAGGTAACCGAGTATTCGGAGCAGCTGCTGAAGCAGACGGCAGATAATATCGATACTCGTCTTGGCATTTATAAAGATTTGATGATGCAGGTTGTCAATAACGGAGAGATTGTTCGGATGCTTCGGGACATGGATCGGGAGAGCTCCTCGAATTCCTATGATATCGACAGCTTGTCGCTTACGACGAAGCTTTCCACCATTATTGCAATTAATCAGGACATTCAATCCATATCGTTTATTTCCAAGGATCATTATATAAAAGGTATTTACCGTTGGAAGAATCGCACGCCAAAAGACGTAAGCGGTTTCTTGACGACGCTTGAGGATGGAAGCAATTTCAGATGGTTCCCAACTCGCTTTAACACGTATGTAGACAGCTTGAATACGCAGAGTGTTGATGTATTTTCGCTAGCCAAACAGATTTATAAGTCTTCTGACGACAGTCCGGTGGGCATTATTGCTGTACTGGATATTCGTGGTGAAGTGTTGAGAGAATTGGGATCGAGCTCAACGAATAACGATCGGGATATTCAAAATTTCGTCATTGACGGGCAGGGGCAAATCGTCTCTTATGGCGACAATAGCATGATTGGGAGAAATGTTAGTGAGGTGCTTGGCGAACAAGGCTATAGTCAGATTGTACACTCCGGCCAGGAGGAGTTCCGCTTTCCGCTTAATGAGCATGGGAAGAAGCTGATTGTTAATTTCAAAAAGCTGCATACCAACGACTGGATCGTTGTTAATGTCATCTCTGAATCAGTTCTATATAAGGATTCTGACCGGCTGCTTCGAATGTTCTGGATTATTGCGCTACTATGTATTGTCTTATCCATTGTGACGGCCATATTCCTGGCTAATTCAATTAGTAACCCGATCCTTAAGATGATCCGGCTGATGAGGCAGGTCATGTCGGGGGATTTGACCGTTCGATTCCGGGTAAGGAAGCATAGCGACGAATTTGATATATTAGGCAGTAACTTTAATTACATGGTCGCCAGGATTGATGAGCTGCTGAAGACTGTATACGAAGAGCAGAACCAGAAGAGAAATGCGGAACTGAAGGCGCTGCAGGCGCAGATCAATCCTCATTTTCTGTATAATACCCTTGATATCATTAAGTGGACGGCACTAATCCAGAAAGCGAATAATGCAGCGGAGATGGTTAGCCTCTTATCACGTCTGCTCCGAATTAGTTTGGACAAAGAGAAAGAAACGGTAACGGTAGAAGAGGAGATTGAGCATGTACAGTGCTATCTCGGCATTCAGAAGTTCCGTTTTCATTATAATATCGAAACCAATGTTTACGTAGAGGACGCGGTCCGCCATTTGCAGACACCTAAGCTGATCCTCCAGCCAATCGTTGAAAATGCCATTTTACATGCTTTTTCCGATTCCGAGCAGCAGGGGCAAATTGATATTACATGTGTCAGAGGTTCGGATGGAGGCATACGCTTCCAAATTTCCGATAACGGAAAAGGGATGGATCCTGCTTTTGCAAAGAGTCTTCTCAGGCATCATGAGACGGGCGAAAAGACGGGGGGAATCGGGCTCGCTAACGTTGATGAACGAATTAAGCTGATCAGCGGCAAGGCGTATGGCATCGATATTGTAAGCGAGCCGGAATCGGGCACCGTTATTACAATCCGGCTTCCTTACTTGGAATAGGAGAGATTCAGCTGATGTACAGGGTACTCATTGTGGAAGATGAATTTATCGTACGTTATGGCATTCGTTCTATGGTCGACTGGGAAAAGGCAGGAATAGAAGTGACGGGTGAAGCTGCCAATGGGAAAGAGGCATTGGAGCTCATTCACCTGAATCCGCCTGATATTCTCATCACGGATATAAAGATGCCAATTATGGACGGCATTCAGCTCATAAAAGAAGTGCGAAACAGCGGATACGCGATGAAAATTATTATTTTAAGCAATCTCGAAGAGTTTCAATATGCTCAAAAAGCGATTAGCCATGGTGTATCCGAATATTTGATCAAGTCGGATATGATGCCGCGGGACTTCGAGAAAGCGCTGATGAATGTGAAGGACTCACTAGATTCGATTGGAGGAAAAGCAACGATCGACGAGCCGGCGCGCAAGGAAAAGCTGCTGCTGGGGCTGATCGAAGGCAGTTCATATGAAGAGGGAAATCTCGAGGAAGCAGAGCTGGGTGAGCTGCACATGCCTGCTTATCTCCTGCACATTTTTATTCATTCGACAGACCGTGGATTTATTGAGAAGCAGCATGTCATTCATGAGACGATTGAACACATAGGGGGAGATCGGAAATTTGCCGTCTTTGCAGATAAGCAAGGGGAAATAAACGTTCTTTTGCCTATACCTAATCGTTCGAATGGTACTGCGGCAGAATCGGATGAACATTGGGCAAAGCAGCTGGCAAGGAGCATTTTATCCAATTTGGCGGATGGTTATGGGCTGGACTGTACGATTGGATTAAGCGGCAGAGCTAATCAATGGACGGAATTAAGTAAGGCCTATAACCAGGCTTCGGCTTCCGCCAGACAAAGATTGTTTTTAGGGATTGGACAAGTCATTGCCTATTCGGAGCTTACCACTGCAGAAGAGGAGAGCGGCACACCAATCAAGGTGAGTCAGTCGTATATTCATACTCTTCTCTATGGGCTGCAAACGAAAGAGCTGAATGAATATGTGGGCAGCCTGTTTGATCAGCTGGGCAAACGGAAGGATCCGGATCTTGTGCAGATCATATCTCTTGAGCTGCTTATGATATTAACTTCCATGTGGCCAGATGTATCCAATGATCAAGATCAAGTGCTCCATCTGAAAAAGCAATATTTTGATCAACTATCCAAGCTTGAGACGATTAAACAAAGCCGGGAGTGGTTCATCCAGGCATTCGCCGAGCTGCAGGATCATATGATTCGTATCTACAACAGTGATCGGAACAGTATTGTAAAAGCCACGCAGTATATTCAACAGCATTATCAGCAGGAGATATCTTTGCAATCGATTAGTCAATTTGTTCATTTAAGCAAAAATTATTTTGCGAATTTATTTAAGAAAGAAGTGGGAGAAAGCTTCCTGGAATATGTCACAAGAGTACGTATTGAGAAAGCAAAGGTACTTCTTGCTGGAGAGATGAAAGCTGCCGAAGTTGGACAGCTGGTTGGAATCCCAGATCCCAAATACTTCTCCAAAGTATTCAAGAAGATAACAGGAGCAACCCCATCCGAATATAGAAGCTTGGTTAAAGAGGATAAAGAAGTGTTTTGAAAAAATACGGATTCCTGAAGGTGAAAGTGTGGGGAAAAAGCTTTCTGTAAGATTGGTAAACGTGATTAGCATAGTGGTGTGTATAAGCCTATTATCAGGATGTACCGGTCCAAGTAAATCACGGAACACAAACCATAATGTTTCCGAATCGCCGGTCGAGATTCTGTTCTGGAATCCATTTGGAGGCGGTGAAGGCGACTATGTTGGACAGATCATCAAGGCCTACAACGAATCCCAACAGGGAGTTGTCGTCAGGCAGCTTAGATTGGAATCCAATGAATACTATGTTCGATTAGGCACGGCATTATCTTTTGGGAAAGGGCCTGATGTGGCCGTTGCTCATGCCGACCGGGTATCACCTTTTGTAAAAGCAAAGCAAATTATACCGCTCGACGAGCTGATGCGTCAGTCCGGATTCGATGTCAGCCCAATTGCGGAAGAGAATAGAAAAAGCGTCGCTTATGACGGCAAAACGTATGCTGTTCCGCTGGATACACATTTTCACATGCTTTATTACAACAAGGATTTGCTGGCGGAAGCCGGTATGAATGAGAGTGACGTCACCTCTATGCTGCATCAGATCACTCCAGTGGCTTTTATGGATTTCCTTACCTTGCTGCGGGACCGTCTTCCTGGTGTACAGCCGCTTGCAGTTAATACACCATATTTTCAGGAGCCCTTCCTGGATATGTATTATCAGGCTGGGGGTGAGCTGCTTACTCCCGATTTGAAACATGCGGCTGTCAACAATGATAAAGCACTGGAAGTCCTTCAATTTTTTCAGGAGCTGTATGCGAATGGTCTAAGTGATCTAAATGATAAAACGCCATGGGATACCTTCCATAATGGCAAGGCCGTATTTTGGATAGGAGGTATATGGGAGGCTGGGCATCATCTCGGAGATGCTTCACTTCATAGCGGCATTATGGAGCTGCCATCTTTATTTGGCGGGAATGAGCAATGGGGAAGCTCGCATACTCTGGTTATACCGACCTATGTGACGAAGGAGAAGCAGCTAGCGGCGATGTCCTTCATCCAGTACTTCTCTGAGGTAGGCAGCTTGACCTGGGGGGAAGCGGGTCATGTTCCGGCCAATCCAATTGTGCAAAATGATGTCCACTATCAGAATCTTCCTTACCGCAAGCTGTTTCTAGAGGCTGCAAAGCATGTGAAGCTGGCGCCGAATACAGATAAATACGCGGCCCTGTACACCGTTCTGTCAGAAGAGCTTCAGAATATCATCGCGAACCGGCTGGATCCCGTCAAAGGTCTCAAGGATCTGGAGCAAAATTTAAATGAGCTGTTAGCGAGTTGATAGCTTTAAGTTGGATTATTAATGATATTGGGAGAGATGATTAACTGGAACAACTAATTATAATCAATTTACCTATTGAACCGCGTGAAGTCCCACTATTAAGAGAGCTTGTGGGTTGGGATGGACGGCATTCTGATTATCCAGCATTATTTGAACGTTGCAATTTTTGGGCTGGTCTCAGGGATGACAAGAATGAGCTTATTGCATTTGGTTATGTCGCGGGAATGGGATTACAACATGGTTATATGGAAGATATCATTATACACCCCGAGCATCAGAGAAAAGGAATAGGTCAGGCCTTAGTAAAGAGACTACTCCAAGAGTCTGAACAAGCTGGGCTTGAAATTGTAACATTAACATACGATATAAAGCACCAAGCGTTCTATACAGACTGTGGGTTCGTTCCTTGTTCGGGAGGACTATGGAGAAAAAAGATTTAGATGTTCCATAGTTGAAAATTGTTCAATAAAAGAAATGGATAGAGGTATCGGAAATCATCCCGACCTCTATCCATTTCTTTTATTTTTTTCTCCTTACTTCGAGAAGGGGTAGGAATAGAGGAAATGTATCTCCTGGAGGAGCGAAGCGTACGCCTTTGCCAGTCGTGAAATCTCGTTGAAAACGAGTTGTTCAAAATTTCACGATGGCAACAGCGGCCGTAAGGAGATACATATCCGTCATTCCGGCAAAACTTTGCCCAATCAGTTATCCTTGGATTTCCTCTTTTCCATCATTTCTCGTTTTTCCCCATTGCATTGTACAAATCATCACTTCATCTCTTTTCCATCAATCAATCTAAATGGCGAAATCGTCAATTCCCCCTTATCAAATCCTCATCCCATTGCACATTTTGCCCATATCGACACCTCCCCTCATTCGTTAATCTGTGGATGTAGCCATTCACTACACAAATAAACGGAGGTAGGGTCATGAAAAAATGGGTAGCAGGTTCACTTAGCATCGCTTTGCTGGGAACAATGCTTGCAGCATGTTCTTCTAATAATGATAAGAACAGCTCGAGCAGCAACACGGGCAGTAACGGCAATAATTCGGCTGAACAGCCGGCAGAAGCAACAACGTATCCGATTAAGACAGATAAGACGCTTTCGTATTGGGGCGAGATTAACGGTCAATTGATTGGCGTGAAAGAATCACACAAAGATATTCCGTTCTTCCAAGACTGGCAGAAAGTGACCGGTGTACCGCTGGAGTTCACCGAACCGCCAACGGGACAAGTAAAAGAAGCCTTTAACGTAATGCTCGCTTCCGGCAAGCTGCCGGATATGGTGGAGTACAACTTCATCGGAGACTTCCCGGGTGGTCCAGAGAAAGCGATTCAAGACGGCTATATCGTGAAGTTGAATGATTTGATTGATAAATACGCACCTAACCTGAAGAAGTATCTGCAGGACAATCCGGACATCGACAAAATGGTAAAAACGGACAGCGGCAGCTACTACGCGTTCCCGTTCATCCGTGGTGACGAATATCTTCGTGTCTTCCAAGGCCCTATTATCCGCAAAGACTGGCTCGATGAGCTTGGCCTGCCGGTGCCGGAAACGATTGACGATTGGACAGCTGCTCTTACCGCGTTCAAAGAGAAGAAAGGTGCAGCAGCGCCACTTACGTTTAACAGCAAGCCACGCTTCTTTAATGATGGCGGCAACGGTGCCTTTATGGGCGCATTTGGTGTAACACGCGGCTTCTACCAAGAGGACAGCAAGGTTGTGTTTGGCCCTGAGCAAGACGGCTACAAGCAATATCTAGCATTGTTCCGTGATTGGTACTCCAAGGGTCTGATCGACAAAAACATCGCAACAGCAGACACCAAATCGGTTGACAGCAATATCGCATCCGGCTCAACGGGGGCATCGATCGGCAATGCCGGCGGCGGTATTGGCAAATGGCAGCCGCTTGTAGAAGCGAAGGATCCTAAAGCTGTTTTGGTCGGTGCACCATATCCTGTCCTGAAGAAAGGCGACACGCCAAAATTCGGCCAGCATAACACGGCGTACGCATCCGAAGGTACAGTTGCGATTACTACACAAGCGAAAGATCCAGAGCTCGCTGTCAAAATGCTCGACTACGGTTACAGCAAAGAAGGTGGATTATTCTTCAACTTTGGTACGGAAGGTGTCAGCTACAACTTGGTAAATGACTACCCGACCTACACAGATCTTCTGCTCAAGAACCCGGACAAGCTTGCTCCTGCACAAGCAATCTCGCTGTATGCACGCGGCAGCTATAATGGTCCATTCGTTCAGGACAAACGTTATGCAGAACAATTCTTCGCCCTTCAGTCCCAGCGTGATGCGGTTACAACATGGCAAAAAACAGACGCAGCGAAATACCAGCTGCCGCCAATCACGCCATCTCCGGAGGAATCTTCCGAATATGCAGCCATCATGAATGACGTCAATACACTTGTAGACGAAATGTCGCTCAAGATCATATTGGGTACTGACCCGGTTGAGGCGTTCGACAAGTATGTTGAGAAGATGAAATCGCTCAACTTGGATCGAGCGATTGAGATTCAGCAAGCAGCTCTTGACCGTTATAACAGCCGTTAATAGATAGAAGTTCGAGGAGGAGGGGGCTATGCCTTCTCCCTCTCCCTCAATATGGAGCGAGGTGAACACCAACGTGGCAAATCCGCAAATCAAGAAGAACCGAATCGTAAGCGATTTTAAGCTTAACAAACTATTGTATCTGATGATGCTTCCAGTCATCGCCTACTATATTATTTTTCACTATATTCCCATGTACGGGGCACTGATTGCATTTAAAGACTATTCGCCAATGAAGGGCATTCTGGGCAGCGATTGGGTAGGGCTAAAGCATTTTCATGATTTTTTCAACAGCTATTACTTTACACGGATCCTGAAGAATACGCTTGTCATCAGTTTATATTCGCTAATCTTTGAGTTTCCCGCACCGATTCTGCTGGCGCTGCTCATTAACGAGGTTCGCAACAAGACATTCAAACGGGTAGCCCAGACAATCACGTATATGCCTTACTTTATTTCTCTTGTCGTTATTTGCGGGATTATTACTGATTTTACGAATGGTGACGGCATTATTAATAGATTGTTTATGCTATTTGGGTATGACGGTCAAGCGATGCTGCAGAAGCCTGAGCTGTTCCGTCCGATTTATATTTTGTCAGAGATTTGGCAGCGAATTGGCTGGGAGTCAATTATTTATATCGCGGCTTTGATGAGTATCGATCAGGAGCAGTATGAAGCGGCAAGGATGGATGGCGCAAGCCGGCTGAAGCAGATTTTCTACATTACTATTCCAGGCATCCTGCCTACGATCACGATCATGTTCATCCTGCGGATGGGGAATATGCTAAACGTTGGCTTTGAGAAAATCATCCTGTTATACAACCCGGTTACGTACGATACGGCGGATGTTATCTCCTCCTTCGTATACCGGAAAGGGTTATTGGAGTTTGGCTGGAGCTACAGCTCGGCGGTTGGTTTGTTCAACTCGGTTGTGAACCTGCTCTTGCTCGTGACCGCCAATTATATCAGCCGCAAAGTGAACAAAAGCAGCTTATGGTGAGGTGAGAATAGATGCAAATAAAGGCGACCTTCTCGGAGAGAGTATTCGACGTAATTATTTACGCCGTTCTGACGATATTGATCGTATCGACGTTATACCCGCTGCTATATGTGCTGTTCGCCTCCTTCAGTAATGCAGGACAGCTTGTAGCGAACAAAGGCATTCTATGGCATCCGCTAGGATTCAGCTGGGAGGCCTACACAAGCGTATTCAAGAACCCGGGTATTACGACCGGTTATAAAAATACATTGTTCATCCTTGTGTTTGGCACGGTGCTTAATCTGATTATGACAGCGCTTGGCGCGTATGTGCTTTCCCGCAACAATGTGCTATGGAATAATCTGTTTATGGGACTCATTCTATTAACCATGTTTTTCGGAGGCGGCCTAATTCCATTATATTTAGTGGTGAAGGGAGTAGGCTTACTTAATACCTTATGGGCAACCATTATTCCGTTTGCAATCGGTACCTTTAACCTGATTATTATGCGTACGGCGTTTAAGGGTATTCCGGAGGCACTCGAAGAATCGGCCAAGATTGATGGCGCGAATCATTTCACGATTCTGTTCCGCATCATAATTCCGCTTTCCATGCCTGTTATCGCGGTTATGATCCTGTATTATGCCGTAGACAAATGGAATGGCTGGTTCTACGCGTCCATCTTTATTAGAAGCCGCGAGCTGTTCCCTTTGCAGCTGGTGCTGCGAGAAATTCTAATTGCCAACTCTACAGACAGCATGTCTTCAGGGGCTTCAGCAGGAGATCGGTTCCAGATCGGTGAAACGATCAAATATGCAACCATTATGGTTGCGACGGTACCCATTCTATGTGTCTATCCATTCGTCCAGCGTTTCTTTGTAAAAGGCGTTATGGTAGGTTCGGTTAAAGGCTAATTTCGACATTTGGGAGGCAGGATGATGCAGACTAGTTCAGAGCAACGGACACTTGACACTTCACAGATTTGGAAGCAGCTCGAAGAGAAGGTAGAGCGCATGATCATTCAAATCGGAGATAAGTCTCCGCATGTTGCGAAAGCAGACGGCATATATGATGATCAGAAGATTGACTGGTGGACCTCGGGCTTTTGGCCGGGCATTCTCTGGCTGATGAACGAAGTGAGCGGTAAGGAGGAATATAAGACGTCAGCTTGGAATTGGGATGCGCGGCTTGAAGCACAGATGCTTGTACCCAATTCCTTCGATCATGATGTAGGCTTTCATTTCCTACCTACGGCGGTTGCGAAATACCGGATTACCGGTGATCAAGATGCTCGGCGCCGTGGTTTGTTTGCTGCCAACTTTATGACCGGCCGGTTCAATCTGAACGGCAGATTTATCCGTGCCTGGAATGGTGATATGCATGGGTGGTCGATTATCGATACTTGTATGAATCTATCTCTCTTGTACTGGGCATCGACAGAAAGCGGAGATCCACGATTTGCGCATATCGCCAGCGCACATGCCGATACCGTGCTCCGTCATTTTATCAGGGAAGACGGCTCCGTCAATCATATTGTCTGCTTTGATCCTGAAACCGGCGAACTCGACCAGGTGCGCGGTGGCCAAGGGGCAGCACCAAATTCGGGCTGGAGCCGCGGCGCTTCTTGGGCGTTATACGGTATGGCGAATACATACCGTTATACGGGCAATATTGAATACTTGCGGGCTGCGCAGCGTGTTGCCCATTACTTCATTGCAAATTTGCCAGAAGATCATGTTCCGCATTGGGATTTCCGGGCATCGGAGCAAATGGATGAAGAGCCGCGGGATACCTCAGCTGGTGCGATTGCAGCATCGGGTCTGATCGAGCTGGCTGCTCTTCTGACAGAGAAGGAAGGGCGCGTATACCGCGAAGCAGCGGAGCGGATTCTGGGATCGCTTTATGCTAACTACGGTACATGGGATGAACCATCGCATGAGGCCATTTTAAAGCATGGCACCGGACATAAACCAGCCGGACAAAATGTCGATGTATCGCTCATCTACGGAGACTATTTCTTCGTTGAGGCGATTGCCAAATTAAACGGCTGGAAACAGCGCATGTTCTAATCAGCTTTATAGATATCCTAACAAATAGCTCGAATGGAGGAATCCAATCGGGCTATTTGTGCTGTTTTAGGGTGGAAATATCGGTCAGTTGAGCTATCGTCAATTGTTTTGAACATATTGTTACTTCCGAATGTGCCTTTTCTATGCTTATAATAAGGGTCTAAAGCTAAGGCGAGGAGATTTCGGCTTGAACATTCGATCCATATGGCAGAAACGGAAGAGCATCATTGTGACCTGGCTCATTTCCTATTGTGCGGTATTATTTGTACCTATCCTAATCAGCTTAATTGTATATTCACAGTCGAGTGCAGCCCTTCGGAGCGAAATTCATCGCGCCAATGATTCGCTGCTCAAACAAGTTGGCTATACCATCGACAATCAGGTTGATCAGATGAAACGGCTGACGATGGAGCTGACCTGGAATGCCAGGCTGCAAACCTTAATGTACTCGAACAGGTCCGAAGCGGATGTGCAATTCGATGCATACCAGCTCGTGAAGGAATTTCAAACCTATCAATCCTCCTATGCATCCATAGATGAATTTTACGTGACGTGGGAGCGGGAGCATGCGGTCTTGCGCTCTGGCAACGTCCGGGATATGAAGACGGCGTTCGCAACCTTACATGAGACGGGACAGATGAATTATGACGGATGGGTGAAAGCCATTGAGGGCTCCGAGCATAATCAATTTACGGTACTGCCGCATACCGATGCACGCTTGACTCAGACCGCCATTGCTTATATCACTCACTTGCCGAAGGATTTGAACAGCAGGAAGGCTGGTACGGTAGTTGTTATGACGGATCTGGCGAGATTCCAAGATGCAATAGAAAACATTTCGGGCTATAGCGGCGGTTATGTCCTCATCTTGAATCGCAATAATGAGGTGCTGCTGTCGAATCTGCCGAAGAAGCAGGGCGAAGAGGCTGTTCTGCAAAAGGTAATGAGCGGTGGTAAAGAGATGCCAACCTCAATGAAATCGGGTGATTCGGAAATCTTCTACTTGCAATCCTCCGTGTCGGACCTCAAGTATGCGCTTGTTATTCCAAGCAGTATTTATTGGCAGAAAGCTGAATATGTGCGCAAGCTTACCTTAGTAAGTATTCTAATTAGCGTGATGGGTGCAGGGGTGCTCACGTGGTTCTTCATGCGTCGCAATTATTCGCCTATTCAGAAGCTGGTGCAATCGTTATCGGATAAAAATACAACCGATGAGCATACCGAATGGAATGAGCTTAGCTTTATTCAACGGGCCATCAGCCGGACGCGAAGCGAGAAGGACAATATTGCGATGCAGCTTCAGATGCACCATAATGTCCTGCGGTCGAATATGCTGAGCAGGCTGCTCAAAGGGCGGTTGGATTCTCCTATTCCATACGAAGAAGCTTTCAAGACCTATCGGATGGAGCAAATCTCAGAGGATTACGCGGTTATTTTATTTGTGATCGAGAATGATGAAAGCCTTTACGAGAAGCTGCCGGGCATCGACGATAATGACCGCAGAAGATTCCTCCAGTTCATCATCAGTAACGTCGTGGAGGAACTCGCAGGACGATATAAACATGCAGGTTATGTGGCAGAAGTGGATGATATGATGGTCTGTCTCGTTAATTTATCTGCGGAAGATAAGGGTGACGGCGATTATAAGAAGGATCTGCATGAGATCGCGACGGAAGCTCAGCGCTTCTTGAAGCGTTATGATATGGACCTTACGGTTGCGATTGGCGGCAAGCATAGCTTATTACCGGGTATTGCTGCAGCCTACAATGAAGCGGTAGATGCGATGGAATATAAAATGGTGCTTGGCAAAAAAGGCATCATTACGTATGACGAGATTCGTACGATGCCTTCGGAGGACGTCCAATTCGGCTATTATTATCCGCTGCAGGCTGAGCAGCAGCTGATTAATCTGATTAAGGTTGGCGACTTTGAACAAGCCTCCGACTTCATGAATGAGATTACGGAACGTAACTTCCATAAGCCGGTGATGTCGTTAACGCTGGCCAAATGCTTTATGTTTAATCTGGTGGGGACGATGGTGAAGGCTATTAATGAACTGGGTAATGGAGAGGGAAGTGTGCTGAACGATAATCCGAAATGGATGGACAGTATTCTCGCCTGTGATACGGTTCAAGAGATGCAGCAGGAGCTTCATTCTTTACTAAAGGATGTATGCGCTTTCGCTTCAACTAGGCTGGAATCAAATGTTACCCATGAGCGTGCGGAGTCACTGCGGGATCTAACGGCACGTGTTGCTGGATATATTGAAGAGAATTTTAGTGATTCGAATATGAACGTGAATACGATCGGAGAGTATTTTGATCTGAAGGGCAGTTATTTGTCCAAGCTGTTTAAGACGCAGACGGGAGAAGGTATGCTCGATTATCTTCATAAGTATCGGATTCAGCAGGCAAAGCGCCGGATGACTGAAAATCAAGAATCCGTTAATGAGGTGTCAAAGGCTGTTGGTTATAATGATGCTGCGACCTTTATCCGTGTATTCAAAAAGTATGAAGGAATTACACCAGGCAAATACAAAGAAATGAATTAGCGGGTAGGAGGCTAATAAGATGATGAAACACCACATAATGACGATCCTCCTGATCGCAGTCTTCACGATAACTAGTCTGACCGGCTGCAAGCAATCGAATAACGAAGGACAACAGCCCGAAGCAGGGAATTCCACTCAAACAAAAGAAGGACATACGCTTACCTACTGGGCTGAATTAAACGGAAATGCTGCCAGCGTTAAGCCAAGCTTTCAGGATGTGCCTTTCTTCCAGGAATGGCAGAAGCGAACAGGCGTTAATCTGAAATTTATTCAGCCTCCTGCGAACCAAGCTAAGCAGGCACTAAACATCATGCTGGCTTCAGGAGAATTACCGGATATGATCGAATATGAATGGGCATCTTTCCCCGGCGGTCCGGAGAAGGCGATTAATGATGGATATATTCTGAAGCTGAATGATTTAATCGACCATTATGCTCCCAATCTGAAACGGTATTTACAGGAGCATCCGGATATCGATAAGCAGATTAAGACCGCAGACGGCAGCTATTATGTTTTCCCCTTTATACAAGGGGATGCTAGGCTTAGAACTTATCAGGGTCCGATTATCCGTAAGGATTGGCTGGATGAGCTTGGCTTGTCTGTTCCGGTTACAATAGATGACTGGCACAACGTGCTGAAAGCCTTTAAGGAGAGTAAAGGGGTCAAGGCGCCATTAACCTTCCTTAGTACACCTAGCCCGTTGTTTGGTATTGAGAACGGTGCCTTTGTTGGAGCTTTTGGTATCAAGAAAGGCTTCTATTTGAAAGATGGTCAAGTCCAATTTGGTCCCATGCAACCAAGCTATAAGCAGTTTCTATCCTTGTTCCGTCAATGGTATAAGGAAGGTTTGATTGACCGGAATATTGCAACGGTGGATACACGAACGATCGACTCCAGCATGTTGACTGGAAGAAGTGGGGCAAGTATCTGGAATGCAGGCTCCGGTATCGGAACCTGGCTGCCTTTAATTAAGGAGAAAGACCCGAAGGCGGAGTTCGTTGCTGCGCCATATCCGGTGCTTCATGAAGGGGATCGGCCGATGTTTGGGCAGAGAGTGAATCCTTACATGAGCAGTGGAGGAGTTGCAATCTCCGCGAAGAGCAGCAACGCCGTGGAAGCTGTAAAAATGCTGGATTATGGATATGGTGAGGAAGGGCATTTGCTCTTCAACTTCGGCATCGAAGGCGTCAGCTATAAAATGGAGGATGGCAAACCGACTTACACAGATCTTATTTTGCACAATCCGAATAAGCTTGCCCCTTCTCAAGCGATCGCCATGTACAGCAGAGCCAGCTATTTTGGCCCGTTTGTACAAGATGTTGCTTATATGGAGCAATATTATATGCTGCAGGAGCAGAAGGACGCCGTGGACATCTGGGCGAATACAGACGCGGACAAATATATGCTGCCTCCAGTTCAGAAGACGGAGCGGGAAAGTGCAGAGTTCTCAGCGATTATGCAGGATGTGACAACGCTTGTAGACGAGATGTCGCTTCGAATCATTATTGGTATTGATCCGCTGGATTCCTTCGATGACTATGTCACCCAGCTAAAAGCATTAAACATCGATCGTGCTATTGCGATCCAGAAGGCTGCTCTAGACCGTTATAATGCACATTAGCCCTTTTCATAGAATAGCAAACAAATGAACATACCACTTGTCCCTTATCTGCATAAGATAGATAGATTAAATGGCAGAAAGGGGTGGCGAGAATTGCAGTTAGTCATGGTATGCTCGGTTAGCGGCATAGTCGGCTCTATGATTACTTTTGCATTCGGTGGTTGGATGGAATCTCTCACATTGTTAGTAGTTGCAATGGGCATTGATTATGTATCTGGTATTACTGCATCGATTAAAGAAGGAAGAGGTCTAAACAGCTTCTTCGGTGCTTGGGGTCTAGCGCGCAAGGGAATGATGCTTCTCGTCATTCTTCTAGCACATCGGATTGATATTTTGCTTGAATTGGATAATGTTACGATGGGGGCAGCTATTTATTTCTATATTGCGAATGAATTGATTTCCATAATAGAGAACTATGGTCGAATCGGCCTGCCGCTCCCAGACCGGCTCCGCAAAATCATTGAAGTGCTGAAGGATAAAGGAAAGTAAGTTTTAGGGTTGCATCGTCCAAGCTGTGTTCGCTATAATGAGAACAAGTGTTCGATTTATAGGGGGCGGTTATTTTTGGCTATCCGGCATACAGACTTGCAGGAACGAGTGAGCAATACTCCAACAGATGAAGATATGGCGCTTGTACAGCGTCATATCCTGCTTGGAATTGTGATGCTCATATTGGATCATGATATAAGGGTGATGGGGACAGGCTCCATTAAGCTTCCAAGACTGTATGAATCATTGCTTCGAGGTGTACAGGACCGGGTATTGCTTGATCAGGCTGCGCTTCGGATCAAGTTTAGAGAAGCTGGTATTAAGCCTGTTGAGGAGCGGAGGCAGAAGGATGGCCTCGACACATTCTATATGTGCCGCGGGAGCAGACATCATTGTTACCTGCCTTGGAGTTATTTGAAGGTAGAATCTGAGCAAATGATAAAGCAATACTTCAATGCATAAGACACAAAAAGTTCATTGATTTGTCATATTCGGGAAAAAACTTTTCCTAATTCTGCAGTTTAAGGTTGAGAACTTCGGACGATCTTATGTAATATAAGAACTAAACACTAAGACATTTAGATCGCAAAGGGGAGCACGTAGCAATGCACAAATGGATCATGTTCGTACTATTATCAGCGGCCTCTCTTCTGGGGGTATACTTGCTGACATTCGGCCTCCCAGCTAAGCCGGTAGACGAATCAGCTTCACTTCCTGAAGGTACTGTACTAGTTAAGGTTGAGGCGAACAGCGACTTTACTTATGGCGAAGCGGAATACAAAGTTAAAGTTGGCGACAAAGTTATTCTTAAGCTGCAAAATAAAAGTGGTATTCACGGTTTGAAAATCGAAGAACTGAACGTTGATTTGGAAGGCGACAATCTCGAGACAAACCTCGAATTTGACAAGCCAGGTGAATATGTCATGCATTGCTCCGTACCTTGCGGTGTAGGCCACGTTGACATGAAATCAAAGCTTATTGTAGAAGCGGCATAATGAACGATGTAACAGAAACGATGTAACAGAAAGAGGAGCCTCGCGGCTCCTCTTTCGATTTGTTAAGCTTCTCGGCGGTCGCGGCTTCTGCCACGTTCGATCAGTTTGTCTGCAATGAATCCAAGCAGCGCCCAGGATGCAACCGTCAGAATATACATCAGCAGGACGTTAACATCATGGATATCAACGAACAAGTCTACGACCCAAGCTGGTATACTGAACATGAAGAATACGAAATTATGCGGGTCGTAGCCGGTTGAATTATAGACACATAGTGCAAGTCCTATGAGAGTGGCGACAAATGTAACGGGATAGCGCATAACGTACCGATCCTTTCTCAGGCTAATGTTGCCGTAATGCGACTGCTTGGGTTATTATGTGACAAAAGGATATTTGTCATTCGACAAGTTGAAGGGAGCATGACCATTAATGATTACACATATTGTATTGTTTAAGCTGAAAGATAACAGTAAAGAAAGCGTCGAACGTTCGGCCCAAGTATTAAGAAATATGGAAGGCAAGATCGATGAACTGAAATCAATTGAGGTTGGACTTGATGTTATTCATTCGGCTCGCTCTTACGATATCGCTCTAATTACCAAATTCGAGTCACTAGAAGCGCTGGAAGCGTATCAAGTTCATCCGGTACATAAAGTAGTCATCGAGCATATGAACGAAGTGCGCGAAGCTTCTGTCGCGGTTGACTTCGTAAGCGAATAGCGGCAAGGGGAGCGCGGACAAGTTCATGGGAGACGTATTTGAGATTATGACCTATTTAATCGTGATTCTCATCAGCAGTGTTGTTATGGTGGCATGGTTAAAGAGAAAAGGGAAAAAGAAGAAAGCAAGGCTGAAAGCGGGCGAATAAAGCATGTATTATGTAAATCGAGAGCAAATTGAAGTAAGACTACAAGCCATTCCTGACATTGCATCAGCGCTGCAATCACTGGCGTCCAATTGGCAGGGCACATTACTTGAAGGACTGGCTCAAGAACGGGCTTTGCATCTTGCAATTGAAACAATTACAGATGTAGGCAGTTATTTAATTGACGGGTTTATATTGAGGGACGCAAGCAGCTATGAGGATATTGTCGAGATTACCGGTGAAGCAGGCGCTTTCCCAGCAGCAATGCAGCCGCTGCTAATAGAGCTTGTTAAGCTTCGTAAGCCGCTTGTACAAGACTATTACAGCTGGCCAAGAACGGAACTTCATGCGATGACTTGCGAGCTGCCTGATCAACTTCGTGAGTTTGGTCATTCTGTCGAACAGTATTTGGAACGCGAACTGTAGGTTTAATCCAATTTACGAAAAGAATGAAATACGTTACAATGACCCTAACAAAGCCTGCGAAGGTGGTTATGGGTTGATGCTTAATTTAGAAACGGAATCCCGCAGCGTTGAAGGTACCACACGGGGCCGAATATTGTTATTGCTGAAGACAAATGGCAGATTGAGCGCAGGACAGCTGTCCAGCGAGCTTGGTCTGACCGAGATGGCTGTTAGAAGGCATATGTATGCACTGGAGCGTGAAGGAAGCATCAGTGTCATTTCGGTTAAACAGGCCATGGGCCGGCCTATTCATACTTACGAGTTGACGATGCAAGCGGATGATCGTTTTCCGAAAAACTATAATTTGCTTGCGCTTGATTTACTGGAAGAGCTGGCGGAAGATCCGGAGACGGCAGGACTAATTACCCGCATGTTTGAAGGTCGTCAGAAGAAGCTGCTTGATCGGTATGAGCCAAGGATGACCGGCAAAAGCCTGGAGCAGAAAGTAGCAGAGCTGGAATTGATCCAGAATGCCGGCGGCTATATGGCAAAAGCAGAAGATAAGGCGAACGGCCAATACATTCTACATGAATATAACTGCCCGATTGCACAGGTGGCAGGCAAATATGAGCAAGCGTGCAGCTGCGAGCTGTCTTTATTTGAATCCTTGCTTCAAACGAAGGTAGAGCGGACGGAATGCCTTGCCAAGGGCGGGGGAAGATGCAGCTATACGATCGGAATAGAAAACAAAGCTAATGGTTGATTGTTGACCATTAGCTTTTTTATTTTGTTGTGCCCTCTTGTGTCAAGACAAGCCCATGCTGCTTATAATGGCAATACGAAATGGGCATTCGCCCGCTCGGGCCAAAAGGAGGGAATGGTCATGACGGTTATGGAATGGAGTGCGCTTATCGCTGCGATTTCTTTTGTAGGTCTTGCTGTTGGTTTACTGCTTGGCGTGTATTCGGCATTGGGCAGGTTGGCAAAGCTGCAGCTATCAATGAAAGAGACGCAGGCAGATATACGGCAAGTATCAAGCAAGATGGGAGCATTTGCGGATACGGCCGGGCAAACGGTCCAGACCGTTCATAATCAGCTGAAGCAGGCAGACCGGCTGTTCGAAGCAGTTGGTCAAATCGGTGATACGATTGGGCATACAACAAAGGCGATCAATCGTGTATCGGGCGTCCTTTCGCAATCAGCGGTGAAGCATGCTGAAAGTGCCGCGGCAGAGCGTCAAGCGAGCACCATGCTGGAATGGATGGAGCTTGGTATGAGCTTCTGGCAGCAATGGCAGACTAACCGTAAACGTTATGACCAGCCGGGCAACGGGCAGGACGAATAGTTCATCATATTGAAGGGAGCAATTAACATGGCAACTGGAAAACAAACAAAAGGATTTCTTTTTGGAGCATTGGCGGGAGGTATTATTGGATCTGTAACTGCATTATTGTTTGCGCCTAAAGCGGGCAAAGAACTGCGTCAGGATATTTCGGAAGGTGCAAGAAAAGTACAGGAGCAAACGGTTAGAGCAGCAGGTCAAGTGTCGGAGACGACTGTACGATTGGCCAAACATATTGGCAGCCAAGCAACTGAACTTGCTGATACAGCCAAAGCAGCAGCAGAAGCGGCAGTAACAAGTGTGAAGCAACGCCGGATTGAAGCAGCGGACGCTTTGGAAGAAGTGAAAGATGAAGTCGCAGAAGCTTTCGAAAATGCAACGGAAGTTGTGGAAGAAAAACAACTGCAAACCATTAATTAACAAGTTCACCAATGTATCGACGCCTGTTGCTGCATAATTCATTCACCCCTTTCGATTTCCTTGAACCTTGTCCAATATTGATATAAGATGTAGGTACGTTTTTGTGCCAAATCTCATATAGTATTGAAGCTTTAAGGTCATCTTTTACAACAAATGTTTAAGAAAGCGGTGTGTTTGTGCAGCAACCGATTGCGATACTAGACTCAGGCGTAGGCGGCTTAACCGTCGCTAGAGAGGTCATGCGCCAGCTGCCGCGTGAAAGAATCGTTTATTTTGGCGATACCGCCAGAGCTCCTTACGGTCCTCGGGATCCGGAGGAAGTGACTAAATTTACGCGTGAAATTGTAGATTATCTCACTCAATTTCGTCCAAAAATGATTGTTATAGCTTGTAATACGGCTACCGCTTTTGCTTTGGAAGACATCCGTGCAAGAGTTAATATTCCGGTTGTGGGTGTGATTAAACCTGGGGCCCGAGCAGCCATTGGCCGGACTCTTACCGGTTGTATTGGTGTTATAGGTACGGAAGGTACGATTAAAAGTGGTGCTTATGAGAACGCGTTGCGGGAAATCTCGCCGAATGTGCATGTGATCAGCGAAGCTTGCCCATTATTCGTTCCGCTCGTTGAGAGAGGGAAATTCCGGTCCTTCGAAACGTATGAAACGATCCGACTTTCAATAGGTCATCTCCGCCAATATCCCATGGATAGCCTTATATTAGGCTGTACACATTACCCGTTCCTTGCAGATGTGATCCAGGAAGTCATTGGCCCTAGCATTAATCTGATTAGTTCCGCGGATGAAACTGCCCGTGAGGTAAGTGCCATCTTACATGATAAAGGGAAGCTTGCCCGCGGCTATGAGCTGCCTGTTCACCAGTTCTCCTGTAGTGGGGATCCTCTCATATTCAAGTCAATAACCCAGCAATGGCTTGGGGAACAAATTGAGATGACGCCAGTCGTGTGGCAGGTGCCGCAGATCGGTTGAGTCTTTGTATAAAAGCTGTCCTGATTCGCCTGATTATGGCGAGGGGCAGCTTTTATTATTTTACATGCCTTGTGAGGCTCTTGTTGGAATGAGCTGCCGGACCCATGAATAGCATGATAAAGATTGCAGCATATGACCGGTAACTTAAGGGGGAAGCGGGGATGATCGACATTTCGAGCGGGCAATATGGTTATTCAAAATTGGTTGGGGAATGTGACAGACTGATGCAGGCTTTTCCGTTCCTTCGTGGCTATGTCATAGGACATAGTGTGCTTGGCAGACCAATTGTGGCCTTGAAATGTGGTGAAGGTTCAAGGCGTATTCATATGAACGCATCTTTCCATGCGAATGAATGGATTACAACTCCCTTACTCATGCGGTTTGTTGAAGAATGGGCGCAAGCCTGCAGTCAGGATGGTCAGCTGTTCGGGGAACAGGCATGTCAGTTATATCGCGAGACAGAAGTATGGATCGTCCCGATGGTTAATCCGGATGGTGTCCAGCTAGCGCTCGAAGGGATCAAACCTGAGCATCCTTATCGGCAGCAGCTGATACAATGGAATAATGGCTCCGAGCAGTTCGATCAATGGAAAGCGAATATACGAGGGGTTGATCTAAATGATCAATTCCCAGCCCATTGGGAAGAGGAGCGGCTGCGTAGAGGAATGGAAGGCCCCGGCCCTCGAGATTTTCCCGGTCCTTTCCCTTTAAGCGAGCCTGAAGCACAGGCGCTTGCCCGGCTAACTCAGACCATTCCATTCGACTCTGTTCTTGCTTTACATACTCAAGGTGAGGAGATTTATTGGAACTACCGTGAATATGAACCCGAACAGGCAGAGGTGCTCGCGGATAGGCTTGGCAAGGCGAGCGGCTATAAGCCGGTTAAGCTGTCAGGCAGCGATGCAGGCTATAAGGATTGGTTCATTCAGCGTTTCCGGCGGCCAGGCTTTACCGTTGAAGCGGGATTTGGTGTGAATCCGCTGCCTGTCGAGAAGTTCGAGGATATTTATGCGAAGGTTGGACCTTTGTTGAAGGAGTTTCTGGTGCTTCACCGTTAAACAGAGAAAGATGCTTCTGGGGCACACCTATGCTATAATTGTCGGCAAAAGTAATGAAGGTGGTGTGCCTCATGCGCAAATGGTTATCACTTCGGTATTGGAGAAATACTTTTGTCCGAATATATAAGCTGTTAATCGCAAGAGATGTCGCCATAATCGACAAACTGCTTTTTCTTGTGCCGGTTATCTTGTATTGGGTGCTGCCCGACGCACTTCCTTTTCTCCCGATTGATGATATTGCGGTGACGATGCTGCTCGCAGATTGGTTTGCCCGCAGAATGGAGAAGAAGTATAATAGACTGTAGGTAATGTTACCCATCGGCCGTACATTAAAAAGGAGTGTAAATCATGAATATCAAAATCACGCGAAGTGCCGCTAAAGTATTAAAATTAGAGCTGGACAAGCCTGAACATGAAGGCAAAAAGCTTCGTGTATACGTAACACATTCCCATGGTGATCATGCCCATTATGGATTGGCGATTGACGATCCTAATGAGAAGGACATCGTTGTATCGACTGACAAAGAGATTGATGTGATTCTGGAGAAGGATAATGATTTCCTTGATGGCGTTCGCATCGACTACTTCTACACACCAGAAGAAGGCTTTGCTGTAACAAACCCTTCCAAAGGCAACAACGGCGAACACTAATTGCAGGAATAGATACGATTGGAATGGAAAGACTCAACAGAGATGCTGAGTCTTTTTTTGAATATTATTCCTTAGGAAGTTGGTGTACCCGATGTCTCGCCATACTCGTTATTATTTTGCAGGGATTGCCTGTGTGATCTTGTATATTCTTGCTGCGGAGCTGATCTGGCTTCCCGCACCACTTCGATTATCTTCTGGCGGACTGTGGATCGATATGATCGACGAGCTTCTGTATGGTTTGGCGATTATTCCGCTATTGTGGGGGATTGGCGCAGCGCTTGGTGTTCGTAGGCTGTGGAACTCACGCAGCGGGAGCAGAAAATGGATGTTGTTAACCGTTCGGTGTATCCTTGTTGCAGTAAGTATCATTGGCTTTGTATTTGTGCTGGTGAAACCGGATGATTTGATTATCGAGCTTGTGGTACTCGGAATTGGACTGCTCATTGTGTTCGTTGACCTAATCTGGAGTGATGCCATATACAGAAGGGTTGCCAATAAGGGCACTAGGCTCAGATGGCCATGGCGAAGCTTGGCCTCGCTGATTGGAACAGTACTTCTTTTCTTATTATTTGCCTTTCCAACCTCGTATAATGTCACGTATCCAGGTCTTACGATGGCGATGAATCGTTATGCCCATGTGGATGGCGGGAAGCCTGAGGGCAGCATTAGCGGCGTTCTGGTGTTTGAACGAATTGCAGTGCCGGCCGATTGGTTATATAGCAAGCTGCTGCCCATGTACACCTTCGAACGACGTAGTAAGGATGAGCAACCGTTAACGGAGTCTTATACAGAAGTCGTTCAGATGAAGCAAGGGGCAAACGATGTAGCAGGTGCCATTGGGATGGGGAAGGCCGGCCTTGGGAAGGGAATCGAGCTGACTGGAGCCAGAGTGCTTGGTGTTGCAGAAGATGCTCCAGCGAAGTCATTTATTAAGGCTGGAGATATCATTGTGGCGCTTAATGGGCAGCAAGTTAACAGTATTGATGAGATGACGACTTATATGATTCATCATGTCACTCCTGGTGATGAAGTGAAAGTAACTTTACGCCGGGGAACAGATACATTAACGGTTGAATCGCCAACCCGTGAAGCAGAGGCGGTTGAGGACCTTCCAAAACGTGCGGTCTTTGGTATTGGGGTTGAAAACAATTGGCATGCGGATATTCCCCGCGAGATTGAGTACAGACACTATATCGCACATATAGGCGGCCCATCCCATGGTGCTATGCTTACATTGGCACTGATCGATCAATTGACCCCAGGCGGGGTGACGAACGGCGTACGGGTGGCTGGCACCGGTACAATCGAGCCGGATGGCTCTAYTGGTATGGTTGGCGGCATTCCACAGAAGGCATATGCGGTTAGCCGCACAGATGCCGATGTGTTTTTCGTGCCGGCGGAGGGACTTGCTGAAGCACGATCTGGCGCACCTAAGCTGAACATCGTGCCGGTAACGACGATCGATGAGGTGCTTGCCTGGCTGAAGGCGCATCCGCGGAAATAGGAAAAGGGGTTGTCCCACAGGTCATATAGACCAATTTGGGACAACCCCTTTGTTATGTCGCGGCGCTACTTGCCCGCGCCGTTGGTATTGGCGGCGATTGCTTCGCCGCCGTCCGCGCTTGCTTCTACAGCGGCTGCGCGGAAGGATGCAATCAAATCATGCTGCACGATTTGATCAGACATTGACAGCTCGGAGCGTGCGTCTTCGACCGCACCGAGGCATTTTCCTACATCGCCCAGCGCATTCGCTGCGATGTTCCAGCACTTGCCGTTCTCGGCGACCGCATCGCCGGAAGGCATGTAGTAGACGGTGCCGTCGGTGAAGGCGCCGTTACGCTGCACGACCAGCTTGCTCTGAGGCTGGCTCGTAATAAGCGGCTGACCAAGTAAGGTCATGTCAGCCGTAGAGATGCCAAGCAAGTGCAGAATCGTTGGCGTAACATCCAGCTGGCCGCCTACATTCGTATGCGTGCCGGCATATTTGCCGTCTGGCAGATGGACGATAAACGGTACTTGCTTCAAGATCATTTCCCGCTGCAGGTCGCTAAGCGGCTGCCCAAGGAATTTCTCGAACAAGCTCCAGTCCCGGATGGAATTATCGTGATCGCCGTACATGGCGACAATCGTATTGTCCCATAGTCCTTCTGCCTTCAACCGGTCAATAAAGATTCCTAGCGAAGCGTCGACGTAATGGATAGCCTGCAAATAATCACCCATAAGTGTACCGTCCAGGTCGCCAACATTAAGCTTTTTCTCCGAATCCGGCATCGTGAACGGATAATGGCTCGACAGGGTAATGAGGAACGAGTAGAACGGCTGCTGCTGCTGAGCGATAATATCGGAAGATTGCCGGAAGAACGAGGTGTCTCCAAGCGACCAGCCAACAGGCTCGTCGATCTGGTAGTTCTTTTTACTATAGAACGTATCGTAGCCTATATTGGCGTACATCGTATTCCGGTTCCAGAAGCCACCTTCATACGCATGGAATGCAGCAGTCGTGTAGCCGTTATTTTTAAGCGTGTCCGGCATACAGTTGTACTGATGGTTCGCGTATTGAATAAATACGGAACCACTCATCATCGGCTGCAGAGAGCAGTTGCTTAGGAAGTCCGCATCCGAGGTTCGGCCTTGAGCCGTCTGATGATAAAACTGGCTGAAATAAGCACTTTCCTTCACCAGCTTATTTAGATTTGGTGTGATTTCCTGACCCCCAATCGATTTGCCGATCATGAAGTTTTGGAAAGCTTCCATTTGCACCATAATCACATTGCTACCTTTGTATTCCCCAAACGTCGGGTCGGATTCAAGCGATTGGCGGTTGTCACCGCGAGCTTGTGTCCAGACAAGTGCTTCCGCCGTTTCCTCAGCCGAAGCCTGCTCGGAATCGATCCAATGCAGCTTCGCGTACCGGTAAACATCATAGCCGTGGAAGCCGACAATCCCAGTTACGTTATAGAGCGATACATTCCACCAGTTCCCATCGAAGAGGCCTAGTGCCCAAGTCTTTTTGGCTTCATTAACGTTGCCGATGGACATCGTCATTCCGATTGCGAAGATCGCTGCGCTTACCGTTACTCGAATAACGATTTTTCGCCAGATCGTAGGGCGCTTGGAGGAGTATCCAAATTCATGCGTATCCCGGCGAAGATCAGACCGGCCTTTGAAAATCACATAGACTGCAAACGGAATAATAAGCAGCCAATCAATGGCAAGCAGAAAATCTTTCGCATGGATCAGAGTACCGATGCTTTCACCAAGCGAATCCACCTGATTCGCCTGAAGAAGCACAGGGACCGAGATGAAATCCTGGAAATACCGGTAGTAGATCAAATCGGCATACATGATGAACGATAGCAAGATATCCAGCACAATTAAGGCAATGATTCGGCCGCGTGCAGGCAGCCAGAACGTCCAGAACGTGACGAGAGCTAGCGTACCTATCGCTACGACAGTGTCGAAGCCATCCATATCCATATTCGGGACATGGACTAATCGGTTGAACCAGAGCTGCTTCAACAACATAACAACAAAAAAGAGTAAAACGTCGACGCCCTTCAAGCGGTTCAACCATTCCAGCGTTGAACGTACAAGACGGCGTGCGGCGGTATGTTCGGTATAGCTTAACATATATAGTATAAATCCTTTCCGTTATTTCCGTGGAGGCAATGGACCAAAGAACTGATAGTAGGTACATTCGATACGTCCGTTGAACAACTTCCGTTTTTTATCCGCTGGCTTGCCAAAATAATGCTCCATACTCTTCGAAGGGGTAATGGAGAAGAATGACCATGTTGGCAGATACAGAGCAGATCGGCCGAATTGCATCATCGCCATTTCCGCATCCTTGTCATCGCCAAGCCGTTCGCCGTATGGCGGGTTTGTAATGATTACGCCATAGTCGCCTTCTGGCTTCATCTTAGCAACAGGCTGTACTTTTAGTTTAATATCTTTGGCGAAGCCTGCTTTCTTCACGGCAGCTTCAGCGATTTCAATCGCGTGTGGATCAATATCGGAACCAGCAATTTGGAGCGGGATATCGTCCTTTACAAGGTCAAAGGCTTCCTCGCGTGCTTTGTCCCACAGCTCATGAGGAACAAGCGGCCAGCCTTCCGCGTTGAATGAGCGGCGCAGCCCAGGTGCAATGTTCCATGCCATCATTGCAGCTTCAATTAGAATAGTGCCTGAGCCGACGAACGGATCATACAATGGTCGCTCAGGAGTCCAGCGGCTGAGATCAACGAGCGCGGCAGCCATTGTCTCACGGATTGGCGCTTCTGTTGATACTTTACGGTATCCACGCTGATGCAGGCCAATACCGGTCGTATCCAGCGTGACCATAGCCATATCATTCATCAGCGTCACTTCAATGACATAGACGCCGCCGTCTTCATGGAACCACTCAGTACCATAGCGTTCCTTCATTTTTTCAACTACGGCTTTTTTCACGACACTTTGGCAGGCAGGAACACTTGTTAGTTGGGACTTCTGGGAGCGTCCGTTGACAGGGAACTCGCCATCCTCCGGAATCCATTCCGGCCAATCAAGCGCTTTTGTTCCTTGGAAGAGTTCTTCAAAAGTAGTGGCTGGGAACTCGCCCATATTTACAAGGATGCGTCCTGCAGAACGAAGCCACAGGTTCGTGCGGCAAATATCAATCGGCTGTCCGGTGAAACGGACGCGTCCGTTCTCCACCTGGAGGTCTGTATAGCCGAGATTTTTCAGCTCGCGAGCAACAACCGCCTCCAGCCCCATCGGCGCGGTTGCGATCAGATTAATTGTCGTCATTATTTGTATTCTCCCCTTACCTGTGAAAACTTGAGTTGTATCCACACGGTCAAAATCATACAATCAAGTATAGGACAAACAGGGTAGCTTTTACAAATTGTAAAAATAGAGAGGTTGCGAGAAAATTGACAGATGAGCAATATGTAGACGGACTGTATGGCGAGGATGAGCAGCTGGTCCATACAAAAAAAGGAATTGCCGACCGCGGTATGCCCGATATCTCAATAGCAGACGGGTACGGCAGATTGCTTACAATGCTGGCAACAATGTCAGGGGCAAAGACCGCGCTGGAAATCGGTGCGCTTGGCGGCTACAGCGGGATTTGTATCGCACGAGGGCTGGCAAGCGGCGGTCTTCTTACTTCATTAGAATTGAAGGCTGAGTATGCGGAGGTTGCGAAGACGCATATGACAGAAGCGGGTTTTGGTGACTCCGTTGAATATATAGTTGGCGATGCACGTGAGAGCCTAGTGACTCTGAGAGAAGAGGGAAGAAAATTTGACTTCTTCTTTATTGATGCTGACAAAGAAGGGTACCCGGTCTATCTGGAGCATGCGATCGTACTCTCCAATTCAGGAGCGATTATTATTGGCGATAATATCCTGCTGCGAGGCCGCACGACTGACCCTGCAAAGGAAGGACCATCGGTTAAAGCGGTTCGCAGCTTTAACGAGCAGATTGCAAGCGATAAGCGCCTGATGAGCACAGTGCTTCCTGGATATGATGGTCTTGCTATTGCGATTGTGAAGTAAATAGAAGTTAGGGAAGGGCAGACGATGCTGAGCATCGTCTGCCCTTTTTTCTGTTTTATGTGATTTAGTTTTAAAATTTTGCTCGCGTTTGCACCTGTATTTATTGGTTCGCGTTGCTTCTTCCCAATCGATTCGGTATGGCTCCATCTGTGGGGAGCGCTTGTGGTAGGTCTACCTAGCCTTATTCCTTCATTTATAATGGCCTGTCTATTTGGCAGTATTGTAGGCAGCAAACTAATAGATTTCTATCTTTCAAATCTGATGTAGTGGGATGTGATGAACATTGGTCGACAGCAATAAGCGTGTTAGTCTGTTAAGCGCGTCCGTAAGAAACTTGACGAATATATTTTATATTTTTCCTTTCGGCCAAGCTATTCGGGATAACAAGCCCAGGCATTAACTTACTCCCTGAGAAGGTAAGAAAAACAAAAGGAGTGTCTGCTCAAAATACTTAAGTGCAGTCAAATGCAGATCCTCAAGCGGTTGTACAATGCATCAATGACCAAAAGCAGAATGTGGTAAAAGTTCAGATCTAACGGCACTATCGACTTATCTAAGAAGTCTGCATGCGATGTCTTTTACAGGAGCAGTACAGCTGCAGTCTTTTGCTGATAATAATGGATTGTGATATGCCAGTTGCGAGCTTCAATGGAAGGCCTCTGACACTTCGGAAAAACAAGGCGTGACGGGAAGGAAAGACAACAATGGATAATACGAAGAACCGTTCGCTGGGACTTTTTGTTATAATGCTGCGGTCTTTTATTTGTATTAGGAAGTTTCATCGGGTCTTCATGCAGGAAAAGTTCGATTGTCATACTATTGTCATAGGAAGCAAAGGGAGAACGGTTGTTAGGGGTAACGAAAACGGGCATAATGGAAATTAGTGAAAAAATACAGAAAAGAGGAACGGCATAATGAGCTATAACGACCGTTTCATTCGGGCATGCCGGAAGGAACTTGTAGACCGTGTACCCGTATGGTATATGCGTCAAGCAGGACGTTATGATCCTGAATATCGCAAAATTAAAGAGAAATATTCACTCCTTGAAATTTGCAAGCAGCCTGAGCTTGCGGCAGAAGTAACGATGATGCCAGTACGAAAGCTAGGCGTAGATGCGGCTATTTTATATTCTGATATTATGAATCCAGTTGCTTCAATTGGTATCGATTTTGATATTGTTGCTAATATTGGACCTGTCATTGCGAATCCGATTCGGACAGCAGCTGATGTTGAGCGATTAAAGCCAATTGATGTAGAGGGTGATCTTGGTCATGTGCTGGAGACGATCCGGATCTTGGACAAAGAGCTTGAAGTTCCACTTATTACGTTCGCTGGAGCGCCGTTTACGATTGCCAGCTACCTGATTGAAGGCAAGCCTTCGAAAAACTACCTGCGTACCAAAGCATTGATGTACAGCGAACCAAAAGTATGGTTCAGTCTTATGGACAAGCTTGGTGATATGGTTATCGCTTATTTGCGTGCCCATATGGCTAACGGAGGTAAGGCATTCCAGCTGTTTGACAGCTGGGTAGGAGCGCTAACTCCTGCTGACTTCCGCCAATTTGTTTTGCCGACGATTGAGAGAATTTTCGCAGAGCTGTCGGATTTGCCGCAGCCGAAAATTTATTTCCCTGGCGTAAGCTCAGGAGAATTGCTTCCTGAACTTCACAATCTGCAGGCAAATGTAATTGGACTTGATTGGCGTGTATCCATTCCGGAAGGCCGTCGCCGTCTTGGCGGTAAGTATGCAGTACAAGGCAACTTGGATCCGGTCATCTTGACAGCACCAATGAGTGTGATTGAATCGTACGCGGCTGAAATTATTGATCAAGGTATTGAACAGTCTGGATTCATATTTAACCTGGGTCATGGCTTGTTCCCGGAAGCATCAATAGAGAAATTAACAGAATTAACGGCATTCATTCACTCCTATTCGGAGAAAGCTATTGCAGCGCGAGAGGGGAAAGAAACGAGCCATGTCTGATATCCATAAAAAGATTGGTGTCCTTGTCATGTCATATGGCACACCACAAAGCCTTGATGATGTTGAAACCTACTATACTCATATCCGCCGCGGCCATGCGCCAACACCGGAGCAGTTGAAAGAGCTGACAGACCGCTATGAAGCGATTGTTGGCGGCGTGTTCCCGCTGCGCGAGAATACGAACGGGCAAGTGGCAGGCTTGCAGGATAAGCTGGAGCAGCTTGCACCTGGTCAATATGTTTGCTATCAGGGCCTCAAGCATGCGGTTCCTTATATCGAAGACGGTGTGGAGCAAATGGCCCGAGACGGTATTAAAGAAGCAGTAGGTATTGTACTTGCGCCTCATTATTCGGTAATGAGCGTAGGCTCGTATATCAAACGTGCGCAGGAAAAAGCAGATGAGCTTGGCATTAAGATGTCGTTCGTTAAAGAATATCATCTCCATCCAAAGCTGCTTCAAGCACTTAGTGAACGCGTAACAGACGGCTTGAGACGTCTTGCGCAATCTTCTGGTGATGCTAAACCTGTTAAAGTATTGTTCAGCGCACATAGCCTTCCGGAGAAAATCCGCGAAATGGGCGATCCGTACGAACAGCAGCTGTTGGAAACATCGGCAGCGGTAGCGAAGCTGTCCAATGTGGATGAGTCGACTTGGCAGTTTACTTGGCAAAGCGCTGGCCGTACAAGAGAGCCTTGGCTTGGTCCAGACATTTTGGATACGCTGAAGACACTTGCCGAGGAAGGCGTTAAGGCAGTTCTTGTTGCACCTGTTGGATTTGTATCTGATCATCTCGAAGTGCTGTATGACCTGGATCTTGAAGCAAAGCAGGCGGCGAGAGAGATCGGGATTACCTTGGAACGTATTACGATGTTGAATAAAGACCCACTCTATATGGAAACGTTAGCGGAATCGGTGATGAATGCCGGTTCTTTGGAATAGTGAAAGGATGAAGAACATGCGGAGAATCGGAATGATTGATCGAATTGTCGTAATCGGCGGGGGGATCAGCGGACTGAGCTCCGCTTTTTATTTGCAGCGGGAAGCGGAGCGGCAAGGGAAAAAGGTGCAGATAACGATCGTAGATGGAGCACCCGTCCTTGGTGGAAAAATAAATACGCTGCAGCGTGACGGTTTCGTCATTGAGCGGGGGCCGGATTCATTTTTGTCGCGCAAGCTGCCTATCATTGAATTGGCAAGAGAACTAGGCATCGAGAATGAACTGACCGCGCAAAACGTAAACGGAAAAACCTCTTATATTATGCGTGATGGAAAGCTGCATCCGATGCCAAAGGGCATGGTTCTTGGGATTCCAACGAATCTGGATACGTTTATGCAGACGACTTTATTATCGGATGAAGGCAAAGAGCGGTCATTACAAGATCTTGAGATGCCAAGTGAAGCGCCCGAAGGTGATGAGTCGCTAGGCGATTTCTTGTCACGCCGGATTGGGCCAGAGATTGTGAAGCATATTTCGGAGCCGCTGCTCGCAGGTATATATGCAGGTGATCTGAGTAAGCTCAGTATTCAAGCGACATTCCCACAATTTGCAGAAGCAGAACGGAAATACGGAAGTCTGATTCGCGGCACTCAGGTGCAGCAGCAGAACAAAGCACCTCAGCAGTCTCCTGATTATTTGCCGGAAGAGATTAAGAGCAGTGTCTTCTTAAGCTTCAAAGAAGGGTTATCGACAATGGTAGAAGCCCTTGACCAGGCTTTGCAAAGCGTTGAACGCCGGATGGGCGAAGAGGTTGTTGAGATCAAGCCGCTGGATGATGAGGATGCTTCCGCACGATACGAAGTTGTCTTGGCATCAGGAGAGGTTATACCAGCCGACCATATTCTCGTAACTGTACCGGCTTTTCGTACAGCGGACATGCTTGAGCCATTAGTAGATGTATCTGAGCTTCGAGCCATTAACTATGTATCGGTTGCAAATGTCGTAATGGCTTTTGAAAAATCGACCTTTAACGCTACTTTTGATGGATCAGGGTTCCTCGTACCACGCGCGGAAGGGCTTCGAATTACAGCCTGCACATGGACGTCGAACAAATGGCTTCACACGAGCCCGGACGATAAAGTGCTGCTCAGATGTTATGTTGGCCGATCAGGCGAAGAGGAGTCTGCGAAACTTCCGGACGAGGAATTAAAGCAGGCTGTCCTTGAAGATATTCAAAAGGTGCTTGGTATTAATCCGGTGCCGATTTTTACGGAAATTACACGTCTGCCGCGCTCGATGCCGCAATATCCTGTAGGGCATCTGGAAAATACGGTCACGTTCAGAGAACGGCTGTCCGAGCAGCTGCCTGGCGTCTTTGTAACAGGTGCGGCTTTCGGCGGAGTTGGTCTGCCGGATTGTATTAAATCGGGGAAGGAAACGGCCTCTGCGATTCTAGCAACTCTATGAAACTTTCGCAATATGCCATTAACCTTGCTATAATGGAAGCGACTACTTAAAAAGAATTGCGAAGCAATTCTTGCTTCGTAAGCATGAAAAGGAGCCGATCCATGTACGCATCCCGTACGGAAGCACATCAGCATGAAAAACGAAGACGCAAGAAGAAATTCCGCCTTCTATTAACCGTGAATTTGATGATCATTGGCCTTATTATCGTAGCGGCTGCGGTTTGGGCCTCCATGCAGGACGGTGGCATCTTCAATAAGGATAACAAGCAGCCAACGCAGAATACGGCAGCTGTTGATGATCCAGATGCTACCCAGCCTGCAGCGGAAGAAGATCCTGTAGTTAGCACGGATCCTGTGGAGTCCTCCTCTGCGCCAGATGACAGCAGCGCCGATGGAACAGCTAATGAAGGTACCAAGAGCCAGGATGACAGCCAAGGCAGTCAGTCTGATCAAGCGGCTACTCCTAACGGAGGCAGTACTTCGAGCGGCAGCGCAGCAGGCGATACCGTCAGTCTGGCGTTTGTAGGGGATATTTTGCTGGCGGAAAGTGTTGGCGACATGATGAAGCAGAATGGAGACGATTACCCGTACCGGGAAGCGTTATTCCATCTGAGTGAACCTGATCTGACTGCTGCTAATCTGGAATACCCGGTTACTGACCGAGGAGTTCCAGCAGAGAACAAGCAATTTGTATTTAAAGGTGATGCAGGAGCGCTGCCCGCACTAAAAGACGCAGGCTTTGATGTTGTCACGCTGGCTAATAACCATACGCTGGACCAAGGTGTTGAGGGATTGCTTGATACGATGGATCATCTCGATAGTGCAGGGATTAATCATGTCGGAGCAGGCAATAACGATACGGAAGCTTTTGCGCCGGTTATTAAAGAGGCACAGGGCATTAAGGTTGCCTACATCGGAGTAAGCCGTGTCGTTCCAATAGGCTCATGGAAAGCAGAGAAGGATCGCGCAGGCGTAGCCGAATCCTATGATACAACAAGGGCGAAGGCAGCAATTAAGAAAGCGAAAGAAAAAGCTGACATAGTCGTTGTGATGGTTCATTGGGGGATCGAGAAGGCAGATTTACCGGAGGAGTATCAGCGGGATTTTGCACGGCAATATATTGATTCGGGCGCAGATCTTGTGATCGGCAGCCATCCCCATGTTCTACAAGGTTTTGAAAAGTACAAAGGCAAGTGGATTGCATACAGCTTAGGCAATTTTA
Source organism: Paenibacillus sp. YAF4_2 (assembly GCF_052113225.1). Taxonomy (NCBI): domain Bacteria; kingdom Bacillati; phylum Bacillota; class Bacilli; order Caryophanales; family Paenibacillaceae; genus Paenibacillus; species Paenibacillus sp. YAF4_2. The sequence goes on from NZ_JBFRCT010000002.1 coordinate 365,822, forward strand.
TTTTTAGCGCTTATCCAAAAGGAAAACAAGCAGATACTGGTGTACTTAATGCCGTGTGTACAAAAGCCGGCGATTGCGACTTGAAATTAGATGGAATGACAAATAATCTTGCACAGCCTAAGCCACTTGAAGCAGAGTCGGCAAAAGCGCTGTTTGACCGTTTAAGTACGATCTCCTTTGGAGTGAAGCTGCGAGCGGATGGTACGGTTGTACCGAAATAACGAAGGCGAAAGGATGGTCAGCACCTTATGAGAAACTCATGTGTCGCGCATCGGGGATGGTCCGGACGTGCACCAGAGAATACACTCGCTGCTATTCAAATGGCTATTGATGAGCCGGATGTAGAGTGGGTTGAACTCGATGTGCAGCTGTCAAAGGACAATATCCCAGTCGTCATTCATGATTACAAGCTGAGACGGACAACAAATGGTAGAGGCGAAGTGAAAAGTTTTACAGCAGCGGAGCTGTCTGCGCTGGATGCAGGAAGCTGGTTCTCGCCTATGTTTAAGGACGAAGGCGTTCCGCTCCTCAGCCAAGTGCTTGAGCTGGCATCCGGACGCATCAAGCTTAATATTGAGCTGAAGACGGATGGCATTCGATATCCGAAACTTGAGGATCATGTCATTAAGCTTGTTCAAGACTATGGTCTTGAAGACTGTGTGGTATTAACGTCATTTCATGCTGGAACACTGTTTAATGCCAATAAGCTGACCGGCGGAAGCATTCGGACGGGTCTCATCCTGGATGGCTGGAGGAATACGCTGCCTCTGGAGCTGAAGCAGTTGGGAACAGAATTCCTGTCTATTGAACACGGCAGACTGAATTCATCTCGTATGGAACTGTTGAAGCAATCGGGGATTCAAGTAATGGCTTGGACACCAAACGATGAGCGTACAATCCGCAAGCTCATTTCGATTGATCCCGACCTAATGATCTGTACCAATTATCCGGATCGCTGGCAGAAGGCTATGGTTCAGATTGGGGTTCGGTAGTAAGCGGAGAGCTTTGCTTTTAGAATGAAGAGAGGCTTACATAGGGTTGATGGATGTTATAAGGCGTGGAAATTGCAGAGCTGTAAGCGGATAAGGGTCTTGCAGGGATGAAACTAGTGTCATGAGATAGAAGTTATTACCGTTCAAGAGTGCTGAGGAGCGTAGAACATGGTTGGATGGATAGATGAATGGTGGCTTAGACTGCTTGCTGGACTTGTTGGAAGTGGTCTTATTGCTGCCGCGGCTTATCGGACACGCTCGTTATCAGGCTCAGGGGCTCTGTCTGCTATGATTATGGGGACCGGTTTCGTAACATTTGGTGAGCCGGTATGGTTTGGCTGCCTCATAGCCTTCTTTATCTCTTCGACAGTGTGGTCGAAATGGAAGAAACGCCATAGAGCAAAGGCTGCCGCAGAGGCCAATTACGAGAAGACTGGCAGGCGTGATGCCGGTCAAGTATGGGCTAATGGCGGCATTGGTCTCCTGCTTTGCATCGGGAATGCAATACAGCCCGATGCAGCATGGCTCTTTGCTTATATCGGCGTAATGGCCGCCGTAAATGCAGATACATGGGCCACCGAGATCGGGGCCCTAAGCCGTACCGCGCCGCGATCGATTACGAGCGGCAAGCGGGTAGCTCCGGGCACGAGCGGCGCGATTACGCCGCTCGGCACGCTTGCAGCGCTGGCTGGCGCCGCCTTCATCGGCGGCGCCAGTGCAGCGCTGCTGGCGCTCCCGCAGCAGGCTGATGCCGCTGCGGGCAGCGCCCCTGGCGGTGCGGCGGCGGTAGTCATCGCCGCAGCTGCCGCTGGCCTGGCCGGCTGCTTCGCCGACTCGCTGCTCGGCGCCACCGGCCAGGCCATGTACCGCTGCCGGGTATGCGGCAGCGAGACCGAGCGCGCTGCCCATTGCGGGGCGGCAGCGGAGCGTGTGCGCGGCTTAGCCGCGCTGAACAACGACAGGGTGAACCTCCTGTCGTCGCTCTTCGCTGGCCTGCTTGGCTGGGCCATCAGCACCTTGTTTTAGACCAATACCCCTCCAAGAATTAGCCTGCAAACAACAGGGCTAGAACCTGGAAGGGGTATTTTTTTGAGTCAAAATTTTGATGGATAAGGAGATGGATATATGAACAGCAAGGAGCGTTTCTCAGATCGGGTAGATCAATATGTCAAATATCGTCCAAGTTATTCGAAAGAGGTTATCGACTACCTTTACGAGACAATAGGCTTCCGTGAGGAATCGGTCATTGCCGATCTAGGAGCAGGGACGGGTAAATTCACTAAGCTGTTGCTCGAACGGGGGAGTCAGGTCATAGCCGTTGAGCCAAATGCCGACATGAGGCAGGCTGCTGTCGATCAACTCAGCGTGTATCCAAGCTTCCATGCAGCTACAGGTTCTGCCGAGGAGACTGGTCTATCAGCTAATTCGGTTGATTTTATCGTTTGCGCGCAGTCCTTCCATTGGTTTGACCGTACGGCGGCGCAAGCCGAATTCAGACGTATATTGAAGCCAGGCGGCAAAGCGGTTCTTATATGGAACTCACGTTTAACAACCGGTTCACCTTTCCTTGAGGGTTATGACCGGCTGCTCCGAACTTACGGCATCGATTACGAGAAAGTAGGACACAAAAATATTTCCCAGGATATATTAACTCCATTTTTTAAGGATGGAGGACTACATAAAGCAACCTTCCCTTTGATCCAGCCACTCAACTTCGAACAATTAAGCGGACGTATGCTATCATCCTCCTATGTGCCATTGCCAGGACATCCAAACTTCGAGCCATTAATGGAGGAGCTCCGCCAACTATTCTACGCTACCCAAGAAAATGGCCTGGTTTCTTTCGATTACGAGACCGAGATTTACTACGGCGAAGTTTAGTTTTATAAAAATCCCCCTTAAGGATGCCAGCATCCTCAAGGGGGATTTTTCGTTTACGATATACCATATCGTCAAGCCCAGCTGAACCTCGAAATCTACAGTTTTAAAGATCCCACACATCGTAAAGCTGCCTCAATAATCCTTAAAACTCCAAAAAAGACCAATAAACCAGCATTTTAACGATACGCCATATCGTATATCTTACAAAAACCATTAAATGATCGTTCTTAACGATGCCGCACATCGTATAGATATCCAGTGCGACTCAACAAACTCCATCCGCATAAGCACTATTCTAGGGAGGATGATGTTATGAAACACAAATCCCATGAAAAATCCGATACAGCTTCATTTATTTTCGAAGTTTTCTTCGAGCTGTTGGTTTATGCCCCTCGATTATTATTCCGTCTAGTCAGATGGATAATTGATTAGAGGTGAGCAGAGCGGGTAAGTGTAAAAAATCTCCAATCAAAAAGCCAGACTCGAAATAAATCGAGTCTGGCTTAATTCTGTCTCTCCACACGAAGTTGAGGGGCGTATTTTTTGAAAAATGATGGAGGTGTGGAGAGAGAGGGAAAGTAACTCCTGTAGGAGCGGAGCGTCTGCCTTTGGAATCGAGAATGTACCGCTAGGTATAATTCAATCATTCCCGATTCCAACAGCAGCCGAAAGGAAATACTTTCCCGTCCTCGGAACCATCCCATCAGAAACTTTTTCAAATGGACGAGTTTACTTCGTCAACTCCTCCATTTGAGCAATCAAGCTCTCAAACACGCTCATCGCTTGCTCAATTGGCTCTGGCGTAGACATATCGACGCCGGCCTTTTGCAGGATGTTGATCGAGAAGTCGCTGCCACCGCTTTTCAGGAAACCGAGGTAACGGTCTACAGCAGGTGCACCTTCCTCAAGAATTTGCTTCGAGAAGCTTGTTGCTGCAGAGAAGCCCGTTGCATATTTGTACACATAGAAGCTGTTGTAGAAATGCGGGATACGAGCCCACTCCATCTCAATATCTTTGTCTACGACCATGTCTTTGCCGTAATAAAGCACGTTCAGGTCATAGTAGATTTTGCTCAAATCCTGCGGAGTAAGCGATTCGCCTTGCTCGGTTTTCTCATGAATGATTTTCTCGAACTCGGCAAACATCGTTTGACGGAATACCGTTGTGCGGAATTGGTCTGCATAGTATGTCAACAGGTACATTTTTTCCTTCGTATCTGTGGACTTGCCAAGCAGGTAATCCATCAGCAACGCTTCGTTAAGCGTCGAGGCTACTTCCGCCAGGAAGATGGTATATTGCGCGTCGCGGTAGTTCTGATTCGTATCCGAGTAATAGGAATGCAGCGCGTGACCCATTTCATGCGTCAACGTGAACATGCTGTTCAGGTTGTCTTTATGATTCAACAGCACATAAGGATGCGTGCCGAAGGCACCCCAGCTATAAGCTCCGTTACGTTTGCCTTCATTCTCGTAAACGTCGATCCAGCCATTATCAAAGCCATCCTGCAGCACAGTCAGGTAATCCTCACCAAGCGGCTTCAAGCTTTCTTTCACAGTCTTTTTCGCTTCATCATACGAGATTTCCATATCGAATTCGTCAACAAGCGGTGCGAACAGGTCATACATATGAAGTTCGTCAACACCAAGCAGTTTTTTGCGCAGATTCATGTAACGGTACATAAGCGGCAAGTGCTTATGAATCGTATCGATCAGATTCGTATAGACGCTTTCCGGAATGTTATCGCCATACAGCGACATGCCAAGAGCGGAAGGGTATTTACGAGCCCGTGCGTAGAAAATGTTTTTTGTAACGTTTGCATTCAGCGTTGTAGCAATCGTATTTTTCAATTTGCCGTATGTATCGTACATCGTATGGAAGGCATTCGCACGGACTTCGCGGTTTTTGCTCTCCAGGAATTGGATGTAGCGGCCTTGTGTAAGCTCGACTTCTTCGCCGGCTTCGTTTTTCACTTTAGGGAATTTAAGATCTGCATTGTTTAAAATGCTATAGATCGAGCCAGGAGCCGAGCTCACATTACCGACCTGCGCCATAAGCGCTTCTTCGGATTTGGACAACACATGTGCTTTCTGGCGGCGCATTTCCTCCAAAGTATGTTTGAATACTGCAAGATCTTTATTCTCGATCAAAGCATCTAATTCAGAGTCGGACAGAGATAATACTTCTGGAGTAACGTAAGAAAGGGCTTCGCCTGTTTCTACACTAATTTTTTTCGATTTGTCAGACAACGATTGGAAAGTAGGCTCAGCCGTATCTTCGTGATGCTTCATATTGGCATAAACATAAAGACGTTCCACATGCAAAGAGAGTTCATCTTCGAGCTCGAAACAAGCCTTGAGCTGAGCAGGGTCTGAAAGCTTTCCTTCAAAAGCACCGACTTTCTTAATCAATGCTTTCGCCTCGGCATATTCTTTATCCCAGGCAGCTTGATCGGCAAAGAGGTCTTCCAGCTTCCAGCGGCTTTCTACTTCAGTTTCGGAACGCTTAGGTACGTGATTCATCGAACTCCTCCTCGATACGGTAATGGATGATGATTGGTTATGTGATGAATCTTGCTTGCCGGTATCGGCAGAAGCCGAACCGGGAGCAAGGCATAACACTAATAAAACAGGCAGCCATTTCATTCGCAAAAGATCACCTCTAGAACACAGTTTGTCCTAGTATGTCCGGCGATCCTTCCAATCATGTCCTAGGCTCCCAATGTAAGGGTGCTGTAGACAATGAGGAAAAAAGCGAATGCAATTAAAACAATGGAGATGATGGCCATCCATCGGCGCGTAGCTGGCGCCATAGTATCGCGCTTTAAGATAACGAGACCACCCAGCACGAAGGCAGAGATAATAAAAATAACAGTAGCTGAGCTCATTTGTACCTCCTAAAAGAATTGCGGAGCAATTCTGCTTCGTAAGCATTAGCTTAAGAATTGCGGAGCAATTCTGCTTCGTAAGCATAAGCCAAGAATTGCGAAGCAATTCAATTCTTGCTTCGTAATGGTCTATGCAGCACGATGTAACGATATGTTCGCCGCACAGGTTAATATTTCCTGCAACATTACACTTCTTTGAGTGCTTTAATAATATTTTCACGTTCCTCTTCGCGGCCAACGAATTTCTCTGGCTTGAAGCGGTTTTCGGCCCAATGCATCATTTCTGGACGGCTGACGAAGGTATGGCATTCCTCGCCCCATTGATCGGAAATTTCACGGACGATCAAGGTTTTTCCTTGAACCTCCACGGTAAGCATATTGTATTTATCTGTTTTAAAGATTTCATGTTTTTTAAACATAAGTTGTTCCACCTTCCATGCAAATTGATATACTCTTCATCATAGCCAAATTCAAGGGTGGAAATCAATAATAACTAATGGTAGAATTAGGCTATTCTTCCGGTTGGCGGAATTGCAGGGGAGTAAGCTGCTCACCTGACAGAGCTAAGATGAGTCAAGATGAGATGAGACGAGGAGAGTGCAAGGATGAGTAATAACGTGTATGAGCAGGTTGGCGTGGCTATGACATGCCGGGGTTTTGATGAGTATTTGAGAATGTTTGATTTGGCAGAGCAGAGTTTGGCCCAGGGTACAATTCTGGATGTGGCCGGAGGCGGTTCCTCTTTTACAGCGGATGCGGTAAGCAGAGGATTCAATACGACAGCTGTTGATCCAAGGTACATACAGGATACACGGCAATGGATCGAAGAAGCTTCTGCCGAGATAGAATCTTCTACAGTAAAGCTTGATAAGCTGAAGGAGCATTTCGATTGGAGTTATTATGGCAGTCTGGAGCAGCATCGTGCTGGACGTATAAAGTCGCTTGAGCGGTTTAGAGAACATCTCTTGTCGGCAGAGGGACGAGACCGTTATAGGGCAGGCTCATTACCTCACCTCCCCTTCGAGGATGACTCTTTTTCACTTGTATTATGCAGTCATTTCCTGTTCCTATATGCAGAGCAATTTGGATATGAGTTTCACAAGCAGTCCATTCTTGAGTTAATGCGAGTATGCAAGCCTGGGGGAGAAGTTAGGATCTATCCGCTTCATTCCTTAAAATGGGATCCATTCGACCGAATAAATGAACTGCTAGCAGCCATAATAAAGCAGGGCGGCGAGCCAGAATTCTTACCGTCATATCTTCCTTTTATCCCGGGATCCAGTCAGTTGTTACGGATCACCATTTGTTGATTTTTCCAAATTAGGAAGATATAATGGTTTTACTCGTCGTTACAAGCGGCGGTTATTTTAGGAGGTTGTGTTCATTTGAAAGGTACAGTTAAATGGTTTAACGCTGAGAAAGGCTATGGCTTCCTCTCGGTAGAGAATGGCGAAGACGTGTTTGTACATTATTCCGCTATTCAAGGCGACGGCTTCAAGGCACTTGAAGAAGGTCAGTCGGTAGAATTTGATGTTACACAAGGCAATCGCGGTGCACAGGCGTCCAACGTCTTTAAATTATAAGATTAAAGACTTATAAGCACGCAAGAGAGCAAGAGAGATCCTTCTCATTATGAGAGGATCTCTTTTTATTTTCGCTATGAACGATTCCGTCCAAATAAATGCTTGCCTAAGAACAAGATTGCCGATAAGAGAGCTAATGCCGCACCAATCTGATAAAAAGCACTACGTCCATAGTGTTCGAATATAAATCCGCCAACCGTACCGCTGATTAGCCCAGCTAGTCCCGACCATACGACCGCATAAACGGCCTGCCCCGAGGAGCGATATTCGTCAGGGATCAGATTCGACAGGTAACGAAGCGCTGTGGAGAAATATATGCCAAAGCTTACGCTGTGCATCAGCTGCGTGCTTAGAACTGCTACCGGATTATTGAGCTCGGAGGCTAACCAGAAGCGCAGCATATACATAAGGCAGGCAAAGACGAGCAGCGGCAGTTCCTTGAATTTATGCCCGTACTTGCCCATTAGGAACAATACCGGAATTTCACTTACCGCAGAGAACAGCCAGGCTAGACCAACTTGTGAATCCGTAGCACCCATTTGTCGCAGTGCGACAGCCAGGAAGCTTTCATTCATCCGATGACTGATCGATACGAGTAATATAATGAAGAAGAAGAATAAGACCTCGGGTTTGCGAAGCAATTTGAGAAAGCCGGAAAATTCGATTTTTCGTGTGCTTCCGCGGTAATCCTTTAACAAGAAGGATAGTAGGATCGTAATCGTAATCGTGCATAAGCCTATAGGCAGCGTCCATACTGAACCGATCTCCTTCAAGATCAGACCAAACAGATATGCAGATACCGCAAAGCCCAGCGAACCAAAGATACGAATGAGTGCATACGGTGTTTTGATATGCTGGCTGGCAAGTAAGATCAAGCTGTCGCTAAGAGGGTTCATTGGTGTCTGGAAGAAGTAAAATGCTGTCATGACCAGACAGATCAGTCCAAAATGATGAACCGGGAACAGCAATGAGAGCATCGCCAGCTGCCCGAATAACAGCAGAGTTAGCAGTTTCCTGATCGTTTGGAACTTGTCGCTCGCCATACCCATCAGCAGATTAGCGAAGATTGAAATAAATGGACCTGTAGAGTAAATGATGCCGATCTGATGAGCAGAGAATCCTTGATCCATAAAATATAAGGGGATATAGGAAATAAGAAGAGCCTGCGTCGAATACATCGAAAAGCTGAAGGCCCTCAGAGAGAGGGTATCCCGTTTAGCCGATGCAACAGAAGGCGCAGCGTTGTCTGAATGATTCATGAGATTTCCTCCTGAAAAGAATTAACGCGTTCTTATGCGATAATTCTTACTTCGTAAGCATGTACTTTACAAAAACAACATTGTTAAACAGTATAGCATGATGTGCTGGATTATTGCTTGTTGAAATGGTACATTATTGTCTGGAGGTTCACGAATGTTGAAGTATCGGTTCGAGTGGAATGAGCGGCTGCTAATTGCGCTGCCTGTCCTGGAAATTGACTGGGAGCATTACGACTCCGCAGAGCAGATGGACATAGTAGAGCAATGGGAGCTCATTAGGGGAACAATCCCGGATCGGGTTATGGAGTTTGAACGAATCATTAACCACAAGCAAAGTGAATTATATGAGGAAGATGATTTCGAAGAGTCTTGCCGAATTAATGCGGAGATTGCAGAATATGCGAGCCGGATTAACGATTTGCATATCTGGTACCGGACGAATCAGGAGTTAGATTCTCGCCGGCATTCTTAATGCTGTTTATGAAAGGGGTGCCTTATCGACATTGGCTGGCAATCGGGTACCCGAAAACCCTCTCATCCTTATGCATCGTGTCTATAAGTACATATTGCCTGAGGTGAATATCGAGCTGCGCAAGCTGCGTCGAATAGCTGAACAGATTCCGGATCCGGAGCTTCGGACCCAAGCGCTCCAAAGCATGGACAGCAAGAAGTTTCATTGCCAGGGCGGTGCCATCTATGCCGCAATGAATCTGGATCAGCGGTATATTCTTATACCGCTTATTGTAGCGTTGCAGACGATAAGTGATTATCTGGATAATCTATGTGATCGCAGCACCTCGCTGGATCCGGATGATTTCAGGCTGCTGCATCAATCTATGCTGGATGCGATCAATCCAACCGCACCAATGCAGGACTATTATGCTTTACGCACGGAGCGCAATGATGGTGGGTATTTGCATCATTTGGTAAATTTATGTCAACACTGTGTTTCAATGCTTCCTTCCTATTCTATCGCTGAGCCTTATGTTGCTGAGCTGGTTGGACTGTACAGCGATCTTCAGGTTTATAAGCACATCCGGCAAGATTTGCGGGAGGAGCGTCTGCTCACTTGGTGGGACAAGCATGCTAAGCGCTATTCTAATTTGTATTGGAATGAATTTGCGGCCGCGACCGGCTCGACGCTAGGCATGTTTATGCTGTTTACTGCGGCGAGTGAAGAGAATCTATCTCCAGAAGACGCGGAAGCAATTAAAAATATATATTTTCCACATGTGTGCAGCCTGCATATTATGCTCGATTACTTAATCGATCAGGAAGAGGATCTCGCCGGTGGGGACTTGAATTTCTGTCATTACTATGACAATCAGCATCAGTTAGTCGAACGAATTGTGACGATCGTAAATCGGGCCAGAGCAGATGTGAAGAGACTCCCGGCGTCCGGGTTCCATCGGCTTATTATCGAAGGGCTGTTAGCTCTTTATTTATCCGATCCTAAGGTTCGAACACAATCAGATGTGAAGGCAGCATCTCGTAAGCTGATGAAAAAAAGCCCGCTTACCCGCCTGTTTTTTTGGATTAACAGTGTTTGGATTCGAAGACAACAGGTTTAGATAATATTATTGGAGGAATGATTATGTCATCTGTAAAATCAATTGCTGTATTAACTAGTGGAGGCGACTCTCAAGGGATGAACGCGGCCGTTCGTGCCGTAGTCCGGAGCGCTCTGTATAATGGAATTGAAGTATATGGCGTACAACGTGGTTACCAAGGTCTTATTAATGACGACCTGTTCAAAATGGATCTTCGCAGCGTAGGCGATATTATTCAACGTGGCGGTACGATTCTTCAAACAGCCCGTTGCAAAGAGTTTATGACACCAGAAGGCCAACAGCGTGGTGCTGATGTGCTGCGTGCCCGCGGTATTGACGGTCTGGTTGTTATTGGCGGCGATGGTTCTTATCAAGGTGCAAACAAATTGAGCAAGCTTGGTATTAAGACAATGGGTCTTCCAGGTACAATCGATAATGATATTCCGTTTACGGACTTCACGATTGGCTTCGATACAGCAGTCAGCATTGTTGTTGATGCAATCAACAAAATCCGTGACACCATGTCGTCGCATGAACGTTCGTCGGTTGTTGAAGTGATGGGCCGTCATTGCGGCGATATCGCTCTGTATGCCGGTCTTGCAAGTGGTGCGGAGACGATTATTGTTCCTGAAGTGCCGATTGATATGGCAGAAGTGTCTGAACGTATGAAAAGCAACTTCGCAAAAGGCAAGCGTCATAGTATTGTAGTTGTTGCAGAAGGCTCTGGCAAAGGCGAAGATGTTGCTAGAGAAATTACGAAGGGCTGTGGACTTGAGCCTCGCGTAACGGTTCTTGGTCACATTCAGCGTGGCGGCACACCAACGGCGATGGACCGGATTTTGGCAAGCCGTCTTGGTGATTTTGCCGTTCACCAGCTGATGCTCGGCGAATCCGGCAAAGCTTGCGGAATTATCCGCGGCGAGCTTGTTACTACGGATATCGATACGGTTGTTAATACGAAAAAACCGTTTAATATGGAAATGTATAACCTGGCACTTCGTCTTTCCCAATAAGGATGGCGTGACTGCCGGCTGAATACAATAAGTCTTACCGAACTCGCCAGAGCAGCCCTTGCTCTGGCGTCTTTTCGTTTAAATTGGGTTTACAATGACGATGTATTCTTAAGCAACAGAAGAAAGTCATGAGGAGTGGATTCAATACGATGAAGCAAGAAGTAAACAAACATAAGAGCGGAGGCACCTGGCGTCCGTTTGTGAAGATGATGATGGAGACAAAGCCGTCCAAATGGATGCTTGGAATAGCCATTTGCTTAAGCGTCATGTCTACAGTTGTAGGGCTGGCAGTTCCGCTATTCACAAAAAATGTTGTCGACAGTTTTTCGATTACAAATATCAGTACCTCTCAAATTATATTGCTTGCTGGTGCGTTTCTCGGGCAGGCAGCGGCGGCCGGAATTTCAATCTACATGCTGAACCGGATAGGCCAGACGGTTGTCGCAAGTTTGCGTGATCGGTTATGGAAGAAGCTGCTGGTGCTGACCATTCCATATTTCGATAAACATCGTACAGGTGATACAGTAAGCCGGGTTATTAATGATACAGGTATCGTAAAAGGGCTGATCACCGAGCATTTGACAGGCTTTTTCAACGGGCTTATTTCTATTGCAGGTGCGGTAACGATCCTCTTCTTCCTCGATTGGAAGATGACGCTCCTGATGCTTACTGCTGTGCCGGTTGCGATGCTTATCTTCATTCCAGTCGGTAGGAAGATGACGAAGCTTTCAAGAGAGATGCAGGATGAGACAGCCGTCTTCACAACGGTGCTCGATCAAGCGTTATCGGAGATCCGATTAGTAAAGGCATCAAATGCAGAAGACTATGAATACAACAACGGCAAACGTTCCATTGGTAAGCTGCTTCAATTAGGGATTCGTGAAGGTAAGCTTCAAGCGGTTATTTTCCCGATCGTAGGACTGGTTATGATGGGGATGTTAGTGCTAATCATTGCGTACGGCGGCATGCGCGTATCCGCTGGTGAGCTGTCGGCTGGCGATCTAGTTGCATTCATTCTTTATCTGATTCAAATTGTGTTTCCAATTAATCAAATCTCGCAATTTTTCACTCAAATGCAGAAAGCAATCGGTGCGACAGAACGAATCGTTGCTACGCTGCATGCGGACGAGGAATCACTCCATAAAGGTCGTGCTTTGGCAGATGCGAGACAACCAATTGTTGTCAACGACGTAACGTTTGCCTATGGGGATCATGAAGAGGTGCTGCAAAATATTGATTTTACCCTTCAGCCGGGTACAGTTACTGCTATTGTTGGTCCTAGTGGAGGCGGGAAAACAACACTGTTTTCGCTTCTGGAGCGCTTCTACAAGCCTAAACAGGGAAATGTACGGATCGGGCAGGAGGATATTTCAGCCTGTCGCTGCATTCCTGGCGGAGCAAAATCGGTTATGTCTCACAGGAAAGCCCAATTATTGCAGGGACGATTCGGGATAATTTAATATATGGCACTGACAGAGCAGTGACGGATGAAGAAATAAAGCAGGCGTCTAAGATGGCTTATGCCGATGTATTTATAAATGAGCTTGCTGATCGTTACGAGACAGAAGTTGGTGAGCGCGGAATTAAGCTGTCCGGAGGGCAAAGGCAGCGGATTGCGATTGCAAGGGCTATTCTGCGTGATCCGCAAATTCTGATGCTCGATGAAGTGACTTCAAGTCTCGATAGCAAATCGGAGATTGTTGTCCAGCAAGCGCTTGATAACTTGATGGTCGGACGGACAACGTTAGTTATTGCCCATCGGTTATCGACAGTGGTGGATGCGGATCAAATTCTGTTTGTAGAAAAAGGGACCATTACGGGCCGAGGAACACATGAAGAGTTATTACACTCTCATACGCTTTACCGTGAGTTTGCTAATCAACAGCTGCGCTTGGAGCAGGTTAAATAGATGAAAGGGGAGAGCATGGATGGCAACAATTATGGTGGTAGACGATGATGCGCATATCCGCGAGCTGGTTAGTCATTATTTGAAATTGGAAGGGTTTGAGGTGATAGAGGCTTCGGATGGCGAAGAAGCGCTGGCACTCCTTGATTCCGCTAAAGCTGATCTCGTTGTGATGGATGTTATGATGCCCAATATGGACGGTTGGGAATTATGTGCCGAGATTCGTGATCACTATGATCTGCCGCGTCTTATGCTGACAGCTAAAGGAGAAACGGCGCAGAAGCTGAAGGGATTCGAGCTTGGGGCAGATGATTATCTGGTTAAGCCATTTGAGCCTCTTGAATTAATTGCTAGGGTGAAGGCTCTACTTAAGCGTTACCGTATTTCCTCCTCACAATCCGTTCAGGTGGGGGAGTTAACACTTGACAAGAAAACCTATGTGGTGACAACAAATGGCCAGAGCATGACGCTTCCGCTTAAAGAATTCGAACTGCTGTTCAAGCTGGCTAGTTATCCGGGTCAATCCTTTTCTCGCGGCCAATTGATCGAAGAGATATGGGGTTATGACTTCGAAGGGAACGAACGGACGTTGGATGTGCATATCAATCGGCTTCGGGAACGGTTCCCGGAAGAGTTGCACACGTTCCGAATTAAGACAATCCGCGGACTAGGCTATCGGCTGGAGGTGCAAGGTTGAAAGAAAAGCTGAAGCTTCTACTTAAGGTTTTAATCAAGATTGGTCAAGTCAGCCTCATGATGCTGTTTATTACGAGCTGTTGGACTGCTGCTTATTATTTCAGCTACTGGTTATACAACAAAATCGATTGGACTCCTCATCATTATGTTGCGCAACTGCTTAATTTATTGTTTGGATTTTTCTTAATGGGCATTGTGATCCAGATCATTGGCAGGCTGTTTTTCCATAAGAAGCAAAAGGAAGTTTCGGATTCGATGAAAAATGCGCTTAGACGGATTGCCCAAGGGGATTTTAAGGTTCGTCTTGATTTTGGCAGAACGGACCCTAGATACGAGGAACTTCAGACCGAGATTAATATTATGGCTGACGGTCTTGAGAAGCTGGAGGAGCTTCGTCAGGAATTTATATCGGATGTGTCCCATGAGATTCAAACGCCGCTGACCTCGATCAGCGGTTTTGCGCGTGCTCTTCAGAATGAATCGCTGGATAGTGACACCAGAACGAAGTATTTACGTATTATCGAAAGCGAAAGCTCGAGGCTGTCTAAACTGAGCGAAAATTTACTCCGCCTTGCTTCATTGGACTCAGAGAAGCATCCCTTCGAACCAAAGCGTTATCGGCTAGACCGGCAGCTAGGTTCACTCATTCTCTCCTGCGAGCCACAATGGGTGAACAAAACGATTGATCTTGCTGCGGATTTGACTGATGTTTATATTGAAGCAGATGAAGACCTCATGAGCCAGGTCTGGATCAACTTAATAAGTAATAGCATCAAATTTACACCTGAAGGCGGTCAAATTGATATCACGCTAAGCCAGAAGGCTGATCATGTGGAATTCCGGATTAAGGATACAGGCATTGGCATAGCCGAGGACCAGCAAGAACTGATTTTTCAACGATTCTACAAGGCTGACAAGGCACGGAATAGGAAAGCAGGGGGCAACGGGCTAGGACTTTCTTTGGTGAAGAAAATTGTAGAGATGCATCATGGCACAGTGAAAGTCAAAAGTGAGTTTGGACATGGGACTGAATTTATTGTGTCATTGCCTGTCACTTTACCCCATTTGTAAGAACTTTGTAAGAAATGGTTACGAGTTCGTTTAGAATTCGGCGTTATGATAAACGATAGATTCAATAACTTGCTTAGTCAGGGTGAGTATCGTTTGTCCATTCGAGTAAAGTTGTACATGTCGTATTTGGCCATGGTTTTTCTTCCCATGGTGCTTATTGCAGGCTTTATCGTTTTCTTGCTTAATGCAGGGGGGATGCAGGATCTTAGGGATTATTTCCGTGTGGAGAAAGAGGAGAAGACGAACCAGTCCCTTATTTATGGTGAGATGAAATATGTGATCGAGAATGATGCAGATAAGCTTTCGTCTCCCGATTATATCGAGAACCTGCAGAGTAGATTGGCTGAGCAATGGTCAGGTCTCATCATAGCCAAAGATGGTGTCGTCTCTGATGTTCCGGTATTCCTGAAAGAACTGGCTCCGCATGAGGACTGGCAACGTTTATTTAACAGCTCGCCTGAATCGGTATCGTTCAAAGCCTTTAGATTCCTAACGAATGAGATTTCCTTTGTCTATTCTGATGGTCATCAAGGGGAGATGATTCTTCTAAGGCGTAATGATGTTGTACCGCCTCTCTGGCGGCCTGTAGGCGCTTTGATATTTATCGCGTTTGTTGGACTAACGAGTCTGCTTCTGACCTATTTTGTCTCCCGTAGTATTATTCGGCCGATTCATGCGCTGAAGGCTGCTGCGCTGCAGATTAAAGACGGCGATTTATCACAGCAGGTTGTAGTCAAGGGCAAAGGGGAAGTTAGCCAGCTGGCTGCCGCGTTTGAGGCCATGAGGCTGCAACTTAAGAAATCCATAGATCAAAGCTTACAGTATGAGGAGAATCGAAAGCAGCTCTTGTCCCATATCTCGCATGATTTGAAAACGCCAATCTCGGCCATTAAAGGATATGTAGAGGGGATTAGAGACGGCATTGCAAATACCGACGAGAAGCGCGAGAGGTATATGCAGACGATTTACCATAAGGCGACTGACATGGATCAACTGATCGACGAACTGTTTTTATTTTCAAAGCTGGATTTGCATAAGGTTGCCTATGATTTTAAGACGATTGATATTAGCCGGTATTTAGAGCACTTTCTGGAAGAGCAGCGATTTGACATGGAGAAGTCGGGAATATCGCTCCATTATGCTGGCGAGCTTACTGAGGGAATACTTATTGCTGCCGATCCGGACAAGCTTGGCCGTGTTGTAACGAATATTTTGAATAACAGCGAGAAATATATGGGACAACTGCCTGCCGCAGTGGATAAAAGGATCTATGTGTCTGTTGAAGAGCAAGAAAGCCAGGTACTGATCACCATTGAAGATACGGGTCCTGGCATTGATAAGGATGATCTGCCTTATATATTTGATCGATTTTACCGGGCGGAGCAATCCAGAAATTCCGAAACAGGGGGCAGCGGGTTAGGTCTTGCAATCGTCAAACAAATTATTGAAGGGCATGGCGGTACGGTTTGGGCGGAAAATGTAGAGCATGGTGGAGCGAGATTCTGCCTGCTTCTTCCCCTGGCAGTGCCGGTTAGAACGGTGATGGAGCATGAAGAGCATACTAATCATTGAAGATGAGAAGGCGATCGCCGAGCTGGAGCGGGACTACCTGGAGAGTCACGGCTTCTCCGTGGAGATTGAAGGGCGTGGAGATGTTGGGCTGCAGAAGGCAGTTGATGGCTCTTATGATTTAATTATTCTGGATGTCATGCTGCCAAAGCTGGACGGTTTCGAAATTTGCCGGCAGATTAGGCAATCGTACAACATTCCGATTCTGATGGTGACGTCTAAGAAGGAAGATATCGATAAAATCAGAGGACTTGGTCTTGGGGCTGACGATTACATGACGAAGCCATTTAGTCCAAGCGAGCTGGTGGCAAGGGTGAAGGCTCATCTGGCCAGGTATGAACGTTTAACGGCTGATCGAGGAGATAGCCATGAGCAGATTGGCATTCGAGGCTTGCTGATTGATAAAACGTCACGGCGGGTAACGATTCATGACCGGGAAGCGATGCTGACGTCCAAGGAATATGATCTGCTTCTATTGCTCGCCGCGCATCCAAATCGGGTGTTTGAGAAAGAAGAGTTGTTTGAACGGATTTGGGGTCTTGATTCGAATGGCGACGCAGCTACAGTTACGGTTCATATTCGGAGGCTGCGTGAAAAAATTGAACATGATCCGTCGAACCCGCAATATATCGAGACGATATGGGGCGTCGGATATCGGTTCAAAGTATAGATATTAGAGAAGGAGTGGGAAAAGTTTGAAGAGCATCATCAAGTTCTCATTGAACAACAAATTTGCTTTGTGGATTATGACAATTATCGTTCTGTTCGCAGGAATGTATTCCGGGCTGAACATGAAGATGGAGACACTTCCAGACATTACGGTTCCGATCGTTAGTGTGACGACCGTTCTTCCAGGTGCAGCGCCAGAAGAAGTGATGGAGAAAGTAACGAAACCAATCGAGCAGCGGACACGGAATATGGAAGGTGTCGACACAGTCAGCTCGACTTCATACGAGAACGCATCATCGGTTATTATCCAATATAAATTTGGAACCGATATGGATAAAGCAGAAAGCGATGTTAAGAGTCTGCTCGCTGATCTGTCTCTGCCAGAAGGGACACAAGATCCAGATGTATCCCGTATCAGTCTGAATGCATTCCCAGTTATTTCACTCAGTGTTGCTAATGACTCGCAAAGCCTGGATCAATTGACGGATCTGGTTAACAGCAGCATTCTTCCGGAACTGCAAGGTATTGCCGGAGTAGCTGATGTACAAATTTCCGGTCAGAACGTGATGCAAGGCCAGATCGAATTTGATCAAGCGAAGCTTGCTCAGCATGGCCTTACAGAAGATATGGTTAAAGGTATCATTCAAGCCTCAGCAATGAAAGCTCCACTTGGTATTTTCGAATTTGGCGATTCTGAGAAAACTGTCGTTGTAGATGGTAACGTATCGACAGAAGAAGATTTGAACAATCTGATCCTGATGCCATCCGTTAAGTTAAGCGATGTGGCTAAAGTATCCGTAGAAGGTAAAGCAGAATCCGTCTCCCGTACGAATGGTAAAGATTCGATCGGTATCAACATCGTTAAAGCGGCTGACGCAAATACTGTAGACGTGGTTAACAAGGTGAAGGACGCCATCAAGGTAATGGGAGAGGATAACGATGGCCTTACTATCGTAACTACTCTTGACCAAGGTGCTCCAATTGAGAAATCGGTTGAAACGATGATCACTAAAGCGGTTATTGGTGCTTTGTTCGCCGTACTTATTATCATGATCTTCCTGCGTGATATCCGCTCCACGATTATTGCCGTCGTATCGATCCCGTTGTCGATTCTGATTGCACTGCTTATTCTTAGTCAGATGGATATTACACTAAACATTATGACGCTTGGTGCGATGACTATTGCGATAGGACGGGTAATCGATGACTCGATTGTTGTAATCGAGAACGTATACCGCCGTATGGCGCTAAAAGGCGAGAAGCTGAAGGGCAAAGAACTTATCCTCGATGCAACACGTGAAATGTTTGTTCCGATCATGTCCTCGACGATCGTAACGATTGCCGTATTCCTGCCGCTGTCGTTCGTATCGGGTATGGTAGGCGAAATCTTTACACCGTTTGCTTTGACAGTTGTATTCGCTTTGCTGGCATCCTTGCTGGTTGCCATTACTGTGGTACCGATGCTTGCTCATATGATGTTCCGTAACGGTATCAAACCAGGCAAAGCTGTAGATCACGACAAACATGGCCGTATGGCAACTTGGTACAAAGGCGTTCTGACCTGGTCACTGAACCATAAAGTCATTACATCCGTAATTGCCATTCTATTGCTTGTAGGCAGTATCTCGCTTACTCCACTGATTGGCATGAGCTTCTTGCCGGGCGATGAGCAGAAGTCGATGATTGTGACTTATAACCCAGCTCCGGGTGAAACAAAGGAGCAGGTCGAAGAGATGGCGCTTACGGCTGAGAATGAATTGATGAAGCGCGATGGAATCACGATCGTACAGTATGCGGTAGGTGGAGCAAATCCCTTCAATCCTGCTGCATCCAAACAAGCTCTTTTCAACTTGACTTATGATGAAAATATGAAAAACTTCGCCGATGAGAAAGAACAAATCGTTCCGCTGCTACAGAAGCTGGGCGGTAAAGGCGAATGGAAAGAACAAAACTTTGGTGCAAGCGGCGGCGTGGGTGGTTCAACCATTTCGATGGTCGTTTACGGTCCTGATATGGACTCCTTGGACCCTGTAGTTAATGAACTGATGACGAAACTGAAGGCGAATACAGATCTGGAGAAAGTGGATTCCAGCCTGGCTGCACGTTATGATCAATACCGTCTTGTAGCCGATCGTACGAAGCTGAGCCAATATGGTCTAACAGCAGGTCAAGTAGCGATGGCGCTTAGCCCGGTTAGAGATAACCCAGTTCTGACCACTATCAAGAAAGACAATGAAGATGTGAATGTGTACGTGAAAGTAGATACGAAGATGTATAAAGATAAATCTGATCTGGAAAATGTAACAATTAAGTCGCCAGTTACAGGCGCTGAAGTTGCCTTGAAGGATGTTGTAACGATTGAAGAAGGCAAGTCGCCAAATACGATTACTCGCCTTGACGACCGCATTAATGCTGAAGTAACAGCTGATGTAGTCTCGTCGAATGTAGCTGCCGTATCGAGTGACCTGCAAAAAACGATTGATGAAATGAAACTGCCGGCTGGTGTAGATATCAAAATCGGCGGCGTAACAGAGGATATGAAAGAATCGTTTATGCAGCTTGGTCTTGCTATGCTTGCTGCAATCGCTGTAGTATACCTCGTTCTTGTTATTACATTTGGTGGTGCACTTACACCATTTGCAATCCTGTTCTCACTGCCATTTACCGTTATCGGGGCATTGGTTGGCTTGTATATTGCGGGAGAAACGATCAGTGTTACCGCAATGATTGGTATGCTGATGCTGATTGGTATCGTCGTGACGAATGCGATTGTACTCGTCGACCGTGTTATTCATAAACAAAAAGAAGGCTTGTCGGTTCGCGAAGCCTTGCTTGAAGCGGCTGGCACGCGTCTGCGTCCAATACTGATGACAGCAATTGCTACAGTAGGCGCACTCTTGCCGCTGGCACTTGGTTTCGAATCAGGCGGCCTAATCTCCAAAGGTATGGCGATCACTGTTATCGGCGGCTTGATCAGCTCAACGCTGCTCACGCTGATCTTTGTACCGATGGTGTATGAAGTGTTTAACCGTAAGAAAAAAGCAAAAGCTATTGCTGAGTAATTAGTTGGGGATTTGTTCATAAAATAATAAAACGGCTTCTTCGGTTATGCGAAGAAGCCGTTTTTACTGTTCTAGCGGAACAGATAATCCCTTAATATTGCACACCTTCTGAATAGTGGTTGCCTGCATTCCATAATAGGTACTCATCAACGCCAGCATCATGCAGTGCTTTTATCTGTGCTTCTACTTCTGTCTTGCCATACTTAATGAAATGACCTTTGCCCAGCCAGCTGGCGGTGAAATCCTGAATCCATGGACGGATAATTGGTTTCTTATCGCCAATGGGTTCAAGTTTCTTATGAGTATCCTTCATCGCCCCAGCAATGGTTGCGTAAGGGCTCTTATCCGGATCCTGCTGATCAAACCAGCCCGTGCTGTAATGGCTTGGATAGATCATAGGGGAGATGACATGAACATCGCTTGAGATCTTGACGAAGTCTTGTCCGATTCCTTCAGCAGCGGGTACTGATGCAGCATAACCAAATATATCGACGGAGACGCGGACGCCTAACGGCTCAAGCTGCTCTCTTGCGTACTGGACGAAGCCTGCCACTGCATCAACGCGACTTTGATCCGTTTTCGTATAGGTAAGGGAATCTGCTTTCTTCTCGAAACCTTCCGGGAATCGCACATAATCAAATTGAATTTCCTTAAAGCCTAGGCTTACAGCTTCTTTGGCAATATCCACATTGTATTTCCATACCTCCGGCATATAAGGATTCACGAAGATGTCTCCATTGCCATTGGCCCAAAGAGAACCATCCTGGTGGAGGTATGAGAATTCCGGATGCTTCTTGGCAAGCACAGTATCCTTGAAGACGACGATCCGTGCAATCGGATAGACCTTATGCGCTTCAAGCTTTGACATCAAGGCATGAATATCGGAAATATATTTCTGCGTGGTGCCGAGTTTCAGAAGCTCAGGTGTCTTTGTCGGATAAGTTATGTATCCGTTATCATCTTTAATGTCAATAACCATACTGTTAAGTGCTGTATCGTCCATCAGATTCAAGAGCGTGTTCAGACGCGCTCCACCGGCGCTGTGCGCGGTGACATAGACGCCTTTAACGCCAGGAGCATCGGGTTGTGGATCGGCCTTTACGCTGTCTCCCACCGCCTCTGGTGTTGCATTGCTGTTCATGGCAGGCACGGCATCAATGATCGTTTGACCGGCAGCAGCGTTAAACAGTGATGCAGCAAGCTGCTTGGAGGCGACATTTTCTTCACCAGTCCCAGTAACAAGTTGATACAAAAGCATCAGTGTAGAAAAGATTACGTCCATATTATGCCCTCTCCCCGCTAGCGATTCTTTCCAAATTATAATTCAGAAGAAGGTTTCGTGGCATTATTTTTTTTCAAGAGGGGCTAATCTAAGCATGCAATTATTACATGTTTGAACAAACATATTTGAATAAACAAAAAGCCTGCTGGACTTTCGTCCAGGCAGGCTCATACGATTCTTTTTATTCCCGATTTGTCATTGCAGTAAAGCTTCTATTTGATGCTCGCAAATGCTGTGATGTACAATTTCCCTTGCATCTTCGGGTTCCAGAACAGCTAATCCATCTCGCAGCACGATATTAATGGCAAGTTCGCGCTTTGTGAGGAAAGAACTTAGCTCCGGCACCAGCTTTTCCACAATCTGTGACAATGTGACTGTTTCCATATCCACCTGAGCATCACCCTTTCATCATAGGTTCAGGGCAAATCATATGGCAAGAAAACAAAAGTAACGGGATAACCACATTATAACAGGATGAATTGTAAAAACATAGGGATATGTATATGATTCCATGTTTGTCTATTATTCTTGGGCTAATCCTTTGAGCGGTGGAAGTCGCCTATTACACCTACTGTTTCCACGATATTGACGAAAGCCCGGGCATCGATTGATGCAATTGTTTTACGTAATTCGGCAAGTTCGTAACGCGTACGGACCGTCATCAGCATATCCTTTTCAGCTGAGGTATAAGCGCCTCTTGTTTTAATAATCGTGATACCTCGAGGGTGACTAAGCAGCTTCGCCAGCATTTCGTCTGTTTTGGTTGTAATGATAAAAGCAGTTACTTTAATATGGCGGACATGAATGATATCGACGACTTTACCGGCTGTATATATAGATAAAAGGGAATAAAGCGCCAAATTCCAATCCTGCGTAAAGAGGACAAGAGCAGCGATTACCAGCCCATTTAAAGTAAAAATAATAGAACCTACTGGTAAATCGCGCTTTCGAGTGATAATTGATGCTATAATATCAAAGCCACCTGAGGAGCCGCCGTAACGAAGCATCATGCCGGTGCCGATGCCCAGAATGATTCCGCCAAATACGGAACCAAGAACTGCATCCTTGGCGATTGCCGTTACGGGAATGAGTTGGAGAAATAAAGTGGATGCTAGAACGGTGTACATGCTCCAAATAATAAACCGGCGTCCAACGATAAACCATCCCCAACAAAGGACGGGAACATTAAGAACTAAATACAGCCAGCCGATGTTTCCGCCGGTCATATAGCCGATCATCATCGCGACACCCGACAAGCCGCCGCTTAACAATTGATGGGGAATGAGAAATAGATTAAACGCTCCCGCAATAAGAAGAGCGCCTATGGTCATAACGGATGCTGTAACAGCAGTATGAAAAGTCCACTTGTTCATTTTAGTTAGCTCCATTGATGATTTCTCGCTGTTTTTTCAGCGGATGTTAATCTATGGTAGTATGGCTTTTTGCCCATTGCTGGTATTCGTAAGTTGATATGTGCTATAATGGTTTGGATATTTTTTAGTAGGCTGCAGATAAAAGGAGTATGAGAAAAGTTTGAAAACATTTGCTGAATTTGGCCTGGAACCTAAAGTGTTGCAGGCAATTACGGAGCTTGGATTTGAGGAATCTACCCCAATCCAAGACAAGTCGATCCCCATTGCTATGAGTGGGAGCGATATGATTGGTCAAGCACAGACTGGTACAGGCAAAACGGCTGCATTCGGAATTCCGTTGATTAACAAAATTCCGACTAGCGAAGAACGCATCGTTGCATTGATTATGACGCCGACCCGTGAGCTTGCTATCCAAGTAGCAGAAGAGATCGGGAAGCTGACTAAATACAAAGGTCTTCGTTCACTGCCGATCTATGGCGGACAAGAAATCGGTCGCCAGATTCGCGCTCTGAAAAAGAAGCCGCAAATTATTATCGGTACACCGGGGCGTTTGCTCGACCATATTAACCGCAAAACCATTAAGCTTGAAGATGTACGGACCGTTGTTCTTGACGAAGCGGATGAAATGCTGGATATGGGCTTCATGGAAGATATCCAAGCGATCCTGAAGCAAGTACCGGACGAGCGCCAAACTTTGCTGTTCTCGGCTACAATGCCTGTGAACATCCAGAAGCTGGCACAACAGTTCCTGAAAAACCCGGAGCATGTAGCGGTTATTTCAAAACAAGTTACAGCTCCACTTATCGCGCAAAACTATATCGAAGTGCATGAGCGTCAAAAGTTTGAAGCTTTGTGCCGCCTGCTCGATATGGAATCGCCTGAGCTCGCTATTATTTTCGGTCGTACGAAACGTCGTGTTGATGAGCTGAGTGAAGGTCTGCAAAAACGCGGATACTCTGCTGACGGTCTGCATGGTGACTTGTCGCAGAACCAACGTGACAACGTTATGCGTAAATTCCGTGATGGCAGCATCGATGTCCTTGTAGCAACAGACGTTGCAGCACGTGGCCTTGACGTTTCCGGCGTAACACATGTAATCAACTTCGACCTGCCGCAAGATCCGGAGAGCTATGTTCACCGTATCGGTCGTACAGGCCGCGCAGGTAAAGAAGGTTCGGCTTACTCGTTCGTTACACCTCGTGAAGCAGATCACCTGCACTTCATCGAGAAAGTAACACGTCAAAAGATCAACAAGAAGCCATTGCCTAGCCTTGCTGAAGCAATCGAAGGCAAACAACGCCTTACAGCTGAACGTGTACTTGAGATTGTTCAGAACGATGAGTTCACTGAATATAAAGGCATCGCAATTCAATTGCTGGAACAATATGATTCCGTACATTTGATGGCAGCAGCTCTCAAATTGCTCACTGGCGAGAAGAAAGACGTTAGCGTTGAACTTACGCCGGAAGAACCGCTTCGCGCGAAGAAACGCAAGCCGGACATCCGTTCGAATGGACGCCGTTACTCTGGTAGTTCATTTGGCGGCGGCAACCGTGGCGGCGGAAGCAGCAACGGCGGCAGCGGTGGCAGCGGTGGCGGTGGTGGTTATCGTGGACGCGATGACAAACGCAGCGGCAGCTCCCGTGGCTACGAAGGCCGTAACAACCGTGACAATAATAACAACGGTGGCGGCGGCAGCCGTGGTCGCAGCAGCAGCAGCGAAGGTCGCAGCAGTGGTGAAGGCCGCAGCAGCGAGCCGCGTCGTCCGAAATATTCGTCTGAAGACTTCGTAAACAACTAAGTTATCTAGATCAGGGGGAGTCCGTGATGCCTAGCGGGCATCCGGGCTTTCCCTTTTTTATTACATTGAACTTAATCTATGAGGGTAGGGGCGAATCAAATGGAACCAAAAGGCCTTGTTGGCGGGTTGTATCGGATTTCCGAATGGATCATGCGACTAGCGGTCATTAATATCTTGTGGCTGGTATGTTCGATTCCGTTTGTATTTATTGCATGGAGTGGACTTTTGGCTGCCCCGGCAGATATATCTGATTCAGCGGTTACGAGTCAAGTGTATGCCACGTTAATCATGATGGCAGTTATCGCTCCTTTTACTCTTTTCCCGGCAACGGGTGCAATGTTCACTATTGCGCGCAAATGGGTAATGGGTGAAGTAGATGTACCGATGTTTAAAACTTTCTTCCGCGGATACAAAGAGAATTATTTGCAAAGTATGATCGGTGGCATTTTCTACTCGCTGATTTTGGGCATTATGATCATTGATTTTGTTGTTTATCAAGATCAATTCAATTTGTTCTCGTACTTATACCTGGCGATTTGTTTATTGCTTGTCGTATCCTTATTTAACTTCTTCTCGATGCTTGTGCACTATCATATGAAAACGTTTCAATTGTTGAAAAATGCAATCCTAATTACAATTGGACGTCCGATTCGCTCGTTCTCTACGGCGATTATGGCCGCTGCAGTGATGTACTTCAGCACGCAGTATACTTTCCTGATTCCGTTCTTCATGGGCAGTGTGATCGCTTATCTTTCGTTCTGGAACTTCCATCTCATTTACCGTAAGCTTCAAGATCAGATGGAGAAGGAAAAACAAAAAGAAGCAGAAGCACAAGAAAATGAATTTGCTGATCTAACGGATTCGGAGAGAGACCGGAACCATTAAATAGCAGTGAGCGCAAGTTTACTTTTGCCGGATTTACGTCTATAATAGCAATACATCCTGCGATGTTCGTTTCGGCTTTACGTTGTTTTGAACCAATGGCTGTTTCTAGGGAGACCAACATTGGAACGCGGCTGACAAGCCCTCGAAAAAGGGATTTCAAAAACGTTTCTGCGGACACCCACCTGCGAGAGCGGGTTCAGAAACATGTGAGTCGGACGGCATTCGCGGGTTTTTTTCTTGCTCTTATAGAGACCGGCAGTTTCTTGGTCATCCAGCTGTGATGATCGGGGAGCTGCTTTTGTATGTAAGAATATGTTCTACGGTCTTTTTCTAAGGATATAAACATGCTACAATATTTGTTGACGTACATAGATGCTAGAGGGGGAGATCATCGTTGTTGAAGCGGACCCTAATCGGGCTGTTGCGCAGTTTCGAAGCGACGGGCGATAAAGCTAAGGACCCACTGCTCAAATCTCATATCTACAAGCTCTCGAAGGAGAAGGCGTGGGAAGAAGTTACATCCACCCTTAAGAAGATGCAAGGCTATAAGCTGCTCCACGAAGTGAAGTCGGTCGGAGAGATTGTTCTGGAGAAGCGGACGATGACTGGACGTACAATGGATATTACGGTCACTGTCATTAGCGTTAATCCTGTCACTTCGGCAGTTGATATTTATTCCGCTTCCAAAGGATCGCTTGGTGATCTTGGCTCCAACTACCGCGTTATTCTTGATATTTATCGGATATTGGACAAGAAGCTTGCAGCTTTCAAAGCATAACTCAGTAATCACTTAAACATGAAAAAAGCGAGGAAGGTAAGCCCTTCACTCGCTTCAAAAATTCTAATTGGCGATAAAACCAACCTCTAAGCGCGGTCGTACATCTTCGAACGGCCCCGATAGAGGTTTTCTCATGCGTAAAGAGGTTTAGACGAGCGCTTTAACGGCGTTAATCGCTTGCTCGTAATTTGGATGTTCTGTCATTTCGGACAGATATTCAACGTATTGTACTTTATCATTCGCGTCGATGACGAAGATAGCACGCATATCAAGGCCGAATTCCTTTATGTAAACGCCATATGCCTGACCGAAGTCATGCGATTTGAAGTCAGACAGCATAACCACTTTATCTACGCCTGCAGCACCACACCAGCGGGATTGAGCGAATGGTGTATCAACACTTACTGTCAACACGACAACATTGTCACCCAGCGAAGAAGCTTCTTCGTTGAAACGGCGAGTTTGCGCGTCGCAAACACCTGTATCAATGGAAGGGACAACGCTGATCAGTTTTACTTTACCTGCGAAATCTTTCAAGGAGACGGAGTCAACAAGCGATTTGTTGATTGTGAAATCAGGAGCTTGGTCTCCAACTTTGACTTCCGGACCGATTAATGTAATAGGATTGCCTTTGAATGCGGCAACGCCAGTGCGTTCTTGTGACATATTGATAATGTCCTCCTTCTATAGTTAAGGTTTGTAACAGGTTTAATTATAAGCTTTATGAATCGGCATTGTCCAATGGTTGGAAGGGGGAGATTCGTAATGATTTTTTTAAGATATGAAAGCTTTCGCGGATACTTGCGTGCCTACCCGGTTACTTCCGTTATTATCGCGCTTAATCTTATTTATTTCATTGTGATCGCCTTTACGGGGGATACCAATAGTACTGAGCATTTAATTGATTATGGTGCTTTCACCAGCTATGCGCCGGGAGATCCACTTGGGACTAATGAGCCATGGCGATATGTCACTTCCATATTCATGCATGCCGGCTTTCAGCATTTGCTGTTTAATATGTTCTCGGTGCTTGTGTTTGCACCTCCGCTGGAGAGATTATTGAAATCATTCAAATATGCTGTGTTTTATCTCTTATGCGGAATACTGGGCAATGCCCTCAGTGCCGTTGTATCCAGCTTTACAGAAGATAAATGGGCCGTACATGTGGCAGTAGGTGCCTCAGGCGCCATATACGGCGTTTATGGTGCTTTCCTGTTTATCTCATTATTCCGTAAGGCATGGCTGGATGAGGCTTCAAGAAAAACGGTATATATGATATTAGGATTTGGGGTCGTCTACTCCATTGTAATCCCATCGATTGATTTGTGGGGGCACGTAGGTGGCGGGCTTGCAGGATTTTTGTTATATGGGTTATTAGATCGCGCTATGTCTAAGAAGCGGCGCCGATATTAGAATCAGCATGGTCGGGAGAGATAAGGAGACATTATGGAACTACGTCAGCTTTATTATTTTGTAAAGGTTGCAAAAAAAGAACATGTGACGCAAGCGGCAGAAGAGCTGCATGTCGCGCAATCCGCGGTTAGTCGGCAAATCCACCAGCTCGAGGAAGAGCTGGGCGTCAAATTGTTTCTTCAGAAAGGACGCAATCTTCAGCTGACGCCGGTTGGCCAGTTGTTTCTTAAGCGTGCGGAAGTCATTCTGGAGGATCTGGAAAAGGCTGTTGTAGAGATACACGAGTTTATGGATCCTGAGAAAGGGGAGATTCGACTTGGCTTTCCTCACAGCCTAGGCGTATCTGTTGTCCCTCAAGTTGTCGCTGCATTCCGCAAGCTTCATCCCAATGTCAAATTCCGTTTCCGGCAGGGCATGTATCCGTCGCTGATTCGCGATATGGTTAAGGGAGAAATTGATCTGGCCTTTATCTCTCCGTTTCCTGATGAACATGAGCATGTATGTGGTCAAGTTCTGCTGACTGAGGAGCTGTATGCGATACTTCCTCCAAGTCATCCCTTAGCTGAAGAAGAGGAAATTGACCTTAACCAGTTGAAGGATGATACGTTTGTTATGTTCAGTGAAGGATATTCGCTGCGGCCAATCGTATGGGAGGCATGCCAAGAGGCAGGATTTACACCAAAGATCGGTTTTGAAGGTGAAGAGACGGAGACGATCCGAGGACTTGTCGCAGCCGGTATGGGAGTAAGTCTGCTGCCAGAGATGGCGCTGTATCATGCAGGGGTGCTGCAGTCGGCAAAAGTTCGTGTGCGTTCGCCTAGAGTCATGCGTAATATCGGCATCATTCATCGCTCGAATGAAAAGATGTCGCTTGTATCTAAAGTATTCCATAGCTTCCTGATCAACTATTTCAGCGAGCTGGAAGATAATAAGGGGAAAACAAAAACGGTATCGCCTGAGTAGGCGATACCGTTTTTGTTGTTATCAACAGTATCGCCTGTAGGCGATACTGTTTTTTATTAACTATGTGATTTAGTCATCATCGCTCGATGTAAAGATCATGATGTATTTAACGAGCTCCAGTAAGGAGATCAGCGCTGCTGCCACATAAGTCAATGCGGCTGCGTTTAGCACTTTGGCGACGCCTCGTTCTTCTTCATTAGTAATAAAGCCCTCAGCGACCATCAGATCACGTGCTCGGTTACTTGCATTGAACTCTACTGGCAAAGTGATAACTTGGAAAGCAACGGCTACGGAGAAGAAGATGATGCCGAGACCAACCAGGTTCATCGCATGGAACAGAAAACCTGCAATGAGCAGGAATGGTGCAATACCGGATGCGATGTTCACGACTGGGAAGATACGGTGGCGAAGTACCAGCATCGGATAATGTACTTTGTGCTGAATCGCATGCCCAACTTCGTGACAGGCAACAGCAACAGCGGAAATGGAACTTTCATAATAGACTTGCTCAGATAATCTTACAACACGGTGGATCGGATCGTAATGGTCCGATAAGGTGCCACGTACAGCTTCGATTGGAACATCATGCAAGTCGTTGGCATCCAGCATACGTCTTGCAGCCTGGTAGCCGGTCAATCCATAATTCGTTTGAACACCGGCCCATCTGTTGAACGTTCCTTTCACCCGGAATTGCGCCCATATGGATAGAGCGAAGGCAATCAGGATGAGGAAGTCCATGGGGTGAAAAAACATGTGATCATACCTCCAATAGAATGTTTAAGGTTGCTGGCAGTCTTGTATCGATGGGACAAATGCTCACATGAATGGTCCCTTATTAATAAGAAGCATTAATGCTTCGATACAAGCCGCTGTTTGGGGCATGAGGCGCGTATACAAGCGATTTGCTTGTCTCGGCTTCAGCTGTTTGAGGACGGGCTCAAGTTCCTTGACCTCACGTTCCAGCTGCGACAGGTGATGCTGGAGATCTGTTAGTTTCTGAGACACCTGCTCCTCGGCTGTAACCTTGCTCCAGCCATCCAAAGCTTCCCTAATTTCATCTAACGTATATTTTTCTTGCTTCATTTGTTCGATACGTTTAAGCCGGACTAAAGTTTCATCTTGATATAAGCGATAGTTTTTGGCGGAACGCTCCGATGGTTCTATTAGCCCCATGGAAGTGTAATAATCAATCGTTCGAGCGCTGACATTCGCTATTTTGGCAAGCTCGCCTATTCGATAAAGCTTCATATCCCCAAATCCACCACCTTCTTTCTATATACTATCCCTTAATCATAATCGGAAACTAACCGTACAGTCAAACGTGTTACATGAATGTACAAATTTCTCTTAATTAATTGTTAATACTAGAAACTGATTCCAAAGTAATAGACTCAAAATGCGAAGAATATATATGCTTTAGAACTAATTCCCTAGGCTGATTGTGAAAAAACTTAACATTCGGTTCGTTTTGAGACACGAACGTTAGATTTTTTTTCAAATTTAGAAGATATATATTGTCAAACTAGGTGCTTCTGACTATAATGACATTAAGTCTTTCCTAACATGTTAGTAAACATCACATTAAGGGAGTGGTCGTATTGATTAAGAAAATGGTGTTAACTTTAGGGGCATTATGTTTGGTATTCCCGGCAATGGCATTTGCCGATGATCCAACAGCTGGAACACTTAACATGGGAATCAACTCGCTATGGGTAATGGTAGCCTTCGTGCTCGTATTGCTCATGCAAGGCGGCTTCATTCTATTAGAAACAGGCTCCACTCGAATGAAGAATGCGGGTCACGTAGCTGGTAAGACAATCTTCACAGCTGGTCTTGCTGCACTGATCTTTTGGGCAGTTGGTTACGGCTTTGCATTTGGTGCAGATAGTTCCATTAGTGAATTTATTGGATTCGGTGATTTCCTCTTCGATCCTTCTATTGTAAGTGTGGATGACGGACTTCCTACTACATTATTCTTCTTGTTCCAACTTGCATTTGCTACCGTATCACTCTCGATCGCATGGGGTGGATTTGCGGAA
Organism: Paenibacillus sp. YAF4_2; assembly: GCF_052113225.1. Lineage (NCBI taxonomy): Bacteria > Bacillati > Bacillota > Bacilli > Caryophanales > Paenibacillaceae > Paenibacillus > Paenibacillus sp. YAF4_2. The sequence continues at coordinate 396,492 of NZ_JBFRCT010000002.1, forward strand.
CGTGCTAAATTGTCTTCTTACTTTATCTTCACAATTATCTTCATTGGTGTTATCTATCCTATCGTGGCTCACTGGATCTGGGGCGGCGGCTGGCTTGCAAAAGACGGCGCGCAAGATTTCGCAGGTTCCACAGTAGTTCACTTGTCTGGTGCACTTGCGGCATTCGCGGCAACAGTATTGTTAAAACCGCGTATTGGCAAGTTCAATAAAGATGGTTCTGCGAACGAAATTTCCGGTCATAACCAAGTGTTTACAGCTCTGTCTGTATTGCTCCTCTGGGTAGGCTGGTTCGGCTTCAATGCTGGTAGTACTTTGGGGATTGGCGATGGCTTCTTTGGTTACGTTGGTTTCACAACGATGCTAGGCGCAGGCGCTGGTGCAGTGGCAGCTCTTCTGATCTCCTGGGCAGTTAATGGCAAAGCTGACATTACTACAATGTTGAATGGTACACTTGCTGGTCTGGTAGCTATTACAGCATCTTGCGCATTCGTAGAGCCTTGGGCAGCAGTTGTTATCGGTCTGGTAGCAGGCGTGCTTGTATTCTACAGTGCAAAATTCTTCGAAAAAATCAAAGTCGACGATCCAATCTACGCAATGTCCGTACACGGCGCTGCTGGTATCTGGGGTACGCTGGCTAACGGTATCTTCGCAACAGATGAGCTTGCTACAAAAGTAGGCGTTGGTCAAGGTGGTCTGATTGATACTGGCAGCTGGCATCAATTGGGAGTTCAAGCACTTTCGGTAGCAGTGTGCGGTGCGTTCGTACTTGCTGCATCGTTCCTTGTTCTTGTAATTATCAAAGCTGTAATCGGCTTCCGTGTTACAGAAGAGCAAGAAATTATCGGTCTTGACCTGAGTGAGCACGGCGCTTATGGTTATCCTGAGCAACTTAAAAAAGGTCAGGGCATCCAAGGTTAATGAAAGCATTGTTGGACTGACCTGAGGGGAGAGGCGGCGGATGGGCGATCCGGTATGTGTGCAGCTTCTGAAGCAAATCGGCAAAGCCGATAATGTGAATGTACTGCGCAGTCTGCGGGATCAAGTACACGAGCATATGAAAGGTATTCTCCAAATGAGTCCGGTCGAACAATTCAACGAACAATTAAATGAGCTGCATGACTCGGTTATATGCCGCTCTATCATACTAGCGGAAGCGGAAATGGCACGGTTGGGGATGGGTTCTCCCCCCGTGCCTTACGCGTATCTGTTGTTCGGCAGCGGAGGACGTCAGGAACAGACGCTGTCGAGTGATCAAGACAGCGGTATTGTTTTTGAGGATTCCGTTAACGATTCGGAGGAGGCCAGGGCTTATTTTCAGCAATTAACCTTAATCATCGTCTCGAACCTGCAGCAATCCGGTTACCCGCTATGCGAAGGGAATGTGCTTAGTAATAACCCGGAGTGGTGCATGTCGTTATCCGAATGGAAGGTCAAGCTGAATGGCTGGTTCGCAGAACCGGCTTGGGAAGCCGTTCGATACTTGTTAATAATGGCAGATGGAAGATCGGTGTACGGTGAACATCGTCTTGCTTTTGAACTCAAAGATCATTACTTCAATAATATGATTGATTATCCTAACATCATAAGACGTATGCTTGATAATACGATGCGTCATAAAGTGCTGCTAGGATTGTTTGGTCATTTGCTTAAGGAACAATACGGATCGGATGCTGGGAGTCTTGATATTAAATACGGTGCGTATATTCCGCTTGTGAATGCTATTCGATTGCTGGCAATTCAAGCGGGTATTCGTGATACCTCAACACTTTTGCGTATCCGCAGACTTGCCATGCATAATGAATTGGAATCGGATGAGGCTGCTGGTTCTGAACAGGCATTTCGTCTCTTTCTTCGCCTTCGGCTCATGACAACCGAGCAGAACGAGGGTGGATTGTATGCGAATAATGGTAAGTTGTCCAGCCGGAATTTGTCTAGAGAAATGACCGAAGAGCTGAAGAGTGCGCTTAGGCATGGCAAAAGGCTGCAGCGCAAGGTGTTTAAACGTATAACGGGAAGGCTCATGTAAGGCGGTGGTGAAACTAATGAAAGAACCAAAAGGCGTCGGGCGGATGTGGAACTTATACAAAATGGGTGGTTTCACGCCTGCAATAGCTTCCATGATGGGCTCGCAAAATGCGCAGCAGATGGCCTTTATTCGTTCTATGAACAAGGAGCAACGCAAAGGGTCCTTACTGGATATGCCGCTTAAAGAGCTGGACATTGTTGTGTTTGATTTAGAGACGACTGGATTCTATCCCTCGAATGGCGACGAGATTATATCATTTGGAGCGGTTCATATGAAGGGGGCAGAACTGCGGGAGTCTGAGCAGTTTTATAGTCTCGTTAATCCAAAACGTCGAGTTCCTAAGCAAATTATTGAATTAACAGGCATAACGAACGAGATGGTGCTGGATGCGCCGGAGTTGATGCAGGTTTTGCATGATTTTATGGAGTTTCTCGGGAGGAGATTGCTGCTTGCACATGCTGCAGGACATGACAAACAGTTTCTGAACGCGGCGTTATGGCGTACTTCCAAAATAAGCTTAAATCATCGTGTACTGGATACGATGCTGGTAGCGAAATGGCTGGAGCCAAAGCGCTCTTCTTATGCGCTGGATGACCTGCTTGAGGACTATGGCATTCCGATAACAGAACGTCACCATGCGCTGCATGATTCCATAATGACGGCTAAGCTGTGGCAGAAATTTCTCGTTCAAATACTGGATCGGAATATAACAACTCTTGGTGACCTGTATGCTTACTTAAGTAAGCATTAGAGCAAGGGGAGTGAAGCCTTGATCATAAAGCCGATAAGGCTGGACAGTATGACCTATAGATATAATCCAATAGGAGATCTGACGATCGGAAGCTGGAAAACCAAGGAAGTCTTGCTTGGAAGGTACAGCTGAGGAGGTTGGATGCGAGTGGAAAAAACCGACGAGTGTTTGTCGGTTTTTTTGCATGTCGTAATAGATGGATATCCATTCGCCAGGATGAAAGCTGAAGGAGCGTGTAGGCTCAGGATGGATATTCGTGATTGGCAAAATAGTCGTAACGATTGCAGGTTCGCCGGGCGAAGCGGAGGTACCTGCAAGTACGCCGCAGGCTTCATGAGGCAAAGCTTGCTGGCAGATGCTCAATAAGTGTTCATAAGCTTCCTTGGTTATCGCGATCTTCTCCATCTCATAAATGCTCCTTCCTGCAATTGTATAGCTCATTATACAGGGGACAGGAAGGAGTTAGCTAGCTGGATTAGCTGTTTTCTCGGGGTGTAGCAATCGAATGGCGAATATAAGCGCTGCAATAGCTAGAACAGCTAACAGGATAAACAGTACAGTTACAGATCGATCGGCCAGCCAACTGAACAGTGGAGGCCCGGCAGCAACGCCAAAAAATCGGAGGCTGCTGTAAAATGAAGTAACGATTCCGCGATGGGACCGATCAACACAGCCTGTAATCCAGGTGTTAAGGCAAGGGAGAAGCAGCCCTGTACCAACGCTGCTTATTGTAATAAATCCGATAAACAGATAGATGACCCAGTAACTAAATAGACAGCCAATTAACGCGGCACTCATGAGCGATAATCCGATCAGAATAAAACGGCGCATTTTTTTGCCGTCTTTTTTGATACTGTGTCCGGTCAGATAAGCCGTAATCACAAGGCCAAGCAGTGGAATGGCAAGAATACAGCCTTTCCATACACCTTCAATGGAGTAGGGGGGCTTCTCGAGAATATCTGATAAATAGACCAATACTCCAAACAACAGGAATAAACCCAGTGCTCCTGTACAATAGGCAGTGATGAGCCAGCGGCCTTTTTCCCGGAATATTTTTTTCATATCAGATAAATATTGTTTGAGCTTTAAAGGTTCGGATTCAGATTTGGGCTCCTTGATGAAGAACCATACAGCAGCAAGTGAAGCGGCGCAGAAGATCGGAAAAGCAAAAAATGGCGCATACCAAATAATCAGAGCTAGCAGCGAACCAAGGATTGGACTAACGACTTTACCTGCACCATTCGAAGCCTCAACAATGCCCAGTGCTTCACTTTCCTCTCCATCCTTATACATATCGCCAACAAGCGCCATGGCAATCGGAGCTGTTCCGGCTGCTGCCATCCCTTGTATGATTCTGGAGATGACGAGGAGCCAGTAAGACCCCCAAACCGCAGCGAAACCTGCCAGAATGCCAGCAGCACCGTATACAGCGAGGGCGGGTATGATGATGATTTTTCTGCGGAAACGATCGGATAAATAACCGATAGCTGGTATGAAAATAGCTGCGCTGACCGAAAATAGAGTGATAATAAGGCTGGATTGAAGCTCCGAAATCTCCATCTTCTTGGCTAAGTCAGGCAAGATTGGGACGAGCATTGAATTGCCAAGCACAAGGACGAGTGGAACAGAAGCAAAGGCGATATATTGCAGCCATTTGTGTTCGGCCATAAAAAAGCATCCTCCGATCTTGATGTTGGACATTTTGTCGATTTCTTGGCTAATGTGCCCTCTCGCTTGAGCTTCCATTCCCCGCCGTGTTACGATAGGTATAATATAGAAAAGAATGATGAAAGAAGGGACACCATGAAGCGCGCTACGATGCTGTTTATCGCAGCTTTTGTATTGGCAGGTTTAGCGGTGTATCAATACGTCGCGAAAGATGAATCAAGCGTTACTGCGGCTGCTGCAGGCTTTAAGCCAAAGGCAGGATCTGAGGCGGTAACCTTCCAATTACCTGGACTAGATGAAAAAAACTATGCAATTGGCGGCAAGCAGGACAAGCTGACCTTCGTAAATTTCTGGGCATCCTGGTGTGGACCATGTGAGCTCGAAGCGCCGGATTTACAAACCTTATATGAGAAATACGGGGATAAGATCGCCTTCTATGGTGTAAATGCCACGAAGTTCGATAAGGAACGGGCAGCAAGGCAATTTGTGGACGATCATGAGTTTACGTTCCCGATCCTTATGGACCGCAAGGGAGATGTTACAAATATATACAAAGTGGATACCTTCCCAACGACATTCCTTATTGATTCCTCTGGGGTCATTCGGGAACGGATAAATGGAGTTATCACGATAAAAGAATGGGAACGGCTTATCGAGCAATACAGCTGATTCCAACAAAAAACGGTCGTGCGGGTTAAAAACCTGCACGACCGTTTTTGTTATTATTTAATGATTTACGACACCTAGTCGTTCAATGTTATCGGTTGGGGCCGTATTGGATCTCTCCATGTTAAGCAGAGCATAACGGATACTGTCCACTAAAGCTTCCCAGCTTGCTTCAATGACGTTGCTGGAGACACCTACCGTGCTCCATGTGTTCTCGACATTGGAGGATTCTACAAGTACACGTACCTTAGCTGCCGTAGCATCTTTTTCGTCAAAAACGCGAACCTTATAGTCGGATAAATGAATCTCTTCGATCTTTGGATAGAACTGGACAAGTGCTTTACGCAGCGCATTATCCAGCGCATTGACCGGTCCGTTGCCTTCTGCAGCGGTATAAACCTGCTGTCCGTCAACATTCAGCTTCACAATTGCTTCTGAGTTCATTTGACCTTTGGCGTTTTCCATCAGCACTTTGAACGATTCGACTTTAAACACTTCAACGGTCTCGCCAAATGCTCGGCGGAGAAGAAGTTCTAGGGAGGCATCTGCTGCTTCAAATTGGTAACCTTGATGCTCGAGTTCCTTGATATGGTCCATAATGGCCTTGGTTTGATCATTATTGGTGTTAATATCAAGACCAAGCGATTGTGCCTTGGAAATAATATTCGATTGGCCAGCAAGCTCGGAGACAAGAATACGCTGCTTATTGCCAACAAGCTCTGGCTGAATATGCTCGTATGTCTTGGAATCCTTCATGATCGCAGATACGTGAATACCGCCTTTGTGAGCAAAAGCTGCGTTACCGACATAGGCTTGGCCGACCGGCATGTTTACGTTAGCGATTTCACTAATGTAGCGTGCTGTTCCCGTTAATGTGCGAAGCTTGTCTTCCGGAAGTACATCATAACCCATCTTTACTTGAAGATTTGGAATGATGGAGCAAAGGTTTGCGTTGCCGCAACGTTCGCCGTAACCGTTAATAGTGCCTTGCACCTGACGGGCGCCCGCTTGAATAGCTGCTAAGGAGTTGGCTACAGCCAGCTCGCAGTCATTGTGGGTATGTATGCCAATAGGTGCCGTCAATTCTCGGCGGATTCTGCTTACAATGTCGGAGACCTCACCTGGCAAGGTACCGCCGTTTGTGTCACAAAGCACGAGCCAGTCTGCGCCAGCTTCTTGTGCTTTACGCAACACGGCTACCGCATATTCCGGATTGTTCTTGTAGCCATCGAAGAAATGCTCGGCATCAAATAACGCTTCCATACCTTTATGCTTTAAATAAGCGATGGAATCGTATACCATGGCCAAGTTTTCTTCCAGCGTTGTTTGAAGTGCAGTATGCACGTGGAAATCCCAGGATTTGCCGACAAGCGTAGCTGCCGGAACTCCGGATTCAGCGATACGTACAAGGGAAGAGTCTTGTTCAGCCAAGCTAAATTTGCGGCGTGTGCTTCCGAATGCCGTAATTTTCGCTTGAATGTTCATGGATTTAATGCGTTGGAAAAACTCAATATCCTTGCTGTTGCTGCCTGGATTCCCGCCTTCAATATAATGAACGCCGAGAGCGTCAAGTTTTTGAGCAATCTTCAACTTATCATCCGCTGACAGGCTAATCCCTTCGCCTTGCGTACCGTCGCGCAGCGTAGTGTCAAATATTGTTATGGGTGTAGTCATAGCCGGGACGCCTCCTTCTTAACTGATCGCCTTCACAAATATAATTAACTATTATAACACTTGTTGATTAGAATGTAGAGGGGAGCATGTAATTTTTTTAACGTCTGAATCGGATTTGACGCACCTTCCTGCAGAGCGGTATGCTGGGAAGAGTAGGAAGGTGATTACAGGCTATGGCGGACGTACACAAAAATTATCCGGCCAAAGGGCGCGTCATTCTTCATTTGGATATGAATGCATTCTACTGCTCCGTACATGAAGCGGAGGAGCCTGAGAAGTATAAAGGCAAGCCAACGGCTGTAGCTGGCAGCGTTGAGCTCCGCAAAGGAATTATTGTCACCTGTTCGTATGCAGCGAGAAGTAAAGGCATTAAGACAGGAATGACGGTTAGGCAGGCGATGCGGATCTGTCCGGGACTCATTATTATTCAGCCCGATTTCGATCTGTACCGCAAATATTCACGCGGCTTTATGAGCATCGCAAAGGAATACACACCATTAATGGAACCGATCTCGATTGACGAATGTTACTTGGATATTACAGGGTCCAAAATATTCGGTTCGCCGCTCGATATTGCTGAAACGCTGCAGAAGAGAATTGCCGATGAATGGACACTTCCATGCTCGATTGGTGTGGCTCCTAATAAGCTGCTTGCCAAGATGGCTTCTGATATGAAGAAGCCTAACGGACTGACCGTGCTTCGTCTTCGGGATGTGCCGCAGGTGCTATGGGATAAACCTTGTGATGTGCTGCATGGGATTGGGAAGAAGACAGCAGATAAGCTGGAGCGTCTGCGGATACGAACGATTGGTCAGCTTGCTGCTGCAGACGAAGAGCTGTTAATCCGTCAATTTGGCACCTATGGTTCCTGGATGAAATCAGCAGCGCATGGCATTGACCATTCCGAAGTTCGTGCAGATCGGGAGCAAAGCAAGTCAATCGGGCATACAACCACTCTTCCCTACGATGTAACAGTCCGGGAAGATGCTCATCGAATCATGCTTAATCTGGCGGATCAAACAGCCCGCAGGCTGCGCCGGCAGAAGCTTATGGCTTCTACTGTCCAGATCACCATCCGGAAGCCGGATATGACGACTATAACGCGTTCCAGCACGCTCCGTGCCCCAACCCATTCAACAGATATCATCTATCATGAAGCCTGCCGGTTATTTGATGAGCATTGGCCGGTGAATGAGCCTGCTCGTCTGCTCGGGGTTACGCTGCAGAACTTAACGGCGGAAGAAGAAACCGTTGTCCAGCTTGATTTGTTTGATTACGAGCAGCAGCCGCGTAAGGAAGCCTTGACCAAAACGATGGATGTCCTGCGTGACAAATTTGGCGAGAATGCAGTGCTTACTGCTGGGATGCTAGGCGATGATCCATCAGCTCTAATTCGCAATAAACGTTTGCGTGGAACTTCGCTTCAAAAGGATGAAATGTAAGAATTGCCTAAGGATAGCTTGTTGCCAAGGTGGAGTGTTTGTTATATATTGATGAGTGAAGGTTTACACTATTTATAGCGAGCGGCATACAAGCATTAACGTTTGCTGCACACATTTTTAATGTATATTTTTTGTGGGAGGGAATACCAATGGCTAAATTTACATGGGTAGAGAAAGACACCTGTATCGCTTGCGGAGCTTGTGGCGCTACAGCACCAGATATTTATGATTACGACGATGAAGGTATCGCTGAAGTTATTTACGCGAACGACGGCAACCACGGTAATACAGAAATTCCTGAAGATCTGTACGATGACCTGCAAGATGCTTGCGATGGCTGCCCAACAGATTCGATCAAGATTGCTGACGATCCGTTTAATATGTAAGCTTGAAATAATAAACTCCATGCTGCTGCAGCTTAATGCTGTCAGGCATGGAGTTTTTTTGTGTGCTTGTCTATTGATTGACGATGAGAAGGACGGCAACGGCGGCAATGATGACGACCACGACTGCCCCGATCCAAGCGAGCGCCTTGACATTTACCTCTTCTTTTGGCTTCGTTTTCATTGCAGGTGCTTTCCGTTTGGCTGTGCTCATCCACAATCAACCTTTCCATGGAAAAATGGTTACCAATATAAACCCATTGTAATCGTTTTCTCGTACTGCCGCAATAACGAATAGGCCTTACGCATGGCTGTCGCCCTTTTCTTTTTCCTATAAAAAAGATAAACTGTCAGATAGAACAGACAACTTGAAACGGAGTGTGTAACCTTGCTTTATTCTTCAATTCTTAAACCTATATTCTTTCAGATGGATCCAGAGAAAGCCCATCATCTTGTCATAGACGGATTACATACTGCCGGCCGTGTGCCAGGCATGAACAACATGCTGCACGCAATGTACGGCGTCATGGAGGCACCTGAGCTTGCCGTTGATCTCTTTGGCATTCATTTCCCTCATCCAGTCGGCTTGGCCGCGGGACTTGATAAGAACGGTGTAGCTGCTGACGGGTTCTCCAGCATTGGGTTTGGATTCGCTGAAGTAGGGACGGTAACACCAAAAGGACAACAGGGCAATGAATTGCCGAGACTCTTCCGTCTGCCCTCTGACGAAGCGCTTATTAACCGAATGGGCTTCAATAATGAAGGTGCCGAGGCGATGGCTCGCAAGCTTTCACAGCGCCGGATCAACCGGATTCCGATTGCAGTGAATGTCGGTAAAAATAAAGCAACACCAAATGAACGGGCTCACGAAGATTACCGCTCGTGCATACAAGTGTTATATCCGTATGGCGATTTCTTCGTTGTGAATATTAGTTCTCCAAATACACCAGATTTGCGCGCTCTGCAGCATGGCGACGAGCTGCGTACGCTTCTTGGCGAGGTGTTAGAGGAAATCGGGCTTCAGGCGTCGAAATTAGGTAGCAAAGCAAAGCCGGTTCTTGTGAAGATTGCTCCTGATATGACGGACGAGCAGCTAGAGCTTACTGTCTCGACCATTAAAGAGAGCGGCGTATCGGGCATTATTGCATCGAATACAACGATTTCGCGGGAAGGGCTTACGCATGCGAATGCGAAGGAAATGGGCGGATTAAGTGGAGCTCCGCTGCGTGAGCGCTCAACCGAGGTTGTGCGAGCGGTATACCGACAGACGGAGGGCAAGCTTCCGATTATTGGGTCGGGCGGCATCTTTACAGCTGATGACGCATACGATAAAATCCGCGCCGGAGCCTCGCTCGTAGAGATCTATACCGCGCTTATCTATAAAGGTCCAGGGGTGCTCCGCGAACTGACGAACGGCTTGAAAGAACGATTGCGTAAAGACGGCTACCGCAACATATCGGAGGCAGTAGGCGCAGATCATCGATAAGAACAGGAGGCGGCCGGATGGATGGCAGAGATTGGAATCTTTTTTTGCAGCCTTATGAGCAAGCAGTAGAAGAATTGAAAGTCAAGTTAAAGACAATGCGGGTCGAGCTTAAGATGAGGGAAGCGTATGCCCCGATCGAGTTCGTTACCGGTAGAGTGAAGAAAGTATCCAGTATACTGGAAAAGGCGAAGCGGCTGAACGTTCCTGCGGATCAATTGGAAAAGGGGATCGAGGATATTGCGGGCATTCGCATTATGTGCCAATTCGTAGACGATATACACCGTGTTGCAGGTTTCATCCGGACGCGTAAAGATTTAACCCTCGTTTACGAGAAGGACTATATAACGAATTACAAGGACAGCGGCTACCGAAGCTACCATATGATCGTGGAATATCCGGTACAAACGGCACTCGGACAGAAATTCGTACTCGCTGAAATTCAGATTCGGACGCTAGCCATGAACTTCTGGGCTACCATCGAGCATTCTCTGAATTATAAGTACAAGGAAAGTCTGCCAGAGGATGTGCGTGAACGGCTAAAGACAGCATCAGAAGCCGCATTCCTGCTGGATACCGAGATGTCGAGCATCCGTCATGAAATTCTGGATGCGCAGCGGGACTTCGAGGAGCGCTCTAATGTGGTGTCGAAGGTGCTTAGCTCAATTCAGGATTTGTATTATTATCACCGGGTGAGAGAAGCGGCTCAATTCCAGATGAAATTTAACGAATTGTTTGAGCAGGAAGATTTGTATGGACTCAAGCAGCTCTCGGTTGATATAGAAGGGGCCATCTTACGGGCCAAAAAGAATAATCAGACATAGCAAGTCCCGTGTCCTGCTTACAATGCAGGATGCGGGGCTTTTTGGTTTTAGGGATGATAGATAACTTCAATAGGGGCTTGTCAATGAACATTGATCATGCGAATATGGAATTGGTTGAGAAGATTTGCCATACGATGATGGAAGGGAAGAATAATATGCCGCTTATTGATATGCCTTTAGAACAGCTGTACAGCTATAAAGGACGAAACCCTCGTCCGGAAGATATAGACGCTTACTGGGAGCGCGCCCTCGAAGAGATGCGTGCAGTTGATCCGCAAATTGAACTTATACCTAGCAGCTTCCAAGTGCCGTTTGCAGACTGCTTCGATCTGTATTTTACAGGTGTACGCGGAGCTAGAATTCATGTAAAATACGTTCGGCCAAAACATGCAGCAGAGCCTCATCCAGCAATTGTGCAGTTTCACGGTTATTCCTGGCATGCTGGTGACTGGTCCGATAAGCTGAACTATGCTGCTCTCGGATATTCGGTGTTTGCAATGGATTGCCGTGGACAAGGCGGAGGTTCAGAGGATACAGGCGGGGTAAAAGGTACGACGCTAAACGGGCATATTATTCGCGGTTTGGATGATCATCCGGATAATCTGCTTATGCGTCATATTTTCCTCGATACAGCACAGCTTGCAGGTATTGCTATGAATATGCCAGAAGTTGATCCGGACCGAGTGGGAGCTATGGGCGGCTCTCAAGGTGGTGCATTGACATTGGCATGTGCTTCGCTTGAGCCTCGTATTCGGCGGTTGGCTCCTGTATATCCATTCCTTAGTGATTATAAGCGGGTATGGGAAATGGATTTGGCGAAGGATGCTTATGCAGAGCTAAAAACCTACTTCCGTCACTTTGATCCACGACATGAGCGTGAAGATGAGGTATTCGAAAAGCTTGGTTATATCGATCTGCAGCATCTGACCGGCCGCATTAAAGGCGAAGTGCTCATGACGGTTGGTTTGGCTGATACGATTTGCCCGCCATYGACACAATTTGCTGCGTACAATAACATTACTTCACCAAAGTCTGTTGATATTTATCCGGATTATGGACATGAACATATTCCGGAGGTACCTGACCGGACTATTCAATTCATGCTTGGATTATAATAGAGAAGGAGGCTGTCCATCTGGACAACCTCCTTTCTTAGTTTCGGGACCGGATTCGTTGTTCCGCGGTCTCATTGAACTTTAGCAGAAGCTTTCCTAATGAACGGACATCATCCTCGGACCAATCCGAAAGAAGCTGTTTGAAAAAAGCTTCCCTTGACTCGCGAACCTCTGCCAGCAGCGAAGGTGCTTCCTTTGTTAATTCCAATAGACTGATTCGTGCGTCATTCGGATCTGTCAGCCTTCTGATCAGACCTTTAGACTCTAATGCCGCAATTTGTCTGCTAACCGTTGAAATATCAAGCTGAAAGATGGTTGAGATCGTCTTGATCGCGACGGCTCCAGCCTTCTCCAAATGCTGCAGAATGAGGTAAGAGGAGCGGTCCATTTCTTTGCCCATTATGTTGGATAATCGGGCTGCCTCGGCTCGACGGATAAAGATCGAAATCTGACTTTCAATCATGCTGAAGGGAGATTGCTCGTTCATATTCATATCGACGAATCCATTCCTGACATTAGTTATTATGGTTAGCTTACCGTTCGTGCTTGCATTATGCAAGTATGCTGGTAAGTAATGTTTTCATAGGTCAGGTATTTGCATTCTCAAAATAAACTTGTATAATACAATGGTTATTACTTGTATGATACAAATAAATAGTAGGAGTGCATGACGAATGAAAGGAAATTTGTTTTGGACCAATCTCAAATTAATGGCCAACCACAAAACACTTCGAGTGGGTTCAATTATTTTGTTATTTATCCCGTTGCTATATGCAGGAATGTTCCTCGCGGGATATTGGGATCCTTACGGACATCTGAATAAGCTTCCAGTTGCCATCGTCAATGAGGATGCGGGAGCTGTCTCAGAAGGAAAAGAGCTTCATCTTGGGCAGGATATTGTGGACAACATGAAGAGGTCTCCTGCTTTGGAGTATCATTTTGTTGACCGAGATAACGCAGATAAAGGATTGTATGACGGCGATTACTATATGACGATCGTCATACCAGACAACTTTTCAACGAGTGTAACTACTTTAACAAATGAGAATCCAAAGCCTGCTGAGTTAGTATTCATGACGAACCCGGGGAACAATTACGTATCGGGACAAATCGGCAGTAACGTACTGAAGGAATTAAAAACAGAAGTAAGCCAAAATTTGATCAAGAGCTACACCAAGACGGTATATGGTAAAATGCATCAAATGGCGGATGGGTTCTCCTCAGCAAGCAGCGGTGCTTTGCAATTAACGGAAGGAACCGAGACAGCACAGGATGGCGTAAGCAAGCTGCATAACGGGATCGCATCACTTGCTGGCGGTGTAATGAAGTTAAGCAACAGCACCAAACCACTTCAGCAAGGAATCGACCAGCTTAGCAGCGGAGCAGGTGGTTTGGCATCAGGGACGGCTGCTTTGACAGATAACCTAGGGAAATTGAAAGCATCGGGGGAACAGCTGACAACCGAAATAAGCAGCTTTCAAAAGGATATGGTGGAATGGGCTAATGCTGCCGACACTGCTTCCAAGGGTGCATCAGACATGAATGGATCGGCCGCAAGCTTACATTCGAAGCTCCAAACTTATATGGCGCAGCATCCGGAATTGAAGGATGATTCATCGTTTGCAGTAATTGTTAACGACAGTGAGAAGCTGGTTCAAGATGCGGGCAATGTCAGCAGGTCCGTGCAGGAGCTGGAGAAGCCTGCTAAGGCGGAACAGCAATCTGGAGCAAAGCTCGCCGCGGCTCAGACGGCTGTCTTTAGCGGAATCTCTGAAGCTTATACGGGCAGCAGTAAGCTGGCAGCCGGCAGTTCTCAGTTGGGTGAAGGATTGCAAAGCTATCGTCTAGGAATTGATAAGCTGCAGGGAAGTATCAGTCAGCTGGCTGGAGGTGCTGAGCAGTTGAACAACGGCTCCGAGGAGCTGCTTGGCGGTGTAATCCGCCTGGTAGACGGTTCCAAGCAATTAACGGATAAGCTGTCTAATGCCGCGCAATCAACAGCAGGTATTGAAGTCAGCGACGCAGAGCTCGATATGTATGCTCAGCCGATTCAACTGGAGCAGAATGATTTAAATACGGTTAAGACGTATGCTGCCGGATCAGCTCCTTATTTTCTTGCCTTGGGTCTATTAGTAGGATCTTTGATGGCATCCAATATCATTCATTTTCAAGAGGGACAAGTACGTTCGGCATGGCAGAAGTTCTGGGGCAGAATTAGCTTGTTTTATTTCGTCGCTTTGCTTCAAACGATTGTACTTGACTTGATTCTTCTCTATGCCATTGGTCTAGAGGTTCAAAGTGTACCGAAATTCTTCTTGTTTACATTCGTTACGGCATGTACGTTCACTACCCTTATTCTGATGCTTGTCTCCATCTTTGGTACACTTGGGAAGCTTGTGGCTATTGCCCTAGTAGTTACGCAGCTGGCAAGCAGCGGCGGAACCTTCCCAATGGAGCTGGCACCGCAATGGATACAGGCGATTGGACAATGTCTGCCGATGACGTATGTGCTGCGCGGTATGAAGAGTGTGATTTCAACGAGCAACTGGGACATGTACTGGAGCAACACGGGCATCCTGATGGTTTATTTGGTTGGCTTTGCTGTCGTCATGCTTGCTGCCTACTTCCTTCGTTCCATGAAAGAGGCGCCAGCTTCTGCAGCAACTGCTCATTAAAAATAAATGAGGAGTCTTGCGAACTTCCTGTTTTCCGAGTAGTCTCAATATATAAGATTTGAGCAGGAGGGTATGTGCGGTTATGAAAGCTTTACAGGATAAAATTCGTGAGGAAGGGATCGTACTCAGTGATACAGTGCTAAAGGTCGATTCCTTCCTAAATCATCAGGTGGATGCTCAGTTAATGTGGGAGATCGGCCAATGCTTCGCTGCTGCATATGAAGGCGAAGGGATAACGAAAGTGTTGACGCTGGAATCGTCCGGCATCGCGCCGGCTGTCATGACAGCTCTTGCCCTTCAGGTACCGCTTGTATTCGCGCGGAAGCAGAAGTCGCTTACACTTCGTGATGATCTGTATGTTGAGGAGGTCTATTCCTTCACGAAGCAGGTGAAGAGCGAGGTAGCCATTTCGCGCAAATTTTTGTCGGCTGGTGAACGCGTGTTGATCATTGATGATTTTCTCGCATACGGTGAAGCAGCTTTTGGGATGGCTAGAATTATTGAGACAGCTGGAGCCAGTGTTGCTGGAATCGGTATTGTCATTGAGAAGTCGTTCCAGAACGGTGCGGATCGGTTGAAGGAAGCGGGATACCGGGTTGATTCGCTTGCCCGGATCTCTGTCCTTTCTCCTGATGGCATTCAATATGTAGAGGAATAATCCGTACAAAGATAAAAACTTGCGAAAGCTCCGTAAAAGGAAGCTCTCGCAAGTTTTTTTGTTGACCTGACTTACTTACATCGCCTGTAATCCGGCTTGATTGAGCAGGTTCCATGGCTTGTTGTAATGCGGCTGGAAGAAAAAGTCGACGAAGGTAAGTTCATTCATCGTCATGCTGTTCTGGATGCAGACCGACATCGTATTAATGGCTTGGGTTAAATCATCCTTCGACATGACCTGAGCCCCCACAATTCGTCCGGTATTGGCTTCATAGACTACTTTGAGCTGCACTTTCTCGTAGGTTGGCATAAACTCAGGGCGGTCGTTGTCTTCGATTGCGACAGATTTCACATTCATGCCTGCATCAAGTGCCGCTAGCTCAGTTAATCCAGTCGATGCGATGTTGCTCTCATATATTTTAATGCCCGAAGTACCTTGTGTACCCATATAGCGGACAGTTGGCTCTACCAGGTTGCGGGCGACTAACGTTCCCATGCGTACGGCGTTTGTTGCCAGAGGAATGTAAGCATGTTTATGAGTCGGATTGTAATAGACGGCACAGCTGTCACCGGCTGCAAATACATCAGGATGGCTGGTACGCATATACTCATCCACGATAATGGCTCCGTTAGGCAGCATGTTGACCTGGCCTTTTAACAGATCTGTATTAGGCCGGAAACCGATGCATAAGACGACCAGATCCGTCTCATATTCCCCAGCCGTTGTCACGACTTTGGCAACTTGACCTTCTTCACCTCGGAAGCCAGTTACCGTTTGAGCCAGCTTAAGTTCAATACCCCGCTGCTGCAGTTCTACCTCAATAGCTTCAGTAAATTCACGATCAAGATATTTGAACAGGATTCGGTCCATATTATCAATTAGTGTGACCTGCTTGCCAAGCTGCTCGAATGCTTCAACAAGCTCGATGCCGATATAGCCAGCACCAATAACGGTGATCCGTTTAGCGTGCTTCGCTTTTTCTATGATGGTCTGCGCGTGATTATAGTTTTTGCACAGCAGGATATTGTCCAGCTCCATCCCTTTAAGCTTCGGAATGATCGGCCACGAACCAGTCGTCACGACAAGCTTGTCGTACTCGCAGAGTTGTTCCTCATTCGTATCGAGATTACGTGCCAGAATGGTCTTCGCTTCTGTATGGACTTCCAGGACATCATGGCGCAAGTTCATCTTAACACCCATTGCGGTTAACTGCTGAGGCGATGCGTAGAACAGCTTATTCACATCTTGCACGACGCCGCCGACATGGAGGGCAATGCCGCACGAGAGGAAGGATACATTGTCATTGCGTTCGTATACCGTAATTTGTGCTTCGGGATAAAGCTTAGCCATTTGAGTAACAGCGGCGGTACCTGCATGTGTGCAACCAATAACAGCGATCTTCATAGAAAATTCCTCCTCAATTTCCTGTGAAATAATTCACAAACATCGTTGCAAAAAAAGGAAGCGGACCTTGTTAGGGGATGAAGAGTAGGGCGGCTTCCAATAAAAAGGGATGATATAGGTTGCAACTAGTTATGTGATTTAATTCACAATCCTTTTGTTGCTCTTATCATATGCGAGATATTTGAATTTGACAAGAGGTTGTGATTAATTTCACATATTCATCACAAATGAAGAATAAAGGGAGGCGGAAAGCCAAATCATGAATTCATCTTTGAATTCAAGGAGCATTGGAGTATACTCGAAGTTATATTTCAAAGAGCGTTTAAGCTGCTTGCAAGGGGATGACCAGATGTCCGGCTATTTGCCGATTGCTTTTACAACAAAGATGAAATCACTGCTTGGAGAAGAATATGATCATTTTATCTCTTCTTATGATGACCCGCGCTTGTACGGGATTCGCGTAAATCGGTTAAAGCTTAACGGTGAAGCATGGAAGGCGATCTCTCCGATGGGAGATGCAATCCGTCCTATACCTTGGGTAGAAGATGGCTACTATTATGAAGAAGGTGCAAGACCAGGCAAGCATCCGCATTATCATGCCGGTCTTTACTATATTCAAGAACCAAGTGCTATGGCTCCTGTGGAATTGCTGGATGTTCAGCCAGGGCAGAGGGTACTGGATCTGTGCGCGGCGCCTGGCGGCAAGTCCACTCAAATCGCGGCAAAGCTGCAAGGCAGCGGTGTTCTAGTCAGCAATGACAATGCAAAAGAACGGACGAAGGCATTAGCGAAAAATATCGAGCTTGCCGGTGTTCGCAACGCGGTCATTCTCAATGAGGAGCCCTCGGCGCTTGCTCCAGTATTCGGGCAATGGTTCGACCGTATTCTCGTAGATGCCCCATGTTCAGGTGAAGGCATGTTCCGCAAGGACGAGTCAATGATCGCAGAGTGGGAGAAGCATTCTATTGAACGCTGCTCAGCTATGCAGCGGCATATTTTACGTGATGCGGCTGCTATGCTTGCCCCTGGCGGCATACTTGTCTATTCGACTTGTACGTTCTCTCCTGAGGAGAATGAATCACAAATCGCTGAGCTGCTTGCCGAGCTGCCAGACTTTGAAGTCGTACAAGTGGAACATCTTTACGGCTGGAAGAATGGACAGCCTGATTGGGCGGGCGAAGCAGGGCGCGAACTCGCACCTGCGCGCTTAGCCTCTCTTTCTGGTACGGTTAGACTCTGGCCCCATCATATTGAAGGGGAAGGGCATTATGCGGCAGTGCTGAGACGCAAGGAGTCTGACGAGGCAGCTGCTATTTCTCCTGATATCGAAGCTCAGAAGGAGACGCGTAAGAAGCATCCAAAGGGCAATGCGGGAGCTACTTTGCGCGCAGCCGAGAAACGTGGTGCTCAAGGGGCGAAGGATGTTGGTAAGCTGAACAAAGCGCCTGAGCGTAATAATGGACGTCATACAGGCCGTGGTCAAACAGAGACGATAGATCCGTCAGCGATGTGGCTTGATTTTGTGGAGCGGGAGTTGTCAGATGCTTTCGAAGCCACGGGAACCGTTCAATGCTTCGGCTCAAGAGTTTATCTTCAGCCAGCTTCCTTGCCTTCTTTGGACGGGCTGCGTGTCGTCCGTGCTGGCTGGTACGTTGGGGACGCGGGGCGTAATAAGTTCGAGCCGTCACAAGCGCTTGCCTTGGGACTACGCCAATCTGAGGCCGTGCGCTCGATTAATATGCAGTCGGATGATCCTAACGTTATTCGTTATTTGAAGGGCGAGACCCTTTTTGTTGAAGCGGATCAATTAACGGTTGCACAAAGGGAGGGCAAGACGCCTCAGCCTTTGAAAGGATATGCCTTAGTATGCACGGATGGTTACCCGATCGGATGGGGCAAATATTCGGCAGACGGTATGCTGAAGAATGAGCTGCCAGCTGGCTGGAGGTGGATGTAAGATGGCGAAAAAGATGCGTTTGGACAAACTATTGTCTCATACAGGTTATGGGACGCGCAGCGAGATCAAGAAGCTGGTGAAGCAGGGAATAGTGACGGTTTCAGGCAAAGTCGTGAAGGATAGCGGACTCCTGGTTGATCCGGAGCTGGACGAAGTTGCCTATGACGGAGAACGGGTGATGTACCGGGAAGTTATCTATTTGATGATGAATAAACCTCCCGGTGTTATTTCTGCAACAGAGGATAAGCGGGAGCAGACGGTTATCGATTTACTTGAGCCTGAAGATCAAATCATGGAGCCATTTCCTGTTGGAAGACTGGATAAGGATACGGTTGGTCTGCTGCTGCTGACTAATGACGGGCAGCTGGCTCATGAGCTCTTATCCCCGCGCAAGCATGTCCCGAAGACTTATGAAGCTGTAGTGCAAGGGGATGTCGGCGAGAAAGATCAGGAGCAGTTCAAGAAAGGTGTGATACTGGATGATGGATATGTGACGATGCCGTCAAATTTGAAGATTTTGAAAAAAGACCATGATGAGGGTGGCGTTACTTCCGTTATATCCCTTACGATAATGGAAGGTAAGTTCCATCAAGTGAAGCGGATGTTCGAGTCAGTGGGCAAAAAAGTCGTATACTTAAAGAGAGTATCGATGGGACCGCTTGAACTGGATCCGGATCTTGAGGAAGGAACATACCGTGAATTAACGGATGAGGAGCTTGCTCTTTTACGAGCTCACCGGGCATCGGAGTAAATATAGAAATAGGAGTGGGGAAATGACACTGCAGTATGATTTGATTGCACTTGATGTGGATGGTACGTTATTAACAGATGACCACCAACTGACAAGCAAGACGCGCGAGGCTGTGCGGGAAGCGGCTGAACGCGGAGCGGGTATTGTATTATGTACCGGCCGTGCTCCTGTAAGTGTATTTCCGGTTCTGGAGGAGCTGGGACTTAACGGAATCATTATTACGCATAACGGCGGAGCGACAATTAACTCGGACACAAGAACAATCATTCATCAATATGAGATTGCACCGCAGCAGCTTGAGCCTTACCTTGCCTATTGCCGGACGAACCAAGTTCACTTTGACTTAAATACAGCCTTCAGTATGATGGTGGAATCGATGACACCTGAGCTTGAGGATATGTACAGCAAGTTCCATGCTGCACCGTCCATTCTGGAGCGCGGGACACAGCTGCCTGAAGGGCTTGTGAAGTTTACGATATTTGGTGACAAGGAAGAGATGGACCGCGTGCAGAAAGATTGGGAGCAATGGCCGCCATCCCTGTTGACCATCCGCAGCGGCGACTTCTTTATCGACGTCCATCATCCGGAGGCAAGCAAAGGCAGAGCCCTGCAGCAGTTTGCTCTTAGTCAAGGGATTGACCGGAGCCGGATTCTGGCGATCGGTAATTATTTCAACGATATCTCCATGCTGGAGTTTGCCGGTTGCGGAATTGCGATGGGCAACTCACCTGACGGGGTAAAGGAAGCAGCAGACGTTATAGCGCGTTCCAATGCAGAAGACGGCGTTGCACATGCCTTGCGCGAATTCGCCTGGAGCTAAATAAATCAAAAAGAAGGGGCAGCCGCAGGTCATGATGACCTTGTGGGCTGCCCCTTTTTTATTTCATGGTTTGGTGCAAAGTCCTTAGAACCAACAAAGACTTCTAACGATAATTACCAGAAGAATGAAAAGGACAAGGATGAAACCTACCGTATTGACGCCGCCTCCATATACGCCAGACATGCTAATTCCTCCTTGTAGTTGTATTCCGCTGGAGGGCTGCTGCCATTCGAGTGCAATCGCCCTTCCGTTCGGTATACAGTATAGTATGTGATTTGCCCTGATTCGAATGGACGCTTATCACGGTACATTCATAATTGGGTAATCACCTAATGAGGAAGGCTTGATCTGCGCGGCAAGGATGAGGAGCCCTGACAATCGCCGCTCTATTAGCTGAAGCGGCGAAGCCCTTTCGGCAGGTGATTCTTCAACTGACCATTGCTTGCTTTTGCCCAGCCAAGCGGCAAACCATCAACGGCAACAAGTCCCCAGCCGCTTACATCGCCATTGGCAGGAAGGGTCTCCCCGCGCAGGTAAGCGGCAATCTCAGGAGAATCAGGCGTATAGCTCTGTACCCAGGCTGCCTCATCCGATTGTACGGCAAGAGCAAGCGCATGCGCGGGTTCCAGCCGGTTCTTACGGATGTCGCCGAGGTGCAGACCAGGTCGTGCGACCTTGAGGCCGTCAAGGTCAGCAGCGCCAAAGCTGCCGCTGGATTGATGCGGCAGCCAGTAGAGGGCATCACCGAAGCGAATAGGCTCACCTGCGCCTAAAGTGAATCCCGGTAATGCCTGTTCGGCAAAGCTGCTCCACAAGGCAAGCTCAGCTGTGAGCGGCTTGGCTTGCCTTGCTGAACGCATATCGCGTTCACGCCGTTTGTCTTTGCTGCTGCGAAGGTCAGGTTCGTCGATGTGGCCGACTTTCAGTTGCCCCTCATCCGAAGCTTTGCGGAGCCGGGCTACAAAATGACCTTCTCCACGAACCTGATGCGGCCACAGCCGCTCGACCTGTTCGACGCGGAAGGAGGGGTGAGACACAATGAATTGATCAATCGTATCTTCATTCTCAGAACGGTTAAACGTACAAGTAGAATAGACGAGCACGCCGCCAGGCTTCAGCATGATGGCTGCATGCTCTAATATATCCGCAGAGCGCTCGGCACAATAGGTGACATGTGCTTCCGACCATTCCGTAATAGCGACTTCATCCTTACGGAACATACCTTCACCAGAACATGGAGAGTCCAACATAATTCGGTCGAAGAAGGCAGGGAAGCGTCTGGACAATTCTTGTGGCGCAGCATTTGTAACAACGGCGTTGCGAATGCCCAGACGCTCTACATTTTCGCTAAGAATCTTAGCTCTTGCAGGATGGATTTCATTTGCAATAAGTAATCCTTCGCCGTTCATACTGCCAGCAATTTGAGTTGTCTTGCCGCCCGGAGCTGCTGCGAAGTCTAATATTGTCTCGCCTGGCTGGGCGCCCAGCAGCTCAGCGGCAGACATAGCTGATGGCTCCTGAATATAATAAAGGCCAGCCGTATGGTAAGGATGCTTGCCCGGTCTTGTAGATTCCTCATAATAATAGCCTGTCTTGCACCAAGGTACCGGTTCCAAATGAAACGGCTGCTTAAGAGCAGCAGCCGCATTGTCCCCGATTAGTTGTCGACATTTCAATGGATTAATCCGCAGCCCGAAAGCACGGGCATCGTTGTAACTGTCAAGAAACCGCTCGGCTTCTTCCCTTCCGAGAAGAGCCTGCATTTGCCGGACATAGGCTTCCGGCAGCTGCACGTTCTTCAATGTACCGCAACTCCTTTATTCTTATCTGTTACGACCGCCAGAGCTAGGACCACGCGATGAACCGCCACGCGTCCCGCCTCTATTACCGTTGTTGCTGCCGCCACGCGAATCTCGTCCACCACGTGGTGCGCTGCTTGATGGCCCGCGCGAATCTTTATTGCTGCTTGGCCGGCCTTCCCATCGGCCGCCAGTAGATGCGCCGCGCGTATTGCCGCGTGCTGCGCCGTCTTGAGACCGCTCGCCTCTGCTGCCGCCAGGTGATGGTCCGCGTGTATTGCCGCGTGCTGCGCCGTCTTGAGACCGCTCGCCTCTGCTGCCGCCAGCTGATGGTCCGCGCGAATTGCCGCGTTCTGAACCGCCTTGAGTACGTGTACCGCCACGGTTAGCACCACGTGCATCTCTGCCGCCGCGTCCACCAGATTCACGTTCGCCTTTCCCGCCGCGTTCATTGTTGCCAACTTCCCACGGATTGCTTTCGGTGTTGCTGGCTACAGCAGCACGTTCCGGCTTGCCGCGTCCGCCTGCTTGTGAACGGCCTGCGCCGCCACCGCGTTCATTACGCTCGCCTCTGCCGCTGCGCCCGCCTTGCGCTGGTTTGGAATCACGAGCACCGCGACCGCGTCTTCCGCGTTCCGGCTTTTTATCATAGCTTCTACCTTCGTTGCTTGGACGTGGTGTAGTAACCTTCACAATTGTACCGTCCGCTTCCACTGTGCGGCGCTCAAGTACAGCATTGATACTGCGCTCGATATGGGCAACCGCTCCCCGATCATAAGGGGATGCAATGGTTATTGCAGTTCCGCGTTGTCCGGCACGGCCAGTACGGCCAATACGGTGAATGTAAATTTCGGAATCCGTTGGAACATCGAAGTTAAAGACATGGGTAACGCCTTCCACATCAAGCCCGCGTGCTGCAACGTCTGTTGCGACAAGTATTTGAAGCTTTGCATCACGGAAACGTTTCATAACTTGCTCACGCTTGGCTTGTGTAAGATCTCCATGAAGCTCGTCTGATTCGAAGCCATGTTCCTGAAGGTCTTTGTTTAGTTTTTTCGCGCGAACCTTCGTCCGGCAGAAAATAACAGCCAGATAAGGGCGCTGTGATTCGATCATGGAAATTAATGCTTTCTGACGTCCGCGGTCAGTCGTTTCTACAACAAGCTGCTTGATATTGTCCAAAGTGACATTTGCGCTTTGAATTTTAATATCAACAGGTACCTTCATATAATTCTCTGCTAGACGTTTAATCGCATCCGGCATTGTAGCTGAAAAGAGCATCGTTTGACGAGCGCGAGGCGTCTGTTCAACAATGCTTTGTACTTCAGGAAGGAAGCCCATATGCAGCATTTGATCGGCTTCATCCAGTACGAGCATTTTCAGCTTGCCCAGATTAATCGTTTCACGTCTCATATGGTCAATCAGACGGCCAGGTGTTGCAACAACGATGTGTGGTGCGTTATTCAATTTGCGTATTTGTGCGTCAACATCTTGTCCGCCATACGCGGCAAGAACTTTGGCGCCTACAGCTGGTACCAGCTTTTTCAGCTCACTAGTGATCTGGATGGCCAATTCACGCGTTGGAGTAAGAATAAGGGCTTGTACCTGATCTTTATTAATATCGATTTTCTGCAGGATTGGCAGAGCGAATGCTATCGTTTTTCCTGTTCCTGTCTGAGCCTGGGCAATGACATCTTGTCCGGACAGGAGGACAGGGATTGCTTTCTTTTGTACAGGCGTAGGGGTTGTAATACCGTCTGATTGCAGAATATCTGTTATCTCCGGGATAATACCCATTGCACTAAATTCGTTTGACATTTGTAAATGTTCCTCATTTCATCGATCTCGTTTAACGTTTAGTATAACAGTTGTGCCTTGGAAGTGCATCTTTCAGCTACATATGCTATGCTGTGCGTCATAAACTATTAAGCATACATGCGAATGAAGGAATGATCAACAGTGACAAATGGTACACAGAGAGCTTCGGTTAAGCCGGGGCTGGAGGTCGATATCGTTCTGAAGCAGGATCAGCGGACAGGTAAGCTGACGCGTGGAATCGTTAAGGACTTGCTTACAAATTCACCGAATCACCCTCACGGCATTAAGGTGCGTCTGACAGATGGCCAGGTCGGCAGAGTTAAGCATATTTATACGTAAGTAAAGGAGCTACGCCATGGCATTCGGAATTTCCAGGGCTGAAATGACGGCATGGAAGGAAGCGGTCGCCCGCGGGGAGATTGCATTCCTGACGCATTATTGGGTTGACCCGCGATTTCCGGGGATGAAGACCGTGACGAAGGTAGGCTGCTCTGATCTGGATAAGCTGGCAGAGTGGTGTCTTAGCAATGGTCTTAATCCGAAGTATATACATAGACGTGATTTATTTCCTCATTTTGATCTGCTTGGACCTAAACAGCGTGAAATCTTGCTTCGGGAGAATCAGCTGGCACAGCTCGAGCGGTTTCATCTTATATAGTTTTTGGTAAGGGGGAGGAATAGATTTGGACAATCCTTTATATAGGAAGTTAGAGGAGCTGAGCTTAAACGCTTGGCCATCCCTTCAGACATCTGTCTATGACGGCTGGCTTCTGCGGTATGCGAATGGTTATACGAAACGATCCAATTGCGTTATGCCGCTGTATGAAAGTCATGGCGATGCCGAGGGGAAAATCCGTTATTGCGAGCAGATTTATTCGGTACTTGGATTAGATTTTGTCTTCAAAATAACACCGTTCGCAAGTCCAAGTCATCTAGATTCTTTATTAGAGGAACAGGGCTACAGGATTGTGGAGCCTGTATATGTGAAGACGGCCTCCTTGCTGGAGCTGCCTGTACCGGCGGCTAACCGCTGTCAGATTGATGACCATATGAATGAGCGCTGGTTTGAAGAATTTACGCAAATGATGCCGCTCGCAGAAAAGCATAGAGAAACAGCGGTAAAACTGCTCAATAATATGCCGCCTCTCAAATGCTTCGTTACGGTATTTTCGGATGACGGTACTCCTGCTGCCTGCGGGATTGGCGTTGTTGAGCAAGGGTATATCGGGCTGTATGATGTTGTAACGGCACATCAGTTCCGTAATCAGGGGTTTGGCTATCAATTATTGCTTCAGATCCTTCATTGGGGCAAGCGGAATGGGGCGACTGACGCTTACTTATTGGTTGTTCAGGAAAACAAGCCCGCGAATCGGTTGTATGATAAGTTTGGTTTTGAGACGCAATATGAGTATTGGTACCGGGTTAAATCAAAGAAGTAGGATGAGTGAACGGTAGTATGGATTTATGGCTTTCTTTTGTACAAGGCTTTTTATTTTCTTTATCTTTATGCTTTGATCTGGGTATGGTGAATGTCGCCATTATTAAAACCGGCGTTGAGCGCGGCTTTAAGTCGTCATTTATGATCGGTTTTGGTTCATGTTTTGGGGACTTAACGTATCTTGCTCTTGCGTTGGTAGGCTTTAGTTTTGTTCTGGAAATTACGGTTGTTCGTTGGGTTCTATGGATTGCGGGGACGGCGGTGCTGCTTCTGCTAGCTTATAAAATGGCGAAGGAGTCTGTTCATCCGAAAATGATCGATTGGAACGCTAGAGAGGGCAGCGGGGGAACTGAACGGAAGCCGAAGAAAAAGCTGGCTGATTTCTTGTTTGGCTTAGGAACGGCACTATCTTCGCCGACCATTATGCTATGGTTCGTTGCCTCGGCCGGGCCGATTGTAGCAGAGATGCACGGAAGCAGCCGTTATGCCATTGCGGTATTTATAGCAGGCTTCTTCACGGCAGGCTTATTATGGTCACTTGGTATGGCCTTCATCAGCAGCAGGGCTGGGAAAGCACTTGGTGCGAAGTTCGTGAGAGTGATCTCGCTGCTCTCGGCGGTTCTGTTTATTTATTTTGCAGTCCGGGTATTTTTGTCAGGTCTGCAGTATGTACTGGGCAATAAGTAGGTGGGACGGGGAACTTAGCGATATGGCTGCTATGTCGTACTTTATGCAGTATAATTCATTGTTTTAGCCTAGTAATCAATCTTATGTTGTATTAAATGCAGTATAATTCAATCGTTTATGAGCATGAGCAGCCCGATTTTCCGAATTATACTGTAAAGAATGCAACCTAATGTTGATCAGCTGCTATTTAACCCGTGCTATTCTGCATTTAATACAGTGTAGATCATCCTCTCTATTTAATTTTTCATATGAGTTAATCTCCTTTAACGAAAAAGCGGCTGTCTGCGGTGCAATAAGACCCTGCGGGGGTCTTATCGGGTTAACGTTAAGTGAGATGAGTCATCATAAGACCCTATGAGGGTCTTATTTTCTTGATATGAAAGAAATAAGGCTGCTTTTGAGCACTCGGAGCTCCAATAAGACCCTGCGGGGGTCTTATTGGGTGAGCGTTAAATGAAATTAGTCATCATAAGACCCTGCCAGGGTCTTATCGTGCACTTCCACGTACTAAAAGAAACAGAGGGGCAATCCCATTGTCATATTAAATGACTGTTGGGATTGCCCCTTCGTTTTTATCTACACTACAACATCAATGACAACAGCTGTTCCTTCGTTACTGGACCAAAGTAGAAATTCACATCAATCTCATCCAGCAGCTTGCCAAGCGACTGCGCATCATAACGTGTGCCAATCAGCTTTTCGGTTACCTCGCTGGTCTCACCTCTGCCGAAGAAGTCTCCGAAGACGGCTGCATCGACGATGTTGCCTTCTTCCACTTGGAGCCGTACATCGTATGTGCCTGCGCCTTCAATTCGTTTTGTTTGACGTACATTGAAGGCCGGGGAACGGCCATAATTCCATTCCCAGCTGCGGTAGCGCTCGTCGGCAAGCTTCCGGACGTTAGCCCAGTCCTGCTCAGTCAGCTTGTAAACCGGAATTTCCGATTCTCCTTCGAAGATGGAGGCGAGCAAATATTGCCGCAGTTCCTGGATCGTCATCGGTTCCTTCAGAAACTCCGTAATATTCGCTACGCGGCTGCGGATCGATTTGGTTGCTTTAGAGACGTATTTCTCCGCATTCACCTTCAGCGCAGAAACGACATTCTCAATCTCCGAATCGAATAGGAGAGTACCGTGGCTGAACATTTTACCCTTGGTAGCGAACTGGGCATTACCGGATATTTTCCGCTCACCAACCTGTAGGTCATTTCGTCCTGACAGCTCAGCGTCAACACCAAGGCTTCGTAATGCTCGCACAACAGGCTCGGTGAACTTCTTGAAGTTATGGAATGACTTGCCGTCATCTTTCATAATGAAGCTGAAGCTCAGGTTGCCAAGGTCGTGATAGACCGCACCACCGCCAGACAGCCTCCTTACGATATGGATGCCATTCTCCTTCACATAGTCCGCGTTAATTTCTTCTACGGTATTCTGATTCTTGCCGATAATAATGGACGGCTCATTAATATAGAAGAGCAAATACTCATCGCCTGGAAGCGACCGTAAAATATATTCCTCAAGCGCCAGGTTAATCGCTGGATCAGTGATGTTGTTATTATCGATAAACTGCATGTGATGCAACTCTCCTCTGCAATAATTCATTCATCTTCGTATTATAACCTTGATGAATAGATTTTTCATCGAAGAGGAGTGACATAATGGTTACATACTGCGTGCTTTACCGCCATCTCCGATCCATGTCTTCTTCCAATCAAGCTGAGCAATAGCCAGCATAACAACGCTCAAGATAGCTATGCCGCATAAGATTAGGAAGCCTGGCGTGTAGGAGCCGGTTGATTGATATAGATTGCCTAAAATCAGCGGAAGTGCATACCCGCCAATACCGCCTGCCGCGCCAACGATGCCCGTTACGAGACCGATATCATCGCCAAACCGCTGAGGCACAAGCTGGAATACGGAACCGTTACCTGCACCAAGGCACATCATGCCGATAAATAACATGCAGATCACCAGATACAGCGGCGGAAGGCTTGAGATGGAGGCAAGCATGACGGCTGCTCCGGTATACAAGATCATAAGTACCTTAATACCGCCAATTTTATCGGATAAATAACCGCCTATTGGACGGAAGAAGCTGCCTGCAATAACGCAGAGAGTTGTGAAATCGGCTGCTTTGACAGCTGATAATCCATATTGGGTGTTGAAGAAAATCGTCAAATAGTTGGAAAGACCAACAAAGCCGCCAAAAGTAACGCTGTACATAATGCAGAACAACCAAGTATCCCGCTGCTTTAACACTTTTGCGTAATGAGACAGCTTTTTTGGAGCAGGCTGATTAGGGCTGTCTTTGGCAAAGATGGTGAAGACGATAAAGGCAATGGCGATCGGGATGAGCGCAAGTCCAAAGACCACTTCCCAGCTGCCGTAATGCGTGGCAATCCGATTGGCAAACAACGTAGAGAAGACCGTACCACTGTTGCCGGCTCCGGCAATACCCATTGCAAGTCCTTGATACTGCGGGGGATACCAGCGGCTCGCAAGCGGTAGTGCTGCAGCAAAGGATGCACCTGCAACGCCAAGCATAAGAGCAACGATATGAAGATCACCAAGGGAATCAACAAATTTCCAGCCCCAGATAAGAGGGACCATAGTGAGCAGCATGCCAAGCTGTCCCGTTCTCTTTGGTCCGATATAATCGGTAAGGAAGCCAAATACGAGACGAAGAATGGAGCCACCAAGTACCGGGAGGGCAACGAGGTTCGCTTTTTCAACCGCTGTCATTTCGTAATCTCCCATAATAACAACGCTAAGCGGGCCGATAAGTACCCAGATCATAAAGCTGATATCGAAATACATAAATGCACTAAATAATGAAGGCTTATGGCCGCTCTTCCAAAAAGACGTAGGGTTACTCATATCCAAATCCCTCCAATTATTTTTTTTGGTATGGCAGACACGCGTTCCGGGGCGAGGGTCTGCTTCTAACCATCTCTAACAAACACGAATGTAAATAAAAAGAGGCCGCAAGCTGCCCTTGTGGACAGTTAGCGGCCTCTTTGCCGAAGGCGGTACAACATTGTACCCACCGGATCGTACGGTCACATCATTGTGAACCCAATTCGAATTATAGGGGAATCTCCAAACTCATGTCAATAAACTTAACACCAGATTTCGTAATTTCTGAAAAAATGATGGTTTTCCGACTATTTTACGTCACTTATATTGACATGTAAGCTATCTTCCAGTATGCTCAAAGCAAATGTGCAGCACAACGATGTGCTGTCAACCCGGCAAAGAAGCCCGCTTCCCCATTTCGAATTTTCGATAGGGAACGGGCTTTTTGTGTTCATTTTGAGCAGTGGAGAGGAAGTGCCAGTTATGACTACCTTGCAGAAGCAGCAGCTTGTTGTATCTATAGAAGAAGCGATTGGTCATTTGTGTAAGGGAATGTCCCCTGGTCGAACGGAAAAGCTGCCTTTGGAGGAATGTGTTGGCAGGGTGCTGGCAGAAGATTTCTTCACCCCCTTCCCAATGCCTCCATTCAGACGCGCGGCGATGGATGGATATGCGATCCGTTCGCACACAACTTTAGGTGCTGGTCCTGGCAGTGAGGTTATGCTTCGTGTCATTGCTGAAATCAAAGCCGGCTCATCCCGGAATTGGGTGGAAGAATGTACAGGCAGCAGATTAATAGATGATATTGATGCCGTTCGTATTTTTACTGGCGCGCCAGTGCCGCATCGCTACGATACCGTAGTCATGCAGGAGGTTGTTACTCCAATAAAGGGTGAAGACGACAAGCCGTTATGGATAGGAATAGACCGGCACCATCCAAGCGGAAGACATATCGCAGAAGCTGGCGAGGATCTCGCTCCAGGCAAGCAGATTCTCGTGAAGGGGACAACGATTGGTGCGAAAGAGATGGCGGTGCTTGCTTCCTACGGACAAGGCGAAGCCCTAGTTTTTGCTATGCCTCGAGTAACCGTGCTGCCAGTAGGAGATGAATTGCAAGAACCGGGAACTCCTTTGTCTGGAGATCGCATCTATGACGCTAACGGGCTTGTTGTTTATGCCCTTCTGAAACAGCTAGGCGTCGAAGTGACCCGCAGAAAGCCGGTTCCAGATCATCCAGCCATTCTTACGAAGGAGATTGAGCAAGCTGCCGAGCAGGCCGATCTTGTTATCACAACCGGTGGGATCTCGGTCGGAGATCATGATTATGTAGAGAGAGCAGCTGCACGCGCAGGCTATGAACCTCTATTTACGAAGGTGCTGATGAGACCGGGTACACCAACTTCGGCTTTTAAAAAAGAAGGCAGCCTGCTGTTTGGTCTATCGGGTAATCCATCGGCTTGTTACTCCGCTCTGGAGCTATTAGTGAAGCCAACCATTCAATGGATAAAGGGGATGAAGAACTACCGCAATCAATGGCAGAAAGGGCGGCTCGAGGACTCGATCGGCAAGCCATGTCCTTATCCGCGCTATATCCGTTCGATTGCTTCAATGGAGCTTGGCGTTTGGCGGCTTACTCCTCTGCCTAATGACAAATCGGGCAATATTGCAGCCTTTGCTGAAGCGAATGCAATCGCGGTTATTCCGGCAGGCGGGCGAGGCGCGGCGAAGGGGGAGACGATCTCCTTTCTATTACTAACGCATATGGCAAACGGGGGATTGACGTTGTGATGAAGAGGAAACTTGCGGTAATCGGCAATGGAATGGCTGGCGTGAGATGCGTAGAGGAGATTTACCGGTTATCGCCTGATGCTTTCGAAGTAACAATCATTGGAGATGAGCCTCATCCGAACTATAATCGGATCATGTTGTCCAAAGTGCTTCAGGGAGATACCTCCATTACAGATATTACAATTAATGATTTCAGCTGGTACAAGGAACGTGGAATTCGGCTGCTGCTGAGCGAGAAGGCTGTACGAATTAATACCGGCAACAAAAAGATCCATTTGGAATCGGGGAAAGACGTTTCCTATGACGAACTCATTCTTGCCACTGGTTCATCGGCATTTATTCCTTCTATTCCGGGTATTCATAAATCTGGCGTTACGGCTTTCCGTAATATTAAAGATTGCGAGAAGATGATGGAGGCTTCGGAATCGTATCGCAGGGCAGCTGTTATCGGTGGAGGACTCCTCGGTCTTGAAGCTGCACGCGGGCTGCTTAATTTGGGTATGGAAGTACATGTCGTCCATAATGCGTCCTACTTGATGAACAGACAGCTGGATACCATGTCTGCAGATATGCTGAAGCGGGAGCTTATGGGACAGGGGATGCGCTTCTGGATGGAGAAGCGGACGGAGAAAATTATCGGTCGGAAACGGGCGGAAGGTCTGCAGTTCAGCGATGGCACTAAGCTTATTGCGGATCTGATTGTCCTTGCAGTTGGCATAAGTCCTAATATAGCTGTCGCGGCAAATAGCGGGATTAAGACGAATCGTGCAATTATCGTTGATGATTATATGAGGACCAGTGTTCCTCACATCTATGCGGTTGGGGAATGCGCGGAGCATGATGACACCGTATACGGATTGATTGCCCCGCTCTATGAACAAGGCAAGGTACTGGCGCGGACGCTTACAGGTGTGGATACGGCTCCCTACAAGGGTTCTATTCCTTACTCCATGTTGAAGGTATCTGGAGTAGATGTGTTCTCTGCTGGCGATATTCAAGGCAGTGAAGTCCAGGTAGCACTCCAGCAATATAACGGTCTTCAAGGCACGTATAAGAAGGTCACTGTTAAGGAAGGTAAGATAGCGGGAGCTGTCTTGTATGGCGATAGTACGGAAGGAATGAAGCTGCTAGATCTATTGAAAAAGAAAGCGGCTGCCGAAGTCCTGCTTGAGAAGGCTGAAAGCTCAGGTGCCGGCGGGATGGATGGCGCTGTTATGGCGATGGCGGATCATGAAACGATCTGCTCCTGTAACGGGGTGAGTAAGGGAGCCATCGTTCAGGCGATTGGAGAAGACAATCTGCAGACTGTTGAACAAATCAGGGATAAAACGAAGGCCTCAGGTTCATGCGGCGGTTGTAAACCGATGGTTGGAGCAGTGCTTAATTGTGTGTTGTCTGGTGCAGGAGGAGTTAAGACCGTTATTCCGATCTGCAGCTGTACAACGCTTGGTCATGAGCAAGTGAAAGAAGCCATTATAGCTAATTCTTATACAAATGCGGCTCATGTCAGAGCGGATTTAGACTGGAATCGATCAGAAGGCTGCCAGGTATGCCGTGCAGCTATTCCTTATTACTTGGGATTAGTCGATGAGAGTGATCGGAATGCGGTTAAACTGCCTTATCCTGTACGTTTTGAAATTTCCTCTAATTATTTAGAGCCTTCCGATGTACTGGTTCGTGATTTCTCTCTTTCTGCTGTTCCTGCCGGCTGGGAAGTATACGTTGGAGGGCATGCGGAGCACCCGGTGAAGCAAGCGCAGCTGCTTGCGGTGGAAGCAGAGGAAACAAATGCTCGGCAATTGGCTGCAGCCTGTATGCAATGGTACCGGGAATCTGCTTATTACGGGGAACGTCCTTGGAAATGGCTTGATCGAATAGGCCTTCTGCCTCTTCGTGAGAAGCTGCTTGACCGGGAAACGCAAGAAGAGCTGTCGGAACGCTGGCAGGCAGCAGAAAGGATGGAGATGGCATGGAGCGGCAAATAGATACGATGACGTTCTCGGCGGAGGAAGCGAAAAAAGTAATGGCGACGCAGTGCCCTTTCTGCAGCGTGCAATGCAAGATGGAAGTGGTAGAGGACCGGTCGGGCCGCCGCCCGACTTATCAAGTAACAGCTATTCCGAATAAAGCATCGGAAGGCAGATTATGTGTAAAAGGGATGAATGCGCATCAGCATGCTGTAAGCCGAGAGAGACTGTTATATCCGATGATGCGTCTTCAAGGCGAGCTGAAGCGTGTATCCTGGGAAGAAGCACTGTCAGCCATCAGCACTCGATTCACGGAGCTTCAATCCCAATATGGATTGGATGCGGTAGGGCTGTATGGCGGCGGCTCGCTCACGAATGAATCCGCCTATTTGCTTGGCAAGTTTGCTCGAGTTGCTCTGAAGACCAAATATATCGATTATAATGGCAGGTTCTGCATGTCAGCTGCCGCCTCGGCAGGCGTGAAGACCTTTGGCATAGACCGCGGCCTAACGAATCGGCTTTCCGATATCCCTCTAGCACAGTGCATCATTCTCGCTGGAACGAATATTGCGGAGTGCCAGCCGACGCTGATGCCGTATTTTACAAGAGCGAAGGAAAATGGGGCAACGATTATTGTAATTGATCCAAGGGCTTCCGCCACTGCCTCCATTGCAGATATTCATCTGCAGGTGAAGCCGGGTATGGATGCTGCACTGGTGAATGGGATGCTGAAGATTATTCTGGATGAGAAGCTGACGGATGAATCTTTTATCCAGAAGAGAACGAAAGGCTTCTCAGCAGTGAAAGAGCATCTGGATCAGGTTGATCTCGAGGAAGTTGCGGAGATGACAGGCGTTGGCATGGACAGGATCCGCAAGGCGGCGATTGCTTTTGGCAAGGCAGCAACGGGAATGATCTTCACAGCGCGGGGTGTCGAGCAGCATGCGGACGGACATATGGCGGTAAGGAATTTTCTCAATATGATTCTTGCAACGGGGAAAATCGGCAAAGAAGGCTGCGGCTATGGGGCGGTAACCGGTCAAGGAAACGGTCAAGGAGGCCGGGAGCATGGGCAGAAGGCGGATCAGCTTCCGGGCTATCGTCTGATTGAAAATGCTGATGACCGCGCTTATATCGCTGGAGTGTGGGGGATTCAGCCGGAGGAGCTGCCAGGTAAAGGCGTTTCGGCGTATGAAATGATGGAGCTCGTTCATTCCGGTGATATTAAAGGGTTGTTTGTTATGGGTTCTAATCCGATTGTCTCAAATCCAAATGCAACATTAGTAGAAGAAGCTTTCGAAAAGGTTGATTTTCTTGTAGTGGCGGATATGTTCTTATCCGAGACGGCGAGGCTTGCGGATATTGTGCTTCCGGTCAGCGCCTATCTTGAGAATGAAGGCACGATGACGAACCTGGAAGGGCGTGTATTGCTCCGGCAGGCAGGACGTTCCGCTCCTGGTGAAGCACGGCATGACTGGCAGGTTCTATGTGACCTCGCATATTCGCTTGGAAAAGAGAAATTCTTTACGTTCCGGGATTCCGAAGATATTTTCAATGAGCTGCGGGTTGCAAGCCGTGGCGGCATTGCGGACTACTATGGCATTACGTATGACCGGCTGCGTAAGGAAGAAGGCATTTATTGGCCTTGCCCTTCATTAGAGCATCCGGGGACGCCGCGGTTATTCGGAGAAGCTTTTGCCCATAAAGATGGATTAGCTGTATTCCAGAGTGTGGAGAGCGAATCACCTGCCGAGCAGCCCAATGATGAATATCCGCTTTATCTGACCAATGGGCGGATGTTATCGCACTACCTAACAGGGGTTCAAACCCGTCGAAGTCCCGTACTTGCAGCCCGTGAGGTGGAAAATATTTTGGAGATTCATCCAAGAACGGCTGAGAAACACAGGCTGGAGGAAGGAGCTTTAGCCAGCGTACAGTCGAGCCGAGGTACCGTTATTGTTCGTACAAAGCTAAGTACAGCGATTCGGGAGGATACTTTATTTATTCCTATGCATTGGGGCGATGCGCAAAATGTAAACCGGGTTACGAATGCTTTGCTTGATCCGAACTGCAGGATGCCTGATTTCAAATCAAGTGCGGTACGCGTTCAGCCGCTTGCTGAGTATTTACAAGAGACAGATGCGAATACAAAGAAGGTGAAAGTGGAATGAACGGGCTTGACGGGATTATTTTGGCTGGGGGACAAAGCAGAAGAATGGGCGGCAGCATGAAGGCGCTTCTTCCTGTTGGCGAGCAGGTTATGATCGAACGAGTGCGGGAAAAAATGCAGCTGCTATGCGGCAATATAACAGCTGTTGTAGCGTCTGAAGAGCAAATAAAGCTGTTGTCTGAACTAAAGCTGCCGACATTAATCGATACTTCGCCAGGTCAGGGGCCGCTTGCTGCCCTTCATACCGCCTTCCAATATAGCAATCATTCTGTCCTTTGGGTATCCGCCTGTGATATGCCGTTTGTGTCCGAGAAGGCAGCTGCTTTACTTGTTGATTACATGGAACGGAGCGGGAGTATGGCGGCTGTCCCGGAGATTCATGGCAGACTTCACCCACTTCAGGCTGTTTATCGGGTGGAATGCGCGGTGCAGACCCAGCAATGTTTGCTGGATGGCGACTACAGCATGAAAGGATTTTTGAAGCGTATTCCTTATGTTCGGGTCAATGAAGAGCAATTTATGGCTGCTGGTATCCTTCTCAACTTCGTTGATAACATAAATACACCCGAGGAGTATCAAGAAGCGCAACTTGCGGGAAAGGAGGTGTAGGTATTGGCAGCTGCCGTCTATCAAATTACGGGTTACAAAAATACAGGCAAAACAACCCTAATGTGCCGACTGATCGATTATTTGTCCTCTCGCAATAGGAAGGTTGCAACGATTAAACATGACGGTCATCAATTTGAGGCGGAGCCTGCTGGAGTAGATACAGCAAGACACCGTGCATCTGGCGCTGTATGGTCAGCCATTACTTCAGGTGAGCGGACCGCTATTGTAAAAGAAAGATCATCCTCACTGGAAGAATTGATCGCGGAAGCGCCACATGATGCATTTGTTCTGGTTGAAGGTTTTAAAATGGAATCATACCCTAAGCTTGTAATCGTCAGGCGGGAAGAGGATGAACGGTTATTAGCGGAGTTGTCAGGTGTTACGGCAGTAGTCACCTGGCCGGGATATAGGTTGCAGGACAGCTGTATTCCTGCAGGAGCAGTACTTATAGAGATAAATGATATAGATCGGATAGGAGATCATATAGAGCAAGTAGGCAAAGAGGCAGTCCTAAGAAATTAGGACCGCCTCTTTACTTCTTTTATTCTGTTTTTAACGGTACAGGGCTTTCGCTTGCAGGCAGCTGGATAATCGCCTCCGTTCCGATACCTTTTGTGCTGCTGAAACGAATCGTACCTTTCATAGCCTCAATAATGCGGAACGTAACCATCAGCCCGAGACCGGTCCCTTTGGATTTGCTCGAGAAATAGGGCTCTCCAAGCTTGTCCAGTTTTTCCGGATCGATGCCTTCGCCATTATCTGTGATACGAATGATGATCTTGCTTTCATCCTTTCTCGCATGAACGGTTACCGAGCCATCATCCTTCGCGATCGCTTCAAGACTGTTTTTGATTATATTGATAATGGCTTGTTTGAATTTCTCAGCACTGCCCATGACGTATAGGTCTGATTCAGTTAAAAGAAGATCAAGCCGTGCGCTTTGCATGGCGGCAAGAGGGGTTAAAATATCTTGAATTTGATACAGCTCTTCTGAAATATTCAACGTCTTGACGTCTTCCAGCTCTGGTTTGGCGAAGGTCAGGAATTCGGTAATAATACTGGATGCGCGGTCCAGCTCCTGTACGGCCACTTTCAGAAACTGGCGGTCTTTATCTACAGCTTTCTCTCCAACCAATTGGATGAAGCCTCGTGTAACCTGCAGCGGATTACGAATCTCATGGGCAATGGAGGCAGCCAGATGGCTGATCAGCTCCATTTTCTCCGAGCGTTGAATTTCCCTATTGAACAGCTCCTGTTCTTGGGAATATTTCACTAACCGATCGTGGTCCCGAGAGAATTGTCTTCCCATTACTGCAATCAGTGATAGCAAGAAGGCTAGTAAACCCCATTTCCAGTAAATTAGGTGATACGTTTCGTCTTGAAAATAATTGATGATTTCAGTGATCGAAATAATGGAAAAGATGGAATAGCCAACGGAGATCAAGATGGCATCACGATTTCCTTTCCATGCGTACCAGATCGCATGAATGGTCAAGATGACAAACTGTATGGATACACAAACCGTAAGAGGCACAACTTGAAGCAGACTTATGCTGATGGCAGGGACGATGGTTTTGCCAAGCGCCCAAAGTACAATCACAATGACTGTAACCGGCATCAATGCGATTCTAAATTTCCTCAACAGGCCATAAATACCCTGGCCAAGAACATTCTCGAAGAAGACAGCGACAGCAGGGGTAAGTAAAAACAACGCTAAATCAAATAAGGCAAGAAACGGCTCTCCATGCGCTTGGAAATGATGGTATAACGCCGGTGAGTAAGCAAGAATAATCTCGCCTAGGCAGAGAATGATGAGACAAAGAGACATCCATAGCACGATCTGCTCACGCTTCAAAAAGAACAGGCAAGTCATCATGATTAAAGCGATGAACATAAAAGAACTGCCAAAGATTAATTCGATTAAACCATATCTCTCGTATTCAGGCTGCATCTGAAAATAATCGCCAACAATAATTTCGGGTTCTAATGACTGCCGTTCATCGGATAAACGAAGCAAAACAATCAGTTTGCTTTTATCGGCCAGTTTGCTATTATCGGCCGCATTCTCTAGCGGAAGAAGCATATAATTCACATCGTAGCTATAGGTTCGTTCAATCTGATAAATGGGAGTGGGCTGCTGTTCGAACGATACGCTTACTGCGGTACCATAGACACGTTTAAGCCATATACCTGGCGTATTCCATTCTATGGTAGGGAGCGATATCCGAAGCACCAGTGCATCGGCGTTGTTAACACGCTTAGGCATCGGGTGATTACTGTCGGCATGCTGCCAATTATTCGGACTGGCATCTGCTGCCCATGCTGAGGAGAATGCCTCTTCTTTCGGAGGATTTAACCATTGATATTCCCATTCCTCTATGCTTGTACTATTCGGTTTCAGTTCTGTTTTGTCAGAAACCTGTTGAATCTGGTAAACGGAGCAAATAATTAATAGAACAATGCCCGATACCAACAATAAAGTTGATCTCATCTCAGTCACCTTCAACCCAAACTTTTGTCATCATTTACCATACTTGTTAATCTAACAAAATGCAATATATACCAACAAAATGCGTATCAAATTTAGGGATAGAATGGTATAATAAAGCCATTTTTCGACGTCAGGGGGGATCCTATGATTAAGGAGCATTATGCTTCTAATGGTGAGGTGCAGATTCATTATTATGATTCAGGAGAACAGAGTGACGCGAAGCTGCTTCCGCTTGTGATCTGCCCTGGATTATCTGAAACGGCAGAGGAGTACCTGGATCTTGTGCAGACAGTAGTACCTAGAAGGAGTATCGTCTTATCTTTCCGGGGCAGAGGGAAAAGTGATACGCCTGAGAATGGTTATGATCTGGCCAATCACATAGCTGATCTTGAAGCCGTTGTGAAACATGCTGGTGTGACATCCTATCATCTATTCGCTTATTCTCGAGGTGTCTCGTATGCCTTGGGCTATACGCAGCTGCATGAAGAGCATGTCCGTTCTTTAATGATTGGAGATTACCTGGCTGAACATCGAGCGATGACTGCTGATTGGGCGGTTGATTATACTAATAATTACTTAATTCCTTATAAACGTACGGAAAATATACGGGAAACAGCGGTATGGGGGATTCATCGCGATTCTTCTCAAATCCAGTTTGATCATCCACTGCATATTCCGGTGTTGGTTGCCAGGGGGCAATTAGAAGATTCGTTGGTAACCGATTCGGATCTGGACCATTATAAACAGCTTTGCTCTAAGTTAACTGTGATGGAGTACGCAAGAACCGGGCATGCTCTGAAAGGCGAAGATAAAGATCAATTATATGGAGATATTATTGGCTTCTTAAGTACCGTGGATGAGGGAGGAAAGACGAGCTAAAAGATTTAAGCTAACGCTTACGAGGTAAGAGTCATCATGAACAGCCATCCGTTTATTTGGGTGATCATTCTTTTTAGGAGGAAATTTTGTTAATGCTTTAGCGGTATAAAACCTGCTATAGTACAGGATGGTAACCATATTGATACGAATTAAAGCGGGGATCTAACAGTGGCAATTATTGCAGTTATCATTTTTCTTCTTACTTTAGCTTTTGTGATTTGGCAGCCCAAAGGGCTGGGAATTGGCTGGTCTGCTGCTGGCGGAGCTATTCTGGCCTTAATGTTTGGAGTCGTCAGCTTTGCTGATGTTGGAACAGTAACCGGCATTGTGTGGAACGCAACGATAGCGTTTGTTGCCATAATCTTAAATTCACTTATTCTTGATGCGATCGGTTTCTTTGAATGGGCAGCCCTTCATATGGCACGGCTCGCCAAAGGCAACGGGAAGCGGATGTTTATTTACGTGATTGTGCTTGGTGCTGCTGTATCAGCCTTTTTCGCCAATGACGGTGCTGCACTAATCCTGACACCAATCGTTCTAGCCATGGTGCGGGCGCTTAAGTTTGATTACAAAATGATC
Organism: Paenibacillus sp. YAF4_2; assembly: GCF_052113225.1. Lineage (NCBI taxonomy): Bacteria > Bacillati > Bacillota > Bacilli > Caryophanales > Paenibacillaceae > Paenibacillus > Paenibacillus sp. YAF4_2. Next base: position 435,869 of record NZ_JBFRCT010000002.1, read on the forward strand.
TTGCCGTTTATTATGGCAGGTGGTTTTATTTCGGATACAACTTCGCTGCCGCTCATTGTAAGTAATCTTGTCAACATCGTATCGGCTGATTACTTTGGAGTAGGCTTTGTAGAGTATGCGAGCAGGATGATTGTCCCTAACTTGTTCGCACTTGGGGCGAGTTTGCTAGTGCTGTATCTGTTCTATCGGAAAAGCATTCCTGCAAACTATGACGTTCGTGAACTGAAGGAGCCAAGGGAAGCCATTAAGGATCATCGATTATTTCGTTTATCCTGGATTCTCTTGACGATTCTGCTGCTTGCTTACCTGGCCAGCCAATTCATCCAAGTACCCGTATCCATTATTACAGGTGTCATCTCCATATTCTTTCTTGTCGCGGCGAGGCGGAGCAGCGCTATTCAGACGAAGAAGGTCGTCAAGGAAGCGCCGTGGGCAGTCGTTATTTTCTCCATTGGCATGTATGTCGTTGTATATGGCCTTCGTAATGCAGGATTAACGGATACACTTGGCGATGTTATTCAAGTGATTGCAGATCAAGGCTTGTTTGTGTCAACGGTTGGAATGGGCTTCCTTGCTGCCATCCTATCGTCCGTTATGAACAATATGCCAACGGTCATGATTGATGCTTTGGCGATTAAAGGAACGGCAACAGCTGGAGCGATTAGAGAGTCACTTGTGTATGCGAACGTGATTGGGTGTAATCTAGGACCTAAGATGACACCAATCGGCTCACTTGCCACCTTATTATGGCTGCATGTTCTTGCGAAAAAAGATGTGAAGATTTCATGGGGAGCATATATGAAAGCAGGCTTTGTTTTAACCGTTCCGACCTTGTTTATTACATTGGCGGGGCTGTATGCCTGGCTTGAATATATCCATTCCTACAGCGTATATGCAGGCTTTGGAATCGTTGCGCTGATTCTTGCGGTTGCGGTAATCATTACAATCTTATACAAGTTGAACTCCGGCAAAAAGCAAAAAACAGAGAAGCAGATTGCATAGACCAATCTGCGCGACAAACGAAGACCCACTTCCGATGAAGAAGTGGGTCTGTTCTTTTATTCATATGTTATTATTCGGGCTCATCCATTCCACGTACATAAATCACGTAGCAGCCCCGATCCTCATCGATCTCGGTGGAGGTGGTGAACATTAGGCCATAGCCCGGGATATCTACGATGTCCTTCAGCAAATACCGGATGACATCATAATGATTTGGGCTTTGAATCTCAGTCAGCTTACGCCCGCGTTCGTTAGGCTTGCGGAACTCGATGTAAATGCCACGGCCACGGTAATTCACTTCATCTGCATACTTCTCATTGAAACCACGCTTCTTAACGATTAGCATTTCTTCTTTTTCTTGCATCTCATTAGAAGTTAGTTCGTATTGAATACCATTGGAAATCAGATAAGTACATAGCTGCCTCGCATACATTTCGTCGATTCCGACATTTGCGGATTGGTATTCCATCAGCGGTTCATATTGATGAAGTCCAAGGTCGATAAAATAAGTTAATTTGTTCATCTCAATCACTCCGTATTAAAAATGATTTTATTATCATACCATCATTTTATGGAAACATTAACTTTCTTTCCTACCAATCTTTCGAATATGTTATAACTTTATAGGAACTATTAAGCTATGGAGGAAACTAGTATGAATTTAACGCAAAAAGCAATGCTTGGCGTTTCCGCTGTAGCCATGGCTACAGCGCTCACTGGCTGCGGTCAGTCGACCAGCTACCCACGGACTGCACAGCCTACAGACAGTCAATGCAAGGACTGGGAGTGGGACAGCTCGCAAGGGGTCTATCAATGCGATGATTCCAGCTCTTCCTACTATCGTCATTACTATTATGGAAATAGTTACTATTCATCCCGTTCTGCACTGCAGAAAAACAGCTCTTATTCCACTTATAAATCCAGCATCTCAAGCAAAACGAGCTCCGGGTTTGGTAAAGGAAGCTCGATTAGCGGAGGTTAGCGAGTGAATGAATTTGCTAAGGCAAGAAAAGCCTTCTACGACCAGATTGACGATTATTGGGCGGATTTATACGGAGAAGAATATTCTCTGTATGATTTCTATTCCCTTACGAAAGAAGAAGTCCAAAAGATTCGGGAATCGACGAACCGGATTGGCCATATTTTTTTCAAGACAGCAGCTTTGCTTCGTACCGTAGATGACGACACTTTATTATGTCTTGGTTTCCCAAGAGAAACGTTAACCTACATTAGAACAAGCAGCCTGTCTGTCGAGAGTGTAATTGCCAGATTAGATTTGGTCAGATCGGGCGATACGTTCAAATGTATGGAGATTAATTCAGATACACCAACCTTTATCAAAGAACTGCATGATGTGAATGGCCGTGTCTGTGAAGCATTTGATCAGCATAATCCGAATGAAGGGTACAAGAAGCAGCTGGCGCTTGCTGTAGAAAAAGCGATTGTTGAGAGCTTTGAATACCTTGGCACTACTAAAGAAGCCCCGTATGTGGTGTTCACTGCACATGGAGACAATGTGGAGGATGCCCATACAGCAGCTTATTTAAAAAGTCTTATCCGTATTCCGTCCAGCTTTGTACCGCTAGACCAGTTGCAAATTATCCGGGGTGAGGGTCTCTTTGATCAGGAAGGCCGAATAATCGATGTGCTGTACCGTCAAACCTTTCCTATAGAACAACTGATCGAGGACGAGGATGAAGCGGGGAATCCGATTGGGATTTGGCTGCTGGAATTGATTGAGCAGAATAAAGTAGCGGTGGTCAATCCGCCTTCCGCGTTCCTGCTGCAGTCGAAGGCCGATCTTGCTATCATCTGGGGACTACATGAAGAGGGCAGTCTATTTTTCACTGCTGAAGAACATCTATGGATCGAAGAGCATTTTCTCCCAACCTATCTTGAACCGGATACCTTTCTTAAGCGGCAGATGAAGTATGTGATGAAGCCTGCTTTTGGCCGGGAGGGGGATACGGTTAAAATTTTTGACGGCAACGGCACTTTAGCGGCAGAAGATAGTCATAACTCCTATATGGATTATCTTCAGGTGTATCAGGAATACGTAGAGCTGCCAACTACGGCCTTTCAGACGGAAAAAGGGTTACGCCAGGGCTCATATATGTTCGGTTGCTTCCTAATTGGCGGAAAAGCTGGTGCCATTGGTATTCGGATAGGCAATCAAATTACAGACAATTTATCGTATTTTTTGCCGGTAGGCATAAATAAATCTTTGTAGGGAGCTAATCGGAATGGACAATAATTTATATGTAGATTTCCTTATTTATTCTTTAGTAGGCTTTGCGATTATGATTGTAGGTCTTCTCTTATTTGAATTGACGACCAAGAATAAAGAATTCGCTCTTATTTTCAATGGTAATGTTGCAGCGGCGCTTTCACTCGGCGGCAGACTAGCTGGACTTGCAATCGTCGTACGTGCAGCGGCTGAGAACTCCGTATCGCTCTCGGATATGCTGCTGTGGGGTGTAATTGGGATCGTCGCGCTTGTTATTTTGTATTATGTGACAGAGTTTATTACGTACCTGTTCGGCAAAGCGCTTAAGGTAAACGTGACGATCTTCAAAGCGATTGAGCAAAACAATATTGCAGTAGGTATTCTTATTCTGCTTATCTCTTGCAGCGTTGGCATGATTATAGCGGGCTGCTTGACTTATGAACCTGATTTGATTGGGTAGGAGTCTTCTTGACACATGGCTAACTTAATATTATAATCGGGGCTAACCATGTTTTAATATATTTATGGCGTTGAAGAGGAACAGTAGTGTCGCGGGGCAAGGCTTAGAGAGCCGGCGGTTGGTGCAAGCCGGACCTGCAGCGATATGAATCTCGCCTTGGAGCCTTGCGTGAGAACGCAACGATTAGCCTGCGTTAAGGGCAATAAGTGAGCGGAAGGCAAAGAATGCCGGCCGTTAACTAGGGTGGTACCACGGGAATAATCTCTCGTCCCTAGCGATAATACGCTGGGGGCGGGAGTTTTTTTATGTCTGATGATGCGTTGCTTCTTGGAGCACCGCACACATTTAGGAGGATATGATCATGAGTCAGGAATTTCACGGTTACAACCCGCTGACGGTAGAACCGAAATGGCAGAAATATTGGGATGAGAACAAATCGTTCGCAACAACGGAAGATCCGGGTAAGAAAAAATTCTATGCCCTTGACATGTTCCCTTACCCATCCGGCGCAGGCCTTCACGTAGGTCATCCGGAAGGCTACACAGCTACGGATATTGTATCCCGTTACAAACGGATGCGCGGCTACAACGTTCTGCATCCAATGGGATGGGACGCTTTCGGCTTGCCGGCTGAGCAATACGCTTTGCAAACAGGACGCCATCCGCGTGAGATTACGGTTGAGAACATTAACAACTTCCGCCGTCAGATCAAATCGCTCGGCTTCTCGTATGACTGGGACCGCGAATTCAGCACAACAGATCCGGATTATTACAAGTGGACACAATGGATTTTCATCCAATTGTATAACAAAGGTCTTGCTTATGTGGCAGAGGTTCCCGTTAACTGGTGTCCGGCACTTGGTACGGTACTGGCTAACGAAGAGGTTATTGACGGCCTGAGCGAACGCGGCGGCCATCCAGTTATCCGCAAGCCAATGCGTCAATGGATGCTGAAAATTACAGAATATGCAGAACGTTTGCTTGAAGATCTGGAAGAGCTCGACTGGTCGGAAAGCATTAAAGATATGCAGCGCAACTGGATCGGCAAATCGACAGGTGCTGAAGTGACTTTCGCGATTGATGGTCACGATGCTTCGCTGGTTGTATTCACAACTCGCCCAGATACGTTGTTTGGTGCAACTTATTGCGTTCTTGCTCCTGAGCATGAATTGGTTGCTCAAATTACAACAACGGATCAAGCGGCTGCAGTTGAAGCTTACAAAGAAGCAGCAGCACGTAAGAGCGACCTCGAACGTACTGACCTTGCGAAGGACAAAACAGGCGTATTTACAGGCGCTTATGCAATCAACCCAGTTAACGGCGAGAAGACACCAATCTGGATTGCAGATTATGTACTTGCCGGTTACGGAACAGGTGCAATTATGGCGGTACCAGGCCATGATACACGCGACTGGGAGTTTGCAAAACAATTTGATCTGCCAATCGTTGAGGTTGTCCAAGGCGGTGACGTAACGAAAGAAGCTTATGCAGGCGACGGCCCTCACGTAAACTCTGATTTCTTGAATGGCTTGAACAATGAAGACGGCATTAAAGCAATGATTGAGCACCTGGATGCTTCGGGTAAAGGTCAAGGTAAAGTGACTTACCGCCTGCGCGACTGGCTGTTCAGCCGTCAGCGTTACTGGGGTGAGCCTATTCCAATTCTTCACCTGGAAGACGGCACAATGAAGCCGGTTCCGGTAGATCAACTGCCACTTGTATTGCCTGATGTAGAAGCGATTAAACCATCCGGCACAGGCGAGTCACCACTTGCGAATGTTACCGATTGGGTGAATACGGTTGATCCGGAGACAGGCATGAAAGCTCGTCGTGAGACAAACACGATGCCGCAATGGGCGGGAAGCTGCTGGTATTACCTGCGCTTTATCGATCCGAAGAACGAGAACGAAATTTCTTCGCCAGAGAAGCAAAAGGAATGGCTGCCGGTTGACCTGTACATCGGCGGAGCTGAGCATGCGGTGCTTCACCTCTTGTACGCTCGTTTCTGGCATAAAGTACTCTACGATCTTGGCGTCGTGAATACAAAAGAACCTTTCCACAAGCTGGTTAACCAAGGTATGATTCTTGGTACCAACAACGAGAAAATGTCCAAATCACGCGGCAATGTGATTAACCCGGACGATATCGTTGGCGAGTTCGGTGCTGATACACTTCGTATGTACGAAATGTTCATGGGACCTTTGGAAGCAACCAAACCATGGAACACAAACGGCGTAGAAGGCACTTATCGCTTCCTGAGCCGCGTATGGCGCTTGTTCATCAGTGATGACGGCAGCGTAACAGCGAAAATCTCGGATGGCGAGACGACTAAGGCGTTCAAGCAAACTTGGCACCGTACAATCAAGAAAGTAACGGATGACTTCGAGAACCTGCGCTTTAATACGGCGATCAGCCAATTGATGATTTTCGTCAACGAAGCTTATAAAACAGATGTTCTGCCGCTTGAAGCGATGAAGAACTTCCTGCAAATGCTGTCACCGCTTGCTCCGCATATTACGGAAGAGCTGTGGGAGAAGCTTGGCGGTACCGAGTCGATCACTTACGCTGAATGGCCGTCCTATGAAGAAGCTTTGACAGTTGATGACGAAGTTGAGATCGTTGTACAAGTAAACGGTAAAATTATCGAGCGCGTATCCATTGCTGCTAACACGGATGAAGCAGAGATGGAACGGATCGCCAAAGACATGGATAAAGTGAAAGAACTGATAGAAGGCAAAACGATCAGGAAGCTGATCGTTGTTAAGGGCAAGCTCGTCAACATTGTGGCCAACTAAATAGCAGATAAAAGAAGAGGTGAGCGGTCCAGCAGCACGAATTGTGCTACTGTCCGTTCACCTCTTTCCCGTAGAAATCATCGGTTATTTTTGCTACGTCTTCATCGAACTTTTGATGGGTCGTACGGATCAGCCGGTTAAAGGTGCCGTCAAGTTCACGGCTCAGCAGCTTGAGTGCTTTAGCGGTTATTCCTCCGGGAACGGCAACTTTGCGCTGAACATCCTCCGGCGATAGTCCGCCTTCGGTTAAGAGCAGCCCTGTACCGAGCAGCATCTCACTTGCTACCTTTACCGCATCCTCACGGGCAATGCCAGTCTCGCATACGGCAGCATCAACAAATTGCTCTACTAGATAGGCGAAAAAAGCAGGTCCGCAGCTGGACAGGTCCGAGACGATCCGGGTGTAAGGCTCCTCAATCGGAAGCGGTTCGCTTATGAATGCAAGCAGATCTTCAATTGTGCGTTGATCCTCTTCATTTATACGTGAGCCATATATACACAAGGTAGCTCCGCTCCAGACGAGGTTGGTGACACTTGGAATGACCTTTGCAATTTTGCAAGGTAATAACTCTTCCAAATGCGCGATAAGGACCGGACTTGTAATAGATATTAGAAGCTGCTCTGGCTGCAAGACCGGCAGCAGCTCATCGATTACATGTTTATATTCATGCGGTTTGACACATAAAAACAAGATATCACTTGCACTTGCGGTGCTTGCATTCGAACGCTCGGCTCTCATTCCGGGATATCGCTCGGCAAGCGCCTGCGCTTTGGCGTATGTGCGGTTGCTGATAACGATCTGACACGGGTCGAGTGCTCCCGATGCGACGAATGCTTCGATCAGCAGGCTTCCCATCGCGCCCGTCCCGATGAATCCGACATTCATGCTCAGCCCTCCCAACAGTTTTGCTCTTTTAACCTATTCCGTAAGACTTGCCACATATGACATGAAATTGCTAAAAATCCCTTTTTACGAAGAAAGGAGCGTTATTTTGGTTAGTCATCCCTATAGACGTCGCACAAATAAAAATGTACGGCAGCTGATTGTTCCTTTATTGCTTATAAGTATTGCTGTTGGATTATTAGTTGCTGCCTTCGCCCAGCCGAAGCAGAAGGTACAAGATGATTGGACACAGTTAAACAGAGAAGTAGATAGTGCGTTGCAGACGCAAGCAGAAGTGGAAGTGGAAAAGCAAGTGGTGGTGCCTGAGAAGGTTAAGAGCGATGTGCCGGAAGCAAATAGTCCATCAGCTAAACAAACGGAGACTACATTGGACACTTCTGCTGGTAAGCTGGACATTAACCGGGCAACGGCTGAACAGCTTGATTCTCTCAAAGGAATTGGACCAGCTAAAGCACAGGCGATATTGGCAGACCGTGAACAGAATGGACCTTTTCAATCCGTAGATGATCTATTAAGAGTGAAGGGGATCGGCAGCAAATTGCTGGCAGGTATAAAAGATAGCATTGTCGCTGCGCCTTGAGTATGAGAAAATGGGACAAGGTGCAGGGAGCTATTCCCAGCCCAAAGACCATTTCAGGCAGTAAGCCCGATACTAATGGACTACCATATACCGAGCCGCTTGCTTTGAAGTGGTTGAAGCATGTCCATCCTATAATCCAAGGAGTTGCTGCACATGACGAATCAAGATCAGAACAAGCGATCACTCGACACATTGGCTGTCCACGGGGGCCAGGAAATTGACCCTACTACTTTTGCCAGAGCCGTTCCGATTTACCAGACGACCTCGTACGGTTTCCGCGATACGGACCATGCGGCTAACCTGTTCTCCCTGCAGGAATTTGGCAACATTTATACACGTTTAATGAACCCGACAACGGATGTGCTTGAGAAACGTGTAGCTGAGCTCGAAGGAGCGCCAGCGGCACTTGCTGTTGCGTCCGGACAAGCTGCTATTACGTATTCCATTATGAATATTGCCGGTGCAGGTGATGAGATTGTTTCCGCTACAAGCTTGTACGGCGGTACGTATAATTTGTTCTCGACAACCTTGCCGAAGCTTGGCATTCATGTGAGCTTTGTGGATCCGTCAAATCCTGAGAATTTCCGTGCAGCGATTACGGATCGGACAAAGGCTTTGTACGCGGAAACGTTGGGTAACCCGAAAGGTGATGTGCTCGATATTGAAGCTGTAGCTGCAATTGCACATGAACATGGCATTCCGCTGATCGTGGATAATACATTCCCAAGTCCTTACTTGCTTCGCCCAATTGAGCATGGCGCTGATATCGTTGTACATTCGGCAACCAAATTTATTGGTGGTCATGGTACATCCATTGGCGGCGTTATCGTAGACGGTGGCCAATTCGATTGGAAAGCCAGCGGCAAATTCCCGGGCCTTACGGAGCCGGATCCAAGTTATAATGGCATAGTATACACGGATGCGGTTGGTCCAATTGCCTATATTATTAAAGCACGGGTGCAGCTGCTTCGGGATATGGGTGCAGCTTTGTCGCCTTTCAACTCATTCCTGCTGCTCCAAGGGCTTGAAACGCTGCATTTACGGATGGAACGGCATAGCTCTAACGCCTTAAAAGTCGCGCAATTCCTGGAAACACATGAAGCCGTAGAATGGGTCAGCTACCCGGGTCTGGAAAGTCATCCTTCGTATAAGCTGGCTCAGAAATATATGCCTGACGGCCAAGGCGCAATCTTGACCTTTGGCATTAAAGGCGGAGTTGAAGCGGGCAAGAAAGTCATTAATTCCGTGAAGTTGTTCTCGCATTTGGCAAACGTAGGCGATTCGAAGTCGCTTATTATTCACCCGGCAAGTACAACGCATCAACAGTTATCTGCAGAAGAGCAGGAAGCGGCAGGCGTTAGCTCCGGTCTGATCAGGCTGTCGATCGGTACAGAAGGAATTCGGGATATTTTGTCCGACCTCGATCAAGCGCTGCGCGGAAGCCAATTGAACTCATAAATTAGTCTTATCATGATAGATACCTTATACAACTAGAAAGAGACAGAGCCGGCGATCGCCCCAAGAGGAGGCTTTTCGCCGGAAGCTGTCCGTGCAAAAGGAAAAGGAGCTGGACATAATGTCAGAAGTACAAGATGCGTCACGTAAAGACTGGGACACGTATTTTATGGATATAGCTTATATGGTATCAACACGCTCGCGTTGTCCTCGCCGTCATGTGGGCTCGGTGCTGGTGCAGGGCAAGAAGCTGCTTGGTACTGCTTATAACGGTGCTCCAATGGGTGTACAGGACTGCTCAGAGGCAGGCTGTATGATTGCAGAGGAATGGGAAACGAAGCTTGGTGTTGACGGTAAGGAGCAGATGGTAAAAAAACAGCGCTGCATTCGCACCATTCATGCGGAGCAAAACTTATTGCTGTTCACAGATCGGGCAGACCGGGAAGGGTCTACTGTATATGTAACGGATCAGCCTTGCTGGACCTGTGCCAATATGCTGGCGAACAGCGGTGTGAAGGAAATTGTGTTTCACCGCGGCTATCCGAAGGATAGTGATAAGGTCAGCCTGCTTATGAAGCAAAAAGGGATCGTGTTCCGTTCGCTCACCGATTATGAGCCGCCGCCGCAGGCGAGTATGAAAGTCATATCCTAACTGAATAAGCGAATGGGGAAGAACCTCTGTATGCATCTTATTTGATGCGTTCGGAGGTTCTTTTTGCATGTATGGGAGGGAAGAAGGGTGAACAAGCGGCCACTGGTTTGGTTTGCTGTGTTTTGGATGATCGGCAGCACCATTGGGGCTGAGTTTAATTCTATGGGGATTGTGATGGCAGCAGGGGGGATGGCGCTCGTGCTAGCTGCCCTTGTGCTGCTAAAGCAGGCGACGCCAAGGCTGGCCGCTGTCTGTTTGCTTGGCTGCGCACTAGCCGCCGGGGAGAGATTGTGGGCAGATGCCCGCAATGTAACGGCGCTCGCCGGGATGGATGTGCCGGACGCTTCGTATGAAGTCGAAGTGTCCGGCACGATTGTATCCGCGGTCGAGGTCGACGGTGACCGCGCGGCGTTTCGCGTGACGGCTGATACCGTCCGCGTCGAGGGGAAGGAGCCGCTGAAGCTTCGCGAGCGGCTGTTTGTTCAAGTGCGGCTTGCGGAGCAGCCGCACCAGGAGATCGCCGCCGCGTGGCATCGCGGCGACAAAGTGCGCTTCGCCGGCGAGCTGTCGCTGCCGGCGGGCGCATCCAATAGCGGCGGCTTTGATTACCGCCGCTATCTATCCAGCCAGCATATCCACTGGCTGGTCAAGGTCACGGGCATCGGCGCCGTCCATGCGGCGCCGGGCCCGGGCTGGACCGCGGCCGCTGTGCTCGGCCGCGTTGATGCCGCGCGCGACTGGCTTGGCGCGCGGTTTGATTCATTGTACCCGGCCGATCAGTCCGGGTACATGAAGGGTCTGGTCCTCGGCATCCGCGAGGACCTGGACCCGGATCAGTTCCAGCAGTTTTCGCGGCTGGGACTGACTCATATTTTAGCCATATCAGGACTCCATGTGGCTGTATTTATATACGCGCTTGGCGCTATTTTACGTCTGTTTCGCATGACGCGGGAGCGAATGCTGATCACACTTATGCTGGCTGTACCGCTCTATGTGCTGCTGTCCGGTTCTTCACCTTCGGTGGTCAGGGCAGGACTGATGACTATGCTGGGGCTTCTTGCTGCCCGTATGGACAAGCTGAAAGACGGCTTACATCTCCTCGCAGCAGCGGCGGTTGGTATGCTCATGTGGAATCCTTATTTCATACAAGATGTAAGCTTCCAATTGTCCTTTGCTGTTACAGCAGGGTTGATTTTGTTTGTACCGTCTGTCAGACATGCAATGCCGCATTGGCCCAAAGGTAAAGCGCTGCTTGATCTGCTTGTCGTGACGATTGTTGCACAGGCCGTTTCTTTTCCGCTGACTATCTACTATTTTAATCAATTTCATCTGTTATCGATTCCGGCGAATCTCATTCTGGTGCCGTTTATCAGCTTCATCATTATGCCGATTGGTGCAGTTGCTTTGCTCTTTGGATTGTTGTGGCCACTTGGTGGGCAGTTACTCGCTGCTGTAAGTGTATACGCGAATGACTGGACATTTCTGTTAGTCAAGAAGCTTGGGGAAGTAGACGTAGTCCATTCCATATGGGCAACGCCGCCGTTATGGTGGATTGCTGCCTGGTATTTTATTCTTGCCGTAATTTGTCGCTTGCTTCCAGCGGCACCATCCGTTGTCCACAAGGAGGATATAGATGATACGGTCCCCTTGCAAGAAGCTGCGGCAGGCACTCCTATATGGGAGCTGCAAGAAGAACAACAACGGCCAATATGGCAGAGCAGACTCGCAGCCATCACAGCAGCTGGCTTAGCTGGAATCTCATTGCTTTTATATGCGTATTTTCCCGATGTGTTAAATCGTACGGCAGATGTAGATGTGCTGGATGTTGGGCAAGGTGACTCTATTTATATTCGTACGCCGAAGGGCAAACGGATTTTGGTCGATGGTGGAGGTACTCTTTCCTTTCGAAAGGCTGGAGAAGAGTGGAAGGAGCGAACTGATCCTTTTGAGGTTGGAGGAAAGGTAATTGTTCCCTTATTAATGAAGCGGGGTGTTCAGGCGATTGATCTCTTGGTTATTTCACATTTGGACAGTGACCATATTCGTGGATTAAAAGCCGTCCTAGATATGATTCCGGTTCGAGCCATTTTATGGAATGGAAGTATCAAGCCAGCAGAGGATGCAGAAGGAATTCTCCGTGAAGCTGTTCGGAAGGGTATTCCTCTATACCGTGCGGAGCTTGGACAGCAGTGGAAGATGGATGAGGAAACGGCAATAACGGTCTTATGGCCGCCTCCTGCTTCCAACAAAACGATCCCAATAGTTGAAGAGCAAAACGACGACAGTGTTGTGCTGTTCATGCAGATTTATGAGTCAACGTTCCTCATGTCTGGTGATATAAGCTCAAAAGCTGAGTCTGCTATTTTGTCACGTTTGGATGAGGCAGACGCCGAGGGAACCACATCTCCTCCTCCAGTCAAAAGAATTGATGTGCTTAAAGTAGCTCACCACGGGAGCCGATTTTCCACCTCTGAAGCGTGGCTTTCATTTTGGCGGCCTCTACAGGCAGCGATTTCAGTCGGTGCAACCAATACTTATGGGCATCCGCATCCGGATGTGCTGAACCGCCTGAATGTGGCTGCAGTGGATGCTTTCCGTACGGATCAGGATGGTGAGATTCGTTACAAAGTGAATAGAACAGGAATATATGAGCAAATCATCAAGCAGAAATAGGCGCTTAGGAGAAGCCTAAAGTACCTGTTTGCCTATCAGGTCATCCTGCTAAAATGCTCCATTAAACCTAACTCACTAGGAACTACCTATATACGGGGTTCCATTTTTTTGTTATCCTTTAGGTTGGAGTTTTCTACTTTTTCATTCGAATTATTAAAGGATTTTCATTTAGTTATGCAACATTTTATGCAACCAACTCGTCAGAGAGGTTGCAAGAGAGGGGGATCCTTCGTGGTGGAGCCTGGCCTTATCAGAGCCGCTCAGTCAGGAGATCGGGATGCTTTAATTACTCTGTTGCGAGAGATTGAAACCCATGTTTACCGGACAGCCTATTATATATTGAATAACGAACAGGATGCGATGGATGCGGCTCAGGAAGCGCTTATCCGCATATATACGAAAATCGGCTCCTACGAAGAGAAGGCCCAGTTCAAAACATGGATTCAACGTATTGTAACAAATATTTGTATAGATAAGTTTAGAAGAAGCAAGCCAACCGTATCGATAGACGAGCATGAAATGGTATTCCGAGAGAAGCAAAATGTGGAAGATGAGGTCTTGACGACATATGCCGTTCAAGATATTCGCAATGCAATTGACAAATTGCCTGAGCATCATCGCGCAGTGGTTGTACTGCGGTATTTGCAGGATTTCTCCTATAACGAGATCGCGGATTCGCTTGATCTGCCATTAAATACGGTTAAATCATACTTATTCCGAGCTAGGCAGCAGCTTCAAACTTTACTACATGATTATCAGAAAGGTGGTGTCCGGGGATGACTTGTCAAGAGGTGATCGAATACATGAATCGGCAGCTAGACGACGATCTGAATGAACATGAATATGAGATCTTGATGAAGCATACGAGACATTGTCCGGACTGTGCAGCAATGTTTGAGCGGCTGAAAAAACTGTCCGAGGAGCTGGGGAATCTGCCCCAAGTTATGCCGAGGTTCAGTTTGGTAGATGCCATATTACCTAAGCTTGAATTTATGGAGCCAATACGGCTGCCAGAAGCTGCAGCGGTTGAAATCCCGGCAGTCACTATTCCTTCTCAGCAGTCGAACCGTCGGGCAAAAGCACGGCATCAGCTTCGATTCCGAGCAATCAGCGGTATTATTGCGGCCAGTGTTGCGGCGGGATTATTCCTTGTTTCTTATAACGCAGGTTTGTTTAGTCCTTCGCACAGATTCAGCGACGCGGATAATGCAAGTACGGCTGCAGCATCTTCAGATAAGATGTCGGCTGATACCTTTATGCCTGATGCGAAGGTCCAACCATACTCTAATGATACCAAAGGCGCAGTGAGTACGGAGACAGATCGGTCATTTGCAAAAGAAGATCAAAGCATGACAAATCAGTTAAAATCTGAAGGGACATCTGCCAATACGGGGAATTCTAGTGGGAACGGTGTTCCATCCGAGGAACCGCAAACAGGCAGCAACGCTCCTACTGGCGATGCCCCATCCATCAGTGACCCTACTGTTGGCAGTGAAAATGGAAGTGGCCCTACCTTAGGTATAACCTCGGACCCTGCACAGCTTGAGGCTGCATCACCCGATGGGCAATATATTGCGAAAGTTACGGGGTTCGTCATTCATGTTTATAAGAGTGGCGAGGTAGCATCGGTCTTTGAAGCGCGTAAAAACGGTAAATTTGCTAATCTTGTTTGGTCGGACGATAACAAACAGCTGACCTATGACATTCAGCTGGAATCTGGCGGTATGGAGCGTTACGTCATTAGTACCGATACGATGACGGAATCAAAGGCTTCTCATTAATCGAGACGATTTTACCGCGATATTCGCACACTTTTCACTCCACCTGCGTAAGATAAAGGAATTGAAGAGTCAACGTAAGCCTTGATCAAAAGTATGACCATCCGCAGGGCGGTACCATGGACCTGCCTGCCGGTGTTTATATAGATGTTCAGGGACAAAGGGATGAGGCCTTATCTGCTCATCCCTTTGTTGCCGTTCAAAGGGCGAAGTAAGTCGGTGTATTAGGTGAAAGAGGTGCAGCAATGGACGCGAAAGAAGCGTTGAAGGAAATCAAAGCGGGTAAGTTTCGTCCCGCCTATGTAATATATGGAAAAGACCGGTATCGGATCGGACAATTTACGGATACTTTGACGGATGCGATGTTCACACCGGATGAACGTGAGCTTGGCGTAGTGAAATTTGATACTTCGGAGACGCTGATTGAAGAAGCAGCGCTTGAGGCTGAGACCCTTCCTTTCTTTGTAGAGCGCAAGCTCGTCATTGTCCGTGACTCTGTCGTATTCGCCGCTGGCGGCAAGGAAGGCGGCAAGCTGGATCATAAGACGGATAGGCTGCAGCATTATTTGGACATGCCATCCGAGACGACGGTTATGTTATTTATTATTATTGCTGAGAAGCTGGATGAACGTCGCAAGCTGGTGAAGATGCTGAAGGACAGAGATGCGCTCATTGCCTTTCAGGAGCTGGACGCTGCTGAACTGCGGCGCTGGGTCGTTAAGCGGGCGGAGGAACAGAAGCGCACGATGACCCCGGATGCGGCTGATCTACTGCTCGTGAGGACAGGGCAGAATATGCAGCAGCTAGCCATTGAAGTGGACAAGCTTTGTCTGCATGCAGGTGAAGGTGGAGTCATTGGCGTAGAAGAGACAGATATGCTGACGGTCTCTACGGTTGAAGAGGATGTATTCGCTTTGGTAGATGCAATTGCTGGTCTACAGGTTGACCGCTCACTTAAGCTGTACAGAGCACTGCTTGTACGCCGCGAAGAGCCAATCAAGATTGCAGCCCTTATTGCAAGGCAGCTGCGGATTATGCTGCAGATTAAGGAGCTTGAACAGCATCGGTATTCGCCGCAGCAAATGGCCGGCCAAATTGGCCTGCATCCATACGCGGTTAAGCTTGCGGCAGAGAAGAGTCAGAAGTTCCAAGTCAAGCGGCTGGGAGCTCTTCTTAATGATGTGGCTGATCTGGATTATAAAATGAAAACAGGCGCCATTGATAAGACGCTTGGACTGGAGCTGTTCCTCCTGTCGCTTGGCGTCCAGCAAAGTGCCAAATGAAAATGAAATCAAAAAAGGCTTCGCTCCCCGATTACTCAGGAGGCGAAGCCTTTTTGTTTGCGGTTATTAAGCTTGAGCCGAAAGGGCGTTCAGCTTTTTAGCAAGACGAGATTTTTTGCGGGAAGCCGCATTTTTATGAATCAGGCCTTTAGTAGCCGCTTTATCCAATTTTTTCGTTGCAGCGATCAGAGCCGCTTTAGCAGCATCTACATCAGTGCCAGCGATCGCTTGATCAGCGGATTTAACAGCTGTGCGAAGCGCGGATTTTTGGGAAGCGTTCAAAGCGCGGCGTTTTTCGCTCGTTTTAACGCGTTTAATTGCGGATTTAATGTTTGGCATCGAATTTCACCTCCTACAAAGTTTGCGTAAGCAAACAAAAAGCGTACGCTATAAATCTAGGTAACACAACTTAAAATATATTACCATGTACAGGTCCGAAAAGCAATAGCGTACCGAACCTGCCATTTTTGCACATCTCTTGCCAAAGTATGAAATCGTCTCCCTTGCGAACAATAAGCTGGAGATGATGGCATTGCTTTGAAGGGAGAATGGTTAGATGAGTGAACTTGATTTGCAGATGTACAATATCCGCACGGATCTGGCGCTGGAAGCGAAGGAAATGGCGGAGCAGCTTGGCGGCGGTGGGCCAATTCCAGGCATACATTCCGAAACAACAGATGATAATGGGATTATGATCACCCATCTTCATGTTCAGAATGAACAAGGCTCACGTGCGATAGGCAAAGTGCCCGGCCGTTACGTCACCATAGAAGTACCTGCGCTGCGGAATCAGGATACGGAGCTGCAGGATCGTGTAGCAACCCAATTCGCGAAGCATTTCGAGATGTTCCTTGAACGACTTGGAGTAGGAAAGACAGCAAAAGTACTTATTGTTGGTCTCGGGAACTGGAACGTCACACCGGATGCGCTTGGACCATTAGTGGTGGAGAATGTAATGGTTACACGCCACTTTTTCGAGCTTATGCCTGATCAGGTTGCACCAGGGTATCGTGCGGTTAGTGCCGTCGCGCCGGGTGTACTGGGGATTACGGGTATCGAGTCGAGCGAGATTGTGCAGGGGATCGCGGAGAAAACAAAACCGGATGTCATTATTGCAATTGACGCTTTGGCGTCCAAATCACTTGATCGGGTAAATACAACGATTCAGATTGCAGACATTGGCATTCATCCGGGCTCAGGGATCGGCAACAAGCGTAAAGGGCTGACAAAGGAGATTCTAGGAATCCCTGTCATTGCGATTGGCGTACCTACTGTGGTTTATGCCTCGACGATTGTTAACCATACGATTGAGCTGATGAGAAACCATATGGCAGCGAACAATGGGAATAACGATCAGATCTTTGGCCTGATGAATCAGATGGGCGAGGCAGAACGTCTCCAGCTAGTGAAAGAGGCGCTTAACCCAATGGGCCATGATCTGCTTGTAACACCTAAGGAGATTGATGAGTTTATCGAAGATATCGCCAACATAATCGCCAGCGGCCTCAACGCCTCTCTCCATGAAGCGGTCGATACCGACAATGTCGCTGCCTATACGCATTGATTAACTAAAAGCTCCTGAAGCTTAACAGCCTCAGGAGCTTTTTTCGTTGTTAGCTCAACTCTCTTAATCTATCAATTGAAATCTAGTATTTCATATCTAGTTCTATCAAAGCTTCTTGTCTCATAGATTAATAGCAGATGAGCAACGAGAAGTGGGAGGTAGAACTTGAAATGAAAAAAACCATTATGCTGTTTGATCTGACGAGAGGAAGCAAGCGTATTCGAGAGCTGCTCGTAACGGGTAAAACATTCGTGGTGTTGTCGATATGTTCGATGTTGTTTTTTGTTGCAATCGGTATTGCCGGCATGGCGCATCAGCATTCACTGTCTGCTCCAGTGTCTTCTATGACAGGTTTTGCAGCTTCTGTTTCAAGCGGGTTCTTTGGGGATATGCTAGAAATGGAGATGCCTCAGTTCCATAGCAGCAAATCGGCTGAGGAATTATCCGGTACACAAATTAGCAGCTTTCTCGTCCGACTAATGACGGATGTTAATCCTAGTGATCCAAGAAGTCTAATAGCAGGTGAAATTCCGGGAATGAGTGCGGATGAATCATTTCTGATCGCCAAAGGGGTCGGAACAGATTTGAATGTTTGGCCGGAAGATAATGCGCCAAGTCAAGGCGATTCTAATTCGAATGGCAATGGCAATGGAATTGGAAATGGAAATGGAAATGGAAATGATCCTGGCTTGCCAGGTGGAGTCGATGAACCAACGGAAACAACGACACCACCAACGCCAACACCAACACCAACAGAAACGCCAACACCAGACAATTCGGGCTCACAACATACAACTGGAAAAGACAAAGTCGTGTTTATCTACCACTCCCACAGCCGGGAATCCTGGTACCCGGAGCTGACGGATAAAAATGGTGACGCAAATTCGGCAACAAAAAACATTACTCTCGTTGGAGCTAGGCTGGCATCGAAGCTGGAAGACCTCGGCGTTGGCACAACTCACTCGGATACGGATTATCCGACAGCCATTAAGGATTATGATTGGAACTACTCCTATAAGTACTCGAAGAAAACTGTACAAGAAGCATTAGCGAGCAACAAAAAGCTGAAATTTCTTTTCGATATCCATCGGGATTCGGGCAGACGCAAAACGACGACGGTTGATATTGGCGGTAAAAGCTATGCACAAGTGTATTTCATTATTGGACACAAGAATCCTGATTGGAAGAAAAACGCAGAGTTTGCAACACAAATTCATAATGCTCTAGAAAAAGAATATCCGGGGATTTCCCGTGGGATCCTGGGTAAAACCACCGCAACCGGAAACGGAGAATATAATCAATCTCTTGCCAATGACAGTGTGCTGATTGAAATCGGCGGCGTGGACAATACGTTGACAGAGAGCTACCGGACAGCAGATGTACTGGCAAAAATTATCGCAGATATTTACTGGGATGCTGAGAAAGTTTCAGGAGTGAAATAAGCAAATTAGGTTAAGGCAAGGCTGCTGATGCAGCCTTGCCTCATGGGAGGAGCTGAAGAACGATGAAGGGCGCTTTGAAATGGATACTGCTTGGAGGAGTTCTTGTCTTTATTATTTTGTACGGGGTAGAGATGTCTTCTACAGGAATAGAAAAGATCTATGGACCAATCGACGGTGGAGGCACTTCATCTGCCATTATGTCGCAAGACAACACGAGGTCGATAACGGAAGCAGATTACGAAGATACGGTGGAAAGCACTGGGTTATCTAAATCAGCTGAGCGGAAAATTGACGCACTTGAGAAAGAACTGAAGGAAGTGCGGAAGATTGCTGAGGAAACGGCCCGTCATGAGCGGCTGCCAGGCATCTCGTCAGATTCAGGTGAGCCAGCGGTGAATAAGGTAGCGGATGGAACTGCCGGCTTGCTTCAGTCCGTATCTAGCGGCAGTATAAGGTTCATTGCTTCCATTCTGAATTCCGTAACAGGCTAGGGCCGCATCTTTGTGGCAAACCGCATTGCTGGTACACCGTATAGCTGATATAATGGAAAGAATGATTAGCTATATAATGGATTGTGTGGGGGTTAGGCATGACTGACGTTCGTGACCGGCAAAAGAAAATTAGGAATTTCTCAATTATTGCACATATTGACCACGGGAAGTCGACGCTCGCTGACCGTATTCTTGAGTTTACCGGAGCGTTATCTTCGCGCGAAATGCAAGAGCAGGTACTCGACCAGATGGATCTGGAGCGGGAACGCGGTATCACCATTAAACTTCAGGCTGTACGGCTTACGTACAAAGCAGATGATGGTGAAGAATATTTACTTAACCTGATCGATACGCCTGGGCATGTCGATTTCACGTATGAAGTATCCCGCAGTATGGCTGCGTGTGAAGGAGCGCTGCTTGTAGTTGATGCTGCACAAGGCATTGAAGCACAGACGCTTGCGAACGTTTACTTGGCACTAGACAACAACCTGGAGATTCTTCCGGTTATTAATAAAATTGACCTGCCAAGCGCAGAGCCTGAACGCGTGAAGCAAGAGATCGAGGATGTTATTGGTCTTGATGCAAGCGATGCTGTTCTTGCCTCAGCTAAAGCGGGTATCGGAATTAAAGAGATTTTGGAGCAAGTTGTGCAAAAGGTTCCAGCTCCAACTGGCGATCCAGATGAACCACTTAAAGCGCTTATCTTTGACTCCCATTATGACCCATACAAAGGGGTTATCGTATATGTGCGCGTCATTGACGGCAGTATCAAACCGGGTAAGAAAATCCGCTTTATGGCGACAGGCGCTGAATTTGAGGTTATTGAGGTAGGCGCGTTCAAACCACGGATGAGTATTGTGGACGAGCTTGCAGTAGGTGACGTTGGCTTCGTCGTGGCGGGTATTAAGAATGTAAAAGATACACGTGTTGGTGATACGGTAACGGAAGCGAAACGTCCGGCTGCTGAAGCACTTCCTGGTTATCGCAAAATTAACCCGATGGTATTCTGTGGTCTGTATCCGATCGAAACGCAAGATTATAATGATCTGCGTGAAGCACTAGAGAAGCTTGAGCTGAATGATGCATCGCTGCGTTATGAGCCAGAGACCTCTACAGCGCTTGGTTTCGGCTTCCGTTGTGGATTCCTTGGTCTTTTGCATATGGAGATTATTCAGGAGCGTATCGAACGTGAATTTAATATTCCGCTCATTACGACAGCGCCAAGCGTAATTTATCGTGTAACGCTCACGAATGGTGATGTACTTACCATCGATAATCCGTCCAATTACCCAGAAGCGGGCAAGCTCGACTTTGTTGAAGAACCATATGTCAAAGCGGCGATTATTGTACCTAATGATTATGTAGGTGCGATTATGGAGTTATGCCAAGGCAAACGTGGCGAGTTCGTCAATATGGAATACCTGGACACGAACCGTGTTACGCTTACTTATGAAGTCCCTCTGTCGGAGATCGTATATGACTTCTTCGATCAACTGAAATCGAGCACTAAAGGTTACGCATCGTTTGACTATGAGGTGTCTGGATACCGCAGATCAAATCTAGTGAAGATGGATATTATGTTGAACAACGAGCAAGTCGATGCCTTGTCCGTTATCGTTCACCGCGACCGTGCTTATCATCGCGGCCGGATTATCTGTCAAAAGATGAAAGAGCTTATTCCACGCCAAATGTTCGAGGTTCCTGTACAGGCTTCCATTGGTACGAAAGTAATTGCTCGTGAGACGGTTAAAGCTATGCGTAAAAACGTTCTTGCCAAATGTTATGGCGGTGACATCAGCCGTAAACGGAAACTTCTGGACAAGCAGAAGGAAGGTAAGAAACGGATGAAGCAGGTCGGCAGCGTAGAGGTTCCTCAAGAGGCCTTCATGGCGGTGCTGAAAATCGACGAGGATTAAGGGGAGCTGCTCCTTAGTCTGTCGTTTCTATAGATAGTGAGTAGGTGCGGCAGATTGGGGACAGGGTATCTCGTTACAGCCGCTGTTGCCAGCCATTTGCCTGAATCATATTCGGAAGTAGCAAATGGCTGGCAAAGGCGGGCGCTTCGCTCTTCCACGAGATACCCTTTACCCCATCGCCGTAACTCACGTATTACGAATGACAGGACTAAGGAGAGCTTGCTCACCTTAGTCCTGTCGATTTTTTTAGATAGGTAAAATAGCGATTGCTTACCAGGTAAGAATAACCACAAACGGCTATCATTCAGCCTTTTGTGTGATCATTCTTTTTAGGAGGAAATTTCAAGATGATTAATTACGCGCCGAAGGCGCTTTATATTCATATCCCATTTTGTACGAACAAATGTCATTATTGCGATTTCACTTCGTATGTATTAAAGGGACAGCCGGTTGATGAGTATCTGGAAGCTCTTGAGAGAGAGATGGCCTTAACCGTTGCTCAAATGCCGCCGGAGAGAATCGATACCGTTTTTGTTGGAGGAGGTACTCCCACTGTACTGACACCACCGCAGATGGAACGTTTCCTCGCTTCGGTTAAAAAGTATTTTCCACTTGCTGATGATGTGGAGTTTACGATGGAAGCTAACCCGGGCACAACTGATCCTGAGAAGCTTGGGGCTATGTTCGCTGGTGGTGTGAACCGGATCAGCTTTGGCGTGCAGTCGTTTAACAATGCTCTGCTTGAGCGGATTGGCCGAATTCATAGTGTGGAAGATGTATACAAGAGTCTTGAGAATGCCCGTGCAGCAGGCTTTACAAATCTGTCGATCGACCTGATGTTCGGATTGCCAGGCCAAACGGTTGAGACCTTAGAGGATAGCGTAAACAAAGCGCTGGCGCTGGACCTGCCGCATTATTCCCTGTACAGCCTCAAGGTAGAGGAGAATACGTTGTTCCACAAGCTGTATCAACGTGATGAATTGCCTTTGCCTCCAGAGGATGAGGAATTTAATATGTATACATTGTTAATGGACCGTCTGAAGCAAGCAGGACGTAATCATTATGAGATCAGCAACTTCGCACGACCAGGTTATGAGAGCAGACATAATTCGACCTATTGGCGTAATGAGCCGTATTACGGACTTGGGGCAGGGGCGCATGGATACGCACGTGGACTACGTCACGTCAATGTCAAGGGCGTTCAGCCATACATTGATTATACAAAGACAAAGCTGCCGCGGCTGGAAGAGAACGTTGTGCCTGAATACGAAGCGATGGAAGACTTTATGATGGTGGGGCTTCGTCTGCTTAAAGGTGTTCGTGCCTCCGATTATGCTGCTCAATTTGAAGGGCGTAAACTTGAAGATAAGTTTGGTTCCATTATTGAGAAACTTGTGAAGAATGGTCTGCTTGAACGTATCGAAGACGCTGGAGATACCGTATATAAATTGACGGATAAGGGCGTTCTATTTGGCAATGACGTATTTGGTTCATTCATTGGACTCGAAGAGGAAGTTGCTGGCTAATATTCGGAAAATTAGATCTTGAGAAAACATGCGACATGCTGTATATTTATTCACATGGAATGAATTTGCACCGGGTGGAGGCGATTGCAGCATGGAGGCGACGGAACAATTAACGGTGGTTTGCAGAAAAGCGGCACCGGAAGATGTGGAAACTTTGTATGAACTCATTAAAGGCTATGCGGAACAGGGTATCATGCTGCCCCGCACCCGGGAGACGCTCAAGTACCAGCTGGATACGTTTGTTGTGGCGGAACTTGGCGACAAGGTCGTAGGCTGCGGCTCATTATTACGACTTGGGGCTGATTTGGTTGAGATCCGTTCGCTGGGCATGACTGAGGGATACAGAGGTCTCAAGATCGGCAATAAGCTTGTTGATTTTTTGATCGAACAAGCAAGAGAGCAAGGTATACCGAAAGTTATGGCGCTCACTTATGCGGTTAATTTCTTCCTGCGGAACGGATTTACCGTTGTGGAGAAGGAGATTTTTCCGGAGAAGGTGTGGAAAGACTGTGTAAACTGTCCTAAGCAGCATGCTTGCGACGAGATCGCTGTATTGAAAATGTTGAGCTAACCCGATGAGGATTAGTCAAATTATAGAATAGACAAAGGTTAGGCAGCATGCCTAGCCTTTTTATTATGTTAATCCTTAGAAGACAGGCCTGAAAATGCTGAACCGACTTGACAATGAACAAGGTGGTTTGGTATTTTTGTATTAATGATTAGCACTCGGGTCTAATGAGTGCTAACGAGAAGATCAGATAATCTATTGGAGGGATGCGAATGTTGACTGAACGGCAAAGAATGATACTGAATGCAATTGTAGACGACTATATCCGTTCTGCTGAACCAGTTGGTTCTAGAAGCATTTCGAAGCGCGGTGACGTTGGCTTCAGCCCTGCTACCATTCGTAATGAAATGGCCGATCTGGAGGAGCTTGGTTTCCTCGAGCAGCCGCATACGTCGGCAGGACGCATTCCATCCACTAAAGGTTATCGTTATTATGTTGATCATCTCGTGAAGCTTAATGAAATTAATGATACGGATATGAATCAAGCCCGTTCCTTCTTCTCAGAGAAAATGAGTCAGATGGAGCAAGTCATCCAGCATGCAGCGATGATTTTGTCCAATCTCACAAATTACACGTCAATCTTGCTTGGGCCGGAGATGTTCAGCAACTCACTGAAACACTTTAATTTGGTGCCTCTAGATGATAAGTCCGCTGTTGCGATTATTGTGACGAATACTGGTCATGTTGAGAATCGGACGATTACAATTCCACCCGGCATCCGAATGGATGAGATGGAGAAGATTGTGAATATCCTGAATGCGAAGCTGATTGGCATTCCGCTTGTTCGTCTGAAGTCAAAGCTATATGCAGAAGTCGGGCAAGAGCTGGAGCGTTATGTTGATCATTGCGAAGAAGTGCTTGGTATTTTGGACAGTGCACTGACAAATGATGATGAGCAGCGGATCTTCCTTAGCGGAACAACGAACATGCTAACGCAGCCGGAGTTCAAAGATGTTGATAAAGTGAAGACGATCCTGGATTTGCTAGATCAAACACCTGCCGTTATGAAAATGATTTCCGCGGCACCTTCGGGTATACAAGTGCGGATTGGAACAGAAAATGACCAAGAGGCGATCGCGAATTGCAGTTTGATTACGGCAACGTACCAGTTGGATGGAAAGTCGCTTGGCACCATTGGAATACTTGGTCCTACTCGTATGGAGTACGGGAAAGTCATTAGCCTCCTTGATGTTATTAGTAAGGATTTGGCTTTGATCATGGGACGCTTCTATAAATAGCGTCGGTTTGCTGTTGCATTATAGTTGGTGCTGTATGCTTGGCGCATACGAACGTGGTGTTGTCTTCCGTCGCTGTAGAAAACGGGAATTTTGAATGTATTCCTGCGGAATATTCCCGTTTTCAAAGGCGAGCGCTGGCGCTCTTCAGGCATCACCACTTATCTCCCGCGCACAGCGCGCAGCACCAGATGAACGGCAAAGGCAAACGCGCACGATTTATCTGCGCTTTGGGTAGTTTTAAATGGCTGCTATTTGGCCATTAAGTTGAGAAATGCTTCGCAATAATGCTTACGAAGTAAGAATTGAACGACTGGCTCAGCCAGTTGTGTTGCAATTCTTTTAAGGATTATGCTTACGAAGTAAGAATTGAACGACTGGCTCAGCCAGTTGTGTTGCAATTCTTTTAAGGAGGTGAATATGGTGAGTAATGACCAACAACATAACGAAACAATCGATGAAGTTATAGACGAGCAAGTGGAAGAGCAGCAAGAAGTTGAAGTGCAGGAAGATTCGCGCCTTGATGAGCTCGAAAAGCTGGCCGAGGAGAATCAACAAAGATACTTACGTGCACAAGCGGACTTCGATAATTTCCGTCGTCGTACGCAAAAGGAAAAAGAAGATCTTGCGCAATACGCTTCCATGAAGCTAATCGGACAACTGCTTCCAGTTGTCGATAACTTCGAACGTGCTGTATCAGCGGCTACCGCTAATCAAGACTTTGATGCGCTTGCCAAAGGCGTAGATATGATTTTCCGCCAACTCGAGCAAACGCTGCAGCAAGAAGGCCTCAAAGCAATGGAGGCTGTTGGTGAGGCGTTTAACCCTGAATTCCATCAAGCAATTATGACAGTGGAATCAGATGAGCATGAAGAAGGCATTGTCGTTGAGGAAGTTCAAAAGGGCTACATCCTGAAGGATCGTGTCCTGCGTCCTGCAATGGTTAAAGTAAGCGGCTAATAATTTTTCCTTTCATGGAATTTAAATAAGATTGATCTATTAAGGAGGAAATTTACAATGAGTAAAGTTATTGGTATTGACCTTGGTACTACAAACTCTTGTGTTGCAGTAATGGAAGGCGGCGAAGCTGTCGTTATTCCGAATCCAGAAGGCAACCGTACTACACCTTCTGTTGTTGGTTTCAAGAAAGATGGCGAGCGTATTGTTGGTGAAACAGCAAAACGCCAAGCAATCACTAACCCTGACCGTACAGTTATGTCGATCAAACGTCATATGGGTACAAACCACAAAGAAGTAATCGATGGTAAAGAATATACAGCTCAAGAAATTTCCGCTATTATCCTGCAAAAGCTGAAGTCTGACGCAGAAGCTTACCTGGGTCAAGCGGTAACACAAGCGGTTATCACTGTTCCAGCTTACTTCAACGACAGCCAGCGCCAAGCAACAAAAGATGCTGGTAAAATCGCAGGTCTGGAGGTTCTTCGTATCGTCAACGAGCCTACAGCTGCAGCATTGGCATACGGCCTTGAGAAAACAGAAGATCAAACAATCCTCGTTTATGACCTTGGCGGCGGTACTTTCGACGTCTCGATCCTTGAACTAGGTGACGGTTTCTTCGAAGTTAAAGCAACTAGCGGCGACAACAAGCTTGGCGGCGATGACTTTGACCAAGTCATCATCGACTACCTCGTAGCTGAATTCAAGAAAGAACAAGGCGTTGACCTTTCCAAGGACAAAGCTGCTGTTCAGCGTTTGAAAGATGCTGCTGAGAAGGCGAAAAAAGAACTGTCTGGCGTTCTGACTACAACAATTTCGCTGCCATTCATCACTATGGCTGACGGCGTTCCACAGCATTTGGAGCTGAACCTGACTCGTGCGAAATTCGAAGAAATTTCGGCTCAACTGGTTGAGCGTTCCCTTGCTCCTACACGTCAAGCACTGAGCGACTCAGGTCTGTCCGTAAGTGAAATCGATAAGGTTGTTCTTGTTGGTGGTTCGACTCGTATCCCTGCTGTACAAGAAGCGGTTAAGAAGCTGATCGGCAAAGAGCCGCACAAAGGCGTTAACCCTGACGAAGTGGTTGCCCTTGGTGCAGCCGTTCAAGCTGGCGTATTGACTGGCGATGTGAAAGACGTTGTATTGCTCGACGTAACTCCATTGTCCCTTGGTATCGAAACTGCAGGCGGCGTCTTCACGAAGATGATCGACCGCAATACAACGATCCCAACAAGCAAATCGCAAGTGTATTCCACATATGCAGATAACCAACCAGGCGTTGAGATTCATGTCCTGCAAGGTGAGCGTCAAATGGCTGCTGGCAACAAAACGCTGGGCCGTTTCCAACTGAATGATATTCCATTAGCACCACGCGGCGTACCGCAAATCGAAGTTACTTTTGACATCGATGCTAACGGTATCGTTAACGTATCGGCACTCGATAAAGGCACTGGCAAGAGCCAAAAAATTACGATCACTTCTTCAGGCGGTTTGAGCGATGCTGAAATCGAACAAATGATGAAGGATGCTGAGCTGAACGCAGAAGAAGATCGTAAACGCCGTGAGCTTGTAGAAGCGAAAAACAGCGCTGACCAACTTGTCTACTCCGTTGACAAAACGTTGAAAGACCTTGGCGATAAAGTAGATGCTTCCGAGATTGAAAAAGCAAATGCTGCCAAAGAGAAAGTAACAAGCGCAATTGCAACAGATGATTTGGAGCAAATTACGAAAGCTTCTGAAGAGCTGACTGAAATCGTTCAACAGCTGTCTGTGAAGCTTTATGAGCAAGCGCAAGCGGCTCAGGGCGGTGCTCCTGAAGGCGCTGAAGCAGCAGATACTGGCGCTCGTGGTAAAGATAATGTCGTTGACGCTGACTACGAAGTGGTTGACGAAAACAAGAAATAAGACTTAACTTGTAATGGGAGAGGTCAAAGACAGGGTCTTCCTGTCTTTGACCTTCTCGTTTGTAATTGTATCAAACATGGGTGGAGGTGAGATGAGTTGGCAGATAAACGCGATTATTATGAAGTACTTGGGTTAAGCAAAAGTGCTTCTGACGATGAAATTAAAAAAGCCTATCGGCAATTAGCGCGTAAGTATCACCCTGACGTCAATAAAGAAGCTGACGCAGAGACGAAGTTCAAGGAAGTGAAGGAAGCTTATGATGTCCTGAGCGATGATGGACAACGCGCGAGATATGACCAATTTGGTCATGTTGATCCGAACCAGGGAATGGGCGGAGCTGGCGGATTCTCGGGCAATGGTGATTTTGGCGGGTTTGGTGATATCTTTGATATGTTCTTTGGCGGTGGCGGCGGAGGCCGACGCGACCCTAACGCACCACAGCGCGGCAATGACTTGCAATATTCGATGACGATTGAATTCAAGGAAGCCGTATTTGGCAAAGAAACGGAAATTACGATTCCACGTACGGAATCTTGCGATACTTGTGTGGGCACTGGCGCGAAGCCTGGTACGAAGCCGGAGACTTGTTCGGTATGTCGTGGATCCGGTCAGCAAGAGGTTGTCCAAAATACGCCGTTTGGCCGTATGGTCAACCGTCGCGCTTGTTCGAACTGTGGTGGTAGCGGAAAAGTAATCAAAGAAAAATGCGGTACTTGTCATGGCGCTGGCAAAGTGAAAAAACAGCGTAAAATCAATGTTCGTATTCCAGCTGGCGTAGATGACGGCGCACAAATTCGTCTCTCCGGCGAAGGTGAAGGCGGCCTGCGTGGTGGTCCTGCCGGCGATCTTTATATCGTTATCCGCGTGAAGGCGCATGATTTCTTCGAGCGTGAGAATGATGATATTTATTGCGAAGTTCCGTTGACTTTCGTGCAGGCAGCACTTGGTGATGAGATTGAGATCCCAACGCTGACTGAGAAAGTGAAGCTGAAGATTCCTGCGGGTACACAGACGGGTACTTATTTCCGACTTAAAGGAAAAGGTGTGCCAAAGCTGCGGGGCTACGGTCAAGGTGACCAGCATGTTAAAGTAACTATCGTTACTCCAACTAAGCTGACCGATGCTCAGAAAGATTTGCTTCGCGAGTTTGGCGGAATTGGCGGCGAGGCTCCATCAGAGAACAGCGAGCATCATGAATCCATTTTCGATAAAATGAAGAAAGCGTTCCGCGGCGAATAGCCCCGGACGTTTTTTTTATGTTTACATATGAATAAATTCATTTCTTAAGTTGCATGCTATTTAAGTAATAGACATGATCTCTTAAGGAGCTGGATTAACAATGACAAACAAGCAAAAAGAAGATATGGAGAAAGTAAACTTCGGCGATTTGCCAATAGGGAAAAATGAAGATGTTGAGTTTTCGGAGGAGCTGGCAGATGAAGCTGACAAACAAGCTGCCAGTCGTGCTGCGGCTGCAGATGCTCGTGAAGAAAATGAGCAGGGCATATAAATGACTCAGCAGGTTGAGATCAGAGCCAATTTCGGCGGGCCTGGTGCAGCTCAGGAAGCGCTCCGTAAGCTTCAAGCTTTACGTGCTTTTGAAGTGAATGGATTATATGAAAACGGCCTTTTGACGGCTACAGTAGATGAAGATGTAGTGGAGCGGGCGGTCCATATGATCGAGGAGATCGGCGGCCGTTCACAGACTGAAACGATTGGCTGATGTGAGAAGCGGCAAACAAGCATTTTTGTTTGCCGCTTTTTTGTGCATAAATGATGAATAGTGTACAATAGAGGGTAGTTTTCTAAGACTATGCTTACGAAGTAAGGATTAACGCAAAGAACGCGCTAATTCTTTTCAGGAGGGGTACCAATAATGAAATGGCATGAAATTACGATCTCGACAACGGAGCAAGCGATCGAGATGATCTCAAACTTTTTGCATGAAATGGATGCTGACGGCGTATCCATTGAAGAATCGGGCACGCTGAATAAGGAGCGGGATACTTCGCTAGGTCAATGGTACGAATTGCCGCTTAACGATATTCCGGAAGGTCAGGCAGTTATTAAAGGCTATTTCCTTGAAAGCGTAGATATGGATGCTCTCAAAGCAGTGGTTGTACCTAGGATTGAACAGCTTCGCGAGTTTGGCATTGATCCTGGCAGCTTTGAGATTTCATCCAGAGTTGTTGACGAAGAGGATTGGGCGACAGCATGGAAGCAATACTTCAAACCAATTAGAGTATCGGAACGTTTAACGATTAAGCCGACATGGGAAGAATACGAGCCTGCTGAAGGCGAGAACATCATAGAGCTGGACCCTGGTATGGCATTTGGTACTGGTACACATCCAACGACGTCGCTTTGTCTGCAGACGCTAGAATCGGTAATTAAGGGCGATGAAGAGATTATTGACGTTGGAACGGGCTCAGGAATTCTTGCCATTGGGGCTATGAAGCTAGGAGCACGCCGAGTACTCGCGCTTGATCTGGATCCGATTGCTGTATCAAGTGCAACGGAAAACGTAAGATTAAATGGCTTGCAGGATGATATTGAAGTGGTGGAAAGCGATCTGCTTGGTGTGCTTGGAGGAAAAGTTGTCCATGCTGTAAATGAGCGGGATGCTCGCAGTACTTCGGTTACTTTACCGGTAGATCTGGTTGTAGCGAACATTTTGGCAGAAATTATTTTGCTCTTCATTGATGATGTGTTTGCAGCACTGAAACCAAACGGTATTTACATAGCATCTGGTATTTTCAAGAACAAGGAAACCGATGTTGAGGATGGTCTTATCCGTTCAGGCTTTGAGGTTATTGATAAACGCCGCGACCAGGACTGGATTGCATTCGTGGCGAGAAAGCCGCAGGTGAATGAATGAACTGGGATAGTTTCTTAGCTTATCCGGTTGAAGATTTGCCATTTGTGGCGCTGGTGCTAATTATCTCCTTCACCGTGCATGAGTTCGCTCATGCATACAGCGCGTACAAATTTGGTGACAGGACCGCCTATGATATGGGTCGGGTTACACTTAATCCACGTGTACATATTGATGTGCTTGGCGCTATCCTTATTCTGATCGCAGGCTTCGGTTGGGCGAAGCCTGTGCTCGTGAATTCTAATAATTTCAAGAAGCCGCGTCTGATGGGAGTTATCGTATCGGCTTTAGGGCCGATTAGTAACTTGCTGCTTGGTATCCTTGGTGTTTTACTCACATACATATTGGACGCAACAGGCTTGATGTATGCGGGATCCAACGGGGTTGACTTAGCGCTTCAGCATTTTTTCTTTTATTTTATTTTCCTTAATTTCATCTTGTTCATCTTTAACTTGATCCCGTTGCCGCCACTCGACGGCTACAGGATTATTCAGGATCTTCTTCCGCGGGAAGCGAGAATCAAGATGGATCAGAACATGCAGTGGGGCATGTATATCTTCCTACTGCTTGTGTTCATTCCGCCGCTTCGCCGTGTTACGCTTGATCCGATCCTTGGCTTATGGGAACCGCTCTACAATTTCTT
Source organism: Paenibacillus sp. YAF4_2 (assembly GCF_052113225.1). NCBI lineage: Bacteria > Bacillati > Bacillota > Bacilli > Caryophanales > Paenibacillaceae > Paenibacillus > Paenibacillus sp. YAF4_2. Next base: position 466,799 of record NZ_JBFRCT010000002.1, read on the forward strand.
TTTTAAATTATTCCAGCCGTTGTTTTAAGCCGCTCTCATAGATTTTTGGAGCGGAAACATGCTAATATGAAGGATGGTTAGACTGACGCAATGCAGCGATATTTTGTAGCAGCGGAGCAGTTTGACGGCTCTAGCGTGCGTTTAATAGGGGAAGATGCCTTCCATGCCGTCCGCGTCATGCGGATGAAGCCGGAAGAGAAATTTATTGCCAGTGACGGCCAATCCCGTGTTGTCCTTGCTGCAGTACGAGAGGCTGATTCTTCGGAAGTTGTTGCCGACATTGTGGAGGAGCTCCCAATGGACTCTGAGTCTAATTGGTCCGTTACAATCGCGCAAAGCTTACCGAAGGGCGATAAGATGGAACTGGTTATTCAGAAAGGGACGGAGATTGGCGCTTATTCGTTTGCGCCGTTTCAGTCGGAGCGAATGATCGTTCAATACGACGGTAAGAAGGAAGCGAAGCGCCTGGAGCGCTGGAGTAAGATTGCGAAGGAAGCAGCGGAGCAGTCACATCGTTGCCGTGTTCCAGTGATCGAACCAGTGCGCAACTGGCGTGAGCTGAAGGAAGCTATACCAACTTTTGATTTAGCGTTATTTTGTTATGAACGGGAAGGCGATGCAGCAGCAGGCAAGGGCATAAGAGATGCTGTGCTTAATTGGAAAAAGCAGGCAGGCGATAAGGCTGCCGAGCCCAAGATGCTGCTCATCGTTGGGCCCGAAGGCGGCTTTACGGAACGTGAGGCTGATGAAGCGGAAGCGGCGGGAGCTGTAATTGTTGGCCTAGGCAGGCGTATATTACGGACAGAAACCGCAGGCATCGTAGGGCTGACATGCCTCATGTACGAAGCCGGAGAAATGGGAGGAGCGTAAGAAATTTATGCCATCGGTTGCATTTTACACCTTGGGATGCAAAGTTAACTTTTACGACACAGAAGCGATTTGGCAGCTGTTCAAGAATGAAGGATATGAGCAGGTTGACTTTGAGTCAACGGCAGATGTGTATCTGATTAATACATGTACGGTTACGAATACTGGCGATAAAAAGAGCCGTCAAATTATTCGCCGCGCGGTACGCCGGAATCCAGATGCAGTTATCGCGGTAACGGGCTGCTACGCCCAAACTTCTCCAGCGGAAATTATGGCGATTCCAGGTGTCGACCTTGTTATTGGTACACAGGATCGCGAGAAGATCATGACATTTGTGAATCAAATTCATGATGATCGTCAACCGGTCAACGCTGTTCGGAACATTATGAAGACTCGTGAATTCGAGGAGCTTGATGTGCCGGACTTTAATGAACGTACTCGTGCTTTTCTGAAGATTCAAGAGGGCTGTAACAACTTCTGTACGTTCTGTATTATTCCATGGTCGCGTGGACTATCGCGCAGCCGTGATTCGAAGAGTGTTCTGGAGCAAGCGAAACAGCTCGTAGCTTCCGGCTACAAGGAAATTGTCCTGACCGGCATTCATACAGGCGGCTATGGCGACGATATGGAAAATTATCGTTTGACTGATCTGCTATGGGATTTGGATAAAATCGAAGGTCTTGAACGAATTCGGATCAGTTCAATCGAAGCTAGCCAGATCGACGATGCTATGATTGACGTTCTGAAGCGTTCGGAGAAAATGTGCCGTCATCTGCACATTCCACTTCAAGCGGGAGATACTTCGGTGCTCAAGCGGATGCGCCGTAAATATACGACAGAAGAATTTGCAGGCAAGCTGAACCGTATTCGTGAAGCTATGCCTGGCGTAGCGATTACTACGGATGTGATTGTTGGTTTCCCTGGTGAGACTGATGAAATGTTCGAGAACGGTTATAAGTTTATGCAAGAAGTCGGTTTCTCTGAAATGCACGTCTTCCCTTATTCGAAGCGCACTGGTACTCCTGCAGCACGTATGGAAGATCAAGTAGACGAAGAAGTGAAGAACGAACGTGTTCATAAGCTGATTGACCTATCTGAGAAGATGCAGCTGGCTTATGCTGAGCAATATGTAGGAGCCGTGCTTGACGTGATTCCGGAACGTGATTATAAAGGTGCTCCAGGCACTGGTCTTGTCATGGGTTATTCAGATAACTACATTCAAGTCATTTTCGAAGGTACTGAGGCGCTTGTTGGCAAGCTTTGCCGAGTGAAAATTACGGAAGCTGGCGTTAATGAATGCCGCGCTCAGCTCGTACGTGTTCTTGATGACGTACCTGCAGAAGCGATGAGAGCTTAGGAATAGAAAAATACGCACGAGGGTTTCCCGCCCATTTCTGTAAGATTGGAACAGCGGGAAATCCTCGTTGTTGCATGCAAATGTCAAGCAGGCAAGGGGGAAACGGAAATGGTTGAAATTTCGGCAGGAGGCGTGGTCTATCGTCGGAACGAAGCCGGGCTCTTGCAAATCCAGCTGATTCAAGACCGTTATGGCAAAGTGTCACTCCCGAAAGGAAAGATGGAGCCCGGGGAAACCGTTGAACAGACCGCGCTTCGTGAAATTGCCGAGGAAACCGGATTGATCGGGGCTATTATCAAACCGATTGATCAAATCAAGTATCGGTATCATGATCCGCATAAGGGAACCGTCGACAAAGAGGTCCATTATTATTTGGTTGAGGCGGTAGGCGGCTCACTGCAGGCTCAGGTTGAAGAGATTCGCGGCGTGGAATGGTTTGACCCGCTTGAAGCTTGGAGGCGGCAAAAACAATCCGGTTACGAGAATAATAACCGGATTGTGGCAGGGGCACTTAGTTTGCTTGGCGTAAAATACGACTAGACCGGCAGTTTGCGGAAGGCTGGCAGATAACAGAATGGTAATGCAATCAGCGAGCTCAGAATATTGAAGATCGTCTGCGCATGTGCGATTTGACTAGCAGGAGATTGTGCGAACCAGCCGGAAGCAGCAGCTAGCTCTCCTAGAAAAGGCATAAATAATAAAGCGCCTCCCGCATTCAGAATGGTATGGGACCAAGCCACATATTGACCAGATTTCGAACCGCTGAAGGAAGCGATGAGTGCGGTTGCGCAAGTCCCGATGTTCGCGCCAAGTACAACCGCGACGCCTATTTCCAGCGGCATGGCTCCAATCGATGCGAAGCCCATGATGATTCCGATAACGGCTGCACTGCTGTGGACGACTGCTGTCAGCACAGCGCCTGCTGCAAGTCCCCACCAAAGGCTCTCGGCTGATTTGTCCAGGAACCAGCTGAATAAGGAGCTCTCCTGAACGGCTGGTCCTATGGCTTGCATGATTGCCATGCCAGCGAGCAGCAGGCTAAATCCCCCTAAAGCAACGGCAGATGAGCGGATGGTCTCGAGAATGCGGACCGACCGCATTCTCGGCCATAATCTCAGCTCATGAAGCAATACGGTTATTAGCCAGCCGGTTAAGGATACGAGAAGTAAGGGAGTGGCCAGCTTGTTCAAGCTGAGGCCAATCAATTCGGTTGTTAGACAAGTGCCGATATTGCTTCCAAGTATGATGCCTAGTGTACGCGGAAACGTTAATAAACCTGCATTGACAAGCCCAATTGCAATGACGGTGACAGCAGTACTGCTCTGCAGGAACGCCGTTGTGGCTGTCCCCACAGCAAGGCCATGTATAGGAGTGGCAGTCGAGCGATGCAGGATATGATTGAGATATGGGCCGGCTAATCGATGTAAGGCCAGCTCCATCAGCTTCATACCGCTAATAAAAATAGTGAAGCCGATGGCCATAGGCAGTAAAATGGTTTGAAGCATAGTATGTTCTCCTTTATCATCGTTATCGATTGATACATATGCGTGCCATAAGACAAGCATGACAAGCATGGACTAGAGGAAGTAAGGCAGAATCAACCGCGCTTAAGAATAGAGAGGAAGATTAACGAAGTGAGCAAAGCAAAAGTATGGCTGCAGAAAGGCCGTAAGAAGCGTCTCGAAGCAGGCCAACCATGGATTTATGCGAGTGAAATTGACAGGTTGGAAGGTGAAGCGGAGCCAGGACAGCTTGTTGATGTGGTTGGTCATAACGGCCGGTATTTGGCGACAGGTTATTACAATCCGAAATCACAAATTATGGTACGTGTCGTTTCCTACCAGCCATTGGGCGAAATGGATGTTGACTTTTTCCGTGATCGTCTAAGAGCATGTGAGGCTCATCGCAGCCGGTTTGTACCGGATCGTGACTGCAGACTGGTATATGGCGAGGCTGATTTTCTCCCAGGACTTGTTGTTGATCGGTTCGATGATGTTCTGGTTGTGCAGATCGTTACGCTTGGCATGGACATCAGGCGTGAAGTGCTTATCCAGGCATTGGTTGATGTATTCCAGCCGAAGGGGATCTACGAACGAAGTGATGTCGGCGTTAGACAGCTTGAGGGACTGGAACTTCGAACAGGCGTCATGTACGGGGAGTGCCCTCGTATCCTCGAGATCGAAGAGAATGGCTTAAAGCTGGAAGTTGATATCGTGGAAGGGCAAAAAACCGGCTACTTCTATGACCAGCGCGAGAACCGCGCTTCCATTGCACCTCTAATGAAGGGGTGGGGAGGTCGAAGCGGCATTCAATTGGAGAGCCGTGAGGCAGGAGATGGTTCTTGCGAGCGGCTTGTTCCTGTGAATTCGAACGGTAAAGAAGTAACATTCCCCTACTGGGATGGTGCAACCGTACTTGAATGCTTTGCTCATACGGGCAGCTTTACGCTTCATGCCTGCAAATATGGGGCAAAGAAAGTAACCTGCCTAGATGTGTCTGAGCATGCCATCGATACAGCGCGCCGCAACGTTGAGCGTAATGGCTTTACGGATCGGGTCGAATTTGTTGTAGCAGATGCATTCGAATACTTACGTTCGCAGGTTAAAGGCGCGGAGGAAAGAACAGAGCGCAGCCGTGCCGGTACGGATACTTCAAAGCCAATCAGCGGCAATGGACGTACTTGGGATGTTGTTATTCTAGATCCTCCTGCTTTCGCAAAGACGAAAAGCGCAGTCGCAGGAGCATGCCGTGGTTATAAGGATATTAACTTGCACGGGATGAAGCTGGTTAATGAAGGCGGTTATCTGGTGACGGCAAGCTGCTCGTACCATATGCGCCCTGACCTGTTCCTGGAGACCATCCAGGAGGCGGCTTCCGATGCAGGCAAGCTGCTGCGACTCGTTGAATGGCGGGCGGCAGGCAAAGATCATCCGCAGCTTCTTGGCGTACAAGAGGGCCACTATTTGAAGTTTGCAGTGTTCGAGGTTCGGAGTAAGTAAATATAGCCCAAACAAGCCGCATGGATCCTGATGAGATCCATGCGGCTTTTTTTATCGATTCGACAGGATATGATATTTATCTTGGAAAATAATGGTTGTAGGAGTAGGGGAGATAAGTTATTCTATTTAATGGGCTTCAACAAAAAAATGATATTAAAAAGGAGATGGGATGATGGAGATGATGAGCATGAAAATGATGATGGCTATGTGTATGGAGGAAATGATGTGCAAGATGAACAATATGAAGATGATGATGGATCAAATGAACGAGATGAATCGTATGGATATGATGGATATGGGGATGGAAATGGACAGCATGATGATGAAAATGCAGGAATGTGATGAGATGCTGACATCAATGATGGGCATGATGCGTGAAATGAAACAAACGGCGATTTAGTTCAATAAATATACATTTGAATATGCATTTTTGATGTGTATAATAAGAATGTAACGCTGAGAGGCAGTCGACTGCACTTTAGCGAGGTTTCATAACGGACAAAGCAGATAACTGTATGTCTAACCAACCCATTATCCGGCAGAGCGGCTAACCGCATGCGGGATTTTTTATTTTTATAGGCTTACATCGTTTCTTTAAATCGTCTGCTAAGTTCGACACGCTTTAGCCTGAGCACCCAGACTTCTTCCTGTAAAGTTCTCAATTTGGAGGAGTCATCCGAAGTTCTTAACTGATGATAGAGATCCATCATTTTCTTATTAATGATATCGAACTGCTGCCATAACTCAGAAGCTTTTCTAGTTAGTGCAAGTTGATGGGATTCTTCTTCGGATCGGGCGAGTATGCGGATTAACTGCTGCTGCCACTCGATATCTCCGATCTGTTTGGCGTAATTGTACAAATCCAAATAATCATTTATCCATTGCCGGGCAATCGTCTGATTCGAGATCATGGCCGCCCCTCCAATCCCCTTGCGTTTATTACCTAGTATTATACTCGGTATTTAAGGGAATGCAATGGCTTTTTATAAAAAGTTAGCATAACTTCCAGAACATACGTTTGTCGTTTGAATGAAAAAGAACTGCCGATATGGTAGAATAATAGATTATGAGATGGAATCGGAAAGGAAGGTCTGGGGATGGGGCTTCGATTTGTGTTAGGCCGTTCAGGAACGGGGAAAACCACATTTTGCCTGGATGCCATTCGGGCAAAACTGCAGCGTGAACCGGATGGAGCGCCGCTTATTATGCTCGTGCCGGAGCAAGCTACTTTCCAGACAGAGTACGCCTTGCTGAAAGGAACCGAACTTTGCGGAACTATACGCGCTCAAGCTCTGAGCTTCCGGCGTCTAGCCTTTCGTGTGATGCAGGAGACAGGCGGCACTGCGCTAATACCGATCAGCGATAACGGCAAGCATATGATGCTGTTTAAGATCATTCACCGCCTAGGCAAGCAGCTGGAATTGTTCCAGAATGGTGCAGGGCAGCCGGGCTTTATTGAACGGCTTGGAGAATTGCTCACAGAGTGGAAACGCTACGGCATTGATGCAGAATTATTAAAAATAAAGACAGCTTCGGTAGAGGGGGCTTCACTTCTCAATCGCAAGCTGCATGACCTGCGCCTTGTCTATGACAAATTAGAGCTGGAGCTCAGCGGGTTATATATTGACTCCGAAGACTATTTGACGCAGTTGACCGCAAGTTACGCTTCCGCTCCAGCAATGCGAGGCGCAGAGCTGTGGATTGACGGGTTCCATGGCTTTACACCTAAGGAGTATGAAGCACTAGGAGTGTTGATTGCTTCATCTGCCGAGGTAACTGTAGCTCTGACACTAGACCGTCCTTACGATGAGGGTGAAGTGCCGCATGAGCTGGAACTGTTCCATCCTACGGCCGAAACATATGGGAAGCTGCTGGCTTTGGCAGCGCAGGCAGGCATAACGGTACAGGAGACGGTTGTTCTTAGTGAAGGAGTGCCGTCTAGATTTGGAAGTAGTCCAATGCTGGCGCATTTGGAAAAGCATTATGGAGGCAGGACGCCGATGCTTCTGCCGGATAAGAAGCTTCTTGCCGCACAGAATCCCGCATGCGGAGTATCTCTTCATGCATCTGCGAACCGGAGAGCGGAAGTTGAAGCAGCCGCTAGGGATATGGTGCGAAGAGCACGAGAGGATGGACTGCGTTGGCGCGATATGGCCGTTATGGTGCGTAATGCGACAGACTATACAGATTATATTCAAACGATATTTGATGACTATCAAATTCCTTATTTCCTTGACCAAAAGAACAATACCGTTCATCATCCGCTCGTCGAATTTATTCGTTCGGCGCTGGAGACTGTGCTTCATGGCTGGCATTATGAGGCTGTTTTCCGCTGTATTAAGACAGAGCTGTTATTCCCGATTGATGGGAGCATGTCCAGAGAGCTGTTCGACCGGCTGGAGAATTACGTTCTTGCCGCGGGTGTAGACGGCTGGAAATGGCTTGACCGCTCCAGGTGGCAGCCGTTAATGCAGCAATCACTGGAAGATGAACCTGAGACGGCAGCAGAGCCAAGCGCCAAAGCTAAACGCGAGTTTAATGCTGTGCTGGCTGCTAGAGAGGCTATCGTGCCTCCGCTTCGTCGATTTGAACAGGCTTTGAAAAAAGCACCAAACGTAAAGGCCATGTGCGAAGCGCTGTATCGTCTGCTAGACCACTCTGATGCAGCTGATCGTTTGGAGCGCTGGAGCCGTGAGGACAGCGCTGCAGGGCGCACACAGCGTGCTAGGGCCCATCGTCAGCTATGGGATGGCGTGATGCAGCTGCTCGACCAGCTCGTTGAGATGGTTGGTGATGAGGAGATGCCGCCTGAGCTGTTCGCTGGCATGATAGAGACAGGCCTTGAGAATTTGAAGCTGGCGGCAGTTCCACCTGCCCTAGATCAGGCGTTGATCGGCAGTATGGACCGGACTCGTTCTGGGGATGTGAAGATTTGTTATGTGCTTGGTGCTAATGACGGTGTGATGCCGATGCGTATTCAAGAGGACGGTGTGCTGACCGAGCAGGAACGGGAGCGGCTGGCTGATGAAGGGCTTGTTATGGCTCCTGGCGTCCGACGACGCCTCTTGGATGAACGTTTCTTGATTTATAATGCTTTAACCACACCAAGCGCTCATCTGTGGATCAGCTGGGCGCAGGCAGACGAAGAAGGCAAAAGCCTTCTGCCTTCCGAAGTGATTCGGCAGGTTAAGCAGCTGTTCCCTGGCATCCCTGTCTATCAAGCCGCTGGTGAGCCTTCTCCTGGAATGGAAGAAGATGAGCAGCGCTCCTATATAGAACATCCACAGCGGACGCTGGCCTATTTGATTACCGAACTACGGGCTTGGCGGCAAGGAGCGGACATTGCGCCTTTCTGGTGGGATATGTACAACTGGTATGCCATACGTCCCGAATGGCAGGATAAGCTTCAACTGCTTAATGCATCCCTCAGCTACTCGAACCAAGAGCAGGAGCTCACGTTGGCAACGGCGGAACAGCTGTATGGCACTAGACTCAGGGCAAGTGTATCTCGTATGGAGCGGTTCGTTTCTTGTCCTTTTCAACATTTTGCAATCCATGGCCTGCGTCTTCGGGAACGGCAGATGTACCGGCTTGAAGCGCCGGATGTCGGCCAACTGTTCCACGCGGCACTCAGCCGCTTGGCAGGAGGTCTTGGTCAACGCTGGGGCTCGATGCCGGAAGGACAGATACGTGAAGCGGCAGCCAAAACTGTTGATGAGCTTGCTCCAAGACTGCAATCGCAAATTTTGCTCAGCAGCGGCAGATTTCAATATATCGCCCGCAAGCTGAAGGAGATTGTTGCACAAGCAGCCGTAATCTTAAGTGAGCATTCACGCAGAGCACAGTTCCAGCCTGTTGGGCTGGAGGTTGATTTTGGTCCGGATGGAACGCTCCCTTCGCTTATCATTCCACTTAATAATGGCGGGACGATGGAGATTATCGGAAGGATTGACCGCGTAGATGCGGCTGAGACGGAGGAAGGGCTATTGCTGCGTGTGCTCGACTATAAGTCCAGCTCCACACAGCTGAGGCTGGAAGAAGTGGCATTTGGCCTGTCGTTGCAGATGCTCACTTATTTGGATGTGCTTGTTACTCATGCTTCAGAATGGCTAGGCAAGCCGGCATCGCCTGCTGGTGTGCTTTATTTCCATGTTCATAATCCTATGCTTGCCGTATCGAACGGTTTGTCCGGAGCGGAAGTAAATGCAAGAATGTTGAAAAAGTTCAAGACACGTGGTCTTATAACTGCTGAGGCGGAGACAGCACGATTAATGGACGACCAGCTGGAATCCGGTTATTCGGAAATCCTGCCCATTGCACTTAAGCGTGACGGCGGATTTTACAGCAGCTCTTCCGTTGTTACAGACGAACAGTGGGATACCCTTCGAAGCTCGGTTAGACGTACAATTGGCCGGATTGGCTCAGAGATTGGCTGCGGGAAAGTATCCATTGAACCGTACCGTCTCGGAACCAAGTCCCCATGTCAATATTGCGATTATAAGCCGGTATGCCAATTTGATCCGTTGTTTGACGGCAATGAATATATGAAGCTTGGCAAGCTCTCTGAAGAAGAAATATGGCAGCAGCTGCAAGGAGAGGAGGAGATAACTCATGGAAACGACTAATGTGCCGGCAAAACCGGAGAACAGTACTTGGACAGATGACCAGTGGCGTGCGATTGTAACCGAAGGGTCGGATGTTCTGGTCGCAGCAGCAGCTGGTTCTGGTAAGACAGCTGTTCTTGTAGAACGGATTATCCGGAAGATCTCTTCCTTCTCAGATGTTGACAGACTGCTTGTTGCTACGTTTACGAAAGCCGCGGCAGCCGAGATGAAAGACCGGATCAGGATCGCACTGGAAAAGGAGCTCGAGCGGCAGCCGGATTCCGAGCATTTGCGGAGGCAACTTGCGCTTATGAATCGGGCGTCGATTACGACACTTCACTCTTTTTGCCTGGACGTCATTCGCCGGTATTATCCATTGATTGGGCTTGATCCTGGCTTCCGGATTGCGAACGAAACGGAAAGCGAACTGATGCGGATCGACGTGCTCGATCAATTGTTCGAGGAGAAGTATGAGGGTGCTGGTGACGATGGTGCATTCCTGCGTCTAGCGGACCGTTACGGCGGAGAACGCGGAGATGAACCCTTATACAGACTGGTTCAGCAGCTATATGACTTCGCTCAAAGCCATCCGTGGCCTGAGCATTGGCTGCGACAGACAGCTGCGAGCTTTGCGGTGAACAATGTGGAGGAGCTTCGCAGCAGCCCGTGGGTGCTAAGTCTCCGGTCTGATGTTGAGATGGCATTGTCAGGAGCAGCTTCCTTGTTGAATCAAGCCATGCAGTTGACCAGAGAACCTGCCGGCCCAGCCCCTTATGCTGCAACCTTCGAAGAGGATCTAGGGCTCGTGAATGGACTCTCAGAGACGGTACGTATGCTCCCTTGGGAGCTGTGGTTTGAGTCATTTCAATCGATTCAATTCGGTAAGCTTAAGGCCTTGCGCGGCGATGATTATGATAAAACTATGCAGGAACAGGCCAAAGAGCTTCGCGACAACGCGAAAAAGCTGATCAGCTCGCTTGCTGATGAGTTGTTTGGCCGCTCTGCAGAGGAATTTGCTGACGAGATGCAAGAGCTCTCACCACTGATGGGGGCTTTGTCTGAGCTTGTTATCGAGTTCGGACAAAGATATGAAGCAGCTAAACGGGCTAAAGGGCTGCTTGATTTCGGCGATCTAGAACATTATTGCCTGCGAATATTGCGGGCACCGGAATCGACGCCTGAAGTAACGGCTCCATCATCAGCTGCGCTTGAATATCAACGACAATTTGATGAGATCCTGCTCGATGAGTATCAAGATACGAACATGGTGCAAGAGGCTATTGTATCTCTGATCGCGAATCCGAATGCAGGTAATCGCTTTATGGTAGGCGATGTTAAGCAGAGTATTTACCGGTTCCGTCTTGCAGAGCCTAATTTGTTTATGAGTAAGTATAAAAATTACGGAGCACCTGGCGGAAATGGCCTGCGCATTGACCTTGCCCGTAATTTCCGAAGCCGGCTTGAAGTCGTCGATGGAGTTAACGACGTGTTCCGCACCATTATGCGGGAATCCGTTGCAGAGATGGATTATGACACGCGGGCTGAGCTTGTATGCGGCGCCTCATATCCTGAGCCAGAGAAGGCTGGACGATTTGCCGTGGAGCTCGCGGTTATTGATAAAGCAGGCTCTCCCGAATCTGAGGAGAATCAAACGTCAGCTGATTCCGAAGAGGATGCCGAGCAAGGATCAAGCGGAGCTGAATCAGTCGAAGAGCTTCAAACCGCACAATTGGAGGCTCGTCTCATTGCCCGTCAAATTAGAACGCTGCTTGATGAGGGCTTCCGGGTGTATGATGGCAAGAAGCGGGAAAGTCGTCCAATGGAATGGCGTGATATCGTTATCTTGCTGCGTGCTACCCAGCAGTGGTCGCCTGTCATCATTGAAGAGCTTCAAGCTGCGGGCATTCCAGGGTATGCAGAGCTCAGCAGCGGATATTTTGATGCAACAGAGGTGGAGACGATCTTATCCCTGCTTCGTGTAATCGATAATCCGTATCAAGATATTCCGCTAGCGGGCACGCTTCGTTCACCAATCTTTGGGCTAAATGCCGAGGAACTTGCACTCATTCGAATTGGTGCGATTCATGACACTTATTATGATGCCGTGCTGCAGGCGGCTGGCGATCTGCTGCTTCCTGAGGAGCTAAGACGTAAGCTGTCGCTGTTCCTCGATCGGCTTGACCGATGGCGGAATGACGCGAGACAAGGCTCCTTAGCAGATTTGATCTGGAGCATCTATCGGGAGACGGGTTATTATGATTTTGCCGGTGGACTTCCGGGAGGGATACAGCGGCAGGCAAACTTAAGGGCCTTACATGACCGTGCTCGCCAATATGAGGCGACTTCGTTCCGTGGTTTATTCCGGTTCCTGCGGTTTGTTGAGCGGATGAGAGACAGCGGTGGAGACCTAGGTACAGCAAGGGCACTTGGTGAGCAGGAGAATGTTGTACGCATCATGTCCATTCATAAGAGTAAAGGTCTGGAATTCCCGGTTGTGTTTGTGGCAGGGTTAGGTAAGAACTTCAATCAGCAGGATTTGCGAAGTGCCTTTCTAAAGCATAAGCAGCTGGGGTTTGGTCCTAAATTTATTGATCCGCAGAAGCGGGTCAGTTATCCAGCCTTGCCATTCTTGGCCATTCGTCGACGTATGCGGATGGAGATGCTCGCGGAAGAAATGCGGATCCTGTATGTTGCTTTAACACGTCCTAAGGAAAAAATGTTCCTAATTGGCACAGTATCGGATGCTGCTGCCAAGCTTCGCCGCTGGCAATCGGCTACGGATTCAAATGGGAATATTTCAGATTTCCGGCTTAGCACGGCTTCAACCTTCCTAGATTGGCTTGGCCCGCTTGCTGCTTCTTCCTTTAATCAAATGCCTGATGATTCTATCTCCGGTGAGGAAGAATCACGCTTGCTGCAATGGAGGGCTGGTGTTGTTGAGGCGTCAATGTTGGGCCTCGAAGTCGCTGTAGGCACAGAGCAGCCAACAGATGGGGATCAAGAGCGAGAGGATCGGCTTCAAGGGGTTCTGTCATTAGCACAGCTTGATCAAGTGGAAGTCGACGAGGAGCTCCGTATTCGATTGGAGTGGCAGTATAGCCATCAGGCGTCAACTGTCGTAGCTGCAAAAACGTCGGTTACCGAGATGAAACGTCTTCATTCAGAAATCTATGAGGAAGCGGAGCCTATGATACCTGCAGTCATTACTGAGCAGGATGATAGCACAAAGAATGCAGGAAGCGGAAGCTACACGTTCCGTTTAAGACGACCTCGATTCATGGAGGAAGCGGCATTAACAGCTGCTGAGAAGGGAACAGTCAGTCATTTGCTCATGCAGCATATCCCTCTTACTGGTGTCGTAAGTGTAGCTGAGCTGGAGACGATGCTCAGCGATATGATCGCGCGAAGACTGCTTACTACAAGGCAGGCGGAATCAATTGATTTGCCTGCTGTTGCCTCTTTCTTCGAAACGGCAATTGGTCAGCGATTAGTCGCCGCTGATTGGGTTCGCAGGGAAGTGCCATTCAGCTGTATGTTTCCGGCCCATCGTGTGTACCCGAGTCTTTCTGCGGACGCCGCTGGCGAACCGGTGCTCATTCAAGGCGTTATTGACTGTTTGTTCGAAGACGCGGATGGGGTTGTACTGCTAGATTACAAAACGGATCGCATCTATATGAAGCAGTGGGAGCAGGCGGCTGAACGTCATAGATTCCAGCTCGAGCTGTATGCGGAAGCCATTGAATCTGTCATTGGTAAGCCGATTGCCGAAAGTCATGTCTTTTTCTTTGATGGAGGACAGGCGGTTCGATTATAGTTAAAACTTTCTATAGACAGTTACATCGGAAGCATAAGCCTTAAAACTTTCTATAGAAAGTTACATCGGAAGCATATACCTAAAAACTTTCCAGCAGGAAAGTTTTTAGGTATCATACATATGCATTGCTCAATGATCAGGAAGGATGGACATTCATGGAACAGGAACAACAATCGAAGAAACGGTCATATGCGTTGCCGATCACGTTACTGCTGCTTGTATTTAGTCTCACCGGTAATGTTTTCTTGTATTCGCAATCGCTGCAAGGGGAACAAAACAATAAGTATGATAAAGGTATAGCGATAATCGGGTCAGCGACTAAAGCATCCGCTTATTATCAGGCTGTATTGGATATTGCCGGGGCTTTGCTTGATGGTAAAGATACTGATGCTGGCGCGGTTATCCGGGATGCCTCAGGCGTAAATGAGTTTTTGCAGCAATCACACAGCTTTGACGAGAGCAAGTATGATTCCGATCAAGTATTTGACTATATCATTGATGTCATTAATTCGCTCCAATACATTAATGAGCAGGATGGAACACTTACAGAAGCAGAAGCCGGCTATTTGAAATCTTTGAAGGACGTTTATGCGTCGCAGCTGGCGATTTTGGAGCAGTTTCAATTTGAGGCAGCCAAGTCACGCAGCGGTTCTATCCAGATTGGGGCCGGTATCGGGTGGCTTGATATTGCGAAGCAGCTTGAGCAGTCAATCAACGAGCATTCTAGCATGAAATATCCAGCCCAGTAGCCAAATGCCCAGTCCTGCATACGATAGTAGCAGACGGGAGGCTCACAAGATGGAGAAAAGCAAGAAGGAAAAAGGTAAGTCATCAGAGGTAAAACCAGCCGCTTCCAAGCCTGCTCTAATTGCTCCGGCGAAGGTGGAGAATCAAGCCCTTGCAGCAGAAGCAGCTATAGCCGTGCAGCAGAAGCAGTCGCTGCAAGATCATTGTTCCGCGCATATGCACCGGTATGTGCTTGCCCAAACGCATGACGGCTGGTGTATTGATGGGATTGTTGAGTATGTGGATGACAAATATATCTGTTTGGCCGTACCTTGCAGCGGGTCACTTGGCTGGGATGCCAGAGCTTTTGTACCATACCCTGGACTGTACCCATATCCGTATTATCCAAGAGGACGGTTCTATCGTCAGGTGCTGCCGCTCTCAGGTTTACTCGCCCTGTCGCTGCTGCCATTTTATTAAAAGGATGCTGTACCGGCTCACAAACGCGGCTGCGTTCTGACTGGCGTCCGCCGATTGGACGAGCATACCTGTTATCGGTTATAATATGGAATAGTATGGATGAAGGGAGGGGCATATTTGGATTGCATTTTTTGCAAAATTATCGAGGGCTCCATTCCTTCGAGTAAAGTGTACGAAACCGAGAACGTAATCGCATTCAAAGATATTCAGCCTGCGGCTCCTGTACATATATTGATTATTCCAAAAAAACATATTCCTACGATGAACGATGTAACTGAAGAGGATGATTCGGTTATCGCGGAATTGTTCGCAGCAGCGCGAGAAATCGCTAAGCAGCAAGGAATTGCCGAGTCAGGCTATCGGCTGATTAATAATGTGAATAGTGATGGCGGCCAGGTCGTATATCATTTACACATCCATTTATTAGGTGGAGAGAAACTTGGAGCGTTAGTAGGAAATAGTGTAAGTTGACACTTCATTTTGTTTTGTCTTATAATGAAATTTGATAAACCGTGTTTATTTAATGCTCTGGACGGTCTGTTTCGGAGGGAGGGAAAACTGGTGTCTGAAACTAAAGTTCGCAAAAACGAAACTATTGATGCTGCGCTTCGCCGCTTTAAACGTTCCATCGCTAAAGATGGTGTTTTGGCTGAGGTGAAAAAACGCAAGCATTATGAAAAGCCAAGTGTTAAGCGCAAGAAGAAGTCTGAGGCTGCGCGTAAGAGAAAGTTTTAGGAGGATCCTTCCATAATGAACCTGAGCGATAGATTGACCGACGATATGAAGCAAGCCATGAAGAATCAGGACAAGTTCAAGTTGACGACGATTCGTATGATTCGTGCGGCAATTAAAAATTTGGAGATTGATTTGAAGCGTCCTCTTGAGGATACTGAAGTGGTAGATATACTCAGTCGTGAGATCAAACAACGTAAAGATTCCCTCCAAGAATTTAGCAAAGCCGGCAGAGATGATCTGGTTACAGATCTTTCAGCAGAAATTGAAATTATTAGTCAATACCTTCCCGTTCAGCTGACCGAAGAAGAGATTAAAGCGATTGTAACGCAGACCATCCAGGAACTCGGTGCTTCTTCTAAAGCCGAGATGGGAAAAGTCATGGGTGCGCTTTTGCCAAAAACAAAAGGGCGCGCTGATGGTAAACTAGTAAATCAATATGTACAACAATTTCTGCAATAACTATATGTTCGGACGGAAACACCCCTTAACAGGGGTGTTTTTGCTTTAACTAGACTTTCACGTTAAGAGTCGCTAAGCTATTTTCACGTAGTTGTGACAATTTTGAAACATAATGTACATATAAGCGTATAAACGGTTACTGATTGAAAAGGAGGAGCGACACTTTGCAAACGAAACGTTGGCATAGATCGGCTGTCATTTGGCCGCTTCTGATGCTCGTCTCACTGCTGCTTGCGACCGTTGGAGGGCTGCTGTCAGGGGGCAAGGCTGTGCAAGGCGCTGAAGCGGGAAGCATCGGTCCCGCCGTATACGTCGTGCCGGTTAAGCAGTCGGTTGAGTCAGGACTCAAGTCCTTTTTGGAAAGGGCGTATAAAGAAGCGGCAGAGGCTAAAGCAGAAAGAGTCGTGCTTGTCATTAATACATTTGGCGGAGAAGTGACAAGTGCCGAGGAAATCGGAGAGCTAATCCGCAAGAGCCAAATTCCGACAACCGCTTTCGTTGAAGGAAAAGCCGTATCGGCAGGCACGTATATTGCGCTTAATGCGCAAAATATTGTGATGGAACCACAAAGTACAATTGGTGCTGCAGCAGTTGTTGATGGTTCAGGGAAACTCATTGATAGTCCAAAGGTGATTTCCTTCTGGGTGAAAACGATGAGGGATGCAGCCGAGCTGAATGGGCGTAATCCAGATATTGCAGCTGCGATGGTTGATCAGAGCTTTGTGTTATCTATGCCAGAGATTAGTCAGACCAAGCAAGCTGGACAGATTCTCACTTTAACCGCAGATGAGGCGGTAAAGGTAGGCTATGCGGAGCACAAAGCGCAATCGGTTGAAGAGACGATCAAATGGCTTGGTCTCGATAACCGGGAGCGCATTGATCTAAAGCCTTCCGTAGCTGAGAAGATTGCAACATGGCTGGTGAATCCTCTAGTTATGACGGTACTCTTCACATTAGGTATTGCAGGTATTGCCATTGAGCTGTTTGTTCCAGGCTTTGGCATTCCGGGACTTGTCGGGATTGTATCTTTTGGCTTATATTTCTTTGGTCATTATGTAGCCGGATTTGCAGGAATGGAGTCTGTTGTACTATTCGTGATAGGTATAGCCCTATTGGTCATAGAGCTGTTTGTACCAAGCTGGGGTGTACTTGGCATCATTGGCAGTGTTTCGCTAGTTGCAGGCGTTCTGACCGCGGCTTCCAGCCCGCTTACAGCTTTTGTCTCGCTGGTCATTGCTTTGGTAGTAGCTGCGGTCATCTTGTACTTCGTCGTTCGCAAATATAAAGACAGAGGGATCTGGAACAAATTTATTTTGCGCGAGAAGCTGACAACGGATAAGGGCTATCTGTCCGCGGAAACAAAGGATGAACTTCTCGGTAAGGAAGGTGTAGCTATTACGCCGCTTCGTCCAGCAGGAACGATCCTGATCGGGGAGAACCGAATTGATGTCGTCACCTCTGGGGAATTTGTTGCCTCAGGCAAGACAGTGAAGGTCATTAAGACCGAAGGGACCTGGGTTGTCGTAAGAGAAGTAGTATAGGATAATAAGAAAAAAATGACATGGAGGGTTATACCAAATGGATCCGATTGTATCCGTCTTAATTATTGTAGTGGTTGCGATTATTGTTCTCTCCGTATTTTTAAGCTTTTTCCCGATTATGCTGTGGATCTCGGCCCTTGCCTCGGGCGTAAGAATCGGCATTATCACACTCGTTGCTATGCGTCTTCGCCGCGTAGTGCCTAGCAGGATCGTGAACCCGTTGATTAAAGCAACGAAGGCTGGACTTGGACTTACGATTAATCAGCTTGAGAGCCATTTCCTGGCTGGCGGTAACGTTGACCGTGTTGTTAATGCTCTGATTGCAGCGCAACGTGCGAACATTCCGCTCGTCTTTGAACGTGCAGCAGCGATTGATCTAGCTGGCCGTGACGTTCTGCTAGCGGTACAAATGAGCGTTAACCCGCGAGTGATTGAGACACCTATCGTAGCGGCAGTAGCAAAAAATGGGATTGAAGTGAAAGTTAAGGCGCGTGTAACGGTTCGTGCGAATATTGAACGCCTCGTCGGCGGTGCTGGTGAAGAAACGATTATCGCTCGTGTAGGCGAAGGTATTGTTACAACCGTAGGTTCTTCGGATTCTCATAAAGATGTGCTTGAGAATCCTGATATGATCTCACGTACCGTTCTTGGCAAAGGTTTAGACGCGGGTACTGCATTTGAAATCTTATCGATCGATATTGCGGACGTCGATGTAGGCAAAAACATTGGTGCGCAACTGCAAACCGAGCAAGCAGAGGCTGATAAACGTATCGCCCAAGCGAAAGCCGAAGAGCGTCGCGCAATGGCGGTTGCACACGAGCAAGAGATGAAAGCCCGCGTCGTTGAGATGCGCGCGAAGGTTGTAGAATCCGAATCGCAAGTACCACTTGCGATGGCAGATGCTCTTAAATCCGGTAAAATTGGCGTTATGGATTATATGAACCTTAAAAATATTGAAGCCGATACTCAAATGCGTAACACAATTGGCAAGCCGGACACTCCTGCTGATAAAGACAACTAAGGCGCCTTGCCGCGTCGCTTGATGGAGGTGCAGGTGTGAATGTAATCAGTTTTCTTCTAGATAATATTTATTGGGTCATCGTTGTAGGCGGAGTTCTCTACTCGATGTTTGGCCGTAACCGATCCAAAGGGCGCACGAACCGTATGCCAAGCTTTGGTGGTGGAAACGATCCAAATCGGGAATCCCGGCACGAAACGAATTGGGAGGAAGAGGAAGAAAAGAGCGTAGAGCCTGCAAGGCCGGTCGTTGCAAGACCTCCTTCCGAGCCGTCGCAGCCTGAAGTGATCGCGTCTTATGAGCGATCCCCTCAAGCGCCTGCACGCCGCCCAGAGCCGCCTCGCGCTCGTATGGCTTATTCCAGGTCGGATGTCATAGCTCCACTCCCTGAGAGCCCAAAGGAGGCTGTTACGTTGTCTCCGAAGGTTGAGGAGATGCGTAAAGCAGTTGTATGGGCTGAGATTTTAGGGCCTCCGCGTTCTAAACGACCATTTGGCAAATAAAAAAGCACACTTTATCCGCCGTGCGAAAACAATTAACGACTGGCTTATGATGCTTAAACATCATGAGCCAGTCGTTTTCTATTTTTATCCATAAAGGATGGAATCGTTTATCTCATAATTCACTCCGCTCAAGCATATTTTGGTACAGTACGATAATGTGCACTCGCGCGGCGGAGGGGGACAATGGATCAGATATGGGCCGTATAAACCGAAAATTACGCAAATGGACTGCCGATATATTGGATTTGCCGCAGGATGTTGTCTATGATCTGCCCCGGATGACCATGATTGGCGACCGCCAGCTTTATATCGAGAACCACCGAGGTGTTCTTCATTTCTCGAGCGAGAAGCTTAGACTTGCACTCAGCAAAGGCGAGCTCGAGGTTACCGGAACCTCGCTTGTTATACGGACAATTTGGACGGAAGAAGTGTTCATAGAAGGTCAGATTAAAAGTATTGAAGTAAGGGATCAGGAGGGATAAGCATGGCTGGTCAATGGCTGCAGTGGGTGCGCGGTGTTGTTACGGTGCATATCAGGGATGGACAACCTGAAAGGCTTGTCAATCGGGCTCTCGAGGGGGGGCTCGAGTTGTCTTCCATAAGGTGGACAAGCGACGGGAAGCTGGAATTTGAACTGTCCGTTGGAGATTTTTTTCGTCTTCGTCCGTTCTTGAAGGAGACAGGCTGCCGCGTACATGTAACGAAAAGACATGGGATGCCTTTTTGGCTCATCCGGGTGGAGAAGAGAAAGTTTTTTGCTATTGGACTAGGCGTTTTTTTCATCGGCATTTATTTATTGTCCTCGCTTGTCTGGTCAATCGAAGTGAAGGGGAACGTCAAGCTGACGGAGGAGCAAATCCTGGCTGCGGCCAAGCAAGAGGGAATATTCCCCATGCAGTGGTCATTCAAGTTAAAGAATAAAGATGTTTTATCCAAGGAACTGGTCACTGACCTTCCAGGAGCCACGTGGGTTGGTGTGGAGAAAAAAGGGACAAGGATCATCATTCAAGTCGTTGAAGCAACAGAGCCGGATAAGCCAGAGCTGGAAAGTCCACGTCATCTTATAGCTTCTGATGATGCTGTGATCACGGAGATATATACCGAGAAAGGGCGGCCTGTCGYCAAGAAAAATATGAAGGTGCGTAAAGGACAAACCCTTATTTCCGGAACGATCGGAGGGGGCGAGTATACACAATCGGTAGTCGCAAAGGGCAAAGTCCGGGGCCTTGTATGGTATGAATATAATGTGGCATCTCCTTTGACTCAGGAGGTAAAGGTATATACCGGCGAGAAGAAAACAAAGTGGTATGCCGTGATTGGCAACCGTGCGCTGCAAGTCAGTGGATATGGTAAAAATCCATTTGGCACCTCAGAGGATGTTGTCTATGAGGAACAAGCAGCCTGGCGCAATTGGAAACTGCCGTTTGGGCGTCTGAAGAAGACGATTATGGAGGTTCGTACGGACGTAAGGGAGCTTTCTGTCGAAGAAGCAAAAAATAACGGTATGCTTGAGGCAAAAGCAGATGTGATTCAGAAAGCAGGCAGTGATGCTGTCGTATTAAAGGAAATTGTTTTGCATGAAAACTCGGACAATGGTAAAGTTTATATGAAAGTTCTTTTTGAAGTGGAGCAATCAATCGTAGAAGAGATGCCACTAGTCCAGATGCAAGGAGATTGAGGTTGTTGCAGAGTGAAGCAAAAGTAGTCAAAATTCCGCTCCAGAATGCCGTAGAGGGTTTGGCCGTATTTGGTCCCCAAGATAAGTTTCTTAAGCTCGTGCAGCAGCAGATGGAGGCAACTCTATCTTCTCGCGAAGCGGAAATTGTCATTTCCGGTCCGGTGCAAGAGGTGGAATCACTAGAGCAGTTCTATAATGTGCTGCTACAGCTCGTCCGTGGTGGATATACGCCTTCGGAGAGAGATATTACCTATGCGTTAGATCTAGCACGCGACATGCAAGCGGAAGAATTGCTCGATTTGCTTAAAGCTGAAATTACGACGACTTACAGAGGCAAGCCGATTCGCGTGAAGACAATCGGTCAGCGCCATTATGTGAAGACGATCAAGAAGCAGGATATCGTGTTTGGGATCGGACCTGCAGGTACCGGTAAAACCTATCTTGCGGTTGTTCTAGCTGTGGCAGCGCTTAAAGAAAACTCTGTTAAAAAAATAATACTGACTCGTCCTGCCGTAGAGGCGGGTGAAAGTTTAGGCTTCCTGCCAGGTGACCTGCAAGAGAAGGTTGACCCTTATTTGCGACCGCTCTATGATGCACTTCATGATGTCCTTGGCCCTGATCAAACGGTGAAGGCATTTGAGCGTGGTACAATTGAGATCGCACCACTTGCGTATATGCGTGGCCGTACGCTAGACGATGCCTTTATTATTTTGGACGAAGCACAAAATACGACTCCAGAGCAAATGAAGATGTTCCTGACTAGGCTCGGATTTGGTTCGAAGATGGTTATCACAGGCGATGTAACGCAAATCGATTTGCCGCGTGGTAAAAACTCGGGTCTCATCGAAGCGCAGCGTATTCTTAGAGATATTGAGGAAATTGGTTTCATTCATTTCACAGAGCAAGACGTCGTTCGCCATTCCTTGGTTCAAAAAATAATCGTGGCATACAACTGGGACGCTGAAAACAAAGCATAGAGAGGGATGTCCGCTCCATGAATCAGACTCAGGCCGGTAAACAAGCTTACCAGCAGCGGGAGAAGCCGGCTGGCTGGAAACAGAGTGCGGCTGTACGTTACTTGCTATTATTTATGTTCGTGTTGTTATTCTATTTCAGTCTGGCGCCACATGTGGTACCGGAAACTTATGACATTCAAGTGGATGCTCCAAGTGATAAGGATATAGCAGCACCGCATCAAATTTTTGATAGCAAGGCAACGCTTGAAGCACAGGAAGAAGCGGCGAATAAGATTGATTCGATATACTCTAACGTCGCCCTGCGCAACGAACAGCTGATTGATCAGATTTTTGCCCGGATTGAGCAATTGAATTTGGATGATCAAGTGACGGTACAGAACAAGGTTGAAATCTATCGGAATGAGATTCCCGGTAAATACAGCATGTTCGTAGATAATTTCGTTAAGATGAATTTGGGCTCCGATAAATATAGCGATACTTTGCTTGATGAAATGACGAAGGTGATCAAGGAGCAGGTCTATACGATCCCTGAGGAGACCTTCTACAAGCTGCCTAACTTATCGCTAGACCAATTGGAAGAGATGCGTACCGTTAGTCTAGATGTCGTTCGTAAGTTGATGAGTGAACAGCTGCGTGATGCAGAGACGGCACGAACAAAGGTCGCTGAGCTTGTAAACGCAAGTTCATTAACGAATCGTACAAGCCGGGAGATTGTTCAGGAATTGGCGCGTTTTACGATTATGCCAAACCGGTTCCTTGATCAACAGGCTACCGACGAAGCGAAGATTCTGGCTAAGCAGAATACACCGCAGGTCGTAATCAAGGAAGGCGATCTCATCGTGAAACGCGGGGAGATTATTACGCCTGAAATGTATGAACTGCTGAAAGAATCGGAATTGCTGCAGGATAAACGGAACTATTGGCCGCAGCTTGGTCTTCTGTTAATGTCCGTGATGATCATTGTCGGTCTGTACACGTATCTGCATCAATATAGCGGCAGCAGCGGCACGAAGCCAAGCTACAGTAATACTCATTTGCTTATGCTGTGGCTCATTTATTTGATTAATATCATTACGATGCAGGTCATCTCGCTTACACAAACGGACTCAGCTCCTTATGCAGGTTATTTGGCGCCTGCAGCACTAGGTACGATGCTAATTACGCTGCTGCTTGATGTGCATCTTGCTTTAATCAGCTCCGTTTTGTTTGCGATTGCCGGAAGTATTATACTGAATACACAAACGGGGCAAATTTTCGATTTCCAATACGGCTTTGTCATTATCGTTGTTTCTCTAGCAGCGATTTTCTCGATTCATCGAGCAAGCCAGCGGTCCACGATTCTGAAAGCCGGCATTATGGTCAGCTTGTTTGGATCGTTAGCCGTATTGTCGTTAATGTTCCTGACGGAACAACTCGAACAAGGACCGTTAGTGTACTCACTCGCTTTCGCTTTCGCAAGTGGATTGTTAACTGCTATTCTTGTGATTGGTCTTATGCCCTTCTTTGAAATTACGTTTGGTATATTGTCCGCTTTGAAGCTGGTAGAGCTCTCTAATCCGAATCATCCGTTGCTGCGCAAGCTGTTAACAGAGACGCCGGGAACTTACCATCACAGCGTAATGGTAGGCAACTTGGCTGAAGCGGCTGCTGAAGCTATTGGCGCGGATGGGCTGCTCTGCCGCGTAGGCTCCTATTACCATGATATCGGCAAGACGAAACGGCCAAGCTATTTTATCGAGAATCAGACTAACATGGAAAATCCGCATGATACGATTGAGCCGAAGTTGAGTAAATCGATTATTGTAGCGCATGCCCGTGACGGTGTGGATATGCTGAAGTCGCAAAATCTTCCGAAGCCCATCCGCGATATTGCGGAGCAGCATCATGGAACAACCTCGCTGAAGTTTTTCTACTTCAAAGCGCTTAAGCAGGCCGAGGAGCAGGGGGTCCAAGCAAACTTCACTGAAGACGACTATCGCTATCCGGGTCCCAAAGCGCAATCGAAGGAAGCGGCTATTGTTGGACTTGCCGATTGTGTTGAGGCAGCTGTCCGAAGCCTGAGAAGCCCAACAGTGGAACAGGTAGAGGCAATGATCCAGAAGATTATTAAAAGTCGGGTAGATGACAATCAATATAATGAATGCGATCTGACAATGAAAGAGCTTGATAAAATCGCTCATTCCTTGAAGGAAAGTGTAATTGGCATATTCCACTCGCGCATTGAATATCCGGAAGATGTAAAACCAAAGGAGCGTTAACTTTCATGAGCTTGCAATTAGACTGGAGCAATGAACAAGACAAAATTGAAATTCCTGATCAATGGATTGAGAGGTTAGAACAGCTTCTTCAGATCGCCGGCGAGATGGAAGGACTGACGGATGGTGAAGTGACTCTGACGTTTACTGATAACGAGCAGATTCATCAGCTTAACCGTGAATACCGCGCAATCGACCGTCCAACGGATGTACTGTCATTTGCCATGCAGGATGACGGAACAGAAGAGCTCGACATTATTTTTGAGGTGGAGAGTGAGGATGAAGTAGATCCAATCTCCGGTATGCTTGGCGATATTGTCATTTCCGTTGAGAAAGCACAGGAGCAAAGTGAGGATTACGGCCATTCATTGGAGCGGGAGATTGGTTTTCTGTTCGTACATGGTTTCCTTCATTTGCTTGGCTATGATCATATGGATGATGCAGGCGAAGCGGAGATGACCGGTAAACAGGAAGCGGTCCTGCAAAAGGCAGGTTTGTCTCGTTAATGCTGAAGTTTATTCGCAGCTTGGGCTATGCTTGTTCAGGGATTGTCTTGGCAGTTCGGACACAAAGGCATATGAAGATCCATTTGATAGCCGCTGTGATCGTATGCTTAATTGGAGCAATGCTCCCGTTGACACGCTTGGAATGGGCAGTTCTGCTGCTAACTATTGCGGTAGTTATTTCGTTGGAAATGGTGAATACCGCGGTGGAAAATACCGTTGATATGGCTAGCCCCGACATTCATCCGCTTGCAAAAGCGGCGAAAGATGTGGCTGCCGGTGCTGTACTTGTTGCAGCATGTATGGCTGTTATAATTGGGCTGCTCATTCTTGGGCCGCCCTTATGGCATTTTATCGTGTAATGATACGAAGAATAGGAGTGAGGCTCATGGCGTTCGAGGGATTATCGAAAGAGTATTCGAAATTGCTTGAAGCAGCGAAGGAGGCAATGTCGCGAGCTTATGTACCATACTCCAATTTTCGTGTAGGAGCGGCACTACTTGACGAAAGCGGCCACGTTCATTTTGGCTGCAATGTGGAGAATGCTGCTTATAGTCCATGTAATTGCGCTGAGCGCACAGCTCTCTTCCGGGCAATTGCAGACGGCAAGCGGCCTGGACAATTTCAGGCTATTGCAGTCATGGGTGATACGGAGGGACCAATCACTCCTTGTGGTGTCTGCAGGCAAGTACTGGTCGAGCTTTGCTCACCGGACATGCCGGTTGTAATGGGCAATCTGAACGGTCACTGGAATATCATGACGGTTACGGAACTGCTTCCCGGCGCATTTACGCCGGCTTCATTAGAGAAAGGAAGTTAAAAATAAAGATGAATCAAAACACACCTTCAAGCACGAAATTCCGCTCCGGCTTTGTAGCTATTATTGGCAGGCCGAATGTAGGGAAATCGACGCTTATGAACCATTTAATCGGGCAGAAGATCGCCATTATGTCGGACAAGCCCCAAACAACTCGTAACAAAATCCATGGTGTATATACGACGGATACATCGCAGATTGTATTTCTCGATACGCCTGGTATTCATAAGCCTCAGTCCAAGCTTGGCGATTATATGATGAAGACGGCAGAAGGCGCCTTGAAAGAGGTAGAAGCCGTGCTTTTCCTAATCGATGTAGCAGAAGGATTTGGCGGCGGTGATCGTTTCATTATCGAACAGCTCAAGAAAGTGGATACGCCAGTATTTCTTGTGATGAACAAGATTGATAAGGTACAACCAGAGCAGCTCCTCGCAACTATAACGCAATACAAGGACATGTATCCATTTGCAGAGGTAGTTCCGATTTCGGCGCTTCAAGGTAATAATGTTGATACGCTTCTTGCACAGCTCCAGAAATATTTGCCGGAAGGACCTCAATATTATCCGGCCGATCAAATTACAGACCATCCAGAACAATTTGTCGTTTCAGAGCTGATCCGTGAGAAAATCCTGCATATGACCCGCGAAGAAATTCCACATTCCATCGCAGTTGGTATTGAGGATATGCGTGTACAGGAGAACGGTGTAGTATATATCGGCGCTGTTATTTTCGTCGAGCGTGACTCCCAAAAGGGGATTATTATCGGCAAAAAAGGAGCGTTGCTTAAAGAAGTTGGCAAGCAGGCACGCCGTGATATCGAAGCATTGCTTGGATCACGTACTTTCCTGGAGTTATGGGTCAAAGTGAAGAAGGATTGGCGCAATCAGGAGCGCGTCTTGAAAGATTTCGGCTTCAGACACGATTAAGCTTTATTGACGAAATTTGTTAAGGATAGCATTCGAGTATTTATCGTATCCTAAGTACCGTCTAGGGCTTCATTTCCAAGGCGGAAAGGATGAATACGAATGCGAAATTTTTCGTGGAAGTATTTTACATTGACCGGTGATGTGGAGTCATACATGCTCTACAAGGAAATGGATCAACTTGGTCCAGAGAATCATCCTCAATATTTGCCGGGAGACAATGAGGAGCTTGCTGCTGAGTTCGAGGATTCGTCTGCCCTTTAATTTGTTATCCTGCAGGCTGCCTTGAAGTAAGCATGGGGGAGAAGGAATCAAATCATGTTATATCGTGTGGAGGGCATTGTCATCCGCAGCATGGACTATGGGGAAGGCAATAAAATTATTACGCTGCTTACGAAAACAAACGGTAAGCTTGGTGTAATGGTGCGCGGCGCGAAGAAGGTGAAGAGCAGACATGCTTCTCTCGCGCAGCCATTTACATACGGTGAATTCGTTTTTTTCCGAAATAAAGGGCTTGGCACTCTCAATCATGGTGAGATTCTTGAATCTCACCATCTTTTACGTGAACAGCTGGATTTGTCCGCATATGCTGCTTACTTAGCAGAGGTTACTGACAAGACGCTTCAGGAGGACGAGTCTGGTGCCTTGTTATTTGAACAGCTGAAAGCTGGTCTAGCGGCAATGGTGGAAGGGAAAGACCCGCAAATTGTTTCGCATCTTTACGAGATGCGTATATTAGATGCAGCCGGCTATTCACCGGAGCTTGAATTCTGCGTGGGCTGCTCGAGCGATCAAGGGCCTTTTCGACTTAGTCCGCATTCAGGAGGCGTGTTATGTCCTCGCTGTGCAAGAAATGATGCCCAGGCATTGGTGATGAGTGATGGTGCTTATAAGCTGCTTAGGCTGTTCAGTCGTATGGATATAAGGCGTCTAGGGACGATTCAGGTTAAGCCGGAGACCAAGAAAGAATTGAAAAAAATGATGCGAGAGCTGATGGATGTTCAAATTGGTATTCCTCTAAAATCCCGTTCCTTTCTAGATCAGATGGATAAATACTCATTCGAATAGAAGAATGGGCAATAATACCTAACGCCTGTTTGACAACTGCATTAAAAATGTTTAATATATGTGAATATCAATATATGGACAGTGATGGAGAAAGTAGCAGTTCAAACCTTGAACAAGCGATTTGGGGATCGTGTGAGCCCAGACAAGCTAAACTGTGAAACGGCACTCCGGAGTCAATTAACCAAAAGAGGATTTTCGCACACCGCTTGGAATGAAGCGGTTGAAGCGAAGTCAAGTAGGGTGGAACCGCGGGAGTCAACTCTCGTCCCTACGTCTGGCAGCAGGCGTAGAGACGAGAGTTTTTTGCGTTCTCCATTCGCCTTACTAAAGAATAAAGGAGCGAGAAAAATCATGAATTTTCAAGGCATGATATTGACACTGCAGCAATTCTGGGCAGAACAAAACTGTATTCTCGTACAGCCGTACGACGTAGAGAAGGGCGCGGGTACAATGAACCCGATGACGTTCCTCCGTACCATTGGTCCGGAGCCGTGGAATGTTGCTTATATTGAGCCTTCCCGTCGTCCTGCAGACGGCCGTTATGGCGAGAATCCAAACCGGTTGTATCAGCATCATCAGTTCCAAGTTATCCTTAAGCCTTCCCCGGACAATATTCAGGAGCTTTATCTGGAAAGCTTGAAGCGTCTTGGAATCGATCCAAAGCATCATGATATCCGGTTTGTTGAAGATAACTGGGAATCGCCAACACTTGGCGCATGGGGCCTCGGCTGGGAAGTATGGCTTAATGGTATGGAAATCACTCAGTTCACGTACTTCCAGCAGGTAGGCGGTATTGATGCGAATCCGGTTGCAGTAGAAATTACTTACGGGATGGAGCGGCTCGCTTCCTATATTCAAGAGAAAGAAAACGTGTTCGATCTGGAATGGGTTGAAGGCGTGAAATATGGCGATGTGTTCTGGCAGCCTGAATTCGAGCATTCGAAATATACTTTCGAAACGTCTGACTCGGCGATGTTATTCCAATTGTTCAACATGTATGAGGAAGAAGCGAAGAAGACGATTGAACATAAGCTGGTATTCCCTGCTTACGACTATGTCTTGAAATGCTCCCATACCTTCAACCTGCTGGATGCTCGTGGCGCGATCAGCGTAACAGAGCGTACGGGCTACATTATGCGTGTTCGTAACCTGGCGCGTGCTTGTGCGGCGACTTACTTGGAGGAACGGGAACGTCTTGGATTCCCGCTGCTGAAGAAGGGAGTGGAGAACAATGGCTAAAGATTTATTGCTGGAGATTGGACTTGAGGAAGTACCGGCGCGTTTCGTACGCGGTGCTATGAATCAATTGAAAGAGAAAGCAGTCAAATGGCTGGCTGACTCTCGTATTCCTCATGAGGCGGTAGAAGTGTTTGGTACACCGCGTCGTATCGCTTTGTACGTACAAGGCGTTGAAGAGAAACAAGCGGATGTGAATGAGCAAGTAAAAGGTCCATCGCGTAAAATCGCCCTTGACGATCAAGGCAATTGGAGCAAAGCGGCGCTTGGCTTCGCACGCAGCCAAGGCGTTGAACCTGAGCAGTTCTTCTTCCAAGAGCTGGCTGGCGTTGAATATGTGTATGCAAACAAAAGCAGCGTAGGGACAGATACAGCCACCGTATTGCCGGAAGGCTTGACGAACCTGATCACTTCGATGTCGTTCCCAAAAAACATGCGTTGGGGCAGCTATGATCTCAAATTCATTCGCCCAATCAAATGGCTTATAGCTTTATTTGGCCAAGACATCATTCCATTGGAAATTACGAACGTAGCGAGCGGCAATGTATCACGTGGTCATCGTTTCCTAGGTGATGAGACGGTTGTCTCGACGCCTGCTCAATACAAAGAGCGTCTTCGCGAGCAGTATGTCATTGTAGACGTCGCTGAACGTGAGCAGTTGATTGTGTCTCAGATTAAGGAGCTTGCCAACGAAAAGAACTGGGAAATTGCGATTAAAGAAGATTTGCTCGAAGAGGTCTTATTCCTGGTCGAGTATCCGAACGTATTATATGGAACATTCGATCCTGCTTTCTTGAACATCCCGCAAGAGGTTCTGATTACGTCGATGCGCGAACATCAGCGTTACTTCCCGGTACTTAATGCAGAAGGTCAATTGCAGCCGTTCTTCGTAACGGTGCGTAACGGTGACCGGACTTCGATTGAGAATGTGGCAAGAGGTAATGAGAAGGTACTCCGCGCACGTCTATCTGATGCGAAATTCTTCTATGAGGAAGATCAGAAGCTGGCTATTAACGACGCACTTGCAAAACTTGAGAATATCGTCTATCACGAGGAACTTGGTACAGTCGCCGATAAGGTGAGAAGAATCCGTGCTACGGCTGATCTGCTGGCTTCGAAGCTTGGTGTTGATGCTGATACTGCGGCTGCAGCAAGCCGTGCAGCAGATATATGCAAATTCGACCTTGTTACTCAAATGGTATACGAATTCCCAGAGCTGCAAGGGATTATGGGCGAAGATTATGCTCGTAAAGCAGGCGAGAGCGAGTTGGTAGCGAAAGCAATCAACGAGCATTATCAGCCTCGTTTTGCCGGTGACCGTGCTCCAGCTTCTGTTGTTGGTGCTATCGTAAGCCTTGCGGACAAAATGGATACAATCGCAGGCTGCTTCTCAATTGGTATTATCCCAACAGGCTCGCAGGATCCATACGCACTGCGCCGCCAAGCTTCGGGTATTGTTCAAATTATTCTGGCTCAAGGCCTGGATTTGAAGCTGACCGACCTGTTTGATGCTGCACTGGCTGTCCATACAGAACGTGGAATGAAACGTGGCGAGGATGAAATTCGTAAAGACTTGAATGACTTCTTTGGCCTTCGCGTGAAGAATGTATTATCAGAGCAAGCTAACCGTTACGATGTCGTTGATGCTGTAATGGCTACTGGCTTTAATGATTTGCGTATTACGGTAGAACGTGCATCTCTGATTAATGAACTGACATCCGGCAATGAGCGCAGCGAGTTTAAATTGACGATTGATGCATTCAACCGCGTATGTAATCTGGCTTCCAAAGCAGAATCACGCGTAGTGAATCCATCCTTGTTCGAAGAAGCAGCAGAAGGTACGCTTTACGAGCAATGGCAAAAAGCTCATCCGGCAGTTGCAACCGCAATTGCTGAAGGGGATATTGCATCGGCGCTGGCTAATCTATCTTCTCTTAAAGAAGCCATTACCGCTTATTTCGATTCCGTTATGGTTATGGCAAAAGACGACGGAGTACGAAACAACCGTCTTGCGTCACTTGCGGTTATCGCGGATGATATTACGCAAATCGCTGATTTCTCGAAACTTGTTTGGTAATTGAACTCGTCGCCCGTATCCTTTTCGTCAGTCCTGAAGAACATGGAAAGAAGGATGATGATTAATGCCCAATTCAGCGGAAGTCATAATTTATGTTGTATCTGATGCTGCAGGCGATACCGGCGAGCTCGTCGTACGGGCTGCGGTTGCGCAGTTCCATCCGGTTCAAACAGACATCCGTCGCGCACCATTCGTGATGGATGTTCCTACCTTGGAACGTTTTGTTTTGCAGGCGAAGCTGTCCGGCGCCATTGTGCTGTATACACTCGTTATCCCTCATTTGCGGGATGCGATGAAGAGCCTGGCCATAGAGCATGAGGTAGAAGCCATTGATTTGCTGGGCTCTTTGATTGAAAGTCTGGAGCGTCAAACCGGCCGTCATTCGCGTCAAGAACCAGGTCTTAACCATGTGCTCGATGCGGATTATTTCCGTAAAGTGGATGCTGTCGAATTTGCTGTACGTTATGATGATGCAAAAGATCCGTCTGGCGTGCTAAAGGCAGACATTATTCTGATTGGTGTATCGCGAACCTCGAAGACACCATTGTCAATGTACCTCGCGCATCAAAAATACAAAGTTGCCAATATCCCGCTCGTCCCTGAGCTGAAGCCGCCGAAGGAATTATTTAATGTCCCTGCTGAACGGATCGTCGGCTTAACGATAGGTGTACCGTATTTGAACACCATACGGAAAGAGCGGCTTAAGGCGCTAGGCTTACCGAACAGTGCTTCGTATGCGGCAGAGGATCGAATCTTGAAGGAGCTAGAATACGCTGAAGCGATTATGAAACAGCTTGGATGCGTCGTTATTGACGTCTCACATCGGGCGGTTGAAGAGACTGCAAGTCTAATTATGGAGCATTTTCGCGGTATTTAACGGTTCATGCAGGATTTTTTTAAAGTCTTGACGTATATAATAGTACGGTAATTGAAATATAGAAGTGAGCGGTGATGCTTGATTGGAGCAAAATCAACCGACAATCGTCGTTGACGGCGACGCTTGTCCCGTCAAGACAGAAATTGCTCGGGCTGCCCGCAGCAGTCGTGTACCGGTCGTGATGGTCTCCTCCTACGATCACCGTCTTGTGCCTGAAGAGGGTGTATCCGTTGTACAGGTAGATCGAAGCGATCAATCCGTCGATTTGTACATTGTGAATCATATTACCAAAGGCGATATTGTCATTACCCAAGATTTCGGCCTCGCCTGTATTGCGATCGGGAAGGGAGCCATCGTCTTATCTCCACGCGGCGAACAATATTCGGACGAGAACATCGATTATTTGATGGAACGGCGTCATGAATTAGCAAAAAGGAGGCGTGCAGGAGGTAAAACGAAGGGTCCAAAAGCAATGAGTAACGAGGATCGGGAGCGTTTTCAACAAAAGTTGACAAAAGTTTTAGCAATCTTGCAGGAGAAACATGACATTTAGCGAATATTATTTACGTGTCATTAGGATGAAGGTGATGGATAATGACCTACGGTAAAATACCGGATGACGTTATTGAGGCGGTACGCCGTCATCATGACATCGTAGATACGGTGAGCAAATACGTTCATCTTACGAAGAACGGCAAATATATGAAGGGGCTGTGTCCATTCCATTCAGAGAAGACACCTTCATTTACGGTTACGCCGGAACTTCAGATTTTCCATTGTTATGGCTGTGGCAAGACAGGCAACGTAATTCGGTTCGTGGAAGAGATTGAAAGTTATACTTTTCCAGAAGCGGTTCGCGTACTGGCTGAGCAAGCAGGCATACCGGTTACTTGGGCTAATCCGGACGGCGCTAAGCCTACAGCAGCTGATGCGGATCGGAGCGCCATACTTGAGGCTCATGAACTGACTGCGAAGTTGTACAACTACTTGCTGAACAATACGCAGCATGGCCGTGTGGCGAAAGACTATTTGCGCGACCGTGGGCTCGGGGACAAGTTGATCAATCATTTTATGATTGGTTATGCACCGGAACAGTGGGATACGCTAAACCGATTTCTATCGGCAAGGAATTTCGATCCCTCCTTAATGGAGAAAGGCGGGCTCTTATCTGCCAAGTCAGACGGAAGTGGATATGTAGACCGGTTTCGGGGACGAATTATGTTTCCGATCTGGGATCGAGACGGTAAGGTAACGGCATTTGCAGGACGTATTATCGGAGAAGGCCAGCCGAAATACTTGAACTCTCCGGAGACGATGCTGTTTACGAAAAGCCGTACGCTATACAATCTGCATCATGCGCGACCTGCCATCCGCAAGAGCAAGCAAGTCGTTTTATTCGAAGGGTATATGGATGTTATTAAATCTTGGAGTGCTGGCGTTAAGAATGGGATCGCGACAATGGGAACGGCTTTAACCGATGATCATTGTACGATACTTGCCCGGCAGGCGGAAGAAATTGTGGTGTGCTATGACGGCGATGAAGCTGGACAAGCTGCAGCCATGAAGTCCATTCCGATGCTCGAAGGAGCAGGGCTTAGAGTGATGGTGTCCATGCTTCCGAAAGGAAAAGATCCGGATGAATATATTACCGAATACGGTCCGGATGCTTATCTTCGCGAAGTGATTGACCAGCCTGTCACCACCACAAAATTTAAGCTTATATATTCAAGAAAAAGCCATATACTGCTAAAAGAAGAAGGTCGGAAAAATTACTTGCTTGAAGCCGCCGGAATTGTGGCAGAGCTTGATTCCGCTATTGAACGCGAGGTTTATCTGCAGGAGCTTTCACGCGAATTTGATTTCCCATTAGAGGTATTGAAGCAGGATTGTCTTATTAAGCATCAAGAATTGCAAAAAAAGAAACCCGGAAGGGATAATAACGACAATTCGTGGAATAATGGTAGGAATGAAAATCGCCGAAGATCGGGGCCTCCTGCACTGCTGCCAGCTTATACGTATGTTGAGCGGCGGCTGCTTCATGTGATGATGCGCGACAGAGATGTAGCGCAGACTGTTCATGAAAAACTGGGGGACGCGTTCAATATTGAGGATCACGCAGCGCTTGCTGCTTATTTATACGCTTTTTATGCGCAGGGCTATGATCCGGATGCCGGACGGTTTATTGCTTCACTCCAAGACGAACGTCTGGAGAGAACAGCTGCAGCCATTCTGATGATGGACGGAGATTTTCCTTTTGACGATGCCATTTTGGATGCCGATATACTGGACATAATCAAGGTTCCTAAGTTCAGGGAAGTCGACCGAAAAAAAGAAGAAATGGTGAAGGCGGAACGCGCCGGAGATCATCTGCTTGCTGCGCAAATGTTAAGTGAGATTATAACCCTAGAGAGACTGCTAAAAGGATCGAATTGACGATCGGTTCTAGGGAGGAGGGAGTCGGAATATGGCGAATGATCAGCATACTGAACTAGATGCCGAACAAAAACTTGATTTAGTGAAGGATCAATTGATTGAACAGGGGAAAAAGAGAGCTTCCCTAACTTATAAAGAGATTATGGAGAAATTATCTCCGTTTGATCAAGATCCGGAACAAATTGATGAGTTTTTCGAACAGCTCGACGATTTAGGTATTGAGGTATTAAACGAGAACGATGAAGAACGTGATCGTGATCCGCTTAACCGCGGTGAAGAGCAAGAACGGGAACAAGGTGAGGATTTCAACTTCGATGATGATCTGGCACTGCCACCTGGTATTAAGATCAATGATCCAGTGCGGATGTATTTGAAGGAGATTGGCCGTGTTCCGCTTCTTTCTGCGGATGATGAGATTGAGCTGGCAAGACGGATTGAGAACGGCGATGAGGAAGCAAAGCGCAGACTTGCTGAAGCAAACCTTCGACTCGTTGTTAGTATTGCAAAACGTTATGTCGGCCGTGGTATGCTGTTCCTTGATTTGATTCAAGAGGGCAACATGGGTCTTATCAAAGCGGTAGAGAAGTTCGACCATCAAAAGGGCTTTAAATTCAGTACGTATGCAACATGGTGGATTCGCCAAGCCATTACACGTGCGATCGCTGACCAAGCGCGTACCATTCGGATCCCGGTTCATATGGTGGAGACAATTAACAAGCTTATTCGGGTCTCGAGACAGCTTCTTCAAGAGCTGGGGCGCGAACCGACGCCGGAAGAAATTGCGGCTGAGATGGAGCTTAGCACGGATAAAGTTAGAGAAATCATGAAGATCGCACAAGAGCCAGTATCGCTGGAAACACCAATTGGTGAAGAAGACGATTCGCATCTCGGTGACTTCATTGAAGACCAGGAAGCATTGGCACCTGCTGATGCAGCGGCTTATGAGCTGCTCAAAGAGCAACTGGAAGATGTTCTTGATACATTGACTGAACGTGAAGAGAATGTTCTTCGTCTTCGCTTTGGTCTTGATGACGGTCGTACGCGTACGCTCGAAGAAGTGGGTAAAGTATTCGGTGTAACTCGTGAACGGATTCGTCAGATTGAAGCAAAAGCATTGCGCAAGCTTCGTCATCCAAGCCGCAGCAAACGGCTTAAAGATTTCTTAGAATAAACGATCGATAAACGACCTTTCTGCTCCTTGCAGCAAGGTCTTTTTTTCCAATTGATCATATTGTACCTTGGGAGGACAACATCAGGCATATGAATGAAGAGCGACGTCAGATTATCGTTAGAGAAATTGAACACTGGCGCAGAAGCAAGTTGCTGCCTGATCAATATTGTGATTTTCTGCTTAACTTGTATATGGATCATGATCGGGAAACGAAGCCTGAATCTACTCATTCGATAGCCAAAGCATTGATGGCTGTACAGCATGCTTCCGGCAAGCATTGGCTCCTTACATTTGGCTTTTTTACCTTTATTTCCTTTGTTGTGCTTTATTTTAACGTTTTTCATCCGCTATTGCAAATTGGGGTTTCGGCGGTTGGCGTCGTTGGATTGCTCTGGTTTGGCGCCCATCTTCGCCGTCGTAATGAGGCCGCAGGCCTTGCAGTTACGGGGTCAGGTATGGTGCTTATGCTGGGTGCCGGTTTATACATCTTGCAGCAGCATAATCTAACCGAGTGGGGCTGGAAAGCAGCTATGCTTGGCTTTTGTGCGGTATTCTGGGTCATCTATGGGATCGCGGCACGAATTCAGCTGCTGCATCTTTGTGGTTGGTTAGCGGGCATAATGGTATATGCGTGGTTATTAGCTAAGTTCACAAGTTCGCCCAACTGGTATGAGTCTCAGCTCTATTGGATGCCGCTTTCTATTTTGTTTGGCTGGAGCAGCTGGTTTGTGCACCGCTTTTCAAAGCCTTCGGCTATGGTGTTATTTGCAGCATGTGCGATCGTTTGGTTTATGCCTGAATTGTATGAAATGCTTATATGGAACGAGCCGGTTATGCTGCAGCTGCAGCTTCAATTGCTGATTAAGATTGCGGCAGGCGGCGGATTATTATTTTTTATGCGAAAAAATTGGATGGTGTGGGTTGCTTAATGTTGAAACTTTCGAAACGTCTGCAGACGATTGCAGAATTTGTGTCATATGGTTCGCGCGTAGCTGATATAGGTTCTGATCATGCGCTGCTTCCGGTCTATTTGATTCAGTCCAAGCGAGTTCCATCGGCCATTGCAGGTGAGCTTAATCCTGGTCCTTTCGAGGCGGCCCGTAAACAGGCAGCCGATGCCGGATTAACGAGTAAGCTTCAAGTTCGCCGCGGGGATGGACTTTCCGTCCTTCAGCCAGGAGAAGCTGACACAATTACAATTGCCGGCATGGGTGGCAGCTTAATGAGCGGAATTCTGGAAGAAGGCTATTTAGCCGGTAAGCTGGAAGGAGTTAAAGAGCTCGTGCTTCAGCCAAACGTAGGTGAGGAGTTCGTTAGAAGTTGGCTGCTCAAACGCAGCTGGTGGCTTGCAGAAGAGACGATTCTGGAAGAAGACGATAAAATATATGAAGTGCTTCATGCTTTTAAATATGAGGAATCAGAGGTACTGAAGCGGAATGCTGAGGTTTATGATGCATCGTTCCTGACGCTGCCTATCCATCAGGATATGGGAGCGGCTATTTTAGAAAAAATGGGTCCTCATCTGCTGCGGGAACCTAAAGAAGTCTTTTTCAAAAAATGGCGGTTTGAGCTCGACAAGCTTGGGAAGATTGTTACCCAAATGTCGCAATCGGATCTTGAACAGGCTGAACTAAAAAAGAAGCAGTTTCGTGAGGAAATGAGTGTAATTGAGGAGGTGCTTCAATGTTTGCAAACGGGCAAACCGTCGTCCAAATAATGGAGCAGCTTGCTCCCAAGCATTATGCCGTTGAGAATGACAAAATTGGACTGCAGCTTGGCACCTTAAATAAGGAAATCCGTACAGTCGTTGTAGCATTGGATGTAACGGATGAAGTCGTTAATGAAGCAATTGAGGCCGGCGCCGAACTTATAATCGCGCATCATGCCATTATCTATCGTCCATTGGCGAAGCTGGATACGTCTACACCAGCAGGCAAGCTGTACGAGAAGCTAATCAAGCATGACATCGCCGTATACATATCGCATACGAATCTTGATGTTGCTGATGGCGGTATTAATGATTGGATGGCTGATCTCGTTGGTATCAAGGCGGAAGGTCGGCAATGCCTGGAGGAAGTACATACAGATAAGCTGTTCAAGCTGGTCGTATTTGTACCTGAGGATCATCATGAGAAGGTGCTTCAAGCGATGTTTCATGCAGGTGCCGGTCACATCGGAGATTACAGCCAATGCAGTTTTAACATCGAAGGCACGGGGACATTCCTTCCAGGTGAAGGAACCAATCCGTTTATAGGAAAACAGGGAGTCTTGGAGAAGGCTAAAGAAATCCGCATCGAGACCATTGTTCCACACAGCGTTCACCGCAAAGTTGTGCAGGCAATGCTGAAGGCACATCCGTACGAAGAAGTGGCGTATGATTTGTATGCGGTGGATTTAAAGGGCCGTTCGTTTGGTCTTGGTCGCAGCGGTAAGCTCAATTCTCCTGTCACGCTTGGCGAGTTAGCGGAAAAGGTAAAGGAAGTATTCGAGGTTCCTTATGTCCGCCTTGTTGGTGATCCAAATCGGATCATTAAGAAAGCTGCAGTGTTGGGCGGCTCTGGCGGACGATATACCCGTCATGCTCAGTTTGCTGGAGCTGATGTCCTTATTACTGGTGATATTGATTACCATACGGCACATGATGCTTTAGCCGATGGATTATCCATTATTGATCCAGGTCATAATGTCGAGAAAATTATGAAACAACGTGTAGCGGAATGGCTGACGGAGCAGCTTACTGCTCGAAAATATGAGACAAAAGCTGTTCATTCCTCCATCCATACGGAGCCTTTCCGATTTGTGTAGCATTTGGTTCGATAAAACAGGTTGAGCTTTTGTGTAATACCTTGTATACTTAGTCGTGCATCGGAAAGTTTGACAGACAATCGCTGGCGGCCTTGTTGCCGCGAGAGGAAAGTCCGGGCTCCACAGGGCAGGGTGCTGGATAACGTCCAGTCAGCGCGAGCTGAAGGATAGTGCCACAGAAATGGACCGCCGATGGCCGGCTTATGCCGGCACAGGCAAGGGTGGAACCGTGGTGTAAGAGACCACGAGGAGTATGGGTGACTATATTCCTGGTAAACCCCACTTGGAGCAAGACCGAGAGAACGTAGCAGCTTCGAGCTGCAGCCTTTGCCCGAGGCTCGTTCGGGTTGGTTGCTTGAGCTGTTCAGCAATGGATGGCCTAGATAGATGATTGTCGCTTCGTCGTGGGAGGGTCGTTCCCGTTATGACCACTTGGAAGTACAGAACCCGGCTTACGGCAAACTTTCCGCAACGGAATACAAATCACGCTTCCTGGCATTTGCTGGGAAGCTTTTTTGTTATTTGGTGTATGGGATGGATCAGGAACGGACGGGGTAACTCTTTCCAACCGCTGTTGTCTTTCCTTTGCCTTCAATTATATTTGTTCAAGGTGGCAAAGGAAAGACAAAGGCGGACGCTCCGCTTCTCCAAAAGTTACCCCTTACCTTTCCCGCCAACCTAACCCTCAAACAACAAACAAGCAGCCTTGGCTCATAACAAGGCTGCTTGTTTGTAAATTCCTCAAAAACAGGGAGAGCGGGGTCTTATAAGACCCTTTCCCCGCGCCAGCTCGAGAGAGCAAAACAAAAAACTAATATACCTCATAGCTATGTTGGATTTAATACAGTACATTCAGGCTTAGAGCCCTAAGCAGCACCCTATGTTGCATAATCTACAGTAATTTCAGCTTCCACTCACACCACTTGCCTCTATTTGGGCAATTATACTGCATTCAATCCAATATGGGCTGGAGCACTAGGCTGGAGGCGGTAAATATGCAGAAAATACAACGCAGCTACCCCCGTTACTTCCACCAGCGGAAAGACTTAACAAAAAACAAGCATCCTCGGCAATGCCAAGGGTGCTTGTTGTTTTGTTTTTTGAAAATTCAAAAGAGAGAAGGGGTAAGGGTTGTATGTTCTGGAAGAGTTTACGTCCGCCTTTTTGAGCTCATTTCAATCTTACAAATTTAATTCAAGAAATGAGCGAAAAACAGTGGCTGGAAGAACATACACCCGTTCACCTTTTATTCTTTTGAATATTTCCGGCTGATTGCTTCCAGCCGGCGCTCGGTTTGGCTTGGGAAGTTTTGAAGGGCGGTTGTGTAGTTGGAAGCCGTCTTCAAAGCTTTGTCGACGTCGATCAGGCCGTAACCGAAGTAGTTGTCTTTGCCTTTGTTTCCTAGGTCGACGGCTGATTTGCGCATAATTTCCATTACTTCTTCATTATTTAGAGCAGGGTTGATCGAGCGGATCAAGCCTGCTAATGCGGCCACATGCGGGCTGGCCATTGATGTACCTGACAAAGCAGCATACTGGCTGCCAGGATAGGTACTTGCTATGCTGTCGCCTGGTGCTGCTACGTCGATGTAGTCGCCAAAGTTCGAGAACGAGGCTTTATTGTTACTTGCATCAGTAGCTGCAACTGCAAATACTTCCGGATAGGCTGCTGGGTACCCAGGGCGATCGGTATTATCATTGCCGCTCGCTGCAACCATGACCACATCATGATCGTAAGCATACTTGATCGCATCATGAAGGAATTCCGCCTGTGCATAGTTGCCAAGGCTCATATTGATAACTTTTGCGCCATGGTCTGTCGCCCAGATAATCCCTTGAGCAACTGAGTAGGTGGAGCCTGCGCCGCTGCTGTCGAGTACTTTAACCGGCATAATTTTATTGTACCAGGAGATACCTGCAACTCCTTCGCCATTGTTAACGGAAGCTCCAATAATGCCAGCAACATGGGTACCATGGCCAACATCGTCACTTGGAGCAGCGTTGCTGTCCACGATGTTAGTTCCATCAAGCAGCTTCCCTTTTAAATCAGGGTGGTCGGCTTGTACGCCAGTGTCAAGAATAGCTACAATGACTTTGTCGTTGCCTTTTGATAAGCCCCATCCTTTTTCCGTTTCAATGGAAGGCAGATTCCATTGGTACTGGGAATAAAGAGCATCGTTTGGCGTGATCACATTTGCATTATCATTCGTTGTCTCATTAGTCATATAAAGGTAATGAGGTTCAACATATTCTGTTTTCCAGGATTTTTGGAAATAATGAACCATTTTATCAGCATCCATATCTTTGGAACGGAAGACATAAGTGTCTCCGATTTGCTGGATGTTTTGGGCATTGATTTTTTGTTTGATTTGATCCAGTTGTTTATTTGTCAGCTTGTTCTCGAAATGTACAACGACGTCTCGAACATGATAGTGGCTGGCGTTGCCATTGTCTTCACCATTATGGACGGTTGTCTCGCGGTTCGAGCCGGGTTCGACCGATTCAATCCGGTAATTGCCTTCGGAAGGATACGGAACAAGGCGGAGATTTCTTTTCTGATGACGCTCCACCTGCATGACAATGTTCTGATTGATGACACCAACAACGCCAATCCCATTGTTTTTGCCGCTTGGAACTCCTAATACCATATAGCGGCTGCCTGTATTACTAATGAATGGTTCTGATTGATAAGAGTTGCCGGCTTTTACCTTAGCTTTTGCTTCAGCCACAAAGCTGGCTGCTTTCTTATCTGGCAAGGCTCCGCGCTCCACACTTCGATTGCCGTTTACCCAACTGATGTATGACATGTGCTTGTGCATATTCATCATATGAGTGATTTTGTCAGTCGGGGTATTGTTTTTAGCATTGTCACCAGCCATCAGCTTATGGAATTCCTTGCTGCATTCGGTTGTGCATAACAGGGAGGTGGCATCCATATCTTTATTTAAGGTTTTGATTTTAAGCGTTTTTTCCTGCTCGACTGAAAAACCTTTAGACTGCGGGGCAGGAGTATTCCGATCTGGGAAAATATAACGTCCTGCAGGTACAACAATAGCAACCAGTGCTATAATGGCACAAAGACCAATCCATTTTTTCGCGTTCATCGTTCCAACGTCCCTCCATCGTTAAACAGCGTAGTTGTCACACTAATGGATAGGTTGCACATCGACAGCCCCAAAATATGCGCATAACATTGTCTGAAACGCCAGTACCACAACCAAGTAATTTGTGGTATCATATTGTCGGTGCCTTAGTTTTTTTTGTTGTAGTAGAAGAAAGGGGATCTACCTTATGCCATCGACCAATGCGAAGTCGCTTAGTGAAACATCGCGTACAAAGTTAAAAGATGCAATTAATCAATTGGAATCGTTTCTTAACCAGTATTCGCTGAACCAATTAATCGGCGAAGAAACTGGAGATGAAGCACAAACGTTTTATAAAGGCCTTTTGTCTGATTTGAGACATTTGTTGGTCTTCTCTGAAGTCTCGGTTGAGAAACTGGGAGTATTGCTCAGACGGCCAAATTTCGATAACGATTTTGCTGAACGCGCGTTATACGATGTTTACCATCAGTGCGTGAACGCCTTCTTCTATCCGAAGAATGAATGTTATTCGGAAGACGGCCGTTATGCATACACGGGACAAGATGCAATCCGTTTCCGCTTCAAGCCGGTACGTGAAGCACGTGATATCGTCCTCAGCGTATCCAAAATTTATGAAGAGCTGCGCGATGAGCTGGCTTATTACGAGAATGACTACATGACCCAGCGCCGTATGCAGGGGCAAAAATAGGACGGAATGAATCACTTTCGATCAGGGAAACTTGATATCGGAGGTGATTTTTTTATGCCGAAAGGTGTATCTTGCAGCGTATCGAATTGTACCTTCTGGGAAGACGGCAACAATTGCAATGCGAAAGCCATTTCCATTGATATCGATCAGCATGCGGATTTCAATGAGGAATTCGCGGCTGATGACCTTGGACTGTATCATCAAGACCAAGCGTCAGAATCGTCCGCTACCTGCTGCCACACTTTTAAACCAAAGGAGTGACGGGGAATGGATCAAAGAGGCGTAAAGATTACGGATCGTCATAAGAACGATTATCCGCAGTACGAAGTGTCCGCTCCAAATGCAATGCCAGATTTAAATGGCGGTAAAGTGGAAGAGTGGGCAAATGAAAACAATGTGAATAATGTTCATGAAGAAATGGCAGCGGATTTCGCTGTCGGCAGTCCCGTCTCCTATGTACCAAGAGAGCAGAGTATTGAAGAAGCTGCAGCAACAGTAGAGGCCGGAGGTACGGCACTTGGCTGGGTAGCGCTTGTATTCGCGGCAGCGTCATGGTTCTTATGGCCAGTGGTGCTGGGCATAACTTCAGCGGTACTTGGCTTTATTGCCTATCGTCAAGGTGCAAAAGCGCTTGGCAGCTGGGCAATGGCGCTTGGCCTTATCGCTGTATTGCTTTCATTAGTCATTGTTCCCTTTTATTACGCAGTAACTTAAGTTAAAAAGCCTTAGCGGTTATTTTGCCGCTGAGGCTTTTTTGTTACATATGGGTACGACCATTCGGAATGACAATAACTTTGGATTGCCCCTCTGCCCGATTTTACCTATAATTTATAGATGTATGGGAGGGGAAGACGAATGATTATTGATATTCAGCAAGCAGGCTGGGAACGTAGTGATAAACATGTTCTAAATAATATCAACTGGCAGGTTCGACCGAATGAGCACTGGTGCCTGCTAGGCCTTAATGGATCGGGGAAAACAACGCTTCTTAATATGATAAATGGTTATATATGGCCCACAAGCGGGCAAATCTCGGTGCTTGGCAAAAAGTTCGGTGAATACGATTTGCGTGAGCTGCGCAAAAGTATCGGCTGGGTCAGCACATCGCTTCAGCAAAAGCTTTATGGAAGCGAGAAAGCATTAAGTATCGTCCTAAGCGGCAAGTTTGCCACCATTGGACTATATGATCAAATAAATGATGAGGATCGAGACAAAGCTCTGTCCTTATTGACGAATCTAGGCTGCGCTTATTTAGCGGAGCGTACGTATGATACGATGTCCCAGGGTGAACGGCAGCGCGTCTTGATTGCAAGAGCCTTAATGGCGGAGCCAAAGCTGCTCATATTGGACGAGCCATGTACGGGGCTTGACGTATTTGCAAGAGAGCAGCTGTTATCCATGATTCATAAAGTGGCTGCTAATGGACCTACTATTATATATGTAACTCATCATGTTGAGGAAATATTGCCATGCTTCACCCACACTATGCTTATCAAGCAAGGTGAGGTTTTTTCAGCAGGAGCTACTCAAGATGTACTAACCTCTGAACGAATGAGTCGATTCTTTGATGTTCCTGTTGAGATTGAGCGCCGTGATGGACGGAATTGGCTATTTGTGAAGGAATCGGAGTCGTTATGGAACTCGAACTAATCCAACAACCCGAACCTAGAAGAAGAAGGCTTGCAAGCTGGCTTCGCAATCGATTCACACGAAGACTGGAGTATGACGGGCCGCTTTGGCGGGCAGGCTCTGCAGCTTTACTATTGTTCGGCTCTGCTGCTATTACAGCAGCCGCTTTGGGTATGCCGACTGGATTCGGGACAGCTGTTGATATTGGCGCATTTTTATTAGCTAATGCATTAGCTTTGCTTGTTGCGTCTCAATTGTTAGCGATTATTCTGTCCTTGCTGCATGTTCCGGTTCCGCGTTTATTTGCAGGCTTTCTACTCTACGTTGGATTTGAATGTTATTATATTCTCTCATATTCTGATTTCGAATTATGGAATTCGATCCTTTGTGCCACTATTTATACGGTGATTGGCGCTATTGCAGGCGTGTTAATTGGTTGGTTCAGCCGATCACGGCTTAGGATTATTGGTGGATTTTTGTTAGCTGCAGTCCTTATCATTGGAAGTTTTATCTGGTTCTTCGAGCCACTGAGCAGCAGAGATGTTGCTGCATCAGCCTTTGCTGATGTTGAGGATGTAAATACTTCAGCTTTGATTGACGCCGATAACCCTGGCGAGCCTGGTGATTACAGTTATACCTTTTTCACCTATGGAAGTGGTTCGGATAAACAGCGTCAAGCCTATGGGGAAAAGGCGGATCTGATCTCGAACTCGGTTGATGCGTCCGATTACATTAAGCATTGGTATTGGATGAAAGAGAAGTTCTGGGGTTTCGATGAAGAAAGCCTGCCGCTAAACGGCCGGGTATGGATGCCGGAAGGGGAAGGTCCTTTCCCTCTTGTACTTATGGTGCATGGCAATCATCTTATGGAAGACTTCTCGGATGCCGGATACGATTATTTGGGTAAGCTGCTTGCGAGCAGAGGATTCATCGCTATATCTGTTGACGAGAATTTTCTGAACTATTCTACTTGGT
Source organism: Paenibacillus sp. YAF4_2 (assembly GCF_052113225.1). Classification (NCBI taxonomy): domain Bacteria; kingdom Bacillati; phylum Bacillota; class Bacilli; order Caryophanales; family Paenibacillaceae; genus Paenibacillus; species Paenibacillus sp. YAF4_2. The sequence continues at coordinate 511,117 of NZ_JBFRCT010000002.1, forward strand.
CTGGCATCCCGGATAATGACTTCAAGGTGCGAGCTTGGTTGCTGCTCAAGCACATTCAGCAAATTCAAAGCTTTAGTGAAATGCCGAATAGTGCTTTCTATAATCGGGTTGATTTTACGAATGTAGCCCTTCTTGGTCACTCTAGAGGTGGTCAGGCGGTTGCTATGGCAGCCGATTGGGACACTTGGTTTGCCAAAGACCAAACGCTTGACAGCTTCAAGAATAGTGAGGTACAAATCCAAACGGTAATCGCACTTGCTCCAACAGATAAGTCGATCGACAGTACAACGGCGAAGCTGACCGATGTTAACTATTTGACATTACAGGGAGCTAGGGACGGCGATGTAAATGATTTTTACGGGGATCGGCAGTATATTCGCACAAGCTTCACCGCAGATTCCGGTTACTGCAAGGCATCCGTTTATTTGTCTGAAGCGAATCACAGCCGATTTAATACCGAGTGGGGTACGATGGATGAACGTCCGCCAGGCGGACTGTTCCTAAGCCAGCGGGGAATGATGAAAGCTGAGGAGCAGCAGCAGGCTGCGAAAGTATACGTAGCCGCTTTTCTTGAAACCACGCTGCATCATCAAACCGACTATGTTCCTCTCCTGCAGGACTATCGAGTCGGGATGCAATGGCTGCCGGATTCAACTGCTTACGTGACGCGGTACGAGGATTCGTCGTTCGATACGATTGCAAGGTTTGATGAGGATCACAATAAGACAACACTGCCGCAAGGCGGGAAGCTTGAAGCTGACAACCTGAAATCCTGGGATGAGCTGGATGTGAAAGACCGCGACCATAATAACAAGGGAACTGTTGGTGCGCAGATCGAATGGCTGGAAGACAGCTCTTATACGTTATCATTAGCAAAGCCATTTTCATTGCTGTCTGCCGTTCAAGGGAACCAGGTACTAGCTTTCTCTATGGCTAACATGGCTTCACAGCTTGATCCTGCTAATCAGGAGTCATCACCGCAAATTGAAATCACATTAAACTCGGAAGACGGAGGAAGTAAGAGTCTGCCGCTTGATAAGTATATGCCTGTTCAGCCACCGTTCCAAACGACCTATACGATTATTCCTTGGCTGGAAAAGTCGATAAAAGGCGGGAAATATAAGCATGAGACAGAATCTGTGTTTCAGACCTACCGACTTCCACTGGCGGATTTCGCTCAAGCTAATACGAACGAGGATATATCCATTAGCTCGATTACTTTCCACTTTATTGGTGGACCAGGGAAAATCATGCTTGATGATATTGGCATTTCGCAATAAACAAACAAAGGGCTCCTCATGGAAGGAGTCCTTTGTTATGCCGTTATTCTTCTTTGAAAGTAAATCGCCTTGCTGCATACAAGAATGGTGTAGAGCAAACCGAGACGATAAATTTGATGACGTAAGTGGAGAGAAAGACAGAAATCCATACGCTTCCTTGCAGTGTGCCTGCGAAAGCAATGGTGCAGAAGATTAAGGTATCTACGAACTGGCTGACGACTGTGCTTCCATTATTCCGAATCCAGAGCTGGCCGGGGGCAGGAAAGACCCGTTTAAGAATCGAATAAATCCGCACATCTAGAAACTGACTGACGAAATACGCACATAAGCTGCCTAGTGCAATTTGAGGCATTAGCCCAAATATCATATGAAGGGCATCATTGGTATCATGCGCCAGATCTGAGCTGTCCGGATGGAAGAGCAGCGCCATCTGCATAATAATAGTGGATGCAATTAGGGTGAAGAAGCCGAACCATACGGCTTTTTTAGCCGCACGCTCGCCATATTTCTCATTTAACAGGTCAGATGCGAGATAAATGGTACCGTACATCGTGTTGCCAAGCGTAATGATAATGCCAAAAGGCATTTCTACGGTTTTGACGACCTGAATATTAGCCAGAACGGTAGCCATGCCAATCCAGGCGTATATGCCAACTCGTCCGAATAAACGGTATGAAACAAGGAATAACGAAAAATGTATAAGCATAAATAGTACGCCAAACAACAAATTAAACATAATTGCCTCCTAAGGTAATCATAAGGGATTATATGAAGCGCGAAACTTGCAGCCCGGTAACGCAAGGTGTATGATGGATTTTCTGCCTTTGACATTATAATCGTTCACTATCAGGGGATCAATACAATTTGTCGTCTTTTCTTTGACAGGCAGATTTTGCTACAATGAGAAAACGATCTTTTTACAAGAATAAGAAAGTAAAGTTGCTTGAAGGAGAGGATAAGTTATGCAAGGCGAGCAGCGTATGGAGGAACAAAAACGAGTTGATCGTGTGATGAGATTGATTCGAGAGCAGTTAGGGAAGCTGCTGCAAACTTCAAGCGGTATGAGGGAAGATATCGTTGATATTCGGAAAAACTTTTGGGATGATGTCACCATAAACTTTGAGGATTCGGCTGAAGCAGCGGAATCTGCAGCAAGCTTGAAGCAGCAGGCCGAAGTGCTTGCTGAACGTGAGCATAGCCATAGACATGCCGAGCAGCAGGTCAAGCTGCTCCGGAAGCTGGAGCAAACTCCTTATTTCGGGCGTGTAGACTTTATAGAAGAATCTACTGCGGAGAACGAACAGATTTACCTTGGGATTGGATCTATGCTGGATGAGAGTGGTTCGAATTATCTTATTTATGATTGGCGTGCGCCAGTATCCAGCTTGTACTATGATTACTCTCCAGGTCCAGCTGAGTACGTTACACCAACGGGGAATATTAAAGGCGATATGACGCTGAAGCGGCAGTACGTGATTCGCCGAGGGAATATTGTAAGCATGTTCGATACCGGTGTTACGATTGGCGACGAGTTGCTGCAAGAGGTGCTTGGCAAGCAATCGGATGCGCATATGAAAAGTATAGTAGGGACGATTCAGCGTGAACAGAACCAAATTATTCGAAATGAACGTGCTCGGTTGCTTATCGTGCAGGGAGCTGCCGGAAGCGGCAAGACGTCAGCAGCTTTACAGCGTGTAGCATATCTGCTCTACCGTTACCGTGGAACGCTGCAGCCGGATCAAATCGTGTTATTCTCGCCAAACTCGATGTTCAATAGTTATGTTGCGACTGTTCTTCCGGAGCTTGGCGAACAAAACATGCAGCAAACGACCTATCAGCAATATCTGGAGCATAGAATTGGGCAATCGTTTGCGCTCGAGGATCCGTTTGCTCAGATGGAATATACACTTGGAGCCATGAGTGATCCTTCCTACGAAACGCGAATTTCGTCGATTCGACATAAATCGGGAGCGGCCTTCATGAAGGTGATCGAACGTTATGTCGAATCCCTTGGGGAGTCAGGACTGCTGTTTAAAGCGATTAAATTCCGTGGCCGCAAGCTGGTATCTGCTGAGGCGATCGGACAGCATTTTTACAGCCTGAATAAATCGTATACGGTTCCGAATAGGATGAAGATGGTAGCGGATTGGCTGCTAAAGGAGCTAACGAGATTAAGTAAGATAGAGAGGAAGAAGCAGTGGGTAGAAGATGAGATGGAGCTGCTTGATAAAGAAGCTTACATCCATGTCTACAATGAACTGCGCCGCAAAGAAGGCAGCTCGTCGGAATCCTTTGATGAGTTTGACCGCGAGAAAGATATGCTTGCTTCAATAATCGTACAGGAGCGGTTCAAACGACTGCGGAGCCGGGTGAAAAAGCTTCGATTTGTTGATACGCAGACGCTATACCGCCGATTATATGAGAATGAACAGGCACCATGGCTGGAGGAAGACCGCTTTGCTGAATGGGAAGATATTCGCAAGCTTACGGTAGAGAAGCTTTACCGTGGCGAGCTTACTTATGAAGATGCAACACCGTACTTATATATGAAGGATTTAATTGAAGGTTTTCAGATGAATACGTCGGTTCGGCATTTGTTCATTGATGAGGCACAGGATTATTCGCCGTTCCAATTCCATTATTTAAAACGGGTATTCCCGATGGCTAAGATGACGGCGCTTGGTGATCTGAATCAGTCGATATTTGCACATGCTGCATTAGGCAATGGTTTTGATCCACTTGGGGATCTTTATAATAAGGAAGAGACGGAGACAATTGTACTGACTCGAAGCTATCGTTCGACAAAGCAAATTGTCGAATTTACGAGCCGTATGATTGAAGGCGGGAGTCGAATTGTGCCGTTTAATCGCATTGGTGACGAACCAACGATAACAGCAGCGGCTAGTGTTGGGGAACTGCAAGCTATGGTTGCTGAGAGAATTCGAGCTCTTCAGGGCGAAGGTGCGCAATCGATTGCGGTCATTTGCAAAACAGCAGCCGAAAGCTTGGCAGCTTTCGAAGCGTTAGCAGGTGTATGTCCAGGAATCCGGTACATTGAGAAAGAAACGGTGACCTTTGAGAACGGAACCGTCGTGATTCCTTCTTACTTGGCTAAAGGCGTAGAGTTTGATGCGGTCATTTTGTATAACGCGTCTAAAAGCGTTTATGGCAAAGATAGTGAGCGTAAGTTGTTCTATACAGCTTGTACTCGTGCCATGCATGAGTTGCATCTCTTTTACACTTCTGAGCCAACACCATTTCTTTCTCATGCTTTTTCATCCCGAAAATAGTTCAGTTGTTTACCGGCTGTTGCGTACTTCTGGCCAAATATCGCTGACAGCAACTTGCAGTTCAGCAGCAATAAGCTCAGCCGTTAATCGGTTGGGCTTTTGTATGTGGCCATTACGAAGCTTGGATATGGTCTGAAGCGAGATATTGGTGGAGGCTGCAAGCTGATTGGTGCTAATATCTCGTTTGGCCATCCACATTTTCAATCTTTTGGCGGAATCGAATACTTGGATGATTGCATTCTCATGCGAGTTGTACTCACTTCTATCCTCGAACATAATCAAAGCGTAGCTCGCATCATCCTCATCGGTTACCGTCAGCGCCCTAAATTCGACATGTACAGCAATATCCTGTAGATTGGCAGTTGTGAGGCATGTCTCTAGTGTGAAATGCAGGCTGCTGTCGCATGGCAAATGGCTGTTGATTACCAGATCAAGTGATGCAGATTGTAGTTGATTATGTCTATATCCTGAAAGCCGGCAAAAGGCTTCATTCGTTTCGTGAATGGTTATTGCTTCTCTCGTCACTCTGACAAGCAGCATGGGCTGATCCAGTATCTGAAAGATGTGATAAAACGGTGGCAATAATCTGTTCCTCCCTTTAATACCAAGTGCGCCAATGTACAAAATCGAGTATAAGCCGTTGGCGGATTCTATTCAATAGCTTAACTATATTTAACAAAATCGTCACGTATAAATCTATTTTGGTTTAATAAATTAAACTTGCTGGCAGTAAACGGTTCTATCGTTCGGATGATGCCATATCAATGATGAAATGCTAGATTGATCAGCTATCAGCGAGCTTTATTAGAATCCTAGTTCTCAGTTAAGATAAGACAACGCAGGTTGTAGCTACTAGGGGGAAACATACATCATGAAAACATGCGATATAGAGAATTGTTCCAAACCAGTCAAAGCAAGAGATTTATGCGCTATGCACCATCAACGTCTTATGAGACATGGTGATCCACTTACCGTATTGCCTCGCAGGACAAAGAAATTGCTTTCGTGCAGCTGGGTGAATTGTTCAACTCAAGCTGTATCGAAAGGGTATTGTGTTAAGCATTATTACATAAACCGCGTTATGTTAAAAAGTGGTCAGATTAATGTGAGGTAACTTAACATCATTTTCTGAAAATGGGGTGTGAATTTTCATAAAAACATGTATAATAAGGGTATCTCCCTAATTTCTAGAGATTGAGCCCTGATTTCGTTGCGGCACCATTCTACCTAATGGAGGCGATTGTCGGAAATGATTCAAACGGCACCGTATGGCCTTCAAATGAGCGATTTATATTTGTTCAACAAGGGCTGCTCTTACCACAGTTACCGGTTCATGGGTGCACAAGTGATGGATGTTGAAGGTGAAATTGGCGTCAGGTTTGCCGTTTGGGCCCCGAACGCCAGGGAGGTTCGTCTTGTAGGCGATTTTAACGACTGGAATGGTTCCGAATCGCTAATGGAGCGCGTTGGGACGACTGGGATATGGGTTATTTTCATTCCAGAACTAGGCGAAGGCGTTGTTTACAAGTACGAGATTATTACCTTAACAGGCGAGCATTTGCTCAAAGCAGATCCTTACGCATTTCTTGCCGAAAGGCGTCCTCAAACCGCTTCCGTTGTTGCTAATCTGGGCGGATTCCCATGGCGGGATAAGAAATGGGTGGATACAAAGCATCAACGACCCTCATACACCAATCCACTGTTAGTTTACGAAGTGCATGCCGGCTCTTGGAAGCTGAAAGGCAAAGAAGATTTTCTTACCTACGATGAAATGGCGGAGCAATTGGTTCCTTACGCCGCCGAGATGGGGTACACCCATATCGAGCTGATGCCGATTAACGAGCATCCCTTCGATCAATCCTGGGGTTATCAGATTACAGGCTATTATGCGCCATCCAGCCGTTACGGCAGGCCAAAGCAGCTGATGCATTTTATCGATTGCTGCCACGCACAAGGAATTGGTGTTATCCTGGACTGGGTGCCCGGACATTTTTGCAAAGATGCTCATGGGCTCAGGCGTTTTGACGGAACCCCGATATACGAAGGGGCAGACGAAAAACTTGCCGATAAACCGTTATGGGGCACATTAGCTTTTGATTTCAAACGGAATGAAGTGGTCAGCTTTCTGATCTCGAACGCCATCTACTGGATGGAGATGTTCCATTTCGACGGCCTTCGAATCGATGCTGTTGCCAGCATGATTAACCTCCACATGGATAAACCGCCCGAGCTGTTCACCTGGAACGAGTTTGGCGGTATTGACAATCTAGACGCTCTCCGCTTTATGAAACGGCTAAACGAAACCATATTTCACTACTACCCAGAAGCACTAATGATTGCAGAAGATTCTTCCGCTTGGCCTGCAGTTACCTCACCTACCTACTTAGGCGGGCTTGGCTTCAATTTTAAATGGAATATGGGCTGGATGAATGATTTTTTACGCTATATGTCGACCGATCCAGCTGACCGCTCACACCACCACCACTTACTTACTTTCTCACTTCTATATGCTTTCTCAGAAAATTACGTTTTACCGCTGTCACATGATGAAGTCGTACACGGCAAACGATCCCTTCTTAACAAAATGCCCGGCACCTATGAAGAGAAATTCGCTCAATTACGCTTGTTGTATGGATATTGGATCGCACATCCCGGCAAGAAGCTGCTCTTCATGGGCGGCGAATGGGGACAGTTCGATGAATGGAAGGATCGTGATCCTCTTGATTGGATGCTGCTAGATTACGAGCTTCATGCCAAGATGCAAGATTACGTCCGAGTTCTGAATCATGTCTACACCAAAGAACAATCGCTGTGGGAACGTGATCAGGACGCAACCGCTTTCCAATGGATTGATGTGAATAATGCTGAACAATCGATCATATCTTTCATTCGTTATGGCAGGCAAGGCTTTTCCGTGACTGTTGCCAACTTCTCCAGAAATGATTATTCCAATTATCGATTAGGCGTGCCGCAGCCAGGCTGTTATCGCATGATCCTAAACAGCAATGAGGAACAGTTTGGAGGTTCGGATTCACGGTCTACACAGCAGTATGACAGCGAGAAAGAGGGCTGGCACGGCTATAACCAAAGCATTTCCATCTATCTCCCCCCTCTATCCTTCCAATTATTCAGCTTTGTGAGTGGGGACACACATTAAGAAGGGGTTGGTGTCATGGGTCGAAAAAAGGAAATGGTTGCAATGCTTTTGGCAGGAGGAGAAGGTAAGCGATTGGGTGTTCTCACGAAGGATTTGGCGAAGCCTGCGGTGTATTTTGGAGGGAAATATCGCATTATTGACTTTACGCTAAGTAACTGCGCCCATTCCGGAATTGATACGGTTGGTGTATTAACACAATACCAGCCTCTTGAACTGAATCGGTATTTGGGCATTGGAAGCCCGTGGGGGCTCGACCGCAAGGATGGCGGCATGGCCATTCTGCCTCCGTATGTGAAGCAAAAGGGCGGCGTATGGTATAAAGGCACGGCGAATGCGATTTATCAAAATATGGCGTTTATCGAGCGCTATGATCCAAACTATGTTCTGGTCATCTCGGGTGACCATATTTATAAAATGGACTACGATCTCATGCTGCAGCATCATAAGAAAAGTGGTGCAGATATTACGATTGCCGGCATTGAAGTCCCTTGGAAAGAAGCGAGCCGATTTGGCGTTATGCACGTCGATGACGAGGATCGTATTACGGCATTTGAAGAAAAGCCAAAAACACCAACCAGCAATATTGCCTCCATGGGCGTTTACATTTTCACATGGTCTGTTCTGCAAAAATATTTGATCAATGACGAATTAAGCCGCAATTCCAGTCATGACTTTGGTAAAGACATCATTCCGGCGATGATGAGAGATGGGCTTCATCTAAGCACATATTCCTTCCGGGGCTATTGGAAAGATGTCGGTACCATTGATAGCTTATGGGAAGCCAATATGGATTTGCTGGACGATAAGACATCGCTTGATCTAGCGGATAAAGAATGGCGTATTTACTCGGTAAGTCCAAATCGTCCTGCGCAATATATTGCTTCGGGGGCAAGTGTAACCTCTTCTCTGGTGACGGAGGGCTGCATTGTAGAAGGGGATGTCGAGCGTTCTGTGTTGTTTTATGGCGTAAATACCGGTAAGAACAGTATTGTCAGTGAGTCGGTCATTATGCCGAATGTACGTATTGGAAAAGGCGCCCGCATTTACCGCGCGATTATTGGTGAAGGTGCAGTAATTGAGGATGGCGTTTCAATCGGCAGTCCGGATGATAATGCAATAACCGTCGTTGCTGTAGGAGAATTTGTAGCTAACGAACCTGTACTTCTGGAGGTGGAGCCGTCATGAAACATCAGGTAATGGGCGTTATTAATCTTATTCATGAAACAGATGATATGGAGCGGCTGACTCAAAACCGCTGCCTTGCGACCGTGCCTTTTGGTGCGCGATACCGGCTTATTGATTTCATTTTATCGAGTATGGTGAACTCGGGAATCAATAAAGTAGCCATATTTGCACATACGAAATATCGTTCCCTTATGGATCATGTAGGTTCAGGCGACCATTGGGACTTAAATAATCGTCAAAGCGGGTTGTTCCTGCTGCCGCCGGCAACCGATGATATTCAAGAAGTGAGCCGCGGTGACTTATATCATTTCTACCAGCACCGTGATTATTTTAATCGATCGACAGCGGAGTATGTTGTTATTGCCCGCAGCCACATGGTATGCAACATTGACTTCGAGCCTATTATTGAAGCCCATAAAGCACGTGAGGCTGATATAACGGTTGTATGTAGAGAAGATGCCGATCTCATGGGCGGCAAAGCGCGCAAGGTGAAGATGAATGCCGATGGTCGGATTACAGCTATGCAGGATCACTATGGAAGGATGCACAGCAGTGTATCTTCCATGGAGATGTTCATTATGCGTAAAGACCTGCTCATGGAGCTTGTTGAAACCTCACTAGCACAAGGGCAGGACCATTTGGTCCGTCATGCGATTTTCTCAAGAATTGATAAGCTGCGGGTATATGGTTATATGTACGAAGGTTATTTGGCTGTTGTGAATACATTATCGAGCTTCTATCAAAGCAATATGAGCCTTCTTAGCCAAGACGTATGGCGTGAATTGTTCTTCCAGCCGGGTACTATTTTTACGAAGGGCAAGGATGAGCCACCTGCTCGTTACCTGGGAACCGCCAAAGTAACCGATTCTCTGATTGCAAATGGCTGCCGTATTGAAGGGACCGTAGAGAACAGCATTTTGTTCCGTGGTGTTCATGTCCGCAAAGGAGCTGTTGTCCGCAACAGCATCATTATGCAAAATGGCGATATCGGCGAGAATAGTCTCGTTCAGCATTGTATTCTCGACAAAGATGTTCGCGTTCAATATGACCGTGATATTCGAGGTTCTTCTGAAAATCCGTTTCTTGCAGGTAAACGTAAAATTATATAAAAAAGTATCATACCAATGGATAGGGTGCGAGGTGATCAGATATGAATATATTAATGGCTACTTCTGAAGCGAATCCGCTCGCTAAGTCGGGAGGACTAGCTGATGTTGCAGGCGCTTTGCCGAAGGCTCTGAAGCAGCGTGGAGCCGATGCTAGAATTATTATGCCCAAGTATGAGGAAATCTCTGAGTCTTATATTCAGCAATTTGAGAAAGTAGCAGAATTTCAAGTCAGTTTCGGCTGGAGGTCGCAGTATTGCGGCCTGATGAAGGCCGAGATTGATGGAGTCGTATTCTATTTGATCGACAATGAATTTTATTTCAGGCGCAGAGGGCTTTATGGCTATGGCGATGATGCAGAGCGTTTTGTATTCTTCTGCTTCGCTGTGATGGAGTGCGTGCGTTATCTCGATTTCCGACCTGATCTTGTCCATTGTCATGACTGGCAGGCTGGACTTATTCCGTTCCTGCTCAAGACTCGATATGTTAATGATCCGGGCTGGGCAGGTGTGAAATCCGTATTTACAATTCACAACTTGATGTATCAAGGAATATTCGGAATTGACCTGCTGAAGGAGCTGCTTGGAGCAGGCGATGATATGTTCACGGCTGATCGTCTGGAGTTCGAAGGTGCTGCAAGCTGCTTGAAGGGCGGGCTTGTCTATGCGGACAAACTTACCACTGTCAGCGACACCTATGCAAAGGAGATTCAAGGCTGGGAGTACGGAGAGCGTCTTGATGGTCTCCTGCGCTATCGATCCGGTGACTTGACCGGCATTGTGAACGGCATCGACACCGAATTATTTGATCCGATGAATGATGCTGCGTTACATACACCATACCGATCTTCACTTGCACGCAAGCGGAAGAACAAACTGTCTTTACAGGCAGAGCTGGGACTTCCGGAATCGGAAGAGACACCACTTCTTGGCGTCGTCAGCAGACTTGTTGAGCCCAAAGGCCTCGATCTGATTACATCGAAGCTGGATCAGCTGTTGCAGGAGGATGTCCAGGTTGTCGTACTTGGGGCAGGGGAGAAACAGTACGAAGACAGTATGAATTGGTTCGCAGCTATTTATCCACATAAATTTAAAGTATGGCTTGGTTATAATGACCGCCTTGCAAGACGGATCTATGCCGGCTCGGATATTTTTCTTATGCCATCAAGGTTTGAGCCTTGCGGGCTTAGTCAGCTGTTGGCTCTTCGTTATCGCTCGATACCGCTCGTTCGTGAAACGGGCGGTCTAAAGGATACGGTGCAGTCTTATAATGAAATGACCGGGGAAGGGAACGGCTTCAGCTTTACGTATTATAATGCGGACGATTATTGGTACACTCTGAAGCGGGCACTCTCCTTCTATCGGGATGAAGAGGTATGGCGCAAAATCGTTGATAATGCCGGGAAGGAAGATTATAGCTGGAACCGGTCGGCGAAAGCTTATATGGCCTTGTATGAACAACTTGTTGTTTCTCGAAAGGGGACTGAACAATGGCCCGTCACCTTGTAATCGGCAATGGTAAACTGCTGCTCAATTTGGATCAGCATTGTTTTATCCGGGATATTTATTATCCGTACGTTGGACAGCTTAACCATGTGGGCGGTCACTATTGCCGATTCGGGATTTGGATCGGAGGCGCATTCTCTTGGCTGGATGAGAAAGAATGGACGTTCGAGCTCAATTATATCGAGGATTCCCTTGTGACCAATATTATTGCAAAGCATGAGGGTCTTGGCGTTGAACTGCATATAAACGACGGTATTCATCAGCGCGAGTGTATTTATATTAAGCGTGTAGTCGTTCGAAACCGAAGGAACGATAACCGGGAGGCGAGATTGTTCTTCCATCAGGACCTGATGATTGAAGGCTCTGAGGTCGGCGATACAGCGGCGTATTATCCGGAGAATAATACCTTGTTCCATTACAAACGGTCGAATTATTTCATGTTCAGCGGATGTACGGATGAAGGCGGCATTATGCAGTATTCGACGGGGATTAAACGATTCCATTCAGCAGAAGGAACATGGCGTGATGCAGAGGACGGCGTCTTGATGGGCAATACGATAGCCCAGGGGTCGGTCGACAGCACGATTGGCCTGCGTACCACTGTGCCGGCTAATGGTGAGAAGACTTTGTATTACTGGATGTCTGTTGGTAAGAATCTGGAGGAAGTAAAGACGCTGAATAAATATGTGAAGGATAACCATCCTGAAAAGCTGCTTAGCCGAATCGTGATCTACTGGAAGCATTGGCTGCAGCGCGCAGAAACCGATCTAGGCGATTTGCCGAAGGATGTTGTCCGTATGTTCAGACACAGCCTGCTGCTCGTAAGAACGCAAGTGGATGAGCGTGGGGCGATCTTGGCAGCCAATGATACCGATATCCTCCAGTACAATCGTGACCATTACAGCTATATGTGGCCGCGTGATGGGGCTCTTATCGCCGAAGCGATGTCGCTGGCAGGCTATCAGAGTGTCATATCGCCATTTTTCCATTTTTGTGCGAATGCACTCTCCCCTGAAGGCTATTTATTTCACAAATATAATCCGGACGGTACAGTAGGCTCCAGTTGGCATCCCTATATCGTGAAGGGAAGCCAGCGTATTCCTATTCAAGAGGATGAGACTGCGCTTGTGCTGTTCGCTTTATGGCAGGATTATTCGCGTAATCAGGTCATCGAGCTGCCCCAATCCCTATACAGCAATCTCATTCGGAAAGCTGCTTCCTTCCTTAGCGAATACATCGAGCCGGAACTTTCACTTCCGAAGCCAAGTTATGATCTATGGGAGGAGCGGTACGGAATCTGGACGTATACGGCCGCTTCTGTATATGCCGGCCTTATGGCAGGTGCCTTCTTTACCGAGTTATTCGGCGATTATGAGCGGAGTGACCATTATAGGAATGTAGCCCATACCATTAAGACGGGGATTTTGACGCATCTTTGGGATGAAGAAACGGGGAGATTCGCCCGTGGTCTTGTTCAAAGGGATAATCGCTGGGTGAAGGATATGACACTGGAGAGCAGTGTCTTTGGTCTGTGGGAGTTTGGCGTATTGTCCGTTCATGATGAACGTATCGCTACGACGATGAATGCGATTAAGGAAGGATTACAAATTCGGACCGATATTGGCGGCATCGCCAGGTATACGAATGATTATTACTTCCAGCAGTCCGGGGAGATTGATCAGGTTCCGGGTAATCCATGGATTATATGTACATTATGGGTTGCGAATTATGAGATCGATTCTGCACAAACGCTGGCGGATCTGGAAGGACCGTATAAGACGCTGGAGTGGGTAGTTAATCATGCTTTGTCCAGCGGACTGCTCCCCGAGCAGCTAAATCCGTATGATGGTTCTCCCTTGTCTGTTGCGCCGCTGACATGGTCACATGCAACTTTCGTGCAGAGCGTCAGTAAATATGCAGCGAAATACAAGGAATTGAAGTCCTTATAATACGTAAAAGCCGCTTAGATCGCTCTAAGCGGCTATTTTATGAGGCTATGGCTGCATGCCCGCAAATATTAGGGAGTCCGGACTCCCTTTCATGAATTCAATCGACAGCTCTTCTTAGTAGAAGCTGCAAGTACGAATGATGATAACGAGCAAGACAAACAGAACAAGAATGTAAGCCGCACTATTGTTCCAGACTCCTTGAACCGGTGCACAGCCTGTGTTAGCTCCAGCTACAGGATATCCCATTGTTCATTCCTCCCGAGTCATTGTTGTGATTATCAATTACAAGACCAATATATGACGGGGGGTCTTATCGGAATTGGACATTTGTACCTGTGCAAATGCTTTTGATGAATATGCCTATCTGATTTCAATAAGCGATTTCTCATACTGTCTGATATGTTTAATACGTGATTCGGCAGTTGTTCGCATGGCATTGCCGGCAAGAAAGCTGGCGGTGGAGCCTACGGCTGTCACATAAACACAACCCACCTTGATACGAGGACAATGATTCACCCGCCGGATGCAGACATCATCTCCGGCTTCTGTTTCCGGATCAACGAGTTTTGGGAGCGGGCGGTAGAATATCGGATAAGATTCGAAATAGACGCTTCCGGCCTTTGTGTGGTCAATAGCACGTTGTACGGCAAGAGCGTTCAGCCTAGGTGTTGCTTCCCCTCGATCTCCAAATTGGACAATAGAGGAAAGCGATACGTCAACGATGGAAACTAACGCGATCTCGGAAGTGCGTATCGTAAAATTCTGCTGCATTATGGAAACCTCACTTATCCAGCCATCGGCGCTTCGCCAGCAGCCTGTTCTTCATCTTCTGGAGTCGGAAGCGGGGCAATTGGACCTGCGATAACGGATTCTGGTGGAGTGTCAAACATGGAATAAAGTGTGACGTGATCGGAGTCGCCAATCTGGAACATAGAGGCTGCCGATACGCCTAAGATCTCAATCGATCCTACGGTTAAGCCGCAATTGTGTACAGTGAAATTCAACATACATTCTCAACTCCTCACGCAATTAGGTAGGATTGCCGCCTCCATTATTTAACAGCTGCATATATCTTTGCATTGCGGCATCAACATCCCTTATGGTTTTGGAGAAAATGACTTCTTTTTTCTGCTGCTCGGTCTCTGCACCATTCGAATTGGCCTCGCCAGGCTTCAATGTCATATAGAAATGGATACGGGAAGGCATTTGCTTCCGTATGTCTTCCAGAACCATTCGTCGGTGGTAAGGATCGAGCTGCACCCCGTATTCGGATTCCAATTCAACTAGCTTTTGCATGCCTTGCATATTTAAATAGTGATCGACCTCACTGCGAACATCAGCATATGGAGCAGAAGGCGGCGTTAAGCCAGAAGCTGCTGCCGGATAAACGTTTGGCTTAGGAGGGACGGACAGCTGCTCAATGTCTCCTTCTCCATTTGGCGTGCCTAGCGGTGTCATTCCGATATTTAACGTTCCTTCAAGCTTCTCTACTTTTAATTGGTCAAAATGATACTCGAGTTTCTCGATGTTATAGGTAGGCTTGCTCTCTATTTGCTTAAGCTGTTCACATAGAACAGCAAGCTGCTGCTCCAGCGAGTAAATCTGTGTCTGTTGTGCTTTTAGCTTGGATTGAAGCTCAAGTGACCAGGCTTGCCATGGAGATAACCCATTGCCAGGCGGGGGCTGCTGCATAGGGAATGCCTCCTCTCTTTAAGCGGGATCAGGAAGCGGAACAAGGGAGAGCGGGCTTTCTTCTCCAAGCTGCGGAGCAGGGCCCGTGAAACCTCCCGAGTTATACATTTGTGACAAGGACCGGATTGATCCCGCGCTTCCGACTTGCAGGACTGAGCTGTTGGATACACTGTTCACCCGAAGCTGCTGAATGGTAATGGTCTGATATATTGTCCAATTCATACATTACACCACGTTTTCCAGGTTGTTCTGAGAATTGTCTTGTACATCTGGATCTAGCGTATTAGTGGCGCTGACTGCGTTATTCGAGTTCGCCAGGCTTCCTGTTAGGAACGAGCCAGAGCCAGCATAGGTTTTGGTCTGGCTGGACGGTGATACTTGAACGGCGTCTCCGAATTGAACAACGGCACTGGAACCAACACTAACGACTTTTACAAATCCAACGATAGATGGCATGCGTACTCACCCTTTTCCCTTAAAGCGTCTTGTGTATTATCGTATGCGGCATATGCCTAGAGGTTCCGCAGCCCGTGTGGATAGAAGCCTACGAGGACCATGTAGCCTCTCCGCCCAGCTTCGCATATGCTAAAGGTAGAACGGCTGGAGGTGAACGGGACATGGAGAAGAAATGGGATGAGCTGGAGCGATGGCTGGACGGTCAACGTCTGCCAAAGGGCTTCGATGTCATGAAGGAACCGGATTGGGTTGAGCAGTTTGTTCGCAAGATGATGACAAAATCTCTGCCGGCTGCGGCAAATTCAATTCTGGATCAGGCGGAAGAAGAAGGGATATCCTTTTTCGAGACGCATCATTTCTTGCTCGTGAAGTTTCACCTTCCGCGTGAAGTAAACCGTGAAGATCTGCGCCTGCTCGTAAGGGATGATCGTCTTCGTATCGAAGGACTTCCAAATAATCAGAAAGAAACGATAAAGCTGCCTAAGCTTGTTCAGCCAAAAATCTGCCGTGCATTAGTGAAGAACTTCGTACTGCAGGTGAAGCTCCGTAAAAGGCCAAGGGCAGGAGCTTATTATGAAGCCGATATTCGATGGTTGAAAGGCCGCTAAGGCAGGGCCTTGATACTGTCGTTTTTTTGTTGCTAGCGAATGAATGGACAATCCCTTATAATGCTAATAGTGTGTACTTGCATTTTTACATAAGGGAGTGTATGCAGTGGCTTTAGTCGATGTCAGTGACATCTCTGCTTCATTATTTATTATCGGGGTCGTCTTTCTATTGCTTATCTTCGGGTTATTAAGCTTTGGTATTCTTCGTATGTTCCAGCAACGCTTCCGGTATGGCTGGGTATGCTTTGGCGGAGCAGTAGTCAGCTTTATTGTGTTAATGATTATTTTGAACAAGTGGTATTTATAGCGGGAGCTGCAGATGAATTGGAGGTGTGCCCGTTATGATGTGGACGGCAATATGGTTTGTAGTTAATATGTTATTCGTAGCGTCGGTCATTACGTTATTGTTCATGCATCGCTTCGTTACCGAAGCGGCAATGGATCCGGCGGGTGTGCAGCGACTAGCTGTCGCAAAGCGCAGAAGGAAGATTGTATCTATTGTCAGCTCGCTGTTATTTCTAGCTATGTGTGCAAGTTTCTTGATTAATATGCGATTAAATGGCTGATAAAGTTGTGCCAAGCGAGAGGCTCTCATTGACGAGAGTCTTTTTTTTCGGCATTATGAATAAAAGAGACTTTTTTGTCGGAGGTTCTTACCTTGCATACAATAGAGGAAATTATACAACGAATGACCGGACAGGGTTTACGAATAACGGATCAGCGGAAATCGCTGGCCAAGTTGTTCGCCGAGACGCCGGGTTATCTTGCACCTAAGGAAGTATATGAATATATGGGCAAATCCTACACGGGATTAAGCTTTGATACGGTATACCGCAACTTGCGTGTTATGGAGGAGCTGGGTGTGCTGGAACAGGTCATCTTCGAGGAAGGTGTTAAGTTCAAGCTGCATTGCAGGGAGAATGAGCATCACCATCATATGATCTGCCTGCAATGCGGCAAGACGTATCCGATTATTTTTTGCCCGATGGAACAGACGGACGTACCAGACGAGTTCCGTGTCGTAAAACATAAATTTGAAGTGTTCGGCTACTGCAAAGACTGCATCCAGGAAGAGTCGGCTGCTGGGGAAGGGTAATGGCAGGCGGCAGAAGAGCAAGAAGAGTACTTCAGGCACCAGTTATCTTTTATCGGAAAGTGATTTCACCACTCACTCCGCCATCCTGCCGCTATTATCCGACTTGTTCGGCATATGCGCTTGAGGCACTGGAAAAGCATGGAGCATTGAAGGGTTCCTGGTTAGCTGCCAAGCGAATTGCGCGCTGCCATCCCTTCCACCCAGGAGGATACGATCCCGTTCCGCCTGTCGCCGGCAGCGATGATGAAGAAGGCGGAACAGCTGCTCCTTGACAATGACGCGTTGAATTGGTTATATTTTGTCATATAAGCATATTTGTATATTCGATGAACGGATAAGTACGATGAAGAGTCCATGACAGAGAGCCGGGCAAGGTGCTGGAAGCCGGTATGGATAAGCATCAGAAGATGGTCCAGGAGGATCTGTTTCCGAGCCTGATAAGTCAGGTAAGGGAATAGCGCGAAGCTGGCGTTAATAGCTCTGCCGTCCTAAATTGGCGGCACACGAAGCTGCTGTGCTTTAAGTACTTCAATCAGCGCAGCGGAAATTTGGGTGGTACCGCGTGAGTGAATGTAACTCTCGTCCCATGTTGGACGGGAGTTTTTCGCGTTCTCATGCATGTATATGATGATAATGGAGGTAGATGAAATGGGAAAAGATAACAAAACCTTTTATATTACGACACCGATTTATTATCCAAGTGATAAGCTTCATATCGGTCATGCGTACACAACAGTAGCTGGCGATGCAATGGCTCGCTACAAACGTCTTCGCGGCTATGATGTATGGTATTTGACAGGTACTGATGAGCATGGTCAGAAGATTGAACGTAATGCGAAGGATAAGAATAAATCTCCTCAGCAATTCGTCGACGATATCGTGGTAGGTATTAAAGAGCTCTGGTCGAAGCTGGAGATCTCCAACAATGATTTCATTCGTACGACGGAGCCCCGTCATAAAGAAGCAGTAGAGAAGATTTTTGCGCAATTGCTGAAGCAGGATGATATTTATAAAGGAGAATATGAAGGCTGGTACTGTACACCATGCGAATCATTCTTCCTGGAGCGTCAGCTTGTAAATGGCAACTGCCCAGATTGCGGACGTCCTGTTGAACTCGTGAAGGAAGAGAGCTACTTCTTCCGGATGAGCAAATACGCCGACCGCCTTCTGAAGCACTATGAAGAGAATCCGGAGTTCATTCAACCAGAATCACGCAAGAATGAGATGATTAATAACTTTATTAAGCCAGGCCTCGAGGATCTTGCGGTATCCCGCACAACTTTCGATTGGGGTATCAAGGTTCCTGGTGATCCGAAGCATGTGATCTATGTTTGGATTGATGCTTTGTCTAACTATATTACTGCGCTGGGTTATGGGGCAGAGGGTACGACCAAGGATTTGTACGACCGTTTCTGGCCGGCGGATGTTCACTTGGTTGGCAAGGAGATCGTTCGTTTCCATACGATCTATTGGCCAATCATGCTGATGGCTCTTGGACTGCCGCTTCCGAAGAAAGTATTCGCGCACGGCTGGCTTCTGATGAAGGATGGTAAAATGTCGAAGTCGAAGGGTAATGTGGTTGATCCAGTAACCCTAATCGACCGTTATGGTCTTGATGCGGTTCGCTACTACTTGCTTCGTGAAGTACCGTTTGGTTCAGATGGAACATTCACGCCAGAGAACTTCGTTGACCGGATCAACTTCGATCTGGCTAATGACTTGGGCAACCTGCTCAACCGTACCGTTGCGATGATTGACAAATATTTTGAAGGCGAGATTCCGGCTTATGGCGGGAATGTAACGGAATTTGATGAGTCCCTTCAAGTGCTGGCGGCAGAAACGGTTCGCCAGGTCGAAGCTTCGATGGAGACAATGGAATTCTCGGTTGCCTTAGCGGCAATTTGGCAGTTTGTCAGCCGTACAAATAAATATATTGATGAGACTTCCCCTTGGGCACTCGCAAAGGACGAAGCGAAAAAAGGTGAGCTTGCCTCTGTTATGTATCACCTAGCGGAGTCACTTCGTATCATCTCGATTCTGCTTCAACCGTTCTTGACTCATGGTCCTCGTGAACTGTGGCGTCAGCTTGGTCTTGAAGAAGGCGAGTTAACGGCATGGGAAAGCACGAAGCAATTCGGCAAGCTGCCTGGCGGAACACGCGTTAGCAAAGGCGCACCTGTCTTCCCGCGTCTGGATGCAGCCGAAGAGGTTGCTTACATCGCTGCGGCAATGGGCGGAGGGACTGCTGTTAAGGTGGAAGTTGCTGCACCTGCAGCCGAGAATGCTGCTCCTGAAGTAGAAGTTGAATCGAAAGAAGAAATCGGTATTGAAGATTTCGGTAAAGTTGAGCTTCGAGTTGCCCAAGTTATTGCCGCTGAGCCTGTGAAGAAAGCGGATAAGCTGCTGAAGCTGCAGCTTGATCTTGGTTATGAGCAGCGCCAAGTCGTATCTGGTATTGCGAAATTTTACACGCCTGAGCAAATGGTCGGACGCAAAGTGATTTGTGTCACGAACCTGAAGCCGGTGAAGCTTCGTGGTGAATTGTCCCAAGGGATGATTCTGGCAGCCTCCCATGGTGATCAGCTTACTCTTGCGACGGTACCAGATGACATGCCTAACGGTGCTATCGTTAAATAAGGAAACAAATGCAAGGGAGAACCGCCCGGATCTTATGATCCGCGGCGGTTCTTTTGTATTTACGTATGTGCAGGTCCAAGCGTGTAAATAGTAGATAATAGGTTAACTTCAATTATTTCATATTGTGGGTTGACAGGGTTTAAACCCACTCGTATAATCTTAAACGTAATAGTAACGATTACTAAAAAGAAACGATTGGAGATTATACGAATGCGTTATATCAAAAATATTGGCCTTCTTTTTATTGCAATAACGGTATTTCTGGCGGCATGCGGGAGTAATTCGAATAAGGAGCTTGTCGAAGGCAAGACGAATGTGGTGACCAGCTTTTATCCGCTATATTATTTGGCATCAGAGATTGGCGGCGACAACGTAAATGTCGTAAACTTAATACCGGCTGGTGTCGAGCCACATGATTGGACACCAAAGAGTCAAGATTTGACGATCGCTTCGAAAGCACAGCTATTCCTGTACAATGGCGCGGGACTTGAAGGCTGGACAGATGATTTCTTGACAGGTCTGCCTAAGAACAGCGGTCTCGTTGCGGCAGAAATGAGCAAAGGGATTGAAATGATTCATGGTAATCCGGAAGAAGATGAGCATGAAGATGATGGTCATGATCATGACCATGATCTGGATGTTGATCCGCATACCTGGGTAAGCCCAAAATCTGCTATAATTATGGCTGCTAATGTAAGAGACAGCTTAGTTCAGGCGGATGCTGCTCATAAAGATGAGTTTGAGGCTAACTATAAGGAACTTGTAGGTAAGCTTGAGGCACTGAATGATGAGTTCGAGTCCAAATTAGCAACTGCTCCACATTATACGATTGTCGTATCCCATCAAGCTTTTGGTTATTTGGCAAGGGATTACGGTTTGAAGCAAATCGCCATAACTGGCCTATCTCCTGATGCAGAGCCGCGTCCTCAAGATCTGCTGAATGTAGCTAAGCTCGTGAAATCGGAAGGCATCAAATATATTTACTTTGAAGAGCTGGTCTCCCGTGATTTGGCCAATACGATTGCCGATGAGACAAATACAGAGCTGCTCGTGCTTAATCCTATTGAAGGTCTTACACCAAAACAGGAAAAAGCAGGCGAAGATTACTTAAGTCTGATGGAACAAAATCTGCAAAACTTATTAACAGGATTGCAATAAAAACATGATTCGAAAGATCCAGAAAGGAGGGCAACGATGCAAAATTCCACTTGTCATCAAGATATAATTACCCTTGAGGATGTATCCTTTTCCTATCAGAATCAAGTGGTTCATAAAGGGCTTAATTTCTCAGTAAAAGAAAGAGATTTCATCGGACTTATTGGTTCAAATGGTGCAGGCAAAACAACCTTGCTGCGTATGATCGTTGGTCTGCTTAAGCCGGAGAGCGGTACAATAAGGCTGTTCGGTCAGCCTGTCTCTCAGTTCAAACAATGGGATAGAATTGGTTATGTCCCGCAAAAGAATTCCTTTAACCCTTTGTTCCCGGCAACGGTTCGGGAAGTAGTATTATCCGGCTTGTACAGCCGCAATAAACTGTTCCGTAAAATTACGAAGGCTGACCAGAAAAAATGTGATGATGCGCTCCATGCAATGAACATAGAAGATTTGGCTATGAAGCGGATCGGTGAGTTGTCCGGTGGACAGCAGCAACGTGTATTTCTCGCCAGAGCACTCATCAATAACCCGTCCTTGCTTATCTTGGATGAACCTACAGTTGGCATTGACTCGGAGACACAGGAAGGCTTCTTCCATATGATCAAGCACATGCATCAGCATCATAATATTACGTTCCTGATGGTATCGCATGATATGGAAATGATTCGGTCCTATCTGGGCCAGCAGCCTGCAGTGGAGAGCGGCAAGCTGAAATTTTACAAGAAGCATTCGCATGAATTGCAGGATTGTGTAGAGAATGATCTGACGCATAGCTTGAGGGAGCTTCGTCAGCAAATGGAGAGCAGGAGAGAGGTAGTTACGGTTGGAGATCTTAGCTAGTGATTTTTTTCAACGGGCGCTTATTGGGGGCGTGCTGATCGGGATTACGGCTCCACTTATGGGAATCTTCCTCGTTCTGCGCCGTTTATCGATGATTGGAGATACGCTGTCTCATGTATCCATAGCTGGGGTAGCCTTAGGTTTCCTGGTTGGCGTATATCCGGTAGCGGTTGGTTTATTATTCGCGATTATTGCTTCCTTCTTTATTGAGAAGCTGCGGAAAACGTACAAATCCTATGCGGAATTGTCGATTGCTATTATTATGTCTGGTGGTGTAGCTCTTGCATCGATTATGTTCACGATGGGAAGAGGCTATAACGTAAATGTGAATGGGTATTTGTTCGGGAGTATTCTTACCTTGAATGATACGGATTTGATTACGATTGCCGTTGTAACAGTAGTGGTGCTGGTGGCTATCCGTACACAGCTGAAAGAGCTGTTTCTGCTTACTTTTGACGAGGATGCAGCAGCTGTAAGCGGCTTGCCCGTTCGGTTCTATAATGTTATGATTAGCGTGCTTACCGCACTTGTTATTAGTGCTTCTATCAAAATCGTAGGGGCCTTGCTGGTATCAGCCTTGCTGACGATACCCGCTGCTTGCAGCTTAATAATCGCCCGCAGTTTCCGGCAAAGTGTGATTACAGTTGTTATAATTGGTGAGCTTGCTGTCGTTGCTGGTCTGATGATAGCAGGAGTATGGAACCTCGCGCCGGGCGGTACAATCGTATTGCTGCTGATCGCGATTATGCTTATCCTTATGCTGGTAAAGCGTGGCATACGGTTAGGCAGTTAACTTTGGGTTGAGGTGTATAACTTTGGATAATATTAATGTATGGCTGGCGTTTGGCGCCGGCTTTGCTTCATTTATTTCACCATGCTGCCTGCCTTTATATCCATCTTATTTATCTTACATAACCGGTATTTCCGTAAGTGATCTGAAACAGAATAACCACACCTCCCACATGAGAATGAGAACGATGACACATACGTTTTTCTTCATTCTAGGGTTTTGTACGGTGTATTACACGCTTGGGTATGGCTCCAATGTGTTTGCGGAATTTTTCAGCCAATATGAATCGCTTATCCGTAAATTATCAGCCATATTGATTGTATTGATGGGTTTATTCCTCGTTGGTATATTTCAGCCGCAGGTGTTGATGAAGGAACGCCGTTTCAACATTGATCCGACTAAGAAGACAGGATACATTGGTTCCTTTATTTTTGGTATTGGTTTCTCTGCTGGCTGGACACCATGTATTGGACCGGCATTAACAGCGATCCTTGCTTTGGCTGCTTCGAAGCCAGGGACATGGTTTGAACTGACAACAGCGTATGCACTAGGCTTTGCGATCCCATTCTTCGCTTTAGCCTTTTTCCTTGGTTCAGCACGTTGGCTGCTGAAATATTCCACGGTTGTAATGCGTATTGGCGGGGGCGTCATGGTGCTGATGGGGATCCTGCTGTTTACAGACCAAATGACAAAAATTACGATTTGGCTGAACCAAGTGACACCAGCTTTTATGAAGTTTTAATGGAAGAACGCAGGCTGATCGGCTTGCAGAGGCATTAAAAATCGTTGTATGATACTAAGAGTAACGCCATAAGACAAGGTGTAGAATGCAGGGTTAGGGGGTTCTTCATTGCCGACTCCGAGCATGGAAGACTACTTGGAACGTATTTATAAGCTTATTGATGAGAAAGGCTATGCGCGCGTTTCGGATATAGCCGAAGGGCTTGAAGTGCATCCTTCATCTGTCACCAAGATGATTCAGAAGCTGGATAAAGACAATTATTTGATCTATGAGAAGTACCGTGGACTTGTTCTGACGAGCAAAGGGAAGAAGATGGGCAAACGACTGGTTGACCGTCATCACTTGCTCGAATCGTTCCTAACGATTATCGGTGTACAGGAAGAGAACATCTATCGCGATGTCGAAGGCATCGAGCATCATTTGAGCTGGGACTCGATTACTTGTATCGAGACGCTAGTTGAATATTTTAATCGTGAGCAATCTCGCTTGGACGAGCTGAGAGGGATCCGGTCTGAATTAGAAACCGAGTAAAAGCTCGCCGCTTGCGGCGGGCTTTTTTAGTTGCCTGGAAGTTAGCTTGAGCAGACTGCGTGCTTGGGGCACGGGGTATCTCCTTACGGCCGCTGTTGTCCGGGTATTGCTCGAATTATACTCGCTGAGGTTGCAATACCCGGACAAAGGCGAACGCTACGCTCCTTCAGGAGATACCCCTTAGCCCCGGCGCCTTCGTCTGCCGCTAACGGCAGGCAACACAGTCAGCCCGCCGCGAAAGCTGCGAGCTAATGGGATCAGGACAGGGGGGAGCTTCGCTATGGAAACAGCGAAGCTCCTTGTATTCTCCTCAGTATTAGGTTAACCCAAGTATATCCCTGATTAGTTCTCTTATTTCTGGCATACGCTTCTTTTCGAATGCTGGATGAGCTTTAAACCAGCGAATATTCAGAGGCGAGGGATGGGGAAGCACAACAGCAGGTTTATTATTAAGCGTGTTATTTTTAAAGATCAAATCTTCAAAACTTTCATTTGGAAAAAGGTATTTTGCCGCTCTTGCACCGATGATGATATAAAGCTGGTTATCTACCATTTCAATCTCTCTCGCCAGCCATTTATTCGCACAAGCAAGAGGTGGAGGGTTATCGCCGCCTTTTGGATGTTTACCTGGGAAACAGTGAGCGATCGCCGTAATATAAAAGTTATCTTCATTGTAAAAGATGTCATCTGTAATTTGATACCACTGGTATTTTAACTTCGCTCCTGATGGGTCATTGAACGGTAAGCCGGTCTCATGAACCTTCTTGGAGGGCGCTTGACTGATCTGCATAATCTTCGACCGTTCTTTCCCGTGAAAGATCGGATTCGGTGTAAAGCCAAACTTTTGCTTACAATCCTGGCATGTTGTTATTTGATCTTTTAGTTCATTAAATCTCATTGTTTTATCTCCATTGCCTACATATTTGTCTCTAGGTATTATTCCTAATATATATTTTCTCACAAACCCTAACATGTAGACAATTCTCCTCGGCATATATACTTTTGATGGGAGCCGAATCGACACTGCTTCCGTTGTCCGGGGGGATGCGGAAGTGAAGATTAATGCAGTGTTCGAAGGTGGCGGAGTGAAGGGGATATCGCTGGCTGGAGCAGTCAGGGCGGCGGAGATGCAGGGAATTGGGTTTGAGCAGGTTGCAGGTACATCAAGCGGAGCTATCATTGCAGCAATGCTTGCGGCGGGCTACAGTGGTCTTGAAATTAAACGGATCGTGGAGAATACGCCGTTTTCTACTTTCTTGAAACGGTCTTTTATCTTCAATATGAAAGTGATTAGTCCAGCCCTTAGGCTGCTGGTGAAGAAGGGGCTGTACAGCGGCGAAGCATTGGAATATTGGGTAATGCGCTTGATGGAAGCGAAGGGTATTCGGACGTTTGCGGATTTACCTGAGTGTAAGCTTCGGATTGTTGCCTCAGACATTACGAATGGGCGGCTGCTTGTCTTACCGGAGGATATCAAGATATATGGGATGGATCCGAAGAAGCTTAGTGTCGCGAGAGCGGTGCGCATGAGCGCTAGTATTCCGTATTTCTTCGACCCGGTTGTTGTTCGTTATTCCAAGCTTTACTCTTCGTTATCCCAAAAGGAGAAGGAGGAGAAAGTGAAGCCTCATCTTCAAGCATATATTGTGGACGGGGGATTACTCAGCAATTTTCCGCTTTGGCTGTTTGACCGGGAGCAGGCGGGGAGGACGAATCCAGTACCGACGGTAGGGTTTCAAATGGTCGGAAAAAACGACAACGAACCGCATGAAATACGCGGTCCGTTGTCGATGCTTGAAGCAATATTCGAGACGATGATGCAGGCCCATGATGAACGGTATATTAAGAAATATGCCCGTGATCGAACCGTCAAAATTCCTACTTTAGGCATCCGGACTACACAGTTTCATTTACCTGATGGGATGGCAGAGAAGCTGTTTCAGTCCGGATTTAAAGCTGCGAATCAATTTTTCGAAGGGTTTCGTCAATGATATTTCGGCAGATCATCGTCATCCTTGCCGCCATCGATCACTCGGAATGGCGTACGGCGCGATTTCGGCTTTTGCCGTGGAGTCGTTCTGGACTGCTTCACAAATGGCTGTTGTCTGACTCGTACATTGCTTCCCCATGTGTTAGGCGGATATTTATATAACAGGAAGATGCCGCCAAGCACAATAATAGGAATTAGAAACGAAGTTAGATGCTGTCCGATTCCGTACAAAATCCCAATTGCCAGAAGGGTCAGCACAATAATTGAAGATGCGTTCCATTTCCGCGGCATGATACCACCTGTCCTTTATTGGAATGATTATGCTTTGGTGCTCATTTGCTGGTCAAGCTCACGCATCCGGTTGAAGGAGGCGATGGATACGGCAACCTGTTCATCGTTTGGCTCTTTCGTAGTAAGAAGCTGAAGCCACAGGCCGGGATAGCCCAAGTAACGAAGCACGGGTACATCACGCAATGCATTCGTCCAGCGAAGCACCTCATAGGAAATGCCAAGTGTCACTGGCAGAAGCAAAATACGAATATAGACGCGTTCCCAAATCGTATCCCAACTAAAAATCGGAAGGGAATAGATGATAACCCCTACGATTACCGTGAAAATAATAAAACTGCTGCCGCAACGGTAATGAAGTCTGCTGTACTTTTGTACGTTGCTTGGTGTTAATGCCTCACCGGCTTCATACGCGCTTATTACCTTATGCTCGGCGCCATGATATTGGAAGAGCCGTTTGATAAGCGGTGTTACAGACATCAGATACAAATAAACGAGAAGGATAATAAGTTTGATAAGTCCTTCTAATAAGTTATGACCAACTTTGTTCTCGAATACATCCTGGAACAGTAAACTTTCAAGAGCTGCCGGTGCTGCGGTAAGAAGCAACTTTCCGAATATAAAGGAGATAACACCTGCCGCGGCAACGCCAACAATCATTCCAAGGCTCCAGCCGGATTTTTCTTTCTTCTGAGCGGCTGCTTTTTCTGCCTCGGACATGTCGGCTGTTTCGTCTTCCGCGTATGTTTCCATAGAGAAGTTCAAATGCTGTGAGCCCTTAGCGCTGGAATCGATGATTCCGACTACACCTCGGACAAGAGGAATCCTCTTGAGCGATTGTACCCACCGTTTGGTCGTGCGCGGAACCTCGTAAAATACGATTTCATCGTTCTTCCTGCGTACAGCGGTTACATTCACATGTTTACCTGCGAACATAACGCCTTCAATAACAGCTTGTCCGCCGTAAATGCTCATATTGTTTTGAGACAAGAGCTTGTCACCTTCCTTAAATAGTATCGTCCCGATCAGGTGACGAAGGTATAAATCTATTGTACTTGATCGTTTATAGATTTGCCAACGTCATCATCTTCCGTTTCCTGTACATGCACGAATCCTTGGTTATCCTTGGGGATTACGTTGCATACTAGAAGAAAATTGGTTGTGCATGAGAAATGGAGGCATGATGATGGCAGCAACAGGAGTCAGAGCTTTTGGGAAAGGTGCAAAAGGAAGTAAGCAGCATAACACCAAACAAAGTGGCCAGAAAGAACAGCATGGATCGGAGCATCACACGAATCCATGGCTGTTCAGCTGCATGATTGGTTTTTTCGCAGGCTTGATCTGGGGTACAACCCGCTGGCTCTTTTATGAATTAAAATTTACGGTGGAGCTTCCTGGTTTAATCGCCGATCCATTCTTTAAGTCTTCTTATTTAAAGACAGGCTGGGGTATAGTCGTAGGAATTGCAAGCTACATCATTTTCTCCATAATAGCGGGCTTACTTTATAAGGTATTGCTCGGCAAGCTGCGTGGACCTTGGCCTGGGGTATTCTATGGACTTGGATGGTGGGTGGTCATGTTCTTGATCCTTGGTCCTACAGTTGGCTTCTCCCGTCAGATTACAGTCGCAGGATGGAACACGTTGTTCTCAGAATTATGCATCTTCCTGTTATGGGGGCTGTTTATCGGATACTCGATTTCCTTTGAATTTACCGACGAAGCTTCAAGAGAGCCGATGGGCGCGCATTGACTCAAGGTTTCGACTTCTCAAGCAGCGGTCATTTGTGGTAAAATGGCTAATGATCTTTGGCTAAGTGCAAGATTCGGCTGACTGGGAGGTGCGAAATTGCTTAGAATTGTTGTATTAAACGGGCCTAACTTAAATATGCTTGGCGTACGTGAGCCTGGTGTATACGGCACAGAGACGCTGGCCCAGATCGAAGCGAAATTGCGCGAACAAGCATTGCAGCTCGGCGTGGAGCTGGAGTTTTTCCAATCCAATCACGAGGGCGCCCTAATTGACCGGATACATAGCGCATTTGGGCAAGCAGATGGTATTGTAATTAATCCAGGCGCTTTGACTCATTATAGTTACGCGCTTAGAGACGCATTGAGCACGGTTGCTTTGCCGGTTGTTGAGGTGCATCTGTCCAATATACATAAACGTGAAGCGTTCCGTCATGTATCGGTCATTGCGCCGGTGGCGATTGGTCAAATCGCCGGCTTTGGCGGTCAAAGCTATGAGCTTGGACTTGCAGCGCTTGTTGCAAAGCTTCAAAATGGTGTTGCGTGAAAGGGGAGCTTAACATGACACTCGAAAGAGTTAATCGGCTGAGACAATTGATGGCCGAACAAAGCCTCGAAGCGATCATTATCGGAAGCGAGCACAATCGGCGTTATATCAGTGGGTTTACGGGATCATCCGGAATTGTGGTAGTTACGCTGCAGGAGCAATTTTTGTTTACGGACTTCCGCTATATGACCCAGGCGCCGCAGCAAGCAGCTTCTTTCCAGGTTATTGAACATGGACCAAAAGCCATTGTTAATATCCGGGAACTGCTTGCGAGCAAAGGTATTCAGACAGCAGCATTCGAACAGGACCAGGTTGTCTTTAGCGAGTATATGGCTTGGAGCGAAGCTCTTGGCAATATTAAGCTGACACCGGTATCGGGTCTCGTTGAGAAGCTGCGTATGTTTAAGGATGCTGCAGAACTGCAAATTATACAGGAGGCGGCAGATCTAGCCGATAAGACCTTCCAGCATATTTTGAACCATATCAAGTCGGGTGTAAAAGAAAGCGACATCGCTCTTGAGATGGAAATGTTCATGCGCAGCAATGGCGCAACTTCGTCGTCCTTTGATACGATCGTGGCGTCCGGTGAACGCTCTGCTCTGCCGCATGGCGTGGCTAGCGAGCGGGTAATCGGTAATAATGAGTTTGTAAAGCTAGATTTCGGTGCTTATTACAAAGGTTACTGCTCAGATCTCACTCGAACGGTTGTAGTAGGTAAACCAACGGAGAAGCATCTTGAAATCTACAATATCGTGCTGGAAGCACAGCTGCATGCTTTGGAGCATATCCGTCCGGGTATGACGGGTCATGATGCCGATGCGTTAACACGTGATATTATTACGAAGTACGGCTATGGCGACAAGTTCGGGCATAGCACAGGTCATGGACTCGGTATGGAAATTCACGAGTATCCGCGACTTGCAAGAAACAGCGATACGATTTTAACCCCCGGCATGACAGTGACGGTTGAACCTGGCATCTACCTCCCCGGCTTTGGTGGAGTGCGGATTGAGGACGACATCGTCATCACGGAATCCGGTATTAAAATATTAACCTCATCCCCGAAAGCATTGATTACTCTGGGTTAGGGACCATTAAAGCAGTTATTTCAGGAGGGAATTAGAAGTGACAGTTTCAGTAAATGATTTCAAAACAGGTTTGACCATTGAAGTAGAAGGCGATATTTTCTCGGTTACCGAGTTCCAGCACGTTAAACCAGGCAAAGGTGCGGCATTCGTTCGCTCCAAACTGAAAAACCTTCGCAACGGCAACGTTGTTGAGAGAACTTTCCGTGCAGGCGAGTCACTCGGCCGTGCAATTATCGAGACCCGTGAAGTACAATACCTGTACAACTCCGGCGATGAGTATACTTTCATGGATAACGAGTCTTATGACCAATTTGGTCTGGATTACAAACAACTCGAGTGGGAACTGAACTTCCTGAAAGAAAACATGAATGTTAACATCTCCAGCTACAAAGGCGAAATCATCGGTATTCAAATGCCGAACAGCGTTGAGCTGAAAGTTGTTGAGACAGATGCAGCCGTTAAAGGCAATACTGCACAAGGCGCTACGAAAAGTGCAAAAGTTGAAACAGGTCTGAACGTACAAGTTCCACTGTTCATCAACGAAGGCGACGTTCTCTTGATCGATACACGCGAAGGTAAATACATCTCCCGTGCTTAGAAAATAGGACAAGCCGTTCGAATCTTAGGATTCGAACGGCTTTTTTTATAAATAACACGGATGGCTCATCCGTTTCACCTTGAATTCTAAGAAGTTATAAGTTTTGTTTTTATAATTAACACTTAGAATTCTTCGGAATGAAACGCGCCTCGCCTTCAAAGGGCGGCGCAGCCGTTTCACCTTGAATTCTAAGAAGTTATAAGTTTTGTTTTTATAATTAACACTTAGAATTCTCCGGAATGAAACGCGCCTCGCCTTCAAAGGGCGGCTCATCCGTTTCACCTTGAATTCTAAGAAGTTATAAGTTTTATTTTATAATTAGCACTTAGAATTCTCCGGAATGAAACGCGCCTCGCCTCTAAAGGATGGCTCATCCGTTTCACCTTGTTCGACAAAAATTGCTAGGTGCATATACCCAGACATGCTGGGGTTGTGGTATAATATTGTCTTGTATGTTATATGTCAAGGTTGGGAGTGAATCAGCTTTGTCGTTGATAGTGATGAAGTTTGGCGGAAGCTCGGTAGGATCACCTGAGCGGATGCAGCGTGTTGCGAAGCGGATTATTGATAGCCAGCAAGCGGGTAACCGCGTTGTGGTTGTCGTTTCCGCAATGGGAGATACAACGGACGATTTAATCGATCAGTCTAAAGCGCTTAACCCGAACCCGCCAGCGCGGGAGATGGATATGCTGCTTACGACAGGTGAACAAATATCGGTTGCATTATTGTCGATGACGATTCATCAGCTTGGCCATCAAGCGGTATCACTGACTGGGTGGCAAGCTGGCATTCGGACGGAAGCAGTACACAGCAAGGCGAAAATCACAGATATTCGTCCAGATCGTTTGTTCAAAGAGCTTGATGCAGGCAATGTCGTCATTGTCGCAGGCTTCCAGGGCATGACGGAAGACGGCGATATTACGACGCTTGGACGCGGCGGTTCTGATACGACAGCCGTGGCGCTTGCCGCTGCTATCGAAGCAGATGTGTGCGAAATCTACACAGACGTGGACGGCATTTATTCGACGGATCCACGGGTTGTGAAATGCGCGCGTAAATTGAATGAAATTTCGTACGACGAAATGCTTGAACTGGCACATTTGGGTGCTGCTGTCCTTCACCCGCGTGCGGTGGAATACGCGAAGCATAACAATGTAAGACTTGTCGTACGTTCCAGCTTTACGCAAAACGAAGGTACAAGTGTGAAGGAGGAAGCGGTCATGGAGCAAGGCGTAGTCGTACGCGGCATCGCTTTTGACAAAAATGTAGCAAGAATCAGCATCCTCGGCGTTGAGGATGAGCCAGGCGTACTCGCTAAAGTATTTGGTGCGCTTGCTAATAACGGCATTGACGTTGATGTTATCGTACAAAGCGGAGTGAAAAGCGGTAAAGCTGATTTCTCCTTCACGGTATCAGGCGATGATGTTGCTCGTGCTGTTGATGTAATCAACGGTAATCGCAGCGAAGTGCCATTCAACGAAGTAACTTCGGAAGATAACCTTGTGAAAGTATCGATCGTTGGTGCAGGCATGGTCAGCAATCCAGGAGTTGCTGCTACAATGTTTGCAGCAATTTCGGATCTTGGCGTTAGCATCAAGATGGTAAGCACTTCCGAAATTAAAGTATCCTGCATTATTGCTGCAGAGCCGCTGCAAGAGGTTGTACGCGCTCTTCATACGGCTTATGGCCTCGATACAGCAGAGCAGGTATTCGTCGGCGGACCTCAAGACCGTCGTTAATATGTTTATTATGAAAGTGGCCGTGCAGGTTTTCTGCACGGCCATTTTTCATACTTATAAAGATAATTTTGAATAACTTCATACGAAGCATTTTGAATGATTCTGAAGAAGCGATAGCGTTCGCTTTTGTAAGGGGATTCCTACCACTTGAAAATTATTCAAAGGAATCCCTGAGCAATGGCGATCGGAAGAACATTCAAATGCGAAGTATGCTTGTTAATCTAAATTATCCTCCGCTCATAAGCTTAAACAACTTGTACAATATCGCTGTAATACCAGCTGCCATCAAAGGACCTACAGGGATACCACGCAAAAAGATAATGCCGAAGATCGATCCGATGACAAGTCCAACAACCATCTGCGGATCAAGCTTAAGCAGATCAAGCCCTTTGGCATTCATATAAGCTGCTGCAGCTCCTCCAATGAGGGCAAGCCAGCCTGGCCAAGTATTAAACGCGGCTATCAGTTCTTTCATCTGGACCTTCCCGGAGGCGAACGGCACAAGTACGCTTAAGGTGAGGAATAATAAACCAAGCTCCAGCCCTCGACGTTCAATCGAAGGCAGGAACCGGCTTAGATGCAGCAGTTTGACGGCTAGCAGCACACATGCGGCTGTTGCAATTATAGGTGAGCGGCCTATTAAACCTATGATAATCAATCCTACTAATATCAATTCACCAGTCATTGTTAAAACTCCAGTCATGAAGCGGATAAACTGCTTGCTCCATTA
Source organism: Paenibacillus sp. YAF4_2 (assembly GCF_052113225.1). Lineage (NCBI taxonomy): Bacteria > Bacillati > Bacillota > Bacilli > Caryophanales > Paenibacillaceae > Paenibacillus > Paenibacillus sp. YAF4_2. The sequence goes on from NZ_JBFRCT010000002.1 coordinate 543,862, forward strand.
TATGGACATCCTATGGCGAATATGTCAGAAGCAGGAACAGATCAGCATATCTCCACTAGATTGAAGACGAGGGACCTGGCTGTAAGCATCAACTTCCGCACAAATATCAATATCTCTTCCCATACCCAGCTTAATTAATCGTTTGCCTGTGGCACCGGAGCGGATCGTTTCTTTTATTTCATTAGATCGATTCTGATAGAGTGATAGCATGGCGAGTCCGAAGTCATCCATCGTAAGCTCCGATGTGCATGTTGCCTGCATCTTAGCTAGAAGCAGTCCTGCACATAAACCATCCTCAATGGCAAATTCATCATGGCTTCCTGCACATAAAATGACCACATCCCGTCTCAGATCAAGGGCTGCTTTCGCACAGGCAGAGGCATTCAACAAGGCTGCCACCAATACATAATCCGCTCGAGTCGATTTATGAATAGCTCGGGTACCGTTAGTCGTTGTAAGAATGACACGACGATCCTTTACGGAATTCATCAGGAATTCATCAGGAGAATTACCGAGATCGAAACCAGGGATTTTTTTGCAAAAACGCTCTCCGCACAGCAAATCGCCGTCTTTCTGCGCCGCTCGGGCATCCATGACTGTTTCAACGGGGACAACGCCAGAGGATCCGGTGGCCAGCGCGGTAATGATCGAGCTGGTTGCTCGAAGCACATCAATAATGATGGCTGTTTTATGGACAAAGTGCGCGGAGCTGGCTTCATTTACGCTTGAAATGACTTGCACCTGCATAGCAATCGCTCTTCCTTTCGTGCTTAAATCATATAATGAACAGGTTCCCCCCGCATTCCGAATTCGAAAGTATCGGAACGCAGCCCCCGACGCATCGCCTCAAGCGCCAATGCGTCGCTTGGTGGAATATTGCCCAAATGAACATTTGGACCAAATTGCTGGAGCAAATAAGCCTGCTGCTGCTTCAGAGGCGCTTCCCACATTAAGCAGTCTTGGCTCGTCATTTCAGCTAAGATCTGCTCGATTGCCTGCTCGCGGCAATTGCCATTTTCGTCAAACAAACCAACGTCAATACCGGATTCACGTGCTTCAACAGTAATCCATTCTGCACCAGCAGCAAGATCATAATCGGCTGTAACGGCTAATTGCTCAGGGTCAATGAGCGAACCTGCTGATTTTTTACCATACTCCGTAATAACAAGAAGCCCTCTTTCTTTGCCCTCTTTAATGAGCTCAGTCCGCTGCTTTCTGCTCATCTCAATCGTTCCATCCGATACTTCGATCCCATTAAAGCCAAGCTCACATATCGTATCGAAGAAAGAAGGGGCTAACCGCTGCTGAACCGCTGTTTCCAGCAAAGTGCCTCCAGGCATGATAATGAGCCCTGCACTTCGGGCAAGTTCGATTTTACGTTTCAGAAGTTCTGGCTCATAGAGGACGGCTGTTCCAAAACCAAGCTTTATTACGTTCATGTAGGGAGCCGCTATTTGAAGAAGATCAGAAAATCCATTTAGTCCAATTCCTTTGTCGATAACCATGGTTTTACCTTTATGGCGAACGGGGGCGTAATCACGGTGTCCGCTTGGATCATGCAGCGTGCGGTGCCATGCCGCGTTACTAGCTTTTGTCATGGGAGTTGACTCCTAACATTTGATGATTCCCGCGTGGGGGGGGCGGGGCATGAAGCAATATATGCAGCATCTGCTGGGCGTGTGCCCGAACGATTAGCATGAATTGGAGACGAGCCTGCATATGATGTGTTGATGGAGACGTTGGCAGTGAACAAGTTGATGCTTACGAAGTAAGAATCACCACAATGGTCCGGAAAACGGCTCATTTGGTGGCAATTCTTTTTAGTTAATCCTTACGAAGTAAGAATCACCACAATGGTCCGGAAAACGGCTCATTTGGTGGCAATTCTTTTTAGGAGGTGAACGGTTATGTTGAATAAGATCGTGCTCACCATGGCGTCCCTTCGGCTGACATCAGGGACAATTGAAATTTGCGCGGCATTGCTCATGCTTAGGCTGAACCAGATTGATAAGGCTCTGGTGGTTAACTCGTCGCTAGCTCTAGTTGGTCCTTTTATATTAATTGCAACAACAACGGTTGGACTCATAGGGATGACAGACAAGCTGTCCTTCGGCAAATTAGCGTGGGTAACTGCAGGTGTTGTTTGTTTGCTCATTGGCATATTGAAAAAATAGTAGAGTTACTTAAGCTTTGCTATGCCATCACACTATAAATCTATCATTCTTCAAGAAGTTGGACATATTCAGCCTGGTCAAGCATACAAATAAAACTACGAAGGACAAACATCCGGGAGTGATGACTCATGCTGGATCGTGTCGTACATTTACTTCCGCCGGAGCTTAAGGCGGTACTGGAGCGGCTTCCTGAATCGTCTATGGAGCATCTGGAGGAAATTCGCATTCGGGAAGGACGTCCGCTGGAGCTTGGTATTCGCGGACAATCTCGGTTTGCAGACTCTGATGGAACCCTCCGTGCGGGCAGCGATGGAGCGTACAAGCCAACTGCCGATATCTGCCGGAAGCTGCTGGAGAAAATAACAAACCATTCGCTTTATGCCATGGAAGAGGAATTAAAGCGGGGATTTATTACCGTTGCAGGAGGGCATCGAATTGGACTGGCTGGCCGGACCATTCTCGATGGCGGGAACGTTCGAGGAATTCGCGATATTGGCGGTTTTAACATTCGGATTGCCCGCGAAGTAGTTGGTTCTGCAAGGAACCTGCTTCCTAAGCTGCTGGACAAGAATCGAAAGACCATTCATTCGACACTTATTCTCGCTCCACCTCAGCAAGGGAAAACAACGATTGTCCGCGATATTGCCCGTTCGATCAGCTATGGACATTGGGGAATGTTGGAGAATGCGGCAGGCTGGTCTGGCCGCAAGGTTGCCATCGTGGATGAACGGTCCGAGATTGCCGCTTGTGTTCGGGGAATCCCTACCTTTGATGTTGGACCTAGGACAGATATTATGGATGCTTGCCCGAAGGCGGAAGGTATGATGATGCTTCTGCGCTCCATGTCTCCAGAAGTGGTCATCGTCGATGAGATTGGCCGGCCAGAGGACGCGGAGGCTATTCAAGAAGCAAGTCATGCGGGGATTAGCGTGATTGCCACAGCTCATGCTTATGATCTGCATGACGCAAGAGGAAGACCGGTGTTACGACAGCTTCTAGATGATGGCACATTCACTTACGTGGTCGAATTAAAGAGGGCGGCGGAAGGGTTTATGCATCGTGTAGTCGCTGCGGACATGAAAGACAAGCTGCCAGCAGCTGCGAGAGAACCAACTGCTGCAGCAAAGGGCGAGCCGGAGCGGGTTACGCAGACCTACAGCGGTTTTCAAAGGGGCGATGTCCCTTGATTAAGCTGATAGGAGCTGTTCTCATTCTTTTCGCAGGCACGATGATCGGCTTTCAGCAAGCAGCTAGGTTGGCCGCAAGGCCCCGTCAGCTTCGCCAGCTGGCCCATGCTCTTCAAAGATTGGAGACAGAAATCGGATACGGCCACACACCACTTCCGGAAGCTCTTGAAAGAACAGCCGAAGTTGTAGCGGCTCCATTGGCAGAGTTGTTTCGGAATGCGGCTGATGGGGTGAGGGGATCCGATGGCTTTACCTTTCGCGAGAGCTGGGAACTGGCGATGAAGAACGGCTGGAGTTCAACCGCGTTACGCCAGACGGAGCTGGCTGTGATGCTGCGGCTTGGTTCAACCCTTGGCATTAGTGACAAGGAGGATCAGCTCAAGCATATCCACCTGGCACTCCTGCAGCTGAAAGCAGAAGAAGATGCAGCGAGAGATGATCAAACACGTTACGAAAAAATGTGGAAAAGCCTTGGTGTATTGATCGCCGTGCTCGTCGTGATATTGATGGTTTAGTGGGGTGCCGCACAAATGAATATGGATGTGAGCGCTATTTTCCAAATTGCAGGGATCGGAATCATCATTGGTATGATTCATACGGTTCTCAAGCAAATGGGAAAAGAGGATATGGCGCAATGGGTAACCTTAATCGGCTTTGTCGTAGTCCTATTTATGGTCATTCGGTTACTGAACGATTTGTTTCAAGAAATCAAGACGATCTTTCTGTTTCAGTGAAGTAAGACGTCTAGAGAAGCCGCAAGTAGGTGAATAAAGTTGGAAATTATTCAGATCGTCGGCCTTGGGCTGATCGCCACAATACTCATCATAGTCGTTCGGGAGCAGAAGCCGTTATTCGCTTTTCTGCTTGCGGCTTTTACCGGCCTTTTTATCTTCATCTTTCTTATCGGTAAAATCGATTCGGTCATCAAAGTACTTGAGGATTTGGCGAACCGCTCAGGCATTCCATCTATCTACTTGAASACGATTCTGAAAATAATCGGTATCGCCTATATCGCCGAATTCGGAGCCCAGATCGTAAGAGATGCCGGTCAAGACAGCATCGCATCCAGAATCGAATTCGCGGGTAAGGTTCTCATACTCGTCATGGCGGTTCCGATCATTAGCGTCATCGTCGAGACGGTGATCGGGCTGCTGCCGGCGGGGAGTTGAACGGATGAACAAGCTATATGTATATGCCACCCGCTTAATCGCTTTTCTAGTCATCGCCTGGCTGGTCAGTATGCTTCTGGTCACGCCGGTTATGGCAGCAGAGAACACACCGACAGAAGAGTCCGGGCATGGGCAGCAGCAGACAGATCCGGCGATGACGAATCAGCTGACAGAAAGTCAGTTGAAAGGATTGGATACGCAAACGGTAGAGAATTACTGGAGTCAACTAAAAGAGGAATACGGTGGATATTTTCCTGATGAGAAAATGCCCAGTTTCTTCCAAATGCTGAAGCCAGATGGCGAAGGGCTCAAGCTCAAAACAGTATTCAAAGGGCTGCTTGGCTATTTCTTTCATGAAGTGCTGTATAACGGCAAGCTCCTCGTTACAATCGTCATGCTGACTGTATTCAGCATGGTGCTGGAAACGCTGCAAAACGCCTTCGAACGGAATGCGGTCAGCAAGGTTGCTTATTCGATCACCTACATGGTGCTTATCATTATCGCTGTCAACAGCTTTCATGTCGCCATTGGTTATGCGAAGGATGCAATCGAAACCATGATCCAATTCATGCTCGCGATGATGCCGCTGCTCCTGACACTTCTTGCTGCTATGGGGAATGTGGTCACGGTTTCCATTTTGCATCCGCTGATCATCTTTATGATTCATACGGTTGGAACGGTCATCTATACGATTGTGTTCCCGCTGCTTTTCTTCTCGGCAGTGCTTCATATTGTGAGTGCTTTAACGGATAAATTTAAAGTCACTCAACTGGCGAATCTGCTTCGGAATATCGGCGTTGCGATCATGGGTGTGCTGGTAACCGTGTTTCTAGGTGTTCTATCCGTTCAGGGGGCAAAAGGAGCGGTAACAGACGGGATTACGATGCGGACTGCAAAGTTCGTAACGGGTAACTTTGTCCCCGTCGTAGGACGGATGTTCTCAGATGCTGCGGATACCGTTATCTCTGCTTCGTTGCTAGCCAAGAATGCGATTGGTCTCGCTGGTGTTATCATCTTGCTCTTTTTATGCGCCTTTCCCGCTGTGAAAATATTGACTCTGGCGCTTATCTACAATGTCTCTGCAGCTGCCATGCAGCCGCTTGGCGATTCTCCCATCGTTGCCTGCCTGCAAACGATAGGCAAAACGATGATCTATGTATTCGCTGCTCTTGCCGCAGTCAGCCTAATGTTCTTCCTTGCAGTCACTATCGTGCTGACAGCAGGCAACGCCGCCCTTATGGTGCGATGACAGCAAAGCGAATCAAAGGAGGCGAAGAAGTGTGATTGCTTGGCTCAGCGATTGGCTGAGAGATATTATTGCGGTCATCATGCTTGCAACATTCGTGGAGCTGCTGCTGCCGAACAAATCGATGCAGCGTTATGCAAGGCTGGTTATCGGACTTCTCATACTGCTCACCATCATGTCGCCGATCCTTCGGCTGCTGCAAGGAGACTTTAATGCCAAGCTGAAGGATGGAATATCGAATTGGGATCAGCTAGAGGCACAGCATGAAGTAAAGATGCCAACTCTAAATGACATCCAGAAGAAAGCGGAAGATCTGAATAAGCAGCAAAACAGTGATGCAGCGGCATTGATGGAGCAGACACTGGAGAACTCGATGGTGGATGCCGTAGTGAAGCAGACGGGGCTTTCAGTAGAAGCCGTAGATGTGACGCTGAAATGGGAACAGCAAGGCAAGACGATGACACCGTACGTCAGCGCCGTGCTCGTCACCTTGCCTACTGACAAAGCAGATTCAGCCTCATCCGAGGAGTCCAGTGATGCTGTCAAAGAGGTAGCATCCGTCAGCGTAGATGTAGATGTGGATGTCAATATCGACCGCAGCCAAGATGATAAGCAAGCTGCTGGAGATGCAGCTCAAGAGAAGCCTGATGATGGATTTACGAAGGTGAATCCATCAGATAGTGAGGAGATACGGGATGTTCTGGCGGAGGGCTGGAGTGTTAATCCAAGCAGAATTCAGGTGCGGCAGCGGGCAGAGAGCAGCGTCCATTAAAGCGGAAGGAGAGGGAGCAGAGTGGCCAAATGGCTGAGTGGTCTCGAATCGGTAGTGGGCGGCGGTCCAGGCGGCCCGAAGCGGGTAAAAACCTTACGGCTGCTTCTGATCATCGGCTGTATTGGAGCGGCGCTTATGCTGCTCAACTCCTATATCAATTTCAATAAGGTTGATACCGTGACGCAGGGGGCGAATCCTCCTCCCCAGGATACAGGCGCATTTGGGAATACAGAAACAACAGATAACTCGCAGTTTGCAGCTATTGAGAGACCTCTTGAGAATCGACTGAAGGAGATATTGGAGAAAATCGTTGGTGTCGGCCCAGTGGATGTCCTTTTGACAATCGATTCTACGGAGGAGATTGAAATCGCAAGGGAGAGTTCGGAGTCGCAGTCGACTACTGATGAGGATGATCGAAACGGCGGCAAAAGGCATATCACCGCGATTAACAAGGATGGTAAAGTGGTCATTGCTGAAGTTGCAGGAGATCAGAAGCCGATCGTAACGAAGACGATTAATCCGAGCATTCGCGGTGTGCTCATCGTCGCCAAAGGCGCCGAGAATCAGACCGTGAGACGCCTTATTATAGACGCGGTGGAAAAGGGCGTTAATGTACCTGCGAACCGCATTTCAGTAGCCCCAAGCAAGCAATAATAATAAACCATTATTAGGAGGGTGTTCTATGAACACGAAAAGACAAACAATTTGGCTCGTATCGATGCTCAGCTTGATGGTCGTATTATCCGCGTATTATCTGTTTACTCAAGACACCAAATCACCGGATATGCTGTCTGACGGTACACAGACGGAGCAAAAGGCAGGAGCAACAGAAGCTTCGGCAGACAATAGCCAGATTGTGGTTGATCAGGTGGGCCAGGACGAAACAGCCAATGCCAGCAATGATGGCTTATCAAAAGAAGATAAGCAAGTCCTCGATCAAATTGAGGCACAAGGCGGAGTAGACAGCAGTGTATTTGCCCAAGTGGAAGAAAAGCGCAGTCAGTTAAACAGCGATCAGCAGGATAAACTGTTCTCTGATATCACTGATCTGCAGGACCCTGAAGACTCCAAAGCTGCTATGCAGCAGCTCGAGCAGCTGGAAGAGAAAAACTCGAAATTAACAAGCATCGAGAATGAATTGATGAAGAGCTTCCAGACAGCAATTGTTAACGAAGAAGGCAACGGTTATAAAGTATTGGTCGAAAGCGAAAAGCTGGATAAGACCCAAGCGGCCAACATTATTGATCTCGTTATGAAAACATTAAACGTAGGTGCTGACCAAGTTTCGGTACAATTTATCAAGTAAAGTAGAGGAGGCCGACAGGGATATGATCCCTGATCGGCCTCTTTTTCATTTGTATAAAAGTTCCAATATTAATGGCATATTAAAAAATTGATTCGTGTTCCGCCGCGTTTGTGATATAATGTTAGACGTTATGTGACGGATAAATATCCATAAGAAACTGAATAATGCTATTCTATCAGGGTAAAAAGCAAACGCATACGAAGCAACAAGGCTTCGGAAACTTTTAAGGAGTGAAAACTATTCATGTTCAAATTGAGCGAGATTAAGGAATTGATCAAACTGGTTGATCAGACTTCCGTTCATGAGCTGGAGATCGAAAACGAAGGAGCACGCTTATTCATTCGCAAGCCTGGCAAGACCGAAGTGGTGAATGTACAAGCAGCCCCAATTACGCATACATATTCGCAGGCGCCTGTATTTGCACCACAGCCGGCAGCAGAAGCTCCTCAAGCAGCTGTGCAGGCCAGCACACCTGCAGCAAGTCCAAATACAGACAATCTGCACCAAATTGTTTCGCCAATGGTTGGTACGTTTTACAGCTCACCGTCTCCTGACGCAGCAGAATTCGTCAAGGCAGGCGACCGTGTAACGGAGAAGAGCGTTGTATGTATTCTCGAAGCGATGAAGCTGATGAACGAGCTGGAAGCAGAAGTTCGCGGTGAGATTGTTGAAATTCTGGTATCCAACGGTCAATTGGTGGAATATGGCCAGCCGTTGTTCCTTGTAAAACCGGAATAAGACCAGCTCCGAATTTGGAGAAATTGTTGCCTGAGAGGAGTACGAATGTGAAATTCCAAAAAGTATTAATCGCTAACCGGGGAGAAATCGCGGTGCGCATCATTCGCGCTTGTCGCGAGCTCGGTATTTCGACTGTAGCTGTTTATTCCGAAGCTGACCGTGATTCTCTGCATGTGCGACTTGCAGATGAAGCCTATTGCATCGGTCCAACTGCTTCCAAGGACAGTTATTTAAATTTGACAAACCTGATGAGTGTTGCCACGATAACAGGTTGTGATGCTGTGCATCCGGGTTACGGCTTCTTGGCCGAGAATGCGGATTTCGCAGAGATCTGTGAATCATGCAACATTACCTTTATTGGTCCTTCCCCAGAAGCGATCAGCAAAATGGGTGACAAAGCCGTTGCGAAGCAAACGATGAAGGAAGCGGATGTTCCGGTCATTCCGGGCTCTGACGGCCTTATTGAAAATATGGATGACGCAATCCGTATTGCACGCAGCATTGGATACCCGGTTATTATTAAAGCAACTGCCGGCGGCGGCGGCAAAGGGATTCGTATTGCCGAGGATGAGGATACGCTCATTCAGCAAATTACGACGGCCCAGCAGGAAGCTCAAAAGGCTTTCGGTAATGCCGGCGTATATCTGGAGAAATATCTGACGGGCATGAAGCACGTCGAAATTCAAATTATGGCCGACAAGCACGGCAATGCTGTTCATTTATTCGAACGTGACTGTTCCGTGCAGCGCCGTCGTCAGAAGCTTGTTGAGGAAGCGCCTTGCCCAATCCTGTCGCCAGCACTTCGTGAGCGTATGGGAAGCGCAGCTGTTCGTGCAGCATTAGCTGTTCAATATTCAGGTGCCGGAACTCTTGAGTTTCTGCTTGGTCCAGACGGTAACTTCTACTTCATGGAGATGAATACACGTATTCAGGTTGAACATCCGGTTACAGAGATGATAACGAATGTTGACTTGATTAAAGAGATGATCTCCGTTGCAGAAGGTAATCCGTTGTCATTCAAGCAAGAAGATCTCCACATTAACGGATGGGCAATCGAATGCCGGATTAACGCGGAAGATTCGGAGCGTAACTTTATGCCGTCTCCAGGTCTTATTCCGTTCTACCTGCCACCAGGCGGTACGGGCGTTCGGGTGGACAGCGCAGTGTATCCTGGTTACACCATTTCGCCGCACTACGATTCGATGATTGCGAAGCTGATTGTATGGGGTAGAACGAGAGAAGAAGCCATCGCTCGTATGAAGCGTGCGCTTTCCGAATTTGCGATTGATGGCATTAAAACAACGATTCCTTTCCATCAAAAGCTTCTGAATCACCCGATTTTCGTAAAAGGCACCTTTGATATTAAATTCCTGGAAGAATACGATGTGAATCAGCCGGAACAAGCGGAATAGTACAATCTGCACTGGTTTGTCATATTTCACGTCGAATGTTATAGTATAGAAATAAGATGCGAAGGTAACACTTCGGTTTTGCTAGCCACAACCGGAGCGCGCAACTTTAAGGAGGTGTACAACCATCATGAGTACGATTGCTGCAGATTATGAAAGAACGGACATTGGCACCATTCAAATTGCACCCGAAGTCATTGAAGTGATCGCAGGACTGGCTACTGTAGAAGTGAATGGAGTAGCAGGAATGAGTGGCGGATTTGCAGGCGGCATTGCCGAATTGCTTGGCCGCAAGAATTTGTCTAAGGGCGTTAAGGTTGAGGTCGGCCAGCGTGAAGCTGCAGTCGATGTGTCGATTATCGTGGAGTACGGCAACCGGATTCCGGAAATCGCCTCGGAAATTCAACGTAATGTAAAACGCTCCATCGAAATGATGACAGGATTGAATGTAATTGAAGTGAACGTACATATTCACGATGTACATTTCAAGACAGAGAGCAAGCCGGAAGAAGAAGACTCAAATTTCCGCGTGAAATAACAAACACGCTGATGAATTGAATTAATATAACCCCCTCGTGATGGTTATGCCGCTTCGCGCAAGGGGGTTTTCATTCGCTCTGACGCAGGGAGGCGTTACGTTGATCAGAATTATAGACAAGCTATTCTTGTTTATTTACAGTATAGCCATCGGCATTATCTCCGTCTTTATTGCTTGTATCGGGTTTAATTGGATACAGGAGGACGATTTGAATGATATGGTCAGTGAGCTCTACAGTACAGATTCTCTTCTAATTACTACTGTTGTAGTAGGTTTAATTCTGCTCCTGCTCAGCTTGCGATTCTTCATTGTTTCGCTGAAGCGTTCTTCTTCATCGGCGCCATCTATCGACCAACGCACCGATTTTGGTGATATCCGGATTTCGATAGAGACAATTGAGAATTTAGCGCTTAAGGCTGCAACAAAGCAGCGTGGTGTTAAAGATTTGAAAGCACGCATTCAAGCGTCTGATACTGGCCTTAATATCATTTTACGTGCAGTCGTAGATGGGGAAAGCTCGATTCCAAGTCTTACGGAGGAAATCCAAAAGGCTGTGAAAGAGCATGTTGAGGAGATTGCCGGTATTCCGGTGACGAATGTAGCGGTATTCATCGCTAACGTCATTCAAACCGGGACGAATAAAAGTCGCGTCGAATAAAGGGGAGCATGCCGATGTGGAGGGAGTACTGGGCATCCTATGGGAAACGGACGATCGGCGCTGCCGCAGGTCTGTTTTTCGGATTTGTGTATTTGTTTGCCGGGTTTTGGGACATGCTGATTTTCATACTGCTCGTCTCGGTCGGTTATTGGTTTGGCAAGCAAAAGGACATGCAAAAAAGTTCTATCTTGCCTTGGCAGCGGCTTTGGTCTTGGTTAATGGAAAGGTATCGGCCGTTTAGATAATCCTGTGGTCTCCTCCGTACGCCGGAAGATGGATTGCCTCCAGTTCCGGGCAGGGAGGAGATCATAGGTTTTTTTCAAATATAAGAGTATATCGGCAGAGAGCTGCCGAGGAGGAAAGCATGAAACGTAGATTAGCACGCGAGATAGCTGTATCAAGCTTATATCAAATGGAAATGAACGATGTAACTGCCATGGAAGCTGTAGATATGCTGATGGAAGAGGCTCGTACCGAGAATGAAATTGAAGCTGAATTTGTAGAAAGTGAACAAACGGATTCTTATGTCCGTGAGCTCGTTAGTGGAGTTGCAGACAATAAGGCAGCGATCGATGAGATGCTGCAGCAATATTTGACTGGCTGGCAGGTAGACCGTCTGTCTCGTGTTGACCGTCAAGTTCTTCGTTTGGCTTGTTTTGAAATTGTGTATAACAATGATGTACCACCTAAAGCGGCAATTAACGAAGCGATTGAGCTGGCCAAGCATTTTGGTACAGAGGAATCCGGCAAATTCGTTAACGGCGTGTTGGGCAAGCTGTTCAAAGAACACGTAGGCGAACAGGCAAATTCAGAATCGACAAATTAGATAAACGGCCTTTTTTGGCCGTGTACATAGGGGAGAGATGATGATGAGCGCACAAATTATTGCAGGGAAACAGATTTCTGATATGATCCGGGAAGAAATTCAGAAAGAAGCAGCTGATCTTAGAGAGAAAGGCATCGTTCCTGGTCTGGCTGTCGTTCTCGTAGGCGAAGATCCAGCATCCAAGGTCTATGTAGGCTCGAAAGAAAAAGCATGCCAACAACTTGGCTTCCATTCCGAGGTTCATCGTTTGGAGGAGTCGACTTCGGAAGAGCAATTACTTGCGCTTATTGATCAATTGAATAACGATGACAAAATCAACGGTATTCTTGTACAGCTTCCATTACCTAAACATATTAATGAAAAAGCAGTAATCGATGCTATTCATGTTGACAAAGATGTTGATGGTTTCCATCCGGAAAGCGTTGGCAATCTTGTTATTGGAGACGACAGTCTGCTCCCTTGTACACCTGCCGGCGTTATTGAATTGATCAAACGGAGCAGTGGTGACATCGCTGGCAAACATGCCGTTGTCATTGGCCGCAGTAACATTGTAGGCAAGCCTGTTGCTATGCTTCTTCTTCGTGAGAATGCAACAGTAACCATCTGTCATTCCCGTACAGCGAACATGGAAGAGCTTGCGAAGCAAGCCGACATTCTAGTTGTAGCGATTGGCAAAGCAAAAGCAATTGACAGCAAATATGTGAAACCAGGTGCAGTCGTCATTGATGTGGGCATTAACCGTCTGCCAGACGGCAAACTCGCCGGCGACGTGGATTATGAAGATTGTCTGGAAACAGCAGGCTTTATTACTCCTGTTCCGGGCGGCGTAGGACCGATGACAATTACAATGCTCATGAACAATACGATTACAGCTGCGAAACGAGCACACAAAGTCGGGGAGTGATGATGTCTTATGGCAGATCAACCTCGTATTTATTCGATAAAAGAGATTAACCGTTACATTAAAATGAAGCTGGAATCGGATAACCTGCTTGGCGATGTATGGCTAAGAGGAGAAATATCCAATTTTACGCATCATTCCAGTGGTCATATGTACTTTACGTTGAAAGATAAAGATAGCCGTCTCAAATGCATCATGTTCGCATCGCATAATCAGCGGCTTCCTTTTATTCCGCGAGAAGGTACGAAAGTAATGGCACGTGGCAATGTATCGGTCTATGAACGTGACGGCAATTATCAATTTTATGTAACTGCTATGCAGCCGGACGGAATTGGAAGCTTGTATCTAGCCTATGAACAGCTGAAGACGAAGCTGGAAATGGAAGGGTTGTTTGCCGAATCGCGCAAACGGCCCATTCCGCGTTTTCCTAAAGGTATTGGCGTTATTACATCCCCTACAGGCGCAGCGGTTCGGGATATCATCATAACTTTGCAGCGCAGACATCCATCGGTTCCAATCTATGTGTTCCCAGTGCTGGTTCAAGGGACGCAAGCAGCACCTTCAATTGTGAAAGCGATCGAATCGATGAACCGTTTTGGCGAAGTCGACGTATTAATTGTAGGCAGGGGCGGCGGGTCTCTCGAAGAGCTTTGGGCTTTTAATGAAGAGCTTGTCGCTAGAAGCATCGCTTTATCACAAATTCCTGTCATTAGTGCTGTTGGGCATGAAACGGATTTTACAATTGCTGATTTTGTTGCTGATCTTCGGGCAGCAACGCCAACGGCCGCTGCCGAGCTGGCTGTTCCGCATGTTGCGGAGCTGCAGCAGCAGCTAGTCAGACAACGTCAGCGATTAGAACAATCGCTGCGAATGATGGTTCAAGGGAGGAAAGAGCGGTTGGAACGCGTTAGGCGGTCTCCGTTCTTCATACATCCCCGCAGATATTTACTTGATCAGGCTCAGCGGCTGGATCGACTCCAGGAACGGCTGCAGCAGAGAACAGTACGGTTAGCAGAACGTGGGAAAGCAAGACTTGATCGGCTGCATAGTCAATTGTCCGGACATCATCCAGGGGAACAAACGGCCTTCGCAGCTAAGCGGCTTCAAGGTGACGTGAAGCGCTTGGAGCAAGCTATGCAATCATCGCTGAAAGAACGGAGGCTGCAGCTGCATAGTGCAATTCGCCAGCTTGATGCTCTTAGTCCTCTGAAAGTAATGGCCAGAGGCTACAGCCTAGTCTATGACGAGCAAGAAAAGCGATTGATTAAATCTATTGCTGATGTTCAGCCAGGTGATCTTGTGAAAGTGAAGGTAGCCGACGGACAGCTTGATTGTCACGTTTGGTCGATGAAAGGAGAAGATGGCGTTGAAAGCAGCAGCGAATAATGAAATAAGCTTTGAAGAAGCCATGGAACAGCTCGAGAAAATCGTCGAGCGGCTTGAAAGCGGAGATGTTCCGTTGGAAACGGCAATTGAATTGTTCCAAGAAGGTATGAAGCTATCACAGCTTTGTGGCGGCAAGCTCGAGCAGGTTGAACGCAAGATTGAATTGCTTATTGAGACAGAGCAAGGTTTTCAAAAGAAGGCATTCGCTCCAATGAACGAGGAAAAAGGGGAATAACGTTGATTACAGATATCAAGTCTTACTTGCATGAATGTGCTGCGCTTATTGAAAAGTCACTTCCCGAAGCTCTGCCTGCCGGCTGGAATATCCCGCAGCAGCTTAGAGACTCGATGCTGTATTCCCTGCAGGCTGGTGGCAAACGTTTAAGGCCTGCTCTTGTACTGGCTGCTGCTGAGGCGATTAAAGGCCAATCAGATGCGGTACAACATGCGCTTCCAGTTGCATGCGCGATCGAATATATTCATACTTACTCCCTTATTCATGACGATCTTCCTGCCATGGATAATGATGATTACCGCCGCGGGAAGCTGACCAATCACAAGGTATTCGGAGAAGCGATGGCTATTCTTGCAGGTGATGCCTTATTGACGCATGCTTTTCATCTTATTCCAAAGGCAGCACGTCTTGGCGGGGTAAGCGCTGAAGTGGCACTTGATATCGTAGAGGATCTAGCAATGCTCGCAGGAGCTAGAGGCATGGTTGGCGGTCAAGCAGCTGACATGCAAGGGGAACAAGGAACGACCTCGATTGAAGAACTCGAATATATTCATCTTCATAAAACGAGCGATTTAATTATTTTCTCGGTTACAGCCGGAGGGCGTATTGGTGGTGCAACAGCAGAACAGCTGGAAGCGCTGCGTAAGTACGGACGTAACATCGGCCTGGCGTTCCAGATTCAAGACGATATTCTTGATCTGATTGGTGACGAGAAAAAGCTGGGCAAAAAAACGAACAGTGATGTTGAGCAGCAAAAGGTAACCTACCCATACCTTCTTGGGATTGATGAAAGTAAAGGGCAAGTCAAACGTTTAACCTGTGAAGCGAAGGCAGTGATCCTTGAAGCACAAATCGCCGCACCGGACAAATTGCTCTTAATTGCCGATTATCTTGTCCAACGTGACTACTAAGTCTGGATCGTGTAAATGGGTACATTGGGAAAATATCGGAGCTTATGCTATAATGATTGAAATATTTTGACGTTTATTGTGGAATAAGATGTGATCTGATGTCGTATTCCAGAAAGCGAGGAAGTAACGTGCTGCTTGATCAAATTAACGGACCTCAAGATCTGAAAGATTTTTCATTGGAAGAGCTGGAGCAGTTATCTGAAGAGATTCGCCAGTTCCTCATTGCGAAGCTTTCCGTTACAGGTGGTCATCTCGCACCGAATCTTGGAGTTGTGGAGCTGACACTGGTCCTCCATTATCTTTTTGACAGTCCGAAGGATAAGTTTCTTTTTGACGTAGGTCATCAATCGTATGTTCATAAGATTCTGACCGGACGTAAAGACCGGTTTGATACATTACGTGAATATAAAGGTCTATGCGGTTTTGTTAAACGTGCTGAAAGTGAGCATGATGTTTGGGAAGCTGGACATAGCAGTACTTCACTTTCAGGAGCTATGGGCATGGCGTTGGCCCGTGATTTGAAAGGCGAAGACAACCGAGTGGTTGCCATTATTGGCGATGGTGCATTAACTGGCGGGATGGCATTAGAAGCACTCAACCATATTGGCGATGAGAAGAAAAACCTCATTGTTGTACTGAATGATAATGAGATGTCAATTGCTCCAAACGTAGGCGCGATGCACCATTATTTGAGCAAAATCCGTACAGACCGTCATTATCAGAAAGCGAAGGATGAACTTCAGCATTTCCTGAACAAAATCCCGGCAATCGGCGGTAAACTGGCTAAGACGGCAGAGCGGTTCAAGGACAGCCTGAAATATTTGCTTGTCAGCGGTATTTTGTTTGAGCAATTTGGATTCACTTACCTTGGTCCTGTTGATGGTCATGATATGGAACAAATGATTGAACTGTTCAAGCAGGCGGATTCCATTCCAGGGCCTGTACTGGTTCATGTGATTACGGTTAAAGGCAAAGGGTATTCACCAGCAGAAGCTGATTCCTTCAAGTGGCATGGCATCACGCCTTACAAAATTGAATCAGGTCAAGTAATGAAGGCAGTAGGCCCGCCAATGTATACCGATGTATTTGGTAATACATTGATTGAAATGGCTGAGAAGGACAAACGGATTGTTGCGGTTACTCCGGCAATGCCAGGTGGATCTGGGCTTCTCAAATTTGCAGAACGATTCCCTGACCGGATGATCGATGTTGGAATCGCCGAGCAGCATGCGGCAACCATGTCAGCAGCGCTTGCGATGGAAGGTATGAAGCCTGTCTACGCGGTATATTCAACTTTCCTGCAACGTGCTTACGACCAGGTTGTACATGATATTTGCCGACAAAATGCAAATGTAGTATTTGCAATTGACCGAGCGGGCTTTGTTGGGCCGGATGGTGAGACTCATCAGGGCGTATATGATATTGCCTTCTTGCGTCACATACCTAACCTTGTCATTATGATGCCGAAGGACGAAAATGAGCTTCGCCGTATGATGAAGACGGCAATTGATTATAATGAAGGACCTATTGCGGTTCGTTATCCCCGTATCAGTGGTCTTGGTGTCAAAATGGATGAAGAACTTCTACCGCTGCCAATTGGTAAGTGGGAGACAGTTAGAGAAGGCGATTCCGCTGTGATCCTGGCCATTGGACCAATGCTTCAGGTCGCAGAAGAAGCTGCAGAGCTTCTGAAGAGAGATGGCCTCAATGTACAAATCGTTAATGCCAGATTTATTAAACCACTTGATGAGGAAATGCTGCTCTCGTTTGCTTCGGAAGGCAAGCATATTCTTGTTATTGAAGAAAGCTCGGAGCTGGGCGGCTTTGGCAGTGCAGTACTGGAATTCTACTCCCTGCGGGGGATATATGGCATGCCGGTTCGGATTATGGGTGTTCCGGATCTGTTCGTGGAGCATGGCTCCATCAAGGAACAGCGTGTGGAAGTTGGCTTAACTGGAGAGCGAGCAGCAATGGAGCTTAAGAGCATGCTGCCAAGCCGCCAGAAGCGTGCAACAGGGCAGTAACGAAGGAGAACCATGACAACGACACCTAAGGAAAGAATAGATGTATTGCTTGTGGAACGCGGGTTCTATGAGAGCAGAGAGAAGGCCAAAGCAGCTGTTATGGCTGGTTTAGTGCTTGTGAATAACGAGCCTGTTGATAAAGGCGGCATGAAGATTCCGCGGGAAGCCGAGATCAAGGTCAAAGGAGCAGTTCACCCCTATGTAAGCAGAGGTGGACTTAAGCTTGAAAAAGCTATTCGCTCTTTTGAGATTGATTTGACGGACAGAGTTATGCTCGATATTGGGGCTTCTACTGGCGGTTTTACAGATTGTGCCTTGCAGAACGGTGCCTCATTTGTATATGCGATTGATGTCGGTTATAACCAACTTGATTGGTCACTTCGGCAAGATGAGCGCGTTTGTGTTATGGAGCGAACTAATTTCCGTTATACACAGCCGTCTGATTTGGAAGGACCACCTCCGACCTTTGCTACAATTGATGTATCCTTTATTTCGCTCAAGCTTATTTTACCAGCACTTAGTGGTCTGTTGAGCGTTGGTTCGGGTATTGTGGCACTAATAAAACCTCAATTCGAAGCAGGGCGTGAGAAGGTTGGAAAATCAGGTGTTGTTCGTGAACCTAGCGTTCACCAGGAAGTACTCGTGAAGGTTCTCCGTGCTGCTGCTGAACTAGGTTATAAGCTGCAGGACCTCACTTTCTCGCCAATCACTGGTGGTGAAGGCAATATTGAGTTTCTTGCCTATTGGACATGGGAAGACAAACCTAGTGAGCACCTGCCTGACGAACAAGCGATCACAGCTATTGTCCGTCAAGCAGGTGAGACATTTACTGTTCATAAAAAACATTAACCGTTGCAGAACTATGCTGATTCGTGAAATTAACTGCACTAGACAATCAAGACTGCGCAGGTGTGAAACATTTCCAAGGGAATGCTACGACCGCTATAAAAGCGGCCAGCGTTCCCTTTTGTTTTTCCTCTTTACAAACATGTGTTCGTTTTGCTAAACTAAAAGCAACCAAACATGCGTTCGTCCAATTGTTTGCAGTTTACGCTTGAATTCTAAGGATTTATAAGTTTTATCTTATAAATAGGACTTAGAATTCTCCGGAATGAAACGCGTCTCGCCATTTTAGGACGGCGAAACCTGTTTCACCTTGAGAGAGGAAAATGCTCCCTTCATCACGAACCAATTAAGAAAGGTTTTAATGGGATGGAGGGTTGCATATGGGAATGTACGGTGACTGGTTTATTATGCTGGTCGCTGGCGCATTTTTATTGTTCTGGTTATACCGAGGCGCCTATCGCTGGCTGCATCAGCCTATTAGTGTGAATCGTTTAACACTGGGAAAGGGCGGCGAGCTTACAGAAGATGATGAGAACATCATATTCCTGGAACGTTCAGGCTATGAGGTTCTATCTGGAAAGCATCGGGTTCCGATCAGAATAGACTTGGACGGACAATCACTTAACAGCCGACTATATATTGATTATATTGCTGAGCAAGATGGCAAAATGTATATAGTGAAAACTGCACGCGAACGAATGCCGATGGATTGGACTGGCAGCGGTGTAAGAGACCGTTTGCTCGTTTATTCGCTTCTGCTGCCGGAATGTACCGGAGTCCTATTCGTTGATGCGAAAGAGCAGATCATTCGGCAAATTATTTTTCATATAAGCGACTAGCATGTTTGGGAGGAACGTTATGAAAGGCATTAGACAGTACAAGATCAAGGAAATAATTACAAAACATACGATTGAGACGCAGGAGGAACTGGTGGACGCCCTTCGGGAGGCTGGCTTACAGGTTACTCAAGCAACTGTATCTAGAGATATGAAAGAACTGATGCTTATTAAAGTGCCCGCGGAGGATGGACGTTATAAGTACTCTCTGCCACAAGAACAACAGCGTCAGAATCCAGTTAATAAATTGAAACGTGCGCTAATTGACCATTTCACTCACATTGATTACACAGATAATCTTGTGGTTATGAAATGTTTACCTGGTACAGCCAATACGATTTGCGCGTTAATTGATAATATGGAATGGCCGGAAGTAATGGGGACCATATGCGGTGATGATACAATCCTTATTATTTGCCGGACCAAGGAGAAGAGCGGGGAGCTTGTTGAGAAGCTGCTCGAACTACTGAACTAAACATTGTTGGGGGTTATTGGCCATGCTGCGCGAGTTATCCATTCGGAATTTAGCGGTTATTGAGGAAGTAAACGTTTCGTTTCATCGTGGATTTCATGTATTAACAGGGGAGACAGGTGCGGGGAAATCGATTATTATCGATGCACTTAGCTTAATTGTTGGTGGACGAGGCTCCGCAGATATGGTCAGGTACGGTTGTGATAAAGCTGAGATGGAGGCAATGTTTGATTTGCCGGCTGTCCATCCAGTGTGGAATGTATTAGAACGGCTAGGGGTGCAAGCATCCAGAGAAGAGATGCTGGTGATTAGACGCGAGCTGACCTCGCATGGCAAGAGCAGCAGCCGCGTTAATGGTCAGCTTGTAACAATGACCATGCTGCGGGAGATAGGCGAATGCCTGGTGAATATTCATGGTCAACACGAGCATCAATCGTTGTTGCGTACAGAACAGCATTTGGAATGGCTGGATTTGTTCGCTGGCGATTTGCTCATCGAGCGAAAGACTGCTTACCGTGCTGTGTATCAGCAGCTACAGCAGTCACGTGCATCTGTGCGTGAATTAGAGGAGACAACACGTCATAACGTACAAATGCTCGACTTATATCGGTATCAGATTGAGGAAATTACGAATGCTAATTTAAAAACCGGTGAAGATGAACTGCTAGTGGAGGAGAAGCGCAAGCTGCAATATGCAGGTAAGCGCATGGACAGCGTGGCTGAAGCTTACGCTCTTCTATATAATGGCAAAGGCCTTGATGCAATTAGCAAAGCGATAACCAAGCTTACGGATATCCAAGGATATGACCCTGCAGTGCTGACACCTATGCTTGAGCAGCTGCAATCTGCCTTTTATCAAGCAGAGGATGCAGTGTTCCAATTGAGGGATTATCGGGATGGTATTGATTCTGATCCTGAGCAGCTCTCTATTATTGAAGACAGGCTTGATTTGATTAACGGTCTGAAACGTAAATATGGGGAGTCCATTCCGGAAATTCTCGATTATCTTGAACGAATTGCAACTGAACGAGACAAAATCGAGAACCGTGATGAATATTTGGAACAGCTGCGTAAGGATGAGCTTCGCCTTTATCTTCAGGCACATGAATTAGCGCAGGAGCTGTCAGAGCTTCGTGCTCATGCGTCGGATCGATTATCGGCAGCCATTGAGCTTGAGCTAAAGCAGCTTCAAATGGGCAATACCGTATTTCGCGTGAAATTGGATCATCCGGCAACATCGGATACTGCAGAAATGGCTGCTTTAAATGCAAATGGCATTGATGAAGCCATCTTTATGTTATCGACTAACCCAGGTGAGCCGCTTAAGCCATTAAATAAAATTGCCTCCGGTGGTGAAATGTCACGTATTATGCTCGCCCTGAAAGCGATATTTGCTGAAATCGATCAGGTACCGGTGCTTATTTTCGACGAGGTTGATACTGGCGTCAGTGGCAGAGCAGCACAAGCCATTGCAGAGAAGATGTCGCAGCTCTCCGCGAAATGTCAGATCTTCTCGATTACACATTTGCCTCAAGTTGCATGTATGGCCGATCATCATTACGAAATTCGTAAGCATATTATTGAACAGCGTACTTCGACGAATGTGACGAAGCTTGCGGAGCAGACACGAATTGAGGAACTTGCCCGTATGTTGGGCGGTGTAGAAGTCACGGAAAAAACTCGTCATCATGCTCAAGAAATGCTTGTTTTGGCGGATCGACAGAAAGGAGCCTAATGGTAGGCATTCAGGGAATGTTTTTGCGGTCATAAAACATACGGCAGAGGGTAACTTAAAGGTACGCCAATGGCGAAACGACCTACCTCGTCATGCGATGGAATAACAGGGAGCGTGAAATCATTGAACTCCAGCCCAAGGAAGAAATGGTTTGGCCTAGTTCTCGTTATCTGCGTCTGCATGATCGGACTCTCCGCGCCGTTTCAACATTTTGCCGCATTTCCGAATGAACTTCGTTTATTCTCCGGCCAACTGAAACGATTACAATATGGAGTTCCCGTACATGCAGAAGTTACCGTGGATCCACGAATGCTTCAAATTAATGGCTCAACCCGTCAGTCATTATCAGTCAATTTGAACGACCCAATCTCGTTAGAGCCGCATCAAAGCGGACAAACGAGCATGAAAGTGAAATTATTTGGTAAAATCCCGTTTAAGACTGTCAAAGTAAATGTCGTACCGGATTTGCGGGTAATTCCCGGAGGCCAGACAATTGGTGTGAAAGTGAAATCCGCAGGCATTCTCGTTGTTGGTCATCATCAGGTACGAGCAAGTAACGGTACGAAGGAGTCGCCAGGTGAAAAGGCTGGTCTCCGTTTGGGTGATCTTATTATTAGGATCGATGGGCAGAATATCAATGAGGTACGCAAGGTCGCTGATCTAGTGGAACAAGCAGGCAAACAGCAGCGCCCACTTTCGATCACTTACAAACGCGGCGGGACAATTGGGGAAACGAAGCTTTATCCGATCAGAGATGCTGAGGAACGTAACTGGAGGCTTGGTCTCTATATTCGAGACTCTGCGGCCGGTGTAGGTACATTAACGTTCTATGCCCCTGATCAAGGTGTCTACGGCGCTCTTGGCCATGTGATTACGGATATGGATACACAAACGCCAATCGAAGTTGGCGAGGGTCAAATTTTGCAATCCAGCGTGACGTCCATTAACAAAAGTCAAACGGGCGAACCGGGAGAGAAACGTGCGCATTTCGTGAAGGAAAGCAAAGTTCTAGGGAATATAGAACGTAATACACCATTCGGTATTTTTGGCAAGATGAGTGAAAATCCGAATCATAGCTATAGCGAAAAATCAATTCCGGTGACATTTGCTGAAGAAGTGAAGGAAGGACCGGCTCAAATTTTGACTGTTGTTAATGGTCAGAAGGTCGAACGATTTGATATTGAAATCGCTCATGTAACCAGACAGCCAGCGCCGGCAACGAAAGGTATGGTTATTAAGATTACCGATAAACGTCTTCTTGATAAAACAGGAGGAATCGTTCAAGGGATGTCTGGATCGCCAATCATTCAGAACGGGAAGCTTGTTGGGGCAGTAACACATGTATTTGTTAATGATCCTTCTTCTGGTTATGGCTGCTTTATTGAATGGATGCTTCAGGATGCTGGGATTTTGATGAAGGAGCAACAATCTTCTCAAGGTACAGCTGCATAATGAAGCTTTAAATGAATAAAACCGCTGGTTGGCCATAGCAAGCCATCAGCGGTTTCTTATTTTCAGAACGTCAATAAATGATTAGATTTGTCGAATATTTTCGAAGCGCATCATAAATTGTAATAAATTATTTATTATAACGAAAAAGATTAAAAAATCAAAGGAAAAAATTTTTCGACAGAAGGAATTTAAAGTCACATGTCGAAAACTTAATTCAAGACAACTAGGGAAGGTAATCGTAAGTGAATACCATTTAAGGGAGGACCAGACCTTGCACAAGATCGAAGTATTGCTGGCAGATGACAATCGTGAATTCACCAATTTATTATCCGAATACATATCGGAACAAAATGATATGAACGTAAGCGGAGTAGCTTATAACGGTGAAGAGGTATTGTCTTATTTTGAAGAAGGCAGAAAAATACCGGATGTTCTAATTCTTGATATTATAATGCCGCATTTAGATGGTCTAGGCGTATTGGAACGTATAAAAGAAATGAATATTTCTCCAATGCCCAAAATCATTATGCTGACTGCATTTGGTCAAGAAAACATCACTCAAAAAGCCGTTCAGCTTGGCGCGTCATATTATATTTTGAAACCGTTCGATATGGAAATTTTAGCGAACCGTATCCGCCAATTGGTGAGCAATACAACGTTTTCATCCTCGGCATCATTTAGTTCTGCCGCAACAACGACGATCAAATCAAATGTCGTCCCGCTTGCAAAAGGAAAAAACCTGGACGCGAATATTACAAGTATTATCCATGAGATTGGTGTTCCTGCTCATATTAAAGGTTATCAGTACTTGCGAGAAGCAATTACCATGGTGTATAACAATATCGAAATTCTTGGAGCAATTACTAAAACCCTTTATCCTGCGATTGCTGAAAAGTTCAAAACGACGCCGTCCCGCGTCGAACGTGCGATTCGCCACGCAATTGAAGTCGCATGGACGCGAGGCAATATAGACAGTATCAGCCACTTGTTCGGCTATACAATTAACATCAGCAAGTCGAAGCCAACCAACAGCGAGTTCATCGCTATGGTAGCAGACAAGCTGCGGATCGAGCATAAAGTTAGCTAAATCAAAAAACCGCTATTTATTATTGGGTCTGATTTTACCAATATGAAGGCGGTTTTTTCTTTCTATTAGATCCTGAGCTCAAATAGCTGTTAAATAAAAAACACCCCGCAGCACTCTAAGAGTTGTCGCGGGGTGTTCTATGTAGCTTAAGCTTGCGGCTTTGGTGGTCTAGGCCGCTTCGGGCGGAATCTAGGGGCAACATAATTGCGTTTGCGGTCACGGAAGAAGATCCAGCCGCCGATAAAACCTACTCCAATGGCAAACAATACAAGACCAAACAGGAAGCTAAGCCATTGAAAGTCTGGAGTAATCGCATCATTACCGAAAGCAGAGAAGTAATTAAATATAGCATTTTTGATTTTCAGAAAACCAAAACAAGCCAGAAGGCCAGGAATGACAAGCAGCAGAACGGCAATTAAACGAGCAGTGACTAATCTCATGCGTTTGTTGTTCTCCTTATGATCTGATGTACTTTCCTATGATACCTTTTTATGCTGGCAGTGTCTATTTCGGAAATTTAACGATGTAAATAGGGTTGAAAAAAGGTACAATAGGACGAGTGGTATTAATGATGTGGAATGCTTACGAAGTAAGAATTGTCACAAATTCACCCATAATGGTCTTACTAGGTAACAATTCTTTAAGCTGAAGCTGACGAAGCAAGAATTGCTTCGCAATTCTTTTTAGGAGGGAATACATAATGACAATCCAAGTGGATGTAGCTGTGCTTGGTGGTGGCCCAGGCGGATATACGGCGGCGATTAGAGCCGCACAGCTTGGCAAAAGCGTAGCAATCGTCGAGCTGGATAAGCTAGGCGGCACTTGCTTACATAGAGGTTGTATACCAAGTAAATCGCTTCTTCGCAGCGCGGAAGTATATGCGACTTTGCTGGAAGCTGATAAATACGGGATTTCGGTGGCGGACGGGGCGTTGTCGCTAAATTTCAATAAAGTACAGGAACGGAAGGAAAAGACGGTTGAGCAGCTGCATCGCGGCTTGAAGGGTCTTATGAAAAAATACGATATTCAAATTATAAATGGTAAAGGCCGGGTTATTGGTCCTTCCATTTTTTCTCCGCGCAGTGGTTCGCTGGCAGTAGAACTTGCCGATGGTGAAATGGAGTCGGTTGTATCTACAAACCTGATTATCGCAACGGGCTCACGGCCTCGTCATCTGCCGGGTCTAAAACCGGATGGTGTGCATATTTTGTCCAGCGACGATGCTCTTCAGCTTGATACCCTTCCAGCGTCGATTCTCATTGTTGGTGGCGGCGTGATTGGTGTGGAATGGGCTTCCATGCTGCAGGACTTTGGTGTACAAGTAACACTTGTAGAAGTAGGTGGCAGATTGCTGCCAGGTGAAGATGTGGAAGTATCAGCAGAGCTTACTCGTCTGCTTCGGCGCCGTGGTGTTAGAGTATTAACTAATGTTCAATTAAAGACAGAAGAAATATCCATTAATGCAGATGAAGTGTCTATTAACGCTGAGACCTCGGAAGGTAATATTCTGATTACAGCTAATAAGATGCTGCTGTCTGTTGGCCGTCAAGCAAACATCGAAGGAATTGGCTTGGAAAACACAGATATTCAGACGAAAAACGGTTTTATTTATGCCAATGAACATGGTCAAACGACTGAGCCGCATATTTACGCGATTGGTGATGTGATCGGTGGCGTTCAGCTTGCGCATGCAGCAGCACACGAAGGTGTAACAGCAGCCGAGCATATTGCTGGTCATAAGAAAGAAGCCGTTGATCCAAACCTAATCCCTCGTTGTATCTATTCACGTCCTGAAGTGGCCTCTTATGGCTTAACCGAAGATAGCGCACGGTCTAAAGGGCATGATATTAAGACGGGGAAAATCCCATTCCAGGCGATTGGCAAAGCACTTGTTCTCGGTGAAGCTGATGGCTTCGTGAAGGTTATTGCTGACCGCAAAACAAATGATATTCTAGGCGTCCATATGATTGGTCCTCATGCAACGGATTTAATCTCGGAAGCTTCTCTTGCGGGGTTATTAAACGCTTCGCCATGGGAAGTAGGACAGCTTATACATCCACATCCAACCTTATCGGAAGCACTTGGCGAAGCGATGCTTGCTATTGATGGCAAATCACTGGCTCTGTAGTAGTGAAACATTTTCTTTTTCGTCCAAATGCGGTTATAATAAGTAATATCAAGTCTTAGTACCTGGTTTTAAAATCAGGTTAAAGGAGGCAAAACCTCATGAGTCAAAAGGGTTCAACCGAACAAACCTTTCGTCACAATGAACTGGGCTTAAGCAATGAGCTAGCCGTTGAAATGTATGCAACGATGGTGCTTTCCCGCAAATTTGACGAGAGAAATATGCTCTTGCAGCGCGCTGGTAAAATCAACTTCCACGTATCCGGCATCGGCCAAGAAGTGGCGCAGGTTGCTGCTGCTTTCGCGTTAGACCGGGAGAATGATTACTTCCTGCCTTATTATCGCGATTATGGATTTGTACTTGCGGTAGGAATGACTGTAAAAGAACTGATGCTGTCTGTATTCGCGAAGGCGGAAGATCCGAACAGCGGCGGTCGTCAAATGCCTGGCCATTTCGGCAGCAAGCGTCTTCGTATTGTGACTGGTTCAAGTCCGGTAACTACACAAGTGCCGCATGCAGTAGGCATTGCAATGGCAGCGAAGATGAAGAAGCAGCCAATCGTCAGTTTCGTAACATTCGGAGAAGGCTCGAGCAACCAAGGGGACTTCCATGAAGGCTGTAATTTTGCCGGAGTACATAAACTTCCGGTTATCTTAATGTGCGAGAACAATCAATACGCGATTTCTGTACCTGTGCACAAGCAGCTTGGCGGACGTGTTGCAGACCGTGCATTGGGTTATGGCTTCCCAGGATTCCAGGTTGACGGTAATGACGCCCTGGAAGTATTCCGCGTCGTGAAAGAAGCTCGTGAACGGGCAATTGCTGGCGAAGGTCCAACACTTATTGAAGCAATGATGTACCGTTTATCCCCGCATTCTACTTCCGATAATGATCTTGCATACCGTACGAAGGAAGAAGTGGACGAGAACCGGGCGAAGGACGGTATTCCTAAATATAAGCAGTATTTAGAAGAGTGCGGCCTTTGGAACGAGGAGCTGGAAGCAGAGCTTCTGGCACGTATCCGGAAAGTGGTCGATGAAGCAACGGAATATGGCGATAACGCTCCATTCCCTGCGCCTGAGTCCGTACTATTGCATGTGTATGCAGAGGAGGGACACTAAGATGGCGAATATGGATTATATCGATGCTATTCGGTTGGCAATGAAGGAAGAAATGGAACGCGATGAGGATGTATTCGTGCTTGGGGAGGACGTCGGAGTAAAAGGCGGCGTATTCACAACAACAAAAGGTCTGCAGGAGCAGTTTGGCGAAAGCCGTGTCCTCGATACGCCGCTTGCGGAGTCCGCTATTGCAGGCGTCGCGATTGGTGCAGCCATGTATGGCATGAAGCCAATTGCGGAAATGCAGTACTCGGACTTTATGTTCCCCGCAACGAACCAGATCATCAGCGAAGCGGCTAAAATCCGATACCGCTCAAATAATGACTGGACCTGTCCGATCGTTATCCGTGCTCCAATCGGCGGCGGTATTTTTGGCGGCTTGTACCATTCCCAGTGTCCGGAATCCGTATTTTTTGGGACTCCCGGCCTGAAGATTGTGGCACCATACAGAGCTTATGATGCAAAAGGGCTGCTCAAGGCTGCGGTACGCGACCCAGACCCTGTTATTTATTTCGAAAATAAAAAATGCTATAAAATGATCAATGGCGATGTGCCGGCTGATGATTATATTGTAGAAATCGGCAAAGCGAATGTTCTTCGTGAAGGCGATGATATTACAGTAATCGGCTACAGCATGCCTCTTATGTTTGTTGAGCAAGCGGCGGCAGATCTTGAACAGGAAGGTATCAGCACTCATATTCTTGATTTGAGAACCTTGCAGCCATTGGATAAAGAAGCCATTCTCGCAGCAGTACGCAAGACAGGCAAGGTTCTGATTATTCATGAAGATAACAAAACTGGCGGCGTAGGTGCAGAAGTATCGGCTATTATTGCGGAAGAGCTGTTGTTTGAGCTGGATGCTCCAATCCAAAGGCTCTGCAGTCCGGATGTACCGGCTATGCCGATCAACCCGCCGGGCGAGAAGTACTACATGCTTAATAAAGATAAAGTAAAAGAAGCAATGCGCAATTTGGCGCTATATTAAGCGGCAAGCACGCGTCAGGTAGGGAGATGAATAGTTAATGAAATCAGTGAAGGAGATCGTCATTCCTCAGTTGGCGGAATCATTGGTCTCGGCGACAATTGATAAATGGCTGAAGCAACCTGGTGACCGGATTGAGATGTATGAGCCGATCTGTGAGCTTATTACAGATAAAGTAAGCGCCGAGCTGCCTTCGACTTTTGCAGGTACGATAGTTGAGATTATGGTTGGCAACGGCGAGACAGTTCCCGTTGGTACTCCTGTATGCCGTGTAGAGACTGAAGTGGCATCCTCAGAAGCTGCTCAGGTTTCTCCAGGGGCTAACGGTGCACTAGCTAATGAAAGCTTGCAAGCAGCAGATGAAGGCGATAAATCGATGCGTAATCGTTTTTCTCCGGTTGTACAGCAGTTAGCTGCTGAGCATGGCGTTCGTCTAGCTGACGTGTCCGGAACAGGACTTGGCGGAAGAATTACGCGTAAGGACATATTGGCTTACGTTGCTTCAGGAGCAGGACAAGCAGCGGCCAAACCAGTTGCTGCGCCTACTAGTACAACGGTGTCGGAAGTTCGTTCATCTGGACTGCATTTGACCGAGTCCCCTCGTACACCAACCGTGAATAATCAAAGTACATCGAATTCCGGCCGTGGAGAAGACTTCATTGACGTATCGCCGATTCGCAGTGCGATTGCACGTAATACCATGCTTAGCGTCAATGAAATTCCGCATGGCTGGATGATGATTGAAGTTGATGTGACGAATCTGGTTCAGCTTCGCAATAAAGTGAAGGATGAATTCATGAAGCGCGAAGGGATCAACCTGACGTACTTGGCCTTTGTACTTAAAGCAGTCGTCAATGCGCTGAAAGACTTCCCGATCATGAACTCGATGTGGGCGGTGGACAAAATCATCGTGAAGCGGGATATCAATATTTCGCTTGCGGTAGGTACGGAAGAATCCGTCGCAACACCGGTCATTAAGAATGCCGATCACAAAACAATTGCTGGGCTCGCACGCGAAATCGATGATTTGGCTCGTCGCGGCCGTGAAGGTAAGCTAACGCTATCTGATATGCAGGGCGGTACCTTCACTGTGAATAACACGGGTTCATTTGGTTCTATCATCACGAACCCGATCATTAATTATCCACAAGCTGCCATTCTGACCTTCGAATCAATTGTGAAACGTCCTGTCGTGATTAACGACATGATTGCGATCCGTTCGATGGCCAATATGTGCTTGTCCCTTGACCATCGTGTGCTTGACGGCGTCATTTGCGGCCGTTTCCTGCAACGTGTGAAGGACAATTTGGAAAGCTTTAATCAAGACACGAAATTGTATTAAGAAACGGGGTAATCCAGGCATGACTAACACGGTAAAGCAACACGTGAAGCGGCAATTGGAAGCCCGATATATACCGATGATCGGTTATGCGGAAGCTTGGGAGCTGCAGAAATCGATCGTGCGGCAAATCAGCCAGGAGGAGCGTCAGGAGACGCTTCTCCTTCTTCAGCATCCGCCGACTTATACATTAGGTACGGATCGTCATCATGAGCATTTGCTGTTAAGTGAAGATGAGCTGAGAGAGCGCGGGATATCGGTCTTTGAAATCGATCGGGGCGGGGATATTACCTATCATGGTCCAGGACAACTAGTTGGTTATCCGATGCTGTTCCTTCCGATGGAGGGGCTGGATCTGCATGCTTATCTTCGGACGGTTGAACAAGCAATAATCAATTGGCTGGCCGAATATGGTATAGAAGCGGGAAGAAAACCGGAATATACAGGGGTATGGGTTGGGAATGAGAAAATTGCCGCTATCGGGGTGAAATTTAATAGAGCCCGAGATCGGGGAGGATTTGTAACCAGCCACGGGTTTGCTTTGAATATCGAGGCGGGTATTGGCAATCAGGGCTTTAGCGGCATTATCCCTTGCGGGATAGAGGAGTATGGGGTCACATCATTTAATGACCTTACAAACCAGAAGGTAACCGTCGAAGAGGCAGCGCGGCAGTTACTGCCGCATTTCTGCCATGTATTCGGGTTTGATATTCCCGAGCTGCTAGAGCAGTGAGCTGAGCGAAGCAACAAGTGTCGTGATCACCAAGGCAGCTACAACTAGAATAGCAACTAGACGAATAAGCTTTTGCATCTTCAAAGATAAAACTCCTTTCTCAACTATTTGAAGCGTAAACGCTTGTCCCGCCATCAGGAGGGGCAGCATGAGGTGTGGCTATAAGTCTATTGTAAACGAAAACAACGAATGGAGGGAATAGTTATGGTCAATCAGGATCGTATTGTTAATGAATTTATCGAATTGGTGAAGGTAGACAGCGAGACGAGGTTTGAACAAGAAATCAGCAAAGTACTAAAAGCAAAATTCACGGAGCTCGGACTATCGATAGAAGAAGATGACGCTCAGGAGAAAACAGGTCATGGCGCGAATAATCTGTTCGTTTACATGGAAGGTTCGGAAGCGGATCATGCACCAACCATTCTGTTTACTTCGCATATGGATACAGTGGCGCCAGGTAATGGGATTAAGCCGCAGATTGACAGTGACGGATACATACGCAGTGATGGGACGACCATTCTTGGCAGCGATGATAAAGCAGGGCTTGCGGCTATGCTGGAGGCGATTCGCGTCTTGAAAGAAAATAATATTCCTCATGGTCCTATTCAATTCGTTATTACAGTAGGAGAAGAATCGGGTCTTCTAGGCGCGCGGAGTATGGATGCTTCTAAATTGAAAGCATCATTTGGCTATGCCATTGATTCCAATGGCTCAATTGGGGATATGGCGGTTGCCGCTCCAACTCAGGCGAAAGTGATCATGAAGCTTCATGGCAAATCCGCTCATGCTGGAGTAAATCCGGAAGATGGCATCAGTGCAATTCAAGTGGCGGCAAAGGCCATTTCCCGTATGCCTCTTGGCCGTATTGATAAAGAGACAACTGCAAATATCGGAAGCTTTGAAGGGGGCGGTGCGACAAATGTCGTATGCGACTTCGTGAAGCTGGTAGCGGAAGCGCGCAGCATTGCGCAGGAGAAGCTGGACCGGCAGGTCGAGGCGATGCGTCAAGCACTGGAGAGCGCAGCAGAGGAATTTGGTGCACGTGCTGAGTTTGAGAGCAGCTTAATCTACCCGGCTTATGTGCATGACGATAATGCTCCTGTTGTTCAGTTGGCCAAAGCAGCGGCAACAGCAATTGGACTTACGCCGCGCACCTTCCACTCGGGTGGCGGCAGCGATGCTAATATTTTCAACGGGCTTGGTGTTCCTACGGTCAATCTTTCTGTTGGTTATGAGCATATTCATACGACGAAGGAGCAAATCAAGGTCGCTGATCTTGTTAAGATCACAGAGCTGGTTATTGAAATTATTAAGCAAGCTGCTAAAGCATAAGAGCTGCTTAGTATATCAACTACTTTGTTTTCTGCGGGGAAAGCAGCTTGTTGAGCGGAATATCCAATCTGGAAAGCTTACGAAGCTGGCGTTGAATTTCCCATGCTTTACCGACAAGACGAAGCTCATTATGCGTTAAATATTGTTTCATCCTTAACACTCTCCTTGTTTAGTAGCTATAAGCAATGGATATGTAAGAATGGGACAAGTTATTCCGATTACAGATGCAGATATTAAACGGATTGGAGAGAGGAAAAAGATGAGTCAGAATAATGAGCTGTGGCGTGAGGAAACGATCAGCACAGAACCGATCTTTGAGGGGAAAATGATTACGCTTCAGGTAGACACGGTTGCGATGCCTGATGGTCGTACGGCTACCCGGGAGATTGTAAAACATCCTGGAGCTGCAGCAGTAATGGCACTACTCGATGGTAAGCTGCTCGTTGTAGAACAGTTCCGTAAGCCGCTTGAGAAGTTCCAGATCGAAATTCCTGCCGGCAAGCTGGACGCAGGAGAGGATCCGCTTGAGGCGGCCGCACGTGAGCTGGAAGAAGAGACAGGTTACCGGGCTGACAGCTTGAAGCTGGTCAGCGCATTCTTCACTTCTCCCGGATTTGCTGATGAGAAATTGTATCTTTATTTTGCCGATCAGGTAACATTAGGTACACAGCATATGGACGAAGATGAGTATTTGCAGGTAGAAGCCATTACGCTTGAGCAGGCGGAAGCTTATATCGCAGAGGGTCGTATCAGCGACGCGAAGACGGTTCTGGCTGTGTATGCGTGGAAGC
The DNA here is from genome assembly GCF_052113225.1 of Paenibacillus sp. YAF4_2. NCBI lineage: Bacteria > Bacillati > Bacillota > Bacilli > Caryophanales > Paenibacillaceae > Paenibacillus > Paenibacillus sp. YAF4_2. The sequence continues at coordinate 576,193 of NZ_JBFRCT010000002.1, forward strand.
TTTATCAATTGACAGGAACCATTTAAATCTTGTCCAAGCTGCTCTCTCAAACGTCATACGATGAAGTAAGGGATCATACACTTTACCATCGGGACAAGGGGGGAGTGTGCCATGCGTTCGCCAACTTTTCAAGAATCGGTGAAAAATCAGCTGACTTTATATGTTTTCGTAGCGGTATTGTTTGTCGTAGGGGCTATATTCGGCGGGCTGATGGTTAACGCTTTGACACTGGAGCAGCAGCAGGATTTGGCGACAGATGTCAATCAATATATCCGACTTATTAATGACGGCGTGACGCCGGATGCAGCGTTGTCATTTTGGGATCGGCTCTTTTTCCATGGCAAATGGCTGTTTCTATTATGGTTTCTTGGCATATCCGTTGTAGGAGTACCGTTTGTTCTTGCACTCGATTTCTTGAAAGGAGCGCTTGTTGGCTTTGCTGTCGGGTCACTCATTACCCAGCACGCCTGGAAGGGAGTACTGTTCTCTCTAGCCTCTATCGCTCCGCCTAATCTGATCATCGTTCCGGCGATTATGATTACGAGTGTAGCAGCACTCACTTTTTCGACATTTGTGATCAAGAACAGGCTCTTGCAGCAAAAAGGAGCTTTAGCCCCACAAATAGCCAGCTTTACGTCAACTGCACTGCTGATGCTTCTGCTCCTTGCTGGTGCAGCACTGCTGGAAGCGTATCTTTCGCCCTATTTTATGCAGTGGGCAGCTCCTTATCTGACGGGAGCGTAGACAGGAGTATATAGGCAAAATGTTTGACTTTAGGAATGGTTAACCCCTATAATGAAAGCAAACGTTTCCTGATGTTGGCGCAGACATGTGGTAGGGGGGAAATCATGGAAGCCCGGATTGAGAAGATTAAACAACAGTTGCAGTCGCAGGGCTACAAATTAACCCCGCAGCGTGAAGCAACCGTCCGTGTATTACTTGAGAATGAAGATGATCATTTAAGCGCGGAAGATGTGTTCATGCTCGTAAAGGACAAGGCACCGGAAATCGGCCTCGCTACTGTATATCGGACGCTAGAATTGTTGAGCGAGATGCATGTGGTTGAAAAACTTAACTTTGGCGACGGTGTTGCCCGCTATGATCTTCGGACAGATAGCAGCAAGCATCATCACCATCATCTAATTTGCGTACAGTGCGGCGCAATGGACGAGATCAAGGAAGATTGGCTGCTTCCACTGGAAGAGCGGCTGGAGCAGGAATACGGGTTCACCGTACTCGATCATCGTCTCGACTTCCAAGGGATCTGTCATCGCTGCAACGCAAATACTGACAAAACAAATGAATAAACGGCTTTGCTGCCCAGCGATTCTGGACGGCAAAGCCGTTTTGGCGTTTTTATACACGGTCTAACAGTAGAAGTCCAGCTCCTTGCTCGTCTTCCGTTTCGGTGGGAAGTGGCAATGCCCAGCTCCGAAGCAGTTCAGCAACTTGGGAAGGACTCAAATTTGGCTGCCTGGACAGCAGAAGAGCAACTCCGCCTGCAGCATGTGGAGAAGACATACTGGTGCCGGATAAGGTCATATAGCCGCCGTTCAGCCATGTGGATCTAATCTGCTCGCCGGGAGCTGCTAGATCGATGCCAGTGCCTCGGCTGCTGAAGTTCGTTACTTCATTTGCCCGATTTGTGGCGGCGATCGCCATCGTCTCGGGAAAGGAAGCCGGTGCATCTATCATGCCATTATCTTCGGTGCCGGAGTTTCCTGCTGATGCTACGATGACAATACCTTGATTGTAGGCTTTTGTAATGACATCGCGAAGCGCTTTGCTTACTGAGGATCCAACTAGGCCAAAGCTCATATTAATGACGTTCATCTTATTGCGTATACACCAATCGACACCGGCAATAATGCTGGATACGTATCCGCCGCCTTGGCTGTCTAATGCCTTAATAGCGTACAACTCCACGTCGGGAGCAACCCCTTTAACTCCATCAAGTCCTTTTCCAGCGGTTATGCCTGCAACATGTGTGCCATGCCCATTATCATCAGCATAACTTCCGCCTCGAATCGTATTGACGCCCCCAGCTATTTTCAAATTAGGATGTTCGGCAATTCCCGTATCAATAATAGCTACTTTAATGCTGCTTCCGGTTGTACGAGCCCACGCCTCATTTGCTTTGACTCGGCATATATTCCACGTCAGTTCTGGAGGACAGGACGAAAGAGCTTGAACCTTCTTCTGCCCAGCCGTTTGGCGATGTTTCTGGTAAAGATGCACCCGAATACGAGCATCACTCTCGACCCGTTTAACTTCCGGATGTCTCGCAATGACTTTCCATGATCGGCGTTTGTCGAAATGGCAGCCAAGGGTACGAAGGTTGGGAAGCCGTTTATATGGCTTTATTCCTTTTACACGAAGCCTCTTCAAGCATCTTTTATACGAGCGACCAGTTTTAAAGGTAATAAGCTTACGAACCGTATTTTTGGTTGGGACGCGCACAGACCTTGTGAACAGCAGCTTTTCCAGCTTAGGCATATACATTCTCCTATTCGTTCTATATAAAGCTGTAAGTGGCTTATGAAAACGTGCTTGTTCAGTGTATGGGGTAAGCGGCGTATTCGTTATGGTCAACTGTACGGACAAAGCGCACATATTTTTAGTTCCGGCTGGAAAAGGTACGCTTAAGGACTAACATTTGTCCCTCACGAATCATACAACATAGTAGATAGTGCGCCACATTCATGAAGGGGGAAGCTAAGCTATGATCATTGGCGTTCCAAAGGAAATCAAAACGAGCGAATATCGAGTTGCTCTTACCCCGGCAGGCGTAACCATGCTGAAGGCGGCAGGCCATGAGGTTATTGTGGAGACGAAAGCCGGCGATGGAAGTGGATTTGAAGATTGGGATTATGAAAGGGAAGGCGCGGAAATTCGGCAATCTGCATCGGAGATTTGGAACGAAGCGGACATGATTATGAAGGTGAAAGAGCCGCTCAAGGAAGAGTTTCAATATTTTCGTGAAGGTTTATTATTATTTACGTATTTGCACTTGGCGGCAGCTCCTGAGCTGACCCGTGCTTTGATGGACAATGGAGTAACAGGGATCGCTTATGAGACGATACAATTAGCTAATGGAAGCTTGCCGTTATTAACTCCTATGAGTGAAGTAGCAGGACGGATGGCCGTACAGGTTGGTGCGCAATTTCTTGAGGCGTTCCATGGCGGCAGAGGAGTGCTTTTAGGTGGAGTTCCTGGAGTACCTCCAGCAGAGGTCGTCATTATTGGCGGTGGAATCGTAGGGACGAATGCAGCCAAAATCGCTCTTGGAATGGGAGCTACTGTGGTTATTTTGGAAAGAAGCACAGATCGCATGAGATATTTGGATGACGTCTTTGGTGGAAGAATTCGAACGTTGATGTCGAGCCCTTACAATATTGCGGAAGCCGTAGGCAGAGCAGATCTCCTCATTGGTGCGGTCTTAATTCCCGGTGCGAAAGCCCCACATCTGGTTACGGAAACGATGGTTCAGGGGATGAAAAAGGGTTCTGTCATTGTGGATGTTGCTGTTGATCAGGGCGGATCGATTGCTACGGTTGACCGGCCTACGACACACAAAGATCCGATCTATGTGAAGCATGGCGTCATTCATTATGCAGTCGCGAATATCCCAGGCGCTGTCCCGCGAACCTCAACATTCGCGTTGACGAACGTTACGATTCCGTATGCCTTGGATCTAGCGACCCACGGATGGGAAGCTGTACGGAGCAGTGTGCCGCTGCAAAAAGGTGTAAATACGCATCGTGGCACCGTCACCTACGAACCGGTCGCAACGGCAGCTGGCTTGCCTTACACGCCGATTGAACGATGGCTGGACAGTATTGCCTTTGATAAGCTGGAGCCTTGAACAAGCGCTGGTTCTAGGCTCCTTTAGCATATCCGGCGAACCTCTTTCATAGATTGTTACGGATGGACAACCGTAATGGATGAAGGGGGAAGGAAGAATGGTCCTCTCGGTGCGTAAATGGTTAAACCGCATTTTATTTGTTATTATATTCACCTTATTGTTTCTAATCGCGACGGGCAGCTATCGATGGCTGGTTGACGTCATTGCTCCCGTCAATCCTTATCAAACTCCAAAAGGTGCATCCCTTAAAGTGTTTCAAGCTGATCCGGCGACAGCAGAGAAAGGCAGTGTAACAGAACAACTGCGGTGGTTTTATTGGTACGGTGAATGATCGATCAAATATGAATTAAAGTTCAAAAAGCAGGATTTGATCTGCCGGTTGTGGAATAGTTGGTTAGCAGGATATATGGCCACAAGCAAGACCATCGCCCTAAGGCGAATGGCCTTGATCATCTTTCTTGAACGAAAGGAACCGGCATGAAAGATCAAGTACAATCCTTTATAGAATACCTAACCAATGAGCGTGCTTTATCAAGCAGTACGCTGGAATCGTATGGCCGTGACTTACAAGGCCTGCTCAACTATTTGGAAGAACAGTCTGTTGCGAACGTGGGGGACATTCAACGTCACCATTTGTCGCATTATTTGTTGCGTCTGAAAGAGAGCGGACGAAAGGTATCCACCGTATCCCGGCATATTGCTTCTATTCGCGCATTTTTTCATTATTTGGCGGTAAACGGATTGATTCAGCTTAATCCCGCCATCTACATAGAGTCACCTAAGCAGGAGAAAAAAGAGCCCAGTGTCCTGTCTGTCGAGAACGCCGGCCTGCTGCTTGAAACGCCTCAGCCGGTTAATGCTCCCGGGAAGCGAGATAAAGCGATGCTGGAGCTGTTATATGCGACGGGTATCCGGGTCTCTGAGCTCATCTCGCTCAATGTAGACAGTGTTAATGACCAGCTTAATGTCATCCGTTGCGTCGGCAGCGGGATGAAGGAGCGAATTATCCCTTTTGGCCGCATGGCTGCCACAGCCTTAGTCGATTATTTGCAATCCGGCCGTTCGGAGCTGCTTAGGCATAATGAATCGGAGCCTGCTCTGTTTCTGAATCAGCTGGGTACACGTATGACACGTCAAGGGTTTTGGAAAATGGTGAAAAAATACGCGAAGGAAGCGGGTATTTCAGAGGAAATAACGCCGCATACACTGCGACACTCCTTCGCTGCTCATTTGCTGGAGAACGGGGCAGACCTCCGCGCTGTGCAGGAGCTGCTTGGACATGCTGACATTTCGACCACACAGCGTTACACCCGTTTATCTAAGGTAAGAATGAAGGATGTATACTCGAATGCTCATCCCCGTGCTTAAAGGATAACCATACGCCGGGAGTAGGAGGTAAAATTTATGAAATTTGATCGAATTGCTGTTATTGTGTTAGACAGCGTTGGGATTGGAGAACTGCCGGACGCTCCATCTTTTGGGGACAGTGGTTCTCATACACTTGGCCATATTATAGAGCGAGTGCCAACGATTCAACTCCCGAATATGCGCCGTTGGGGACTCGACCGAATCGCTCAATTATCGGATTGGAAGCCGGAAGGCGTAGCGGCTGCAGCTTACTATGGCAAAATGGCGGAAGTATCGGTTGGCAAAGATACAATGACTGGGCACTGGGAGCTAATGGGCCTCAATATGACAGTTCCATTTCAAGTTTTCCCTAAAGGTTTTCCAGATGAACTGATCTCTGTGTTCGAGGAGCGGACAGGCCGTAAGGTCATTGGCAATAAGCCTGCAAGCGGGACGGAAATATTGGATGAGCTTGGTGCGGAGCAAATGGAGACAGGGGCATGGATCGTTTATACCTCTGCAGACAGTGTCTTTCAAATTGCTGCACATGAGGAGATTATTCCGCTGGAAGAGCTTTACCGCGGCTGTGAAATTGCCCGTGAATTAACGATGGATGAGCGATTCACAGTAGGCAGAGTAATTGCAAGACCGTATACCGGTTCGCCAGGAGCGTTCAAACGTACACCAAACCGCCATGACTATGCTGTGAAGCCACCGGAGGCGACAGTTCTCAATAGCCTGAAGGATAATGGCTACGATACCATTGCAATCGGAAAGATTAATGATATTTTTGACGGGGAAGGCATTACAGCAACAACCTCGACCAAAAGCAATGCAGATGGCATTACGCGTACAATTGAAGCTCTTAAGAAGCCGTTCAAAGGTCTGCTGTTCACGAATCTTGTGGATTTCGACTCCTTGTTTGGCCATCGCCGTGATCCGGAAGGATATGCAGGTGCGCTGGAGGAATTTGACCGTGCTATTCCTGAGCTTGAACGAACGATTGGTGAGCGTGATCTGCTAATCGTAACGGCCGACCATGGGAATGATCCGGTTCATCCAGGGACGGATCATACGCGTGAATACGTGCCTCTTTTGTTATACAGCCCGGCATTTGCTAAACCGGCCTTGCTGGATACGAGAGCGACATTCTCAGACCTTGGCGCTACGATTGCTGATAATTTTGGTGTTTCATCCCCGCCAAACGGTACAAGCTTTTTGAACTTGCTTCATACAAAAGAATAGATAAGGATTAGAGGAGGAACTTACGATGAGTTCAAATACAATGACGGCAGCCCAGATTAAAGAGGCAGCAGCTTATATTGCAGGTCGTGTACAAGTAAAGCCGGAGATTGGCTTGATTATGGGTTCTGGACTAGGTGTTCTTGGAGATCATATCGAGAATGCAGTAACGATTGATTACAGCGAAATCCCACATTTCCCGGTATCAACGGTAGAAGGTCATGCAGGTGAACTGCTGGTTGGTACATTGTCAGGACGTACTGTACTGCTCATGCGAGGCAGATTTCATATGTATGAAGGATATGGTCCACAGCTTACGGCATTCCCTGTCCGTGTCATGAAGGCACTTGGCGTTACTACCTTGCTTGTTACCAATGCTGCTGGCGGTGTGAACCTGGACTACGAAGCAGGTAATTTGATGCTGATCTCCGATCATCTGAACATGACAGGCAAAAATCCGCTTATCGGCCCGAACGATAATGAACTAGGTGTAAGATTCCCGGATATGTCAGAGGCGTACAGCAAACGTCTGCGTGCTATTGCTCGTGAGACAGCTGCCAAACAAGGGCTTAAACTACAAGAGGGTGTTTATGCTGGACTGCTTGGTCCTTCGTATGAAACGCCAGCAGAAATTCGCATGCTGCGCGTATTGGGTGCAGATGCTGTCGGCATGTCGACCGTTGCAGAAGTCATTGCTGCACGTCATTCTGGTATAGAAGTACTAGGTATTTCCTGTATCAGCAATATGGCTGCCGGTGTTTTGGATCAACCATTGTCCCATAAAGAAGTTATGGAAACGACTGAGCGGGTAAAAGCTGAATTTTTGGCTCTTGTTAAGGAATTAATCCGACAATTCTAATGGGTGATTGTAATGAAATTGTAATATTCGCCTCGACGGAATATGACAGTATTTGATGGCGGATCGGTCGTATAATGTCCATGATTACGGAGTGATGGAGTGGAGAGAACATGGACAAGCAATTACTCGTCGAAATAGAGCAGTTGCGAGGGAAAATGGTTGAAAAAGCAATGATAAAGAAAACATTTGTACATCGTGAAGTGCTCCAGCTCAGCCAAATGCTGGACGAGCTGATCGTTCGGGAGCAGATGCTGCGAGCGCATTCACATAAATGATTGCGCAGGCCGAAACGGAGTGGATAACATGCGTGCAGTAGATCTTATACAAAAGAAGCGGGACGGCGGTGAGCTGACTGCGAAAGAATTGACGTTTCTGGTGGATGGCTATTGCGAGGGCGGTATTCCGGATTATCAAATGTCAGCTTGGGCGATGGCAGTCTTTTATCGTGGAATGACTCCAGCAGAGACTGCAGCGCTTACGCTTGCCATGGCGAATTCGGGAGATCAGGTAGACCTGGCTCCGATTGCAGGCGTAAAGGTAGATAAGCATAGCACAGGCGGCGTAGGAGATAAGACAACTCTTATCATTGCACCGCTGGTAGCATCTGCAGGAGTCCCGGTTGCCAAGATGTCGGGAAGAGGCCTAGGCCATACAGGCGGTACAATCGACAAATTGGAATCGATTGCAGGTTTTCAAACCGAGCTGTCCAGGGAGAAATTCCTCGAACAGGTGAATGAGCTCGGAATTTCGGTTATTGGGCAAAGCGGTAATTTGGCGCCAGCCGACAAAAAGCTGTATGCTCTGCGGGATGTGACAGCTACCGTCGAATCGATACCTCTAATTGCAAGCTCAGTGATGAGCAAGAAGATTGCTGCTGGCGCAGATGCCATTGTGCTGGACGTGAAGACGGGCAGCGGCGCTTTTATGAAGACGGTTGAGGATTCGGAACAATTAGCGCAAGCGATGGTTGAGATCGGCACACAAGTCGGCCGACAAACAGCAGCTGTTATTAGTGATATGGACCAGCCGCTTGGTTTTGCCATTGGTAATGCACTTGAGGTTCGAGAAGCTATTGAAACTTTACAGGGCAAAGGTCCTGCTGATCTGACTGAATTATGTTTAACGTTAGGTGCGCATATGGTTGTGCTTGGCGGTAAGGCGAAGGATTTTTCCGAGGCAAAAGCCTTGTTGCAGCGGCAATTGGATAGTGGAGAGGCGCTCTCCAAGTTCAAGCAGTTTATTGCAGCACAAGGCGGCGACGCTTCGGTGGCCGATGATGTTGAGCTTTTGCCACAAGCGGCAGAGCAGGTGGAAGTGAAAGCGGCTGGTGCAGGCTACATTGCTTCTATTCACGCCGAGCAGCTTGGTATTGCGGCGATGCTCCTTGGAGCTGGCCGAGCGACAAAGGAAGCGTCAATTGATTACTCTGTAGGGATCATCATCCGCAAAAAGGTTGGCGATTCAGTAAGTGAAGGGGATACGCTGGCTGTACTGCATACCCGCGCTAATGATTCCACTCTGGAAGAAGTAACAGCGAAGGTTCGGGATGCCTACACCATATCGACTGACAAGCCGGAAGAACGTCCTCTGCTGCTGTCTGTCGTGACGGCTGAAGGAACGGTACGTTACTAAGAATGAATTTAAACCGCCATACTCCACGCGAGTATGGCGGTTTTTGTTGTTTATTACAATAGAGCTCAATATCCCTGTAAGGCTGGAATCAGTAACTTAGATGCTGTAAGCCCCGAAGGAGTCTAATGACACAGCGAACTGCCCGTCAGATGGCAGTATCAAAAACCGACATCTATCGCGTGGAATATTTTTCATGAAAGAGGTCAAGACTGGAGAAGACAATATAGCCCAATTGCGGTGTTAGAAGCTAACGACAAGAACCGCATCATCTTTGGAGGAGACCTGCTCATGAAAAAAGTTTGTACGAAGCTGTTCATTCTATTCGCTGCATTCGCCCTCGTTGCAATGCCAGCTGCTGCTTATGCTAATGAGAACGTTATTGCTAAGGAGCCAGTGTCATCCGCTCCAGGTCAGCAGCAATCCGCATCGCTTGATCTAGCACCTTCTGCACGTTCAGCGGTCTTAATGGACGCTGACAGCGGGACCATCATTTTCGAGAAAGACAGCAACGTCAAGCTTCCCCCAGCCAGCATCACGAAAGTGATGACTCTGCTGCTGATCATGGAAGCGCTGGACGACGGGAAAATCAAGCTGACCGACAAAGTGCCAACTAGTGAGTACGCTGCTTCTATGGGCGGTTCACAAATCTTTCTCGAGCCAGGCGAAGAAATGTCCGTCGATGAAATGTTGAAAGGCATCGCGCTTGCTTCCGGTAATGATGCTTCCGTTGCAATGGCTGAGAAGCTGGCAGGTACCGAGCAGCAGTTTGTCGCCATGATGAATGAGAAAGCACAGCAGTTGGGTCTCCAGAACACCCATTTTGCCAACTGTAATGGTTTGCCTGCGTCAGACCATTACACATCCGCAAATGATATTGCCGTGATGTCACGTGAGCTTCTTAAGCACTCCGAGATTACGAAATATACCGGTATGTATCAGGATTATTTGCGCAAGTCATCTGAGAAACCATTCTGGCTTGTGAACACCAATAAGCTTGTACGCTTCTACAGCGGAGCAGACGGGCTCAAAACAGGATTTACGAATGAAGCCAAGTTCTGCTTAACCGCGACTGCCAAACGTGACAATCTGCGTGTTATTGCCGTCGTTATGGGTGAGCCGAATACCAAAACTAGAAATGCAGAAGTATCGCAAATGCTCGATTTCACGTTCGCCCAGTATATGACGCATCCGATCTTTAAAGAAGGCGACACGATGGGAACGGTGAAGATCGAAAAAGGCGCTGTGAGAGAATTGCCATTGGTTGCGAAGCATCCATATAGCATTTTGCTCAAAAAAGGTGCTGCTACAAAGGATATCCGTTACGAGCTGCAGATCGATCAACCACTTAAAGCACCAGTTGCGATTGGACAATCAATCGGCAAGCTGGTCGTCTATCAGGGTGATCAAATTGTGAAGGAGTTCCCGGTCGATGCTCCACAGTCAATTGGCAAAGCAGGCTGGTGGATGATGCTCAAACGGTCCTTCGGAGGATTATTCTAGTAGCGTAATTTGTCGGGTTCTAGCGCTCTGCTTCTAGTTTTGTCGCCGTGCAGGAAACATCGCGATGGATGGAGAAATCGTAGATCGATCCAATAGCGAAGCTTAAAGGAGTTGAACGGCGACAATGAGTTTGCAAGCAGAACTGGAGCATTATCGTAATGTATTGATTGTTCGTCTCCGTGGAGAGCTAGATCATCATACGGCGGACATTGTCCGCAACAAGATGGAAGCGGAGATCATGCGAGGCGATAGTCGCCACATTATACTCAGCCTGAAGGATCTGCAGTTTATGGACAGCTCCGGATTAGGCGTCATTTTGGGCAGATATAAGCAGGTTCGCAGTAAAGGCGGCAAGATGGTCGTCTGTGATGTGAACCCTAGTGTCTACCGCCTGTTTGAAATGTCGGGCTTGTTTAAAATAATGAGCATCTACGACAACGAGAGAATGGCGATTTCTAGTCTGGAGGTGGTCTCGTAATGGGACGCAACGAAATGACGTTAACCTTTAGCGCCCGGTCGGAGAATGAGGCTTTTGCACGTATTACTGTAGCCTCGTTTGTGTCACAGCTTGATCCGACTCTTGAGGAGCTGAACGACCTGAAGACCGCGGTGTCTGAGGCCGTTACGAACGCGATTATTCATGGCTACGACAGTGATCCTGCTGGAAAAGTGATTATTGAGGCTTCCATTGATGGAGATGTGGTGTCGATCTCGATTAGCGATAATGGCCGAGGCATTGAGGATCTCGACCTGGCTCGTCAGCCGCTCTATACCTCGAAGCCGGAGCTCGAACGTTCGGGTATGGGCTTTACGATTATGGAAAATTTCATGGACCGTTTTGAAGTGACAAGTGCTCTGGGCCAGGGTACGCGGGTAGCAATGCTAAAGCGTATTGAATCGAAAAAAGCGCTGTATAACTAGCGCATAGGGGTTGAACCTCATGGATGTCGATTTGAAGCAAACGGCTCAGCCGTATTTGGATGATGCGGAAGTTAAGCGTCTTATTGCGTTAAGCCAGTCGGGCGATACATTAGCAAGAGATACGCTTGTGCAGTGTAATATCAGGTTAGTCTGGTCCGTCGTTCAGCGGTTCATTAATCGCGGTTACGAACCGGAAGATTTGTTTCAAATTGGCTGTATCGGCTTACTGAAGTCTGTCGATAAGTTCGATCTATCCTATGATGTGAAATTCTCTACTTATGCCGTGCCAATGATTATCGGGGAGATCCAGCGTTTTCTGCGCGATGATGGTACGCTCAAGGTAAGTCGTTCACTGAAGGAAACCGCGAATAAGGTACGGAAGATGAAGGATGAGTTATCCAAAACGCTTGGTCGCCTGCCAACGGTAAGCGAAGTAGCGGATCGGCTTGGCATAACGCCGGAGGATGTTGTCTTCGCACAGGAAGCGAACAAACCTCCAACTTCCATTCATGAGACCGTATTCGAAAATGACGGCGATCCTATCACGCTGATGGACCAAATCGCCGATGATTCCCAGGAGCGCTGGTTCGATAAGCTGGCTTTGTTAGAAGCAATCGAAGGACTTAGTGAGCGCGAACGGCTTATCGTATACTTACGTTATTACCGTGATAAAACCCAATCCGAGGTCGCCAGCCGCCTGGGGATTTCCCAGGTCCAGGTGTCGAGGTTGGAGAAGAAAATTTTGCAGGTTATACGAGAACAAATTGCACAATAATAGCAATTTGTTCTTCGTAGGAAGAGAACAAATTGCACAATAATAGCAATTTGTTCTTCGTAGGAAGAGAGCAAATCGCGCAATAGCCGCGATTTGCTCGTCGTAAATACGAGAACAGATTGCTCAGTATTGGCGATTTGTTCTTCGTAGAAAGCGAGCAAATCGTGCAGGACGAAAAAGACCAAATGACCAAACGAACCATCTTTACAGATGTTCGTAAGGCCATTTGGTCTTTTTTGTTTCGTTATTTATCGTAACAAATGAAATGTACCGTTAAGAATTGTAAATGGATATTTTTTTTAGAAATCACATAAACAGGGGGGTCAAACATGAAGAAGCAAGTTTTTCTCTACGGCATCTTAATCACTCTTGTATTTATTCTCTCATCATGCTCAAACAATGGAATCGTTAATGCGGATGGATGATGTGAGAGAAGCTCTACAAAAGCAAGGTTTGGACGTTGAACAATTAACAACAGCAAAGCAATTGGCGTCCACTCCAATAGACATTAATGGTGCTGTTCCAGTACCTTTCGAACTTACCTTGCCAGCTGGCATCAAGTTAGGTGACCTGTATCCTCATGTAATCAGAACCAAAAATGTCTTAGTCATCTATTGGTCTTATGACAAAGAGAAACCACTTCTTATGAAGCAGTTCAGCAATGCAATGAAAAAGGTATAGGTATTATGTTAGATGTGCATGAATTCCATAATGTGGTAATATGGATTTGAAATATTGGATTGTAGAGGAGTGAGACATTGAAAAAATCCGGTTTAATGATTATTCTATTACCTCTTATTATTTTGTTGTTAATCTATAGTAAGGAAATGCCTAAGGATGAGTACGCCGCAGTATCTCTAGTTGCTGCTGTTAGTACTGACACTCCTGCTCAAGTTCAGGACCAAGCTGAAAAGTTCTCATATCTTAAACAACTGTCCTCAGATAAGCAGGAAGCATTTACCCGGTTTAGAGAGGATAGGGACTTAAGCGAGCTTATTCAGTTTACCCCTGAGGACATGATGCTGGTGTATATGTACAGCATATCGATAGGAGACCCTGATTTGCTTTATCAGATTGTGTATAATGGAGGACAACTTCCGGACTCGAATACCTTTCATGACGACTATTTTAAATATGCAATGACGTATGATTCTGAAACAGCTATGCACTATAGATACTATGATTCTATCAAAATAGATGAGAGCACAGCCGAGGAGAATAAAGTAGTTGTACTGATTACTCTAAGTTTAGAAAACAGTACGCATTCCATGGCTTTAGGGCTGCAAAAAGAAGATGGGGTGTGGAAGATAGATATCTACCATTTGTTACAAGATTATAAAAATAAAGCGATTAAGAATGAAGAGGTAAACCATTAATTTTCGATAAATACATCAGGGGGATTGCAGTCATGAACGGGAAAATACGAACAAGGTGGTTAGGAATTTGTACGTCAGTTTTAGCTGTCCTTGTCCTAGTTGTTGTTGCCATCTATGCGTACGATAGTCCTGGAGGGATCGCCGACTGGAGGTTTTCACGCGCAATAGGGAATAAGTGGACTATGCAAATTCCAGTAGGAAAAACACCTGTTGAAGCGGTTCGAAAGTTTAGGGGAATTGGAAATAATCACGTCATAAGTCAAGAGAAAGTAGACGGAGGAGCTATTCTTTTCTATAAAAATAATGAGCATAAGGAAGGCACAGATCTGCAAATTGAGTTTGTTCGCCATTCGTGGCTCGGATGGAAATGGGTGTGGGGTGGTGGATATAGCATATCTAATGGTGCAGATTCTGATGTGGCACTCAATTATATGAGTATGCCGAGGATCAAGGCTATACACGGTCCGTTCCCAATTGTGTTTGGACAAGTGATGAACTCGTCTATAGACACTGTTACGTTTTCTTTCGGCGGTGAGGATACGGCAACGTATGATGCCAAGCTGATTCCTATTGGGTCAGAGGAGAGATTATGGTATGTTGTTCTGCCAGCTTCAGCAACGGCACCCTATAAGATTGATGCACGTAATGCTGATCATAAACTCATTGCCAGCACAACGTTTACAGATCCGAACAATTCAGAAAATGTTCTTATAACCAGTTAAATCCTACACATACGCTCTTCAAAACAGACCAAATGGCCATCTGAGTCATCTTGAAAAGGATGAGCCTCTGGCCATTTGGTCTGTTTTCAAACGTCTATTCCCTTGGCAATGTTCCCGATCTACTAACAGCCTCTAAATACCGCCTGGCCTCTCTAGGCGACTTCAAAATCACGATGTGCTTCCTACTCGACAATTGCTGCAGTTTGCTCATGGTCTCTGGTCTCTTTGTCTTCGGATATTCCCAAATCCATTTCAAAAATGTAAGATCGAATCTTTCCTCGCAGCCTTCACCCATATCTGGGCGTGATTGTTTCCGATACTGGATTGTTCTCTTAATCGCACGGTAGAGGCAAATCACCCTAGGATAATCTAAAAAGATAATGGTATCTGCCGCATGTAATCTGATGTCAATTGTAGCGCCGTAATTGCCATCAATGATCCAGTCCTTCTGCTGAACCAAGTCATTTTGGACTTGTATTTGTTCAACTCTTGGCACCAAAGCCCAATTTGGTTTCCAGAACAGAGCATCTAAATGATACACCTTTTGGTTTAAATCCTGTCCAAGCTTCCTGGCAAACGTAGATTTACCCGCACCGCCCGAGCCAATAATGGCGATTTTCATGAAGTGATCTCCTTTGGATAATAACTGATCTCTTATAATTCCATTCGATGTGTTTATTTCCTTGTGGAAAGTTTGCATATTTTACCTCTACAAGCATGACTATCCGTTTACTCCTTTTCTCATACTAACAAGGAAGTAAACCCTATGGGAAACAAAGGAATGATGACAGATGGAAGCAGCTCAGCCATCCGCCCTCTATCTTCGTCTTAAGAAAAAAGTAAATATCCGGCCGGAGCGAAGTGTAACACTTGGACAGGTATCGCGTCTGCTGGCGCCTACGGATGAGCTGGAGCAAGAGCTAAATGAACTGGTGCTGTACCGTCATCACAAAGGTGACGGCAATCGCGTCGTTATTGACTTGCTCCAGATCGTACGAGTCATACGGGAGGTGGTCCCGTCATTGTCGGTAGAGGCTTACGGGGACCCCCAAGTGTTGATCATGATTTCGCCTAAGCCACAGAAGCCCCGGATCGTGGTGCTTTTGTTCGCTTGGCTGCTGCTCTTTTTTGGAGCCGGGCTTGCGATTATGAATTTCCATACCGACGTCAGCATGAAGGAAGTGCATATCCGCATTGTAGAGCTCTTGACCGGCAAACGCTCCGATCATCCACTTTGGTTTCAGATCCCGTACTCGCTTGGAATCGGTCTAGGCATGATTTTGTTCTTCAACCATCTCTTCCGTAAAAGGTTCAACGAGGAACCTAATCCGTTAGAGGTCGAGCTCTATACTTATCAAGAAAATGTGAATGCCTATGTCATCGCCGATGAGATGCGCAAGAAAAACAACCAGCACGGTGAACGGAGCGAGGATGATGGGTGATTGGCTTATGCATCTCTTCATCATCCTCCTTGGCTTGTCAGGGGGACTTGCGGTCGGCAGCGGATTGGTCGCCTTCCTTATTGTACTTGACCTCATCCCACGAATCGCCCAAATCGCATACGCGTACCGGATGTCCATTTGGTTCGAATCAGCTGTTATTTGCGGCTCCATGTACTGGACATTTGCTGATTTTATGGATTGGCGGCTTAGTCTGCCGAAGGCTCTGATCTTGACGATCTCGGGACTAATGTCTGGTGTATTTGTTGGGATGCTGGCAGGTGCGTTGACGGAAGTGATGAACGTGCTGCCCATTCTGGCCAAACGAATGAATCTTTCTGATTATCTGGTTGGTCTGGTGATGGCGATGGTACTTGGCAAAACATTAGGCTCTTTATTTGATTGGCTGTATTTCCAATGGTAGTGATCAAAAGGCATGGAGGTAGATGGCAGTGACAGATCGAGATAAAGATCGAGATAAAGATCGAGATAAAGATCGGGAGCACTCAAACGGGGAGCCCCCGTATATGTACATACCGAGTGAACAAAAGAATGAAGAGCAGGGAATGGCGATCCCTACTCCTGCCTTTGAATTGACGAAGGAGCCAAGCCGAACTCGCAAATCTGAGGCTAAGGAGAATGACAAGGATGATGTCATCCCTGACAATCTGGATGAAATCTATGCGCGGCTGGAAAATGAAGTTGGTTATAAAGTAAGCTTTGACATCGTTGTGCGGGAAATGACGTTTGGCGAGAGGCGTGTTGCCTTTTTCTATATGAACGGGTTAGCCAAAGATACGATATTAACCGAGATATTGAAACGCCTTACTTACTTGCAGCAGGATGAGATATCCAGTGATGCTTTCCATTCTTTTCTGAGTCATTATGTGCCCGCTGCACAGGCGGAGAAAAAAGAAAAATGGAATGAGATGCTGACCTTCGTGTTATCCGGCTCAACGGCCATGTTTATTGATAAAGAAACTGAAGTCATTATAATTGACGCCAAAGCTTTCCCGGCACGTAATCCAGAGGAACCAACGCTTGAACGTGTCGTTCGCGGCAGCCGTGACGGCTTTGTCGAGACGATGATGATGAACATTTCGCTCGTTCGCAGACGCCTGCGGGATCCACAGCTTCGTTATGAACTCGTCAGGGTGGGGGAACGGACACAATCCGATGTTTGTATTGCCTATATTAATGACTTGGCTGATCCGGAACTAGTAAAATCGATTAAGGATAAAATCGAGCTGGTCCATATTGACGGCTTGCCCCTCGCCGATAAACAGCTGGAAGAAGCGACGGTACAGCGTGGCTGGAACCCGTTCCCGCTTGTCCGCTATTCGGAGCGGCCTGACGTTGTGGCTGCTCATTTGCTCGAAGGGAATGTTGTCGTCTTTGTGGATACATCGCCAAGCGCTATGATTCTGCCAACAACCTTTTTCGATCTGATTCAACATGCGGAGGAGAACCGCCAGACACCATTTGTTGGCACCTATCTGCGTTGGGTCAGATTTCTTGGCATATTTTCCTCACTGTTCCTGCTTCCGCTATGGCTCTTGTTTGTCATTCATCCGGAGCTGAAGCCTCAGGCACTTGAATTCCTTGGGCCGGAGAAGATCGGCAAGCTGCCGCTTATAGTCCAGTTCTTAATTGTAGAAGTTGGCGTCGACCTTATGCGGCTAGCCTCGGTGCATACGCCGTCCACACTCGCCACTGCCGTCTCTCTCGTTGCGGCCATTATGGTTGGCGATATAGCAGTCAAGACAGGGCTGTTCATCAATGAGGTTATCCTCTATATGGCGATTGCAGCAGTTGGGATGTTCGCAACGCCAAGCTATGAGCTTGGGCTGGCCAACCGCATCGTGCGTCTTGTGCTGATATTAGCCGTATCAATCTTCCATGCACCTGGTTTTGTTGTTGCAACAACGGCGATTCTCATGATGCTGTGCATGCAGCGCTCGTTCAATCGTCCATATATGTGGCCTTTTATTCCATTCGATTACCGGGCAATGTGGAACATCATTGTAAGGAAGCCGGTGCTTAAAAACAGGACTCGTCCGAATCTGCTCCGGCCGCAGCAAAGCGACAAAATGCCTCGCTCAGAATAGAGGCTAAGAAATACAAATGAAATGTTATTTTATCCATTTCTCTCAAGGATAGATTACGATATACTGTGTCTATTGGTGCAAATCGTAATTAACTTCTATCGCGTAATGGTAGTCGAAATCCAAGGGGGAAATGATTCATGTATTTACATGGCACAAGCAAAATTAATGCCGAAGGGCATTTGGAAATTGGCGGAGTAGACGTAACAGGATTGGCGCAAGAGTACGGCACTCCGCTGTATATTGTTGACGAGGCGCTTGTTCGTCAACGCGCTAACGAATATGTTACAGCATTCAAGGCTTCCGGCCTTAAATTCCAAGTAGCTTACGCGAGCAAAGCATTCTCTGTTATGGCAATGTGCGCAATTGCTGAGCAAGAAGGATTGTCGCTTGACGTTGTTTCCGACGGTGAGCTTTACACGGCTCTGCAAGCAGGCTTCCCGGCTGCCCGCATTCACTTCCATGGCAACAACAAAACACCTGACGAAATCAACATGGCGCTTGATGCAAACATCGGCTGTTTTGTTGTTGATAACTTCGTAGAGCTCCGTTTGCTGAATGCACTTGCTGCCGACAAAGGCAAAAAAGTGAAAATCCTGTTCCGCATTACACCAGGCGTAGAAGCACATACGCATGAATATATTTCGACTGGCCAACAAGATTCGAAGTTTGGCTTCGACCTTGGCAACGGCGCAGCGAAAGAAGCGATCAAAGAAGCGCTTGAGCTTTCGAACATCGAGATTCTGGGCGTTCATTCCCATATCGGATCTCAAATCTTTGAAGTAGACGGCTTCCGCATGGCAGTTGACAAAGTAGCAGCATTTGCTGTTGAAATCCGTAATGAGCTTGGCCATACTTTCCAAGTTATCAACCTTGGCGGCGGCTTCGGCATTCGTTACGTGGAAGGCGATACACCACTTCCAGTAGCGCAATATGTTGGTGCAATTACAGACGCGATCATTACGAATTTCACAGCTGCAAACTTCCCGCTTCCTGAGATCTGGGTTGAGCCAGGCCGCAGTATCGTAGGCGATGCTGGTACAACACTGTACACAGTTGGCACAATGAAAGAAATCCCTGGCGTTCGCAAATATGTTGCAGTAGATGGGGGTATGATGGATAACCCGCGTCCTGCCCTGTATCAATCCCGTTACGAAGCAATTCTGGCTAACCGCGCCAATGAAGCGAATGTTGAGACGGTTACAATCGCTGGTAAAGCTTGCGAGAGCGGCGATAAGCTGATTATTGACCTTGAACTGCCTAAATCAGAGACAGGCGACCTGCTTGCCGTGTTCTGTACTGGTGCTTACAACTACGCGATGGCGAGCAACTACAACCGCTTCCGCCGCCCTGCAGTTGTCTTCGTAAAAGACGGTCAATCTGACCTCGTTGTACAACGTGAATCGCTTGAAAATATCGTGTGCAATGACGTTATTCCGGCAAGACTTCGCAAATCGCTTGCTAAGTAAGGGCGAAATTTGGTAACGTAGTCTTATTCGGATATAGAAAGGTAGATGTTAGAAATGGCTAAACAAGCAAAGATCACACTTGAGAACGGTGCAGAGGTTATTCTCGATCTGTTCGACCAAGATGCTCCAAAAACAGTAGAAAACTTCGAAAAGCTTGTAAACGAAGGTTACTATAACGGTCTGGTATTCCACCGCGTTATTCCTGGCTTCGTTGCACAAGGCGGCTGCCCTAATGGTACAGGCACTGGTGGTCCAGGCTACACAATTAACTGTGAGATCAACCCGAACAAGCATGAGCGTGGTACACTCGCAATGGCACATGCCGGCCGCAACACAGGCGGAAGCCAATTCTACATTTGTTACCAACCACAGCCGCATCTTGACGGCCAACATACTGTTTTTGGTAAAGTTACAAAAGGTATGGAGCATGTTGACGCGTTCAAAGGACGCGACAAAATGCAAAAGGTTGAAGTTTACGAAGCTTAGTGTTAAGATACTAACAAAATTATAGTTATTGTGGCTTACCTTCGGGGCGGGGTGAAATTCCCAACCGGCGGTGATCGAGCGGCGTCTGCACAACTGGTTTACCAGCGTGCGGCGCTTTCTCGTCAGTCCGTGACCCGGGCCATTCATGACAAGAGCGATTCCTCGCATTGTTATGGACGGAACGGTGGACCTGGTGCAAATCCGGGACCGACAGTATAGTCTGGATGGGAGAAGGGGACACATTCGATACGAATACGCTGACATGCTTATTTCTTTTCTTGTGCATATTTTCACAAGGGGGTAATAGGTTTGTTTGAAATATAATAAAGTATAGATTTATTTATACTGTGTTTATATTTCACCGGCGAAACGTTATCTGCACCCTCCGATGGAGACGGCGCAGCCGTTTACGCTTGAATAGCTTATTTTTGTTATTTTCGAATGATATTTTCCCACCCCCGTTGGCTAAGCTGGCTAATGGGGGTGTTTTTGCATTTATGGAGATTTTAAATGATTCTTATTATATGAGTCTTGCGCTTGAAATGGCCGCAAAAGCCTCAGGGCAAACCGGTATCAATCCGGTGGTTGGTTGTGTTGTTGTGAAGGAAGGGCGGATCATTGGTATTGGCACCCACTTGAAGCGTGGAACAGGCCATGCCGAGGTTCATGCCTTGCAAATGGCTGGAGATGAAGCGGAAGGGGCTACAGTCTATGTTACGCTGGAGCCATGCAGCCACTTCGGGAAGACTCCACCATGCTGTGAACGCATAATCAATGCCAAGGCAGCTCGGGTTGTAGTCGCAACGACAGACCCTAATCCACAAGTTGCGGGACGAGGCATAGCGCGTCTTCGCGAAGAAGGGATTGAGGTTGAAGTTGGCCTCCTGGAAGAACAATCCCGCAATATGAACGAGAAGTTCAACAAATACATTACGACTCGCCTTCCATTCGTCACACTTAAGACAGCCAGCACGCTGGATGGGAAGATCGCTTCCCATACAGGTGACAGCCGTTGGATTACGGGTTCAGCAGCGCGCGAGCAGGTACATACGCTGCGTCACCAGCATGAAGCGATCATGGTGGGGATTGGCACTTTGCTTGCTGATGATCCGCAATTGACAACAAGATCGGCAGTTCCAGCCATCCACCCTATCCGAATTATCGTAGACAGCCAGCTTCGTATGCCGCTGAATGCCAGAGTGGTGACAGACGGATTGACCAGAACAATTGTCCTCACATCGGATCAGGCAGAGCAATCCCGAGAGGAAGCTTTGGTTGCTGCTGGTGTAGAAGTTATCCGCTGCGGCAATGGTCAGCAGGTTGATCTAGCTGAAGCGATGCGTAAGCTGGGTGAACTCGAGATCGGATCGATTCTGCTTGAAGGCGGCGGCAAATTGAATGGTGCTATGCTGGAAGCGGGATTAATCGATAAAATCATAATCTATATGGCAACGAAAATTATCGGCGGCATCGAATCTCCCGGAACATTCACTTTCGCCGGTTTTGAGAAGATGGCTCAAGCGATTGAACTAGAGAACGTGAAGGTCGAGGTGGCCGGCGAAGATATTTGTATTTCCGGATATCCCGCTTACGGCAATGAATAGAATGGGGGAGTGCCCGTGTTTACCGGCCTGGTTGAGGAAGTTGGCACATTAAGACGGGTTAAAAAGCAAGGAGAAGCGATGGTGCTTACCGTGGAAGCATCCCATGTGACGGAAGGCGTGGCGCTTGGGGACAGCATATCTGTGAATGGTGTATGTTTAACCGTAATCGCATTTGATCGCACTTCCTTTGATGCGGATGTCATGCCTGAGACATACCGGAAGTCGAACTTGCAGCAGCTTCGTCCTGGCCAATCCGTTAATCTTGAGCGGGCAATGCTCGCTGGAGGCCGATTTGGCGGGCATATCGTTCAAGGGCATGTGGACGGGACCGGGGTTATTACAGGCCGTGAGACGGATGCGAACGCGGTTGTATTCGCTATTCGTCTTGCAGATGATGACATGCTTCGCTATGTCATTCCGAAAGGCTCGATTACGATTGACGGCATTAGCTTAACGGTTGTTGGTACAAATGCGAATGGGTTTTCCGTATCCGTCATCCCGCATACCCTTGCAGAGACAGCCTTGCAGAACAAAAAAGCCGGCGAATCGGTCAATATAGAATGTGATGTCATTGGCAAATATGTCGATCACCTGCTGCATTTCAAGCCGGCTAAGGAAACAGGCAAAGCATCAAGCCGGACGGAATCAAAGTTAAGTGTTGCTTTTCTGAGCGATAATGGATTTCTATAAAAGAAAGATTGGATAGCAGGGAGGGAAATTAATGAACAGACAAGAACTTGAGCTTCAAGAAGAAATCTTCGATTCCATTGAATCTGCATTAGAAGATTTGAAAGCTGGCAAGCCGATCATCGTAGTTGATGATGAAGACCGTGAGAATGAAGGGGATTTGATTGCCCTTGCGGAGACAGCATCACCAGAGGTAATTAATTTCATGATTACAGAAGCACGTGGTTTGGTATGCGTACCGATTACTCAGGAACGTGCAGAGCAGCTTGATCTGCCGCCGATGGTTCAGCATAATACGGACTATCATGGTACAGCCTTTACTGTCTCCGTGGACCATGTCTCCACAACGACAGGGATCTCGGCCTTTGAACGCTCCCAAACGGTCAAAGCCCTTATTGATCCAGCGACAAAAGCAACAGATTTCCGTAAGCCAGGACATATTTTCCCGCTAGTAGCAAGAGATGGAGGAGTCATTCGCCGTGCTGGCCATACGGAAGCAGGCATTGATCTTGCACGTTTGTGCGGCTCCGAACCGGCTGCCGTTATCTGCGAGATCATCAAAGAAGACGGTACGATGGCTCGTCTGCCTGATTTGATTACTTTCAAAGAGAAACATGATTTGAAGCTGATCACCATCCAAGGAATGATTGCTTACCGTAATGCGAAGGAAAAGCTTGTTGATCGTATTGTGGATGTACAAATGCCAACTGACTTTGGCGATTTCCGTGCGATTGCTTTCTCTAATCAGGTAGACGGCAATGAGCATGTCGCTTTCGTGAAAGGGCAGATCGATCCCGCTAAGCCCGTGCTAGTGCGTGTTCACTCAGAATGCTTGATGGGAGATGTCTTCCATTCCCGTCGTTGTCAATGTGGCTCTAAGCTCGAATCCGCACTTAAGCAGATCGATGCCGAAGGTGTTGGCGTTCTTCTGTACATGCGTCAAGAAGGCCGTGCGAATGGGCTTGTGAACAAGTTGAAAATGTATGCTTCTCAAGATCAGGGGCTTGGTACAGCAGATGCGAAACATAGGCTCGGATCTCCATCTGATCTTCGTGACTACGGAATTGGCGCTCAAATTCTGAGGGAGCTTGGTGTTAGAAAGCTGCGTCTCCTCTCGAATAACCCGCGCAAAATCAAAGGACTCGAAGGTCATGGTATCGAGATTGTTGAGCGCGTGCCAATCCAAATGGAAGGTAACACAAGCAACAATCGTTAGTAACTTGGACGATAAAAATATACAAACATAATTTATAGGAGGCTTTATCATGCCAAACGTATTTGAAGGAAATGTTATTGCGGAAGGTTTGAGATTTGGTGTTGTAGTTGGTCGTTTCAATGAATTTATTTCCGGTAAATTGCTGGGCGGGGCGCTTGACGCTTTCAAGCGTCACGGTGCAGAAGACAGCAACGTAGATATCGCTTGGGTGCCAGGTGCATTCGAAATTCCATTGATCGCGCAAAAAATGGCTGAGAGCGGCAAATACGACGCTGTTATTACGCTTGGCGCTGTAATTCGTGGATCAACTCCACATTTCGACTTTGTGTGCAATGAGGCTGCTAAAGGTGTAGCTGCTATCGCACTCAAAACAGGCATTCCTACCATTTTTGGTGTTCTTACGGTGGATTCCATTGAGCAAGCAATTGAACGTGCAGGTACAAAAGCAGGAAATAAAGGATATGAAGCAGCTGTTTCTGCAATAGAGATGGCAAATTTGTCGAAATTACTGCATAATTAGAGTAATAGCTCAAATTATGCTGTCGTTACTTGTTATAGGACGTCAGCCGTTTGCGCATGGCAGGGGGATCGTAAGAAGTGACGATGCATTACAAGTTGGAATCCTTTGAAGGACCACTCGATTTGCTGCTTCATCTGATTGATAAGTCAGAAATCGACATTCATGAGGTTTCGATTAGTGAAATAACAGATCAATATATGGAGTATTTGAATGCGATGAAGGAACTGGAGCTGGAGCTCACAAGTGAGTTTCTTGTTATGGCGGCTACTTTGCTTGCCATCAAGAGCAATCAGCTGCTTCCTAAGCCTCCCGTATTTGAAGACTTCTATGAAGAATGGCCGGATGATGGGCTTGACCCAAGGGACGAGCTTATTCAGAAGCTGGTCGAATATCGTAAATTCAAGCAAATTGCAGAACAGCTTCGGGAGAAGGAAATGGAACGCAGTCTCATTTTTTCCCGCGAGCCGGATGATATGACACCATATATGAAAGAGGAGGTCATTAATCCGCTTGAGGGCTTGCATATTTCCGATCTGATTGTCGCATTCCAGCGGGCGCTGCGCAGAGCCGCACGCCGCAACATTGTGGCAACCGTCCAGCGGGACGAGATCTCGGTTAAAGACAGAATTCGGGATATTGTAGAGGTCCTGAAGCAGTTTGAGACCGTACGATTCTCCCGTCTGATCCGCGAGAATATGGGCAAGCATGAGATTGTGGTCACTTTCCTGGCCATTCTGGAACTGATGAAGATGAAACATATTCGCTGCTTCCAGCATCAGCTGTTTGATGACATAGTCATTCATTGGAGAGGAGAAGCGGCGAACGATGGATTACCCGAAATTGAAGTCGATTATTGAGGGCTTATTATTTATGGCTGGCGACGAAGGGCTGAACAAACGTCAGCTTGCCGATATATTGGAGCTGGACGCAGATCTGGCAGCGGACCTTGTGTACGACTTGCATCGCGATCTTGCACGTGAAGAACGCGGTGTTCAAGTGGCAGAGGTGGCCGGTGCTTACCGGATGACAACCAACCCGGATCATGCGGCGTACTTCGAACGTATGGCCTATACGCCAACACGTTCCCAGTTATCACAGGCTGCGCTTGAGACACTGTCGATAGTCGCATACCGTCAGCCGATTACCCGTATCGATATTGAAGAAATTCGTGGGGTTAAGAGCGACAGAGCTATTCAATCACTCGTCTCAAAAGATTTAATCGAAGAGGTAGGCCGTGCGGAAGCGATCGGCAGACCGATTTTATACGGTACAACGAAATCATTCCTGGATTATTTTGGATTACCCCATATTAAGGCATTGCCAGAGCCAAGGCAGGTTGATATTGACGAGGCGCTGGAAGAACAAACGCAGATGCTGTTCGAACGGCTTGGGGAACGTCAAACGACGCTCGACGAGTTCATTCCGGTTGATGCGGATAAGGAATAAGGGTTACATCAGGTCATTCAACAAAATGGTCAAAATGGTGAACGTTTGGTCCGTTATTTCCCGTCACAATGGGATAACGGACTTTTTTACTTTATTATCTAGTGACAACAAGGGTGAAAGTTGTTTATAATGGCCGTTGTTCTTTATTTAGCATGAACAAGGTGTAACAGGGGATTCTAGCAGAAATGGCATAATGGCAGGAGGTTATACCACTGATTGAGCTATTAGATATAAAAAAATCTTACGGTAAAGGTACAGGCGCTGTTGAAGCTGTTAAAGATATAAGCCTGACAATTAAAAAAGGCGAGATTTTCGGCATTATTGGACATTCCGGAGCGGGTAAAAGCACGTTGCTCCGATGCGTTAATTTGCTGGAGCGGCCGACATCCGGGTCGGTTAAGGTAGGCGAAGTAGAGCTGACTCGTTTATCGACGAATCAGCTGCAGAAGGAACGCCGCAGAATTGGCATGATTTTTCAGCACTTTAATTTGTTGTCAATGGCGACTGTGCGTGATAATATCTCATTTCCGCTCGAACTGTCTAAGCTGCCCAGAGCAGAGATCAAGAAGCGGGTGGACGAGCTGCTGCAGCTGGTAGGCCTTGAACAGCATGCGGACAAGTTCCCGGCACAGCTCTCAGGCGGGCAAAAGCAGCGTGTTGGGATCGCAAGAGCGCTTGCGAACAACCCAGATGTGCTTCTTTGTGACGAGGCTACATCGGCATTGGATCCACAAACAACGAATGCTATCTTGTCGCTGCTTCTCGATATCAATGCGAAGCTTGGCATAACGATATTGCTTATCACACATGAGATGCACGTTATCCGTTCTATTTGCGATCGGGTTGCGGTTATTGACGGTGGTGAAATTGTCGAGATGGGCGACGTCTTGGAAGTCTTTTTGAAACCGCAGCACTCCATTACGAAGGATTTCGTCAGTCAGATCGCAGATTCGTTTGATCCACGTGAGCTCATTAACACAAGAAGTGGCCGTCTCGTTAAAATTAATTATGTTGGCGAGATTACGTACGAGCCGCTGTTATTCAACGCGGTCAAATCAACTTCCGTTCAATTTACGATTTTGCAAGGAACGGTATCTCGGATGAAGAATACGCCTTACGGACAGCTGGTTATCGAATTTATTGGTGCTGACGCCGAGATCAACAAGGTGTTTGACGAGCTTCGGGCCAAAGGGCTGGAAGTAGGTGATTTGAAATGATGCTGAAACAAGGTGTTGACTGGAGCCAAGTGCGTTGGGAAGAAGTATGGCAAGCATCAAAGGACACGTTGACGATGCTGGGTGCTTCGCTTCTCTTTACAATTATTCTTGGACTGCTTATAGGGGTTGTATTGTTCCTGACCTCTAAAAGGCAGCTGCTTGAACAGCCAGTTGTATATGCGGTGCTGTCGCTAGTGGTTAACATACTTCGATCGGTTCCGTTTATTATTCTGATGATTCTCATCATGCCAGTGACGAAGGCTCTGACAGGCACGACGTTAGGTGTGCAAGGCTCTATTCCGCCACTTGTTGTGGCGGCTGCACCGTTCTTCGCCCGATTGGTAGAGACCTCGCTGCGCGAGGTGGATCGTGGCGTAATTGAGGCGGCACAGGCGATGGGAGCATCCAGATGGGATATCGTAAGACGGGTGCTGCTCCTTGAAGCAAGACCAGGGCTGCTCGCAGGTATTACCATTACGGCGGTTACACTTGTTTCCTATACGGCAATGTCAGGTGTCATCGGCGGGGGCGGTCTTGGTGACTTAGCGCTTCGATATGGCTATCAAAGATTCCAGACCAGTGTAATGATTGTAACAGTTGCACTGCTCATTATTTTGGTTCAACTCCTGCAGATGGCTGGCGATTATTTGGTTCGCCGTTTCAGCCGGAAGTAAGGTGGACAACATAGATGCAACATACAGATGATGGAGGAAAAGAAAATGAAGAAACTCAGTTTTATTCTGCTTGCGCTTGCGGTTGTTATCGCATTGTCCGCATGTGGTGCTAAAAAAGATGAGAATACGAACAACAATGCGGCGGCGGGTAACAATGAAGTGAAGGAAGTAACATTAAAGGTTGGTGCTTCACCAGTACCTCACGCTGAAATTCTTAATTTCATCAAGCCTGCTTTGAAAGAAAAAGGCATTAATCTTGAGGTTGTTGAGTTTAATGATTATGTTCAACCGAATACGCAGTTACATGAAAAGCAGCTGGACGCAAACTTCTTCCAGCATGTCCCTTATCTTGATGATTTTAATAAAGAACATGGCTATGACCTAGTTAACGTAGCAGGTGTTCATTTCGAGCCAATGGGCGCTTATTCGAAAAAAATCAAAAGTATTGATGAATTGAAGGATGGCGCTAAAGTAGCTATTCCTAACGACGCTACCAACGGTGGACGCGCCCTGCAATTGCTTGCCGCTAACAAGCTGATTACACTGAAGGACGGCGTAGGGGTTGCAGCTACTGTACATGACATTACAGAAAATCCGAAGAACCTGAAAATTACAGAAGTAGAAGCGGCTACTCTTCCGCGTGTTCTTGGTGAAGTGGATCTTGATCTGATCAATTCAAACTTCGCGCTTGAAGCAGATCTTGTTCCGACAGAGGATGCGCTCTTCATCGAAAGCAGCGATTCTCCTTACGTGAACATTCTCGTTGCTCGTCCGGACAACAAGGATTCCGAAGCGATCAAAGCTTTGGCTGCTGCTCTTCAAACTCCAGATGTGAAAAAATTCATTGAAGACACCTATAAAGGTGCAATTTTGCCGGCATTTGAATAATCTTTAAGGTCATAGGCTGCTTCCGTACTTCGGAGCGGTCTTTTTTTATGAGAAATTTTCCTTTAAAATGAAATGAAAAGGGAAAATAAGGAAGGCGGGTTGTTTAAATTGTTCAGATTTGCACTGGAGTGGATCATCAGTATCATCTATTTATGTTTTTCTCTTGTGCTTCTTGGGATGTTAGAGAGTAGCTTGTTTGCGGGTATAAATGATCAGCTCCCTTGGGCGTGGTCTATTGTAGGTATAGCCAATATCATTATTATCTTCGTTGTATTTCGCAACTGGTTTGCCCCGAGGTTTAATTGGCTGTATCAAACGACGGAAAAGCTGCCCAAAACCTATGCCAACGTGATGGCTGGCTCAGCTGTTTTTACAATCCTCATCATTAATGTCTTGCCAACTATTATCTCTTAGGCTCTTTAGTACTGTTCCATTTGGGGCAGTTTTATTTTTTATGTATTTTACCCGATTAATCGCATAGGAATAAATAAATTATAATTGTGGAATAATTTGGTGCATGTTATGATCTACTCGTAATCTACCTTAATAACATTTAGGAGGAATGAAAGATGGCAAATCAAACTGCGCATAATTCAACACAGTTAGAGAAGGTTAAGAGAAATATCCGCCTCGATTCCACACCTCGCTGGATTCGTGTGAAATTTAACGGGGAAACTATTGCGGACAGCAAAAATGTCATTGTCCTGCATGAACGCGGCCATTTACCGGTGTATTATTTTCCAGAGGCGGATGTTCGAACAGATCTCCTCGAGCAAACGGAGCAGTCGACATTCTGCCCATTAAAAGGTGATGCTTCCTACTGGACCATCACAACAGGCGATAGGTCTTCGGAAAATGCGGTTTGGAGCTACCCGAATCCGATTCCTGAAAGTAAAGGCATCAGAGGGTATTATGCTTTTTATTGGAACAAGGTAGATGCCTGGTACGAGGAAGAGGAGCAGATTTTTGTCCATCCGCGGGATCCGTATAAGCGTGTCGACGCCATTGCCAGCTCACGCCATATTCAGATCAAGCTGAATGGGGAATGGGTTGCTGACAGTAAACGCCCTGTCATTGTATTCGAGACTGGCGTTCCTGTCCGTTATTACTTGCCGAGGGAAGATGTCCGCTTCGACCTGCTGAAAGCATCTGCTTCTCAAACAAGCTGCCCTTATAAAGGTGATGCTGTCTATTGGACGGCTGATGTTAATGGCGAAGTTTATAAAGACATCCTGTGGAGCTATCCGAATCCGATTCCGGAGATCCCTAAGATTGCAGGATTAGTGTCATTCTATAACGAGAAGACGGAAGTATTCGTAGATGGAGAGCGTGAAGCTGAGCCCAAATGGTACAAGTCGGCATTGGACTTCTTTAACGCTAGTGAGATCAAGTTAAACGAATAGATTTTTGAGGTGAAATGGCTGACCTGTTCGACGGGAAGTCTTTTTTTATGTCCTTAAAACTTATAATTCCGATAGAAATAGTAAAAATAATGATTGACAAGGTCAATCCATACATACTAGTATTGGAAATACCAGTAAGAATTGAAAAAAATAAAGCGGACTCACCTAACGGTAGGAGGTCTTGTTCCCAATAAGGGGAATAAGACCTCCTCTTTGTTTTTTTCTAGGAATCCGCATGAGAAAAAGGAGTGTGTAGGATGGCGGAAGCGGCCGTTGAGTTTCGAGATGTAAGTAAAAAGTATCGGGCGGACTCCGGATTTGGATTAGATCGATTTAATTTACAAATTCCTCAGCGAAGAATCGTGTGTATCATTGGTCCGTCAGGCTGTGGGAAAACAACCCTTCTCAAGCTCATTAACCGGCTGATCGAGCCGGAAGCTGGTCAAATCTTCGTAGAAGGTGAGGATATCAGCAAACTGAATCCTGTCCATCTTCGCAGAAGAATCGGTTATGTCATTCAACAAATCGGATTATTTCCTCATATGACCATCGAAGAAAATATTTCGATTGTGCCACGACTCAGGGGAGACAGCAAAAAAAAGCAGCAGATCAGAACAGAAGAATTGCTGGAGTTAATTGGCCTTCAGCCGGATCAATTCCGTAAACGGTATCCAAACGAGCTAAGCGGCGGGCAGCAGCAGCGTATCGGTGTAGCAAGGGCGCTTGCAGCAGAACCATCCATAATCCTGATGGATGAACCGTTTAGCGCACTGGATCCGATCAGCCGGGTACAACTGCAGAAGGAACTCATCAAGCTGAATGAACAGCTACACAAAACGATTGTCTTCGTTACTCATGACATTGACGAAGCCTTTAAGATCGCCGATGAAATCGTTTTGCTCAAGGATGGAGAACTGGTTCAAGCTTCTGAGCCGAATGAAATAATTAAGCAGCCGATTAACAACTTTGTTAGAGATTTTATTGGCCAGGAACGCTTTGGGGCGGGCTATGCCATCTAAGGAGAGATCTCACTTATGGATCAATTTTGGAGTACGGTGAAAGCGGACTGGCCGCTCATCGTACAGAAAACCGGCGAACATATTCAGCTGTCGCTGTGGTCAGTACTAATCGCCTGTGTGATCGCTATCCCGACTGGTATCTTGTTAACACGCCAGAAAAGACTCGCTAATGGGGTTATTACCGTTATCTCGGTAATCCAAACGATTCCTAGCCTGGCCTTATTCGGATTTATGATTCCGTTTGTCGGGATCGGGGAAAAGCCCGCAATTATTGCCCTGACGTTATATGCGCTGCTGCCGATTTTGCAAAATACGTATACCGGCATCAGTGAGGTGCCGCCAGCGCTCATTGAAGCGGGAACAGGGATGGGTATGACACGCTGGCAGATTTTGAGGTTGGTACAGCTTCCGATTGCTCGAAGCGTCATTATGGCAGGAATTCGGCTCGTAACCGTACAGACAATCAGTATGGCAACGATTGCAACATACATTGCGGCAGGAGGGCTTGGCGACATCATTACGAGGGGAATTTCGATGATTAATACGATCACGATCTTCGAAGGGGCTATACCGGTCTCCCTCCTCGTTATTGCTGTAAACCTGCTGCTGCTTTACATCAACAGGCTGTTAACCCCTAGGGGTTTGCGTTCGCAGAACAAAATTAAAGGATAGATCGAGAGGGGTATAGGAAGATGAGAAAACATAGCTGGAACGTTATCCAGAAGAAAAAGACATTTGGAGCAGCACTTATCTTGTTATCGGGTTTATTAGTTCTTGCTTTAACTGGATGCAGTAATTCAAAGGATGGCTCTTCCAGTAAAAATGATTCGATTGTTGTTGCAACAAAAGGATTTGCTGAATCGGATATTTTGGCGAATGCTCTTAAGCTTCTTGTTGACCAGGACACGGATTTGAAGACTTCGATTAAGACGCTGGACAATAATCTGCTGTGGGCAGCGATTGACAATGGAGAGGTCGACACTTACGTGGAATATACGGGGACAGCACTGCTTAACATTTTGAAAGAACAACCGATCTACGATCCGCAGCAGGCTTATGAGAGTGTTGTAAAGCTGCTTAAGGATCGCAACAA
Source organism: Paenibacillus sp. YAF4_2 (assembly GCF_052113225.1). NCBI lineage: Bacteria > Bacillati > Bacillota > Bacilli > Caryophanales > Paenibacillaceae > Paenibacillus > Paenibacillus sp. YAF4_2. The sequence goes on from NZ_JBFRCT010000002.1 coordinate 607,698, forward strand.
AATCGATGTGCTTGATCCAATAGGCTTTAATGATACATACGCCTTTGTCATTCGGAAAGAAACGGCTGATAAGCTTGGAATCACGAATGTATCGCAGTTGTCCGAGAAATCAGGCGAGCTCGTATTTGGTACAAATGCGGAGTTTCTAAAGCGGGAAGATACTTGGCCGCTGGTTGAGAAAGTGTACAATCCGAAGTTTAAGGAACAAAAGACGATCCAGGAAGCAGGTCTTGCTTATCAGGCGATCGGCCAAGGACTGATTGATGTTATGGTTGCTTATTCGACCGACAGCAAAATTGCGGATAAAGATCTGATCGCTCTCGAGGACGACAAGCATGTGTTTGTCCCTTATTATGCTGTGCCAGTCGTACGAGAATCGACACTCGCTGACCATCCTGAACTAAAAGACGTACTAAACAAGCTTAAGGGCAGTATCACGGATGCGGAGATGCAGCAGCTAAACGGCGAAGTGGAACTTAAGCAGCGCCCGGCGCTGGATGTTGCAAAGGAATGGCTGACAAGCAAAGGACTCTTGTAATAGGACGGATGTATGAATATCAAGGAGGGGTTTGAAATGGGGAAAGAGAAACGGCAAATTGCACTTGGAGCGATGATGTTTTTCCCGGCGGGTGAGCATATCTCAAGCTGGAGGCATCCAGGAGCCGATGCAGGAGCACTGCTGGATTTTGATTATTACAAGCGGATCGTGCAAAAGGCGGAGGAAGGCAAGTTTGATATGTTCTTTTACGCAGATGAGCTGTATGTGTGGGATCGTTTCGAATCGAGTGTGAAACAAGCGAACAGCATTCGTCCGGAACCATTCACTTTGCTGTCGGCGCTGGCGGCTGTAACCGAGCGAATTGGACTGGCAGCGACGATCTCAACGACCTATAACGAGCCTTATCATATCGCAAGAAAGCTTGGAACGCTTGATCACTTGAGCCGCGGCCGGGCGGCGTGGAATATCGTCACTTCGCAGACGGATGAGGAAGCGCGAAACTTCGGCCAAGAGAAGCATCTCTTTCATGCAGTCCGTTATGAGCGCGCGAAGGAGTTTGTTGAGGTGACGCAAGGGCTGTGGGACAGCTGGGAGGAGGATGCTCTTCTGCTCAATAAAGAAAGCGGACAGTTCGCTGATCCGGGCAAGCTGCGTTATTTGAATTACGAAGGGGCGCATTTCAAGGTTAGAGGACCACTCAATGTGACACGTCCGCCGCAAGGTTATCCTGTTCTTATTCAGGCTGGGGCATCAGAAGCTGGCAAAGAGCTCGCAGCGGCAACTGCGGAAGTTGTATTTGCACCAGGCGGATTGCTCGAGGATGCCAAACGATTATATGTCGATTTGAAGGGCAGATTGGCCAAATATGGTCGTAATCCGGATGATCTGCGTATTCTGCCTGGGGTTATGCCGATTGTTGGCCGGACGGAAGAGGAAGCCAACGCGAAGCGGGCTATTGTTGAGGAGTTAACTCCACTAGAGCTAGGACTTGATCTCTTATCCCATTATCTTGGCCGTGATGTATCTCAATTTCCGCTTGATGAGCCGCTTCCCTACTTGCCTGAAGTGGAGGGGTTTAATCAAAGTCAAAGCGGTTTGCAGCGGCTGCGGGAGCTGATTGAGAAGGAGAATCCAACGCTTCGCCAGCTGGTCAAACGGGCAAAAAGCACCTTTGTTGGTGGATTTGTTGGAACACCAGTTCAAATCGCAGACCGACTGGAAGAGTGGTTTACAAGTGGTGCCGCAGATGGCTTCAACATTGCGTTTTCTCATCTGCCTGGCGGACTTGAAGATTTTGTTGATCTTGTTGTTCCAGAGCTGCAGCGGAGAGGGCTGTTCCGTACGGAGTATGAAGGCACGACACTGCGGGATCATCTTGGCCTTGGTCGTCCCGTATACCGAGAAGCGGCGGGGAGTGTGCAGCATTGAGCCTGATACAAGCAAGTCGAGGGACAGAGCTGCGGTGTAAGGGATGGCGGCAGGAAGCTTTGCTTCGCATGCTCGAAAACGTATTGGAGAATGGGGAAAATCAAAAAGAATTAATTGTATATGCCTCGCTAGGCAAGGCGGCCCGAAATTGGCCGTCTTACCATGCTATCGTTCGTACTCTCAAAGAGCTTGAGGAGGATGAGACATTAGTCATCCAATCGGGCAAGCCGATTGGTGTCTTCCGTACCCATCGGCAAGCGCCTCTTGTCGTGATGGCTAACTGCAATCTGGTAGGGAAATGGGCGACGAGCGAGAACTTCTACGACTTACAAGAGAAGGGTCTTATTATTTGGGGGGGATTAACGGCTGCAGCCTGGCAGTATATCGGTTCGCAAGGAGTGATTCAAGGAACTTACGAAATTTTTCAAAGTATAGCCCGGATACATTTCGGCGGCGATCTCCGGGGAAGGTTCATTCTGACCGCTGGACTCGGAGGAATGGGAGGTGCACAGCCGCTTGCTGGTACCATGTCGAATGCGGCTATTCTATGCGTGGAAGTATCCGATGAACGGATCAACAAGCGGCTGTCAACCGGCTTTCTGCAACGCCGGGCAGAGAGCTTGGATGAAGCGCTTGATTGGATAAATGATGCCCGTCGCAGGGGGGAAGCATTGTCCATTGGTTTACGGGGTAATGCGGCTGATATTTACCCAGAACTATTGCGGAGAGGAATTATCCCGGACATTGTTACAGATCAGACTTCAGCTCATGATCTGCTTTACGGCTATATTCCGAGTGGTTATACGCTTGAAAAGGCTGCTCAAGCAAGGAAATCTAACCCTGCCGAGCTTCAAACGGCGGCAGGCCACTCGATTGCTCAAGAAGTTGAAGCGATGCTCGCTTTCAAGGCGGCAGGCGCTATTGTGTTTGATAACGGCAATAATATTCGCACACAAGCCAAAGCTTACGGAGTAGAGGATGCTTTTCAAATTGATATCTTTACGGAGGCGTTCCTTAGGCCATTATTTGCAAGGGCAATAGGCCCGTTCCGCTGGATTGCGCTTAGTGGTGAGGCCCAGGATATTCGGGTCATCGATGATTATATTCTTGAGCATTTCCGGCATAACGAAACGGCTGTCAATTGGATACAGTTGGCTCAGAAATATGTTCCTATCGAAGGATTGCCTGCAAGAATCGGTTGGTTTGGTCATGGGGAGAGAACAAAGCTTGCGCTTGATGTGAACCGGCTTGTGAAGGAAGGCAAGCTGGCAGGGCCTATAGCTTTCTCACGTGATCATCTGGACGCTGGAGCAATGGCACATCCGAATATTATGACGGAGCGAATGAAGGATGGAAGTGACGCCATTGCCGATTGGCCGCTTCTCAATGCGATGTTGAACTGTTCTTCTATGGCGGATCTCGTCGCGATTCACTCGGGCGGCGGTGGTTATGCGGGTTTTATGACAAGTGCAGGGGTTACCTTAGTGGCTGACGGGACAGAGGAAGCTGAGATTCGGCTGCGTACTGCACTAGATAATGATACAGGCCTTGGTGTACTGCGTTATGCGGATGCCGGCTATGAAGAATCGCATGATGAGGTACGGGTAAAAGGAATTCGGAGAATATCAACGGAAGGTTAGGAGATGAGGAGAAGATGGCTAGAGAATTAACGAAGCAGGATGTGCTCGCAGCAGTGAAGGGCGGATCGGTCTACGCAAGCGGCGGAGGCGGATGGGTAGAACATGGCCTCGAGATTGGTGGTGCCGCAGTTACGATTGGCAGACCAAAGCTGGTCAGTGTAGATGAGCTTCCGGATGATGCAATTATCTTGACATGTACAGCGATTGGAGCACCGGCCGGAACCGAATGGCAGATGCTGGGCAAAGATTATATTAAAGCGGTTCAACTCATCATTGAGCAATACGAAGGTCGAATCGTAGGGGTGATGACTCCGCAAAACGGCATGTCGAGCTCCATTAACGGCTGGCTGCCTGCCGCTGCCCTTGGACTTGTTGTGGTAGATGCAACTGGCGATATCCGTGCTCATCCTACAGGCAAGATGGGATCGCTCGGACTGGCATCACGTAACGATATTGAGACTATTCAAGCCGTAGCCGGTGGGAAGCCGGAGAATGGAACCTACCTTGAACTCGCCGTTAAAGGTTCACCAAGCCGCACTTCGAATGTCCTTCGGCTTGCAGCTGATTTGGCTGGAGGCTTCATTGCTGCAGCACGTCTGCCAGTCCCTGCAAGCTATGTCCGAGAACATGCTGCAGTTGGGGGGATTTCCAGAGCAATCGGACTAGGGGAAGCCATTCTGAAAGCCGAACCGGAAGGAGCTGAGAAGGTACTTGAAACGATTAGCTCCTATACCGGCGGCGGTTATATCGGCAGGGGTGTTGTTGTTCGGAAAGATGTCCGTTACCAGGGCGCCTTTGATATCGGAACGATTGAAGTAGAGACAGAAGGAAATAGGCTTATCCTTCATGTCATGAATGAGTATATGGCGGTTGATGACGGTTCCGGTAAGCGGCTCTCCACATTCCCGGATGTCATTACGACTATTTCGCTTGAAACAGGTGAACCGGTGAGCGTTGGTCAACTGTATGAAGGCCAGCCAATTGCCGTATTTATAATCGATAAATCGCTTATTCCGTTAAGTACAGGGGTAAAGGACCCGTCCGTATACCCGGAAGTGGAGCTGGCTCTTGGCATCAAGCTTTTCGACCATTCCTTTCCCCTGGGCACTCAGGTCTATGTTTAAGGAAGAGCCCTTAGTATTAGACGGAAGCGGGCTAGCCCTTTCAGATATAGAGGAGGTCGCCAGGTTTGGACGGCCAGTTCAAATCGCTGAATCAGCCCGATCACGGCTCGAGGCTGCAAGGGAACTTGTTTATGAGCTGGTTGAGCACGATGTTCCCATCTACGGATTTAACCGTGGTGTCGGCTGGAATAAAGATAAGAAAGTAGACCCTGCTTTCTTTGCTCAATATAATCGTAATTTGATTTTGTCTCATAGTTCAGGAATCGGCCCAAATGCTACAAACGATGATGTTCGTGCGGTATTGCTCGCACGGCTTAATGGCTTGTTAGCAGGCTGTACGGGGATACAGCCTGCAATTGCCGACCGATATGTAGAATTTCTGAATCTTGGTATCTCGCCTGTTCTTCCTTTGAGAGGGTCGGTTGGAGCCGCTGATATTACGAATTTGCCCCATATTGGACTCGCTATGATTGGAGAAGGGGAGGTCGATGCGCAAGGCCGGCGGCAGCCTGCTGCTGCTGCTTTGCAGGAAGCGGGACTTGCACCGTTGCAGCTTGGACCCAAAGACGGGCTTGCTATTGTAAGCTCTAACGCCTTATCGGCGGGTATTGGCGCTCTTGCTCTTGTTGACACGATAAAAGTGCTTGAGCTAGCGGATGTTATCTATGCGATGTCGCTCGAAGCCATTCATGGTCAGCTGTCTCCTTTGGATGAGGCTGTACATCGCATGCGGCCATTCCCAGGACAATTGACTAGTCTAGCGGTCGTCAGGAATGCTCTTGAAGGGAGCCATCTATGGCAGCAGCAAACTGCAGAAAAGCTGCAGGATCCATTAAGCTTTCGTGATGCTGTTCAAGTCCATGGTGCGGCGAGGGATGCCTGGCGTTATGTGAAGGACCAGCTTGAACTGCACTTGAACAGTTCAGATGATAATCCATGCTTAATGCTGGAGGAACGTCGTATCGTTTCTTGCGCCAACTTCGAACCTGTCGCATGGACATTAGGCTTTGAGATGCTTGGTCAAGCACTCCATCATGTATCCCGGTGCTCTGTCTTTCGCACTTTACGTCTTGGCGACCCGTCATTTACAGGTTTAACCCGATTCCTTACACCGAATGAGCAGTATTCGATCGGTTTCTGTACACTGCAGAAAACCGTTACGTCGCTGGATGCCGAAATTCGTCATTTATCGAATCCTGCATCTGCTGATTACGCCTCATTAGCAGGGGATATCGAAGACCATGCAACGAACTCGCCATTTGTCGTGTATAAGACACGAGAAATCATTGACCGGCTATATTACATCTTAGGGATCGAAGCGATTCACGCAGCACAGGCTATTGATCTTCGGGGATCACAAGATAGCTTGGGCAACGGTGTAAGAAAGGCTTATGAAGCCATACGGGAATCAGTTCCCTATCTATCAGAAGACCGAGCTTTAACTAAGGATATCGAGCAGGCTTATCAGATCATGAGGAGGAGACATAAGAATGGAAATTGGGCATTATGATCCCCAGTGGAATTTGCGGGATGGAGAGCGGAAGGAATGGGAGCTCCGTGCGGAGCGTAGTCCCAAGCGTGTTCGAGTTAAGTTTGGGGAAAGTACGGTTGCTGACAGCAAACGGGCTCTGCTTGTTACGGAGACGGGCAAGCTTCCGATTTACTATTTTCCAGAATCGGATGTTAGGAAGGACCTATTCGAGCCTTCAGACTTTCGTCAAGAGCATCCTGTGAAAGGAGAGGCTGTCTACTGGCATATTCGTAGTGGTGAACGTCTAGTAGAGAACGTGGTTTGGAGTTACCTTCAACCGGTGGAGGAGAGTACCATTCTCCGGGGCTATTATTCTTTTGTTTGGAAAAAAGCTGATGCCTGGTACGAGGAAGACGAAGAGATTTTCGTTCATGCGCTGGATCCATATACAAGAATTGATGCGATACCTAGCTCCCGCCATATTCAAGTTGTCATTAACGGAAAAATTATTGCAGACAGCAAACGTCCTGTCGTCTTGTTTGAGACAGGCTTAACCCCTCGATATTATATCCCAGTGGAAGACGTTAGAATGGATTTGCTTGAATCTTCTGATACAACAACCCGGTGTCCCTACAAAGGAATAGCAACCTATTGGAATGCGAGTGTGCTTGGCCGCAAATATGACGATGTCGTATGGGGCTACCGCAAACCTCTTCCTGAGGTTCATGAGATTGCAGGACTGCTCAGTTTCTATAATGAGCGTGTGGATGCCGTCTATGTAGATGGGAAGAGATGGACATTGAAGGATCAGGACAGGCTGCCTTACAGCGGTGTATCTTAGACAAATAAACCCTTAGGATTGAATAGATCCTGAGGTTTTTTTTGTATGAAATCAGATCATCAAGCCATACTACAGGTAACCTAGTTTTCGGAAGTATGGAGGAAGCATGGAATGATCGGTTATCCGAATTTATGGGTACTAGCAGCCGGTCTCATCATTGTGCTTTTTCTGCTCATTGCCTTGGTGTCACCAGTGGTCATTCAAGGACATATGAGACGAGATGGAGATAATGACGATATCGAGATCAAGTTCAAGGCGATCTTTGGTTTACTGCGTTATAAGATGAAGATCGGTTCGATTGATTTCAGCGGCAAAGCAATCCGTTTGCATGAGCATTTGATAGGTACAAGCATTGGTATGAGCAGTAAGGATGAGAAACATGATGAGATCGATAAAGACCGCGTGATGGCGGGAATTGATAAGTTTAAACATGCTGCAGCGCTAACGAATAATTTATCGAAATGGACAAAAGGAACTTTAGCGAAGGTAAAGCTGGAAGAATGGAAATGGTCAAGCTCTGTTGGTACGGGTGATGCGATGTGGACAGCTATGGCAACGGGAGCATTGTGGTCAGTGAAGACAACTACATTAGGCGTCTTATCTCAATTCGTAAAACTAAAAGCGGAGCCTAAGGTCGATATTAAGCCTGTTTATGCGCAGCCTTGTTTTACAACGGAATGGTCCTGTATCGCCAAAATTGGGTTTGGGAATGCTGTTATGGCCGGGATCCAATTACTCATTCGCTTGAAGAAAGCAAAAGAAGGTGTGCAGGCTTGGCGAAGTCTGCTGTTTAAGGCTTAAGTTCCGAGATGACTTTTGGTTCCATACATAGTCAAGCGCTGTGATGAGCAGAATACAAAAGCGTAGGCGAGTCCTCATCCATAACGCACAAACACAATACAATTTCAGGAGGAGTCACAATGCCAGAACATCCGATTCAAGGCCTAATGCAAACTGCTATGGAAAATATTAAAGAGATGGTCGACGTCAATACGATTGTCGGTGATCCTGTTCAAACGCCTGATGGCAGCATTATTATGCCGATCTCGAAAGTGGGATTCGGTTTTGTGGCTGGCGGCAGCGATATCCGGTATGACGGTTCAGCATCACACGAGCATACGTCGCCATCTGACGGCCACAATCATACTGCCAGTGTTTCAGCACCTTTCGGCGGCGGCAGCGGCGGCGGGGTATCGATTACGCCAATCGCTTTCCTTGTTGTAGGTACACAAGGTGTGAAAATTGTACCGCTTGATAATCAAACGCATCTGATGGAACGGATTATTGATTCTGCTCCACATGTATTCGACAAGGTTCAATCGATGTTCAAAACTTCAGCAAGTTCAAGCCCAAGCACAAATGACTATATAACAGATGGAACTGACACCCTCATCTAGAGAACTGCCCGCAAGGGCTTCTGATTCTTCACTACAATAGATAATCCCTACCTCTAGACGCGGTCGCTCATCTTCGAGAGACCTCGATAGAGGTTTTCTCATTTCTGGAGGTAGGCATGTCTTAATTTGCCCATCCGAAGCATATACTGTACAAGGTGAGGGCTGACGATAGGAAAGGAGCAACGAAAACGTGAAAGTTACTCGCCGTATAGGAATAGGATTATGGATTGCCAGTTTGATTTGGGGTACAAGCTTAGCAACGCCGGCATTCGCGGCGCCAAAGCCGATTCATACCAGTGCAAATGCTTCTGCTCTTGTTGATGTGAAGTCAGGAAGACTGCTGTATAGTGAGAATGGAGATCAATCCATGCGAATAGCCAGCTTGACGAAGATCATGACGGCTATTGTCGCGATTGAGCATGGAAAGCTTGCGGATCATGTGAAGACGAGCAAAACAGCGGTTGGAAAGGAAGGCTCATCTATCTATTTGCAGCTAGGTGAGGAAATGACACTGCTTAATATGTTGTACGGGCTTATGCTCCGTTCAGGTAATGATGCGGCAACAGCAATTGCCGAGCATGTAGGTGGATCGGAAGAGGGTTTTGTTCACCTCATGAATGCGAAAGCGGAGATGTTGGGCCTTACTCATACGCAGTTCAAAAATCCACATGGATTGGATGCGGAAGGGCATTACTCCTCTGCAAATGATTTAGCAAAATTAACGGCTTATGCCCTAAGAAACCCGGTGTTTGCCGAGATTGTTAGCACAAAGGTAAAGAGTGTCCCCAACCCTCATGAGAAATGGCAATACAGCTGGGCAAACAAGAATAAAATGCTGGCGATGTATGAGGGGGCAGATGGAGTTAAAACCGGCTATACCAAAAAGGCGCTTCGCTGCCTGGTCAGTTCCGCAACGAGAAACGGACAGCAGATTGCGGCTGTTACGTTAAATGATCGTGATGATTGGATTGACCACCGTCATATGTTGGACTGGGGCTTTAAATACTATCCTCTTATGGAAGTAGCAAGCAAAGGACAAACCTTAGCAGGCTATCCATATGCGGTTGGAAACTCGTTTTATTATCCGTTAGCCGAAGAGGAGCGGGACATGCTGCAATCTCGTCTTGTTGTCCTTGATATGGCAACGATGAATTATAGGCTAGGAGAACGTGGTGCACTGGAATGGTATTTGAACGATCAGAAGATTGGAGCCATTCCTGTCTATGATATTGGCAGTGCAAGAATGAGCTTGCCAGAGCGCAAGCCGATGTCGGATGCCGCTATGCATGATTACAAGAAGGCAACGGTGGGACGTGACAGCTTCATACATTCGATAACATCCGTTATCAATGCATTATTTGAAATGTAAGAAAGTATTGGATTTCTCTATACTTTGCTTATATTTCACCCGCGAAACGAATGCTGCCCCTCTATAGGACGACGCAGCCGTTTACGCTTGGCTAATCGGGGGAGGCGGCCAATTTATGGTGAACTGGATATGGTTGTTTTTTATCGTTGTAAGTGTAGTCGTTGGAGCGGTAAACGGGAGAATTGATGCCGTTACGCAAGCAGCGTTTGATGGTGCTAAATCAGGAGTAACGATAAGCTTTGGGCTGATTAGTATTATGGTGTTCTGGCTGGGAATGATGCGGATTGCAGAGGATGCGGGCATGCTGAAGAAGCTTGCCCGTATGCTAAGCCCTGTTGTGAAGCGTCTATTCCCCGATGTACCACCTAATCACCCGGCAATGGGTTATATTATGAGTAATTTAAGCGCCAATCTGTTTGGACTAGGCAATGCGGCAACGCCAATGGGGATAAAAGCGATGCAGGAGCTTCAGAAGCTGAATCCTGACCAAACGACTGCGACTCCGGCAATGTGTACGCTGCTTGCCCTAAATACCTCCAGCATAACTCTTGTACCTACAACACTAATTGCGATTCGAATGAACTATGGTTCCGCTAATCCGGCAGAAATCGTCGGCACAACGCTAGCGGCGACCTTTGTTGCGACAGGCGCCGCAATCGTAGCTGACCGATGGTATCGCAGACGATCTGCACCACCTCCAGGCAAGACCACCCACACTTCTAAACAAATGCCGATCAAATCCTCAATAGATCCACCTGTCTCAGCATCAGCCACACTTCCAAGAGGAGGAGGTGGAGAAGTTGTTTGAGCTGTTTACCCGTCTGTCAGCTTGGCTTATTCCAGCAATTATTGTATTTATCCCATTATATGCGGCTTTCCGTAAAGTCCCCGTTTATGAAACTTTTATCGAGGGAGCAAAAGACGGTTTTGGCACCGCTATTAATATTATCCCTGCTCTTGTTGGCATGATGGTGGCGATCAGTATGTTCCGTGCGTCCGGAGCTATGGATCTCATGCTGGGCGCCGTCCGCCCCTTGTTTGATATGTTGAGCATTCCGACTGAGGTATTGCCGCTTGGTATTCTTCGGCCGCTTACAGGTGCAGGCTCACTGGCTTTCACCGCTGATCTTATCGCCACCCATGGGCCGGACTCGATGATCGGCCGAATTGCTTCAACGATACAAGGCAGCACCGATACAACGCTGTATGTTCTGACGGTTTATTTTGGCGCTATTGGTATACGGAAGACAAAATATGCCTTGAAAGTAGGCTTATTTTCGGATCTTGTCGGATTTTTGGCAGCAATTCTTATTTGTATGTACATATTCAAGTAGTCGTGACTTGTGCTTTCCCTTCCATATCGTTATGATGGAGGTTGAGGTGAAAGCATTGGAACGTTTACAAAAGATATTAGCTCAAGCGGGTATCGCATCCCGTCGAAAATGCGAAGAGATGATATTAGCCGGTGCCGTAGAGGTAAACGGTGAGAAAGTAACAACGCTTGGCGTCAAAGCGGACCCAACGACTGATGAGATTAAGGTTAACGGCAAGTCGATCCGCAGTGAGAAAAAGATCTATTTGATGCTGAATAAACCAAAAGGTGTCATCACTAGCGCGAAGGATCCGCAAGGGCGCAAAGTGGTGGCTGATTTTTTGCCCGGTATTAGGGAGCGTGTCTATCCGGTTGGACGTCTGGATTACGATACGGAAGGTCTGCTTCTGCTAACGAATGACGGTGAGTTTGCCAATCTGCTAACGCATCCAAGTCATCACGTACCGAAGATGTATTTCGCAACAGTCAAAGGTACACCACATGGATCTTTGCTGGAGAAATTGAAGTCCGGTATTATGCTTGAGGATGGAATGACAGCACCGGCAGACGTTGAATATCAGGATGTTGATGAGGAGAATAAGACCTCAACGATCCGTATTACAATCTATGAGGGTCGTAATCGACAAGTACGTCGGATGTTCGACGCAATCAATCATCCGGTTGTGAGATTAAGACGTGTGAAATTCGGCGATATTGGTCTTCAGAACTTGGCGAGAGGACAGTTCAGACACCTGACTCCAGTTGAAGTGAAAGAGCTTCGAGAGGCTGCTCGCAAGACACATAAAGTTCATAAAAAGTAAGCGGCGGCAGCGGTTATTGCCGCCCGTTTTTCGTTATAATGAATGTATTCTAAGCTGACATCAATGGTGAAATGTAGGTGATGGGACAGGAATGGGCAAGTATCGAAAAGTGGTGCAAATTGTTATTCTGCTTGCCGTACTCGTAGTAGGCGGATATGCCATTGGCAATACCATATTTGCCGCAAAGGATGGTGGCATTCCGAAAATTGGGGAACAGCCGCCCGACTTTACTCTAGTTGATTTGCAGGGCAATACGCATCATTTGTCTGATTATAAAGGCAAAGCCGTAGTCATTAACTTTTGGGGCAGCTTTTGTCCGCCTTGCGTAAAGGAAATGCCGGAGTTCGAGCTTCAATATGAGAAGTGGAAGGATGCCGGACTTGAGATACTGGCGATTAACTTAAGCGAGGACACGCTTACTGTGAACAATTTCGTTCGCCGGTTCGACCTGACCTACCCGATTCTAAGGGATGTAAACCGTAAGACAGAGCATAAATACGGACTGGAGTCGTATCCGACAACCTTCTTTGTACTGCCGGATGGGACCGTTCAGGATGTTTTTGTGGGTGGTATGAGCGAGAAGGATATTGATTCACGCGTAGTCAAGCTGCTTCAGTAAGATTGCCTCGAATTAGAGGCTGATGGATGGGATTAGGGGGTTTCACGGTGTTATCTTTACATAACACGAAATGCGAATGCGGACATCAGAATGCGGTTGGTACCGTGCTGTGCGAAAGCTGCGGCAAACCACTTATGGAAGACATGGAGTCAGATGCCCCGCTCGAGATGCGATACGACGGCGTAGCGAGAAGGTCGCAGAAGAGTAATCCAAGCTGGATTGACCGGATTTGGAATTTTTTCTCGTCCGTCAAGATTGCTGTTTATCTCATTGTCATTACATTGATAACAGCAATGTTTGGTACCATTTACCCACAGGAGGGCTCATTCCTCAATAATTTCGAGCCTTCTACCTATTACGAGGAGACATACGGTTTATCCGGCAAGCTCTATTATAAGCTGGGATTGTCTCATACATACGATTCATGGTGGTTCATTACACTGCTTGTTATGATTGGTACTTCACTTGTTATCTGCAGCTTGGACCGCGTGCTGCCGCTTTACAGAGCACTTAGTAAACAGCAGATCCGCAAACATTTGCGTTTCATAACGAGACAGAAGACAGTGTACAACACCGAGATTGAAGGAAACGATGAAGAATGGGTGAAGCAGTTCTCCACTCATTTGAAAAAAAGGCATTACAAAGTTCATACAGACGGAACTGCGATGCTTGCCGAGAAGAATCGCTTCAGCCGTTGGGGTCCCTATATTAACCATATCGGCTTGATCTTGTTCTTGCTCGCGATCTTAGGCAGAAGCCTTCCTGGCTGGCAAATGGACAGCTATGTGAGCATACCAGATGGTGATACGGTTCAGATCGATGGTACGAACTACTACGTGAAAAACGAGAAGTTCACCGTCGAATATTATACGGATGACGAATTGCCGCCAGAACTTCACGGCACTCTCCGCGCCAAACGTTATGAGACTTCAGCAGTCCTTTATAAATGTACAAGCAACTGCGGTGATAATGCCACCGGTGATCCTGAGCTGAAAGAAATAAAGAAGCAGGACATCCAAGTGAATCATCCGCTCAAGTATGATGGGCTTAAGCTGTATCAGTTTGACTACGATGTTACGCCCAAGCTGAAAAGTGTTAGTCCGGAACTCATAAACAAGGAAACTGGCGAGAGTTACGGTGAGTTTGATTTGCCAATGAAGGATGCACCTCTGGATTATAAGCTGGGCCCTTACACGATGAAGCTTGCGGCGAATTATATGGAGTTCAGCATTGGCGAGGATGGAGAACCTGTAACACTCAGCCGTGATCCGAATGCTCCAGCCTTTATCTTCCTGATTACAGGTCCGGGACTTCCTGAGAAGGGTCAGCCTTATATCTACTTCCCGATGCAGAAGGATAAGGAGAAATTTGGACAAGATACGATCAATGCTGCAATTGCGAACAAGCTGGAGATTAAAGTGAACGGTATGGACAATGTCCACTTTGCTGAAGCCTCCACCTACTTGAACGTACGTAAGGACAAAGCTCTTACTTATGTTTGGTATGGCGCAGCTATTTCGATGCTGGGATTATTACTTGGCTCTTACTGGCAGCATCGGCGCATTTGGCTGCGGATCGACGATGGAAAGCTGTCGCTTGGCGCTCATACAAATAAAAACTGGTACGGCATGAGAGCAGACGTGGCCTACGCGCTCCGGAAAACCGGAATTGCCGTAGAACCTAAGTCGCTTGATAACGGAGGGAATAACGCGTGAGTTATGTCGATTTCAGCAGCGATGCCTTTATCGCCGCCTTTTTCCTATATTGCTTTGCATTCCTGTTCTATGTAGTTACGATTGCAGGGAAAAAATGGAGCAACCGTGATCCGATAAAACATGAGAAGCGCTGGTCGCGTATCTCGTTTATCACATCGTCACTCGGCCTTGCTGCCCATCTGACGTTCTTCTTTACAAGATGGATTGGAAGCGGTCAAATTCCAACAAGTAATATGTATGAGTTTATTACGTTCCTAGGCATGGCTATTATGATCGCATTTACGATCGTATATGCGATCTATCGAGTACCTTTACTTGGTATGTTCGCATTGCCGCTTGTTGTTCTTGTTGTCGCCTATGCGTCTGTGTTCCCACAAGAGGTTCAGCCGCTTATTCCAGCTCTAAGCTCCATGTGGCTGAAGGTGCATGTAACGACAGCAGCAACTGGCGAAGCCTTTTTCGCAGTAGGCTTTGCAGCAGGTCTGATGTACTTGCTTCGTGTCGTTGACTTCAAGCAAACTTCGAAACAAGCTAGAAGAGATCAATTTTGGGTAGAATTCTCCTTATACACGATTGTCCTTGTTATTGGCTTTATTGCAATTGTCTTTATTTTCAAAGGGGTAGGCTACGAGGCTAAGTTCACCCAAGAGAAAGTCACTATCGATAGCAAAGGCGTGGATCATTCCTCGACCGATACAGCGGATTATACCTTGCCGCCAATTGTTAAACCTTATAACAGCCAGGCCGTTCAGATGGATTCTTTCCTTGGCATGGATAAGCCATTGTTCGAAGCACCAAGCTGGTTGACTGGTGTGAATGGAGGACGTAAGTTAAATACAGTAATCTGGTCTGTTATTGCCGGATCTATCTTGTACGGATTAATCCGCTTGCTGTTCCGAAAACGGATTGGTGCAGTTATCCATCCGCTTATGGAAGATATCGATCCAGAAGATCTGGATGAAATCAGCTATCGTGCAATCGCGATCGGCTTCCCAATCTTTACGTTAGGTGCCCTTATCTTCGCTATGATCTGGGCGAACATCGCATGGGGCCGCTTCTGGGGCTGGGATCCGAAGGAAGTATGGGCGCTTATCTCCTGGCTCTACTACAGTGCTTACTTGCACTTCCGTCTATCGCGCGGCTGGCAGGGCAAACGCTCCTCGTGGCTTGCAGTTATCGGTTTCGTCGTTATCTTGTTTACATTGGTAGGGGTTAACCTCGTTATCGCTGGTCTTCACTCTTACGCAGGAGTATAATCATTCATAATAAAATGAATTGAAAGGAGCAACACCGCATGTCCGACTATGCAAGCCGTATTTTAGTAGTTGATGACGAGGAACGGATTCGTCGTTTGCTGAAAATGTATTTGGAGAAGGAAGGCTATCTGATCGACGAAGCGGAAGACGGTGAGACCGCGCTTCGGCTCGCAACAGTAACCGATTATGCGCTCATTCTGCTCGACGTTATGCTTCCGGGCATTGACGGCGTGGAGGTGTGCTCCCGCTTGCGGCAAGTAAAAGCAACGCCGGTCATTATGCTGACGGCCAAAGGCGAAGAAATGAACCGTGTGCAAGGCTTTGAAGTTGGCGCTGACGATTATGTCGTGAAGCCATTCAGCCCGCGCGAAGTTATTTATCGAGTAAAAGCGATTTTGCGCCGCTCGTCCGCTACGGCCTTTTTAACAAAAGAAGTAAACTCAAGCAACAATATAGTTTTTCCGCACCTGGTTATTGAACATGATGCACACCGCGTATCGGCTGGAGGACAGGAAGTGAGCCTAACTCCCAAGGAGTACGAGCTGCTTCATTACTTGGCTGTATCGCCGGATAAAGTGTTCTCGCGTGAGGAACTGCTGAAGGATGTATGGAACTATGAGTTCTTTGGCGATCTGCGTACGGTAGATACTCATGTGAAGCGCCTTCGTGAAAAGTTAAATAAAGTATCGCCTGATGCTGCTTCGATGATTACGACAGTATGGGGCGTCGGTTATAAGCTTGAGGTACCGAAGTAATGAGGCTGTTGAAACGTTGGGGGAATTTTGCCCTGCATACGGTAGTCGGGAAGCTGTGGTGGACGATTATGTTTCTCGTCGCACTTGTCCTCGTTATTCTCGGGACGTTCCTGCTCCAGTATATCGATATTGCCTTTAATAGTGATTCCCAGCATCGGATTAAAGTGTTGTTTATCGTTGTAGCGGTTATCGGTTTTCTGCTTTCTACGTTCTTCGCTTTTTTCTTGTCGTCGAGGATCCAGCAGCCTTTGCTGGCGCTCAAGAAAGCGGCAGATTCCATTGCAGGCGGTAATTATAAGACAAAAGTTGAAATTCGTTCTTCGGATGAGATCGGTGATCTTGCCAAAACGTTTAACCATATGACCGAGCAGTTGGAGATGCTGATTGATGATTTGAATCATGAGAAGGAGCATCTCTCCAGCATTCTGCGCAGTATGGGGGATGCGGTGATTACGTTTGGTGCGGATGGCGAGGTTATTCTTACAAACCCTCCTGGCCATATGCTGGTGAGCCGCTGGTCGGATCTCGATATGGATATTGATCTGGAAGATGAAGGAGTACCTTCTTTCCATTGCGTGCCCGGTCCGCTGCGGGATACGTTCCAGCTTGTCATGCAAGCGGGACGCGACTGTACGAATAAAGTGCAGGTCCATAATAATGTCTGGTCGGTTGTAATGGCTCCTCTTCAGACAGATGGTGTCATTCGCGGCGCTGTTGCCGTTATCCGAAATGTAACGGAAGAGCACAAGCTCGAGAAGCTGCGGCGGGACTTTGTTGCTAACGTCTCTCATGAGATTAGGACGCCACTTTCGATGCTGCAAGGCTACAGTGAAGCCCTTCTGGACGATATCGTGGCTTCGCCCGAAGAGCGGAAAGAGCTCGTCCAGGTGATCTATGATGAGTCTCTTCGGATGGGTCGTCTGGTAAACGACTTCCTTGATATGGCCCGGATGGAAGCCGGTCATGTTGAGCTCAGTTTGCAGGAGTTTGATATGAGTAATGTCGTGAGGCGTGTTCATCGTAAGTTCCAGGTGTATGCGAAGGAACGTGATGTTAGCTTGATCGCAGAGCTCCCAGATGATCCGCTTGCTGTTTATGAGGCGGATGAAGACCGGATTGAGCAGGTATTGACGAATCTGATGGATAACGCACTTCGTCACACGCCAGCAGGTAAGTCGATCCGAATAGCCGGAGATCTCGCATCAATTAACAAGAAGCGATATGTGAAGCTGATTATTGCTGATGAAGGACAAGGTATCCCAAGCGAGGATGTACCTTATATCTTCGAACGGTTCTATAAAGCCGATAAAGCACGAAAACGTGCTGCATCGGGTGGTACCGGACTAGGTCTTGCCATCGTCAAAAATATCATTACTCAGCATAACGGCCGAATCGAAGTCGACAGCGTCCTCGGTAAAGGCACGACATTCACTTTACTGCTGCCTGTCGAATCCAATCAATAGATGTCACTACGCTCCCCCCAGGGAGCGTTTTTTTGTTGAATGAGGGGATTTAATCTTGTTGTTCGTGAAACATTGTTGTTTGCTGACGGCGTCGGTCTCTGGGGGCTCGAGGTTGGCTCGCCAGGCTCGTGGCACGCTCGGGGGAAGGGGTAACGTGCTTTCGGCCGCTGTTGTCTATCCATTGCCTCAATTAGAATTGGGTTAAGGTAGGCAATGGATAGACAAAGGCGGACGCTCCGCTCCTCAAGCACGTTACCCCTAATCCTCTCGCGAGCCTTGGGCCACGTTGCACTGGCCCAAAAGACCAAAAGACCAAAAGACCAAAACCAAAGAAAAAGACAAAAAACAAAAAAATTCACACCCAAAAAGGCAGCACCGTTAGCGCTATAACGGTGCTGCCTTTTTGGTTTATGTAAGTGGGCGATAGGCAAGTGTCTTTGGCTGGCAAGTATCATTAGTGGGTATCTATCAACGATTGATAGGAGATGGTTTTCATAGAGTAGGGGTTATAGACCAGTGCGAGCTAATTGCCTTGTACATATAAATACTGTATATCGTTCATTTAATAGCCATGAGAAGGAGGAATCTATGAAAATGGTAATTCGGACATCAGGATTCATATCATTAATGATATTAAAATGAAAGAGTAGTGAGTGAGTTTAGCATGAAAAGAGGCTAGAACATGCAGGATTTAATGGCGATCATCACAATTTGCACCTTTTTTCTTACGATTGGGTTCATATTTTGGAAACCAAATATTAATGAGGCAATACCCGCATCTATTGGTGCATTCATCGTACTCTTAACAGGTACCGTTTCATTGAGTAATTTGGGAGCTATTACAGAAACCATCAGCGGGGCTGCTATTACCATTATAGCAACGATCGTAATGGCGATTGTACTCGAAAGCTTTGGCTTCTTTAAGTGGGCTGCCGAAATCTTATTAAGAAAAGCCCGGGGATCTGGGATAAGGTTATTCTGGCTAACCAATTTATTTTGTTTTCTAATGACGCTCTTCGTTAACAATGATGGAAGTATTTTAATAACAACCCCTATTTTATTAATGCTGCTTAGAAGTATGGGACTAAAAAATCATCAAAAGATTCCTTATTTACTCTCAGGCGCACTAATAGCAACAGCTTCCAGCGCTCCCATCGGAGTAAGCAATATCGTAAACTTAATTGCACTTAAAATCGTTCATATGGATCTCTATATGCATACAGCAATGATGTTCGTCCCTGCATCGCTTGGACTAGTGGTAATGGCTCTGCTCCTGTTCGCGCTCTTCTACCGGACACTACCGAAGAAGCTCCCGCAAATCGCGCAATGGAGCTTAACACCGGGAGGTCATCCGCTTAAAGGGGAAATACCCAAAGTAAGAAGCACGAAATTCATGCGGAATGTATTGATTTTCGTTTTTTGTGTGCGAGTTAGCTTATTTGTAGCCTCCTATATCCACTTCCCCGTTTCTCTGATGGCTGTCATCGGATCCGCGTTCCTGTTAACCTGGCGTTGGATTTTCTTGAAGATTCCTCCTGTTGATATGATCAAGAAGACACCATGGTATATACTCATTTTTGCTTTCGGTATGTATGTGATCATTTATGGTCTTCGTAACCTTGGACTTACAGAGTGGCTTATTCACTTCCTACAGCCGCTTATCGCCGGAAGTTTACTGCATGCCAGCGTGCTGATGGGACTGCTTCTGAGTATATTATCTAACTTATTTAACAATCACCCTGCTCTGATGGTTGGTACGCTGGCGTTAACGAATATGGGACTAGATCCAATTACGTTGAAAATTGCCTATCTGGCGAGTGTTATTGGCAGCGATATCGGTTCACTTCTGCTTCCAATTGGTACACTTGCAACTATCATGTGGATGCACATTATTAGAAAAGACGGAGTGAAAATGAGCTGGAGTAATTACTTGAAGGTTACTGTGCTCGTCATTCCAATTACGGTGATCGTATCTTTGGTCTTATTGAGTTTATGGGTATCTTGGTTGTTCTAAAAAGAAAATGTAAAGCGGATATACATGCAAAAGGAGGGCTTATCTTGAATGAGTTTACACCCTATCTATCGGAAAAAGTGGTCGTAGAAATATCCGGGAATCGCCCCAAACACGGGAAGTTGATCGAGGCTGGGACAGATTTGTTAGTCCTTCTACATCAGCAGCGTTACTACTACATCCCAATAACCCATCTGCATAGTCTCAAAGCGGACTTAAGGGCTGGGAGTGATGATGATAAAGATATAAATTTGACACCATTCATTAAGCAAGAAGAACAAATTTCGTTAGAAAAAATTTTACAGAATGCAAAAGGTTTATTCGTTGAAATATCCGTCTGTGGCAATAAACCCATTCATGGGTATTTAAATGAAGTGATGACGGACTATTTGATTTTACATTCTCCTATCTACAATACCATTTATATTGCCCTTGATCATTTGAAATGGTTAATCCCTTATCCTAGCTCTTATGCACCGTTCGCACTAACCGCAGAATCAGTCATGGTTAATGTTAGAACTAATACGTTTGCAGAACTGTTTCAAGCAGAAAAGGGGAATAAGGTTGCTATCGATTGGAGTAGTCCATCAGAACGACTAGGTGTAATCAAATGTATGAGCAATAATATTGTTGAATTAATCGAGATTGACGGAAGCAGCGCATTACTTCACCTTGCTCATATTCATACGCTGTATGTGCCGAGGTAGAGTAATAGTATGTATGGAGTTTGGTGGAAGAGGATATTGATGCAAAATCGGTTGGTCCTACAACAAAGAAAAAAGACCTTCGGGAAGGAAGGTCATGGTAAGCACATCATCAGTTTATGAGTGAGACAGTTTATAAGCGTGGGTATTTTGCATCGTGAAAGCCCGGTGAAGCTAAATCGGGCTTTCAATCACAGGTAGAATTGCTATGATGGTAAAAGAGCATTCATTAATGAGAGGTGTAATAGCATGAGAACCATGTTCCGTTACAATTGGTTGGTCAGGGAAGAATGGTATCAGTGGTGTGAAAATGTGCCTGAAGAGGAACTGCTGCGGATCCGGACAGGTGGAGTAGGGGGGATTCTACATACGTTGTTCCATATCGCAGATGTAGAGTGGAGCTGGATACGCGCTTTGCAGGGCAAACCAGATTTTCAGGAAAGCTTTGAGGATTATAGAAGTTTAGAGAAGGTTCGCAGGCTTGATGCAACTTTTCGCCAAGAAGTTGAAGAGTTTTTACAGTCTTGGGAAGCGAATATGGATACCTTGCCGTTTTACGATTCGCAAAAGGACGGGGAATTTTCCGGTTATTCTTGGGGAGAAGTCATGCGTCATGTGATCGCACATGAAATTCATCATATAGGCCAACTATCGGTCTGGGCGAGAGAAATCGGAAGAAAGCCTGTATCCGCGAATCTTATTGGCAAAGGTCTTATAAAGCCTAGTATAAACAACAGGGATTAACTTTATTGTGAAGAAGTGACCCAAAACATAAAAACGCCGAACATCATTTGATGTTCGGCGTTTATCTTATTAGAACAACGAAATTTCTTTCGCTGTGTTCATTTCAGGCAGGTTAGTCAGTTGCTCGAGGATTTCTTTGCCTGCGTTCTTGTCGACAGTCAGAACCATGATTGCAGAACCGCCAACCAGTTGGCGACCTACTTGCATCGTAGCGATGTTCACGTCGTTGTTGCCAAGAAGTGTACCTACGCGGCCGATGATGCCCGGTTTGTCATTATGCGAGATCAGAATCAAGTTACCCTCAGGAGTAACGTCAACAGGGAACTTATCGATTTGTACAACGCGCTCACCGTAACCAGTAAGCAGTGTACCTGCTACGATACGTTCTTCCTTCTTCGTACGAAGCGATACCGTTACCAGGTTCGTGAAGTCTTTGGAAGCCTGCGATTTTTGCTGTACGATGTTCAGGTCACGCACTTTTGCAAGGTGCATCGAGTTAACAACGTTAACTTGGTCAGAACCAAGATGATGCGACAGAACGCCTTTTACAATGTAGCGAGTCAGCGGCTGAGTATCAACCTCTGCAAGCTCACCGGAGTAACGAACTGTAATTTCTTGAACGGCACCTTCCGTAATTTGTGCAACCAGGCTGCCGAGCTTTTCGCCCAGTACGTAGTATGGCTGCAGCTTGCTTTGCAGATTAGCCGGAATAGGAGGCATATTAACCGCATTGCTGAACGGCTCATTGCGCAGAATGTGCAATACTTGCTCCGATACGTCAATCGCAACGTTCTCTTGTGCTTCAACAGTCGATGCGCCAAGATGTGGAGTTACGATGATTTTCGGGTTTGTCAGGAAAGGATGATCTTCAGCCGGCGGCTCAACTTCGAATACGTCAAATGCTGCACCAGCAACGATACCAGCTTCAACGGCTTCAACAAGAGCAAGCTCATCGATAATACCACCTCGTGCACAGTTAACGATACGCATACCAGGCTTCATCACTTCGAATTGCTTTTTGCCGATCATATGACGAGTCTCAGGAGTCAGAGGAGTGTGAACAGTCATAAAGTCTGCGTTACGAACGATCTCGTCTACAGTAGCCAGCTTTATGCCAAGCTTCTCTGCACGCTCTTCCGTCATGAACGGGTCATAACCCATAATTTCCATACCAAATGCTTTCGCACGTTTTGCTACTTCGCTGCCGATACGGCCCA
The DNA here is from genome assembly GCF_052113225.1 of Paenibacillus sp. YAF4_2. Taxonomy (NCBI): domain Bacteria; kingdom Bacillati; phylum Bacillota; class Bacilli; order Caryophanales; family Paenibacillaceae; genus Paenibacillus; species Paenibacillus sp. YAF4_2. Next base: position 630,084 of record NZ_JBFRCT010000002.1, read on the forward strand.
TGCCAAGTACACCAAGCGTTTTGTTACGAAGTTCAACACCAAGGAACGATTTACGATCCCATACGCCGCCTACTGTTTTCAGGTAAGCTTGCGGAATGTGACGGGCAACTGCCATCATCATGGCAAAAGTATGCTCACAAGTTGTAATCGTATTACCATCTGGTGCATTAATAACGATGATCCCACGTTGTGTTGCCGCTTCAAGATCGATATTGTCTACGCCTACGCCTGCACGGCCTACAACTTTCAGTTGTTTGCCAGCTTCCATAATACGCGGTGTAACGCGCGTTTGGCTGCGCACGAGCAGGGCATCGTATTCACCAATAATGCTCACCAATTCGTCTTCGCTAAGTCCAGGCTTTTTGTCGACTGCTACATCTTGCGCGTCTACAAGCTGTTGGATGCCCAGATCACTGATCGGATCCGATACTAACACTTTAAACATATGTAGATTGCCTCCTAAAATTTTTGTGAAGTGCCGACATACCAGGCAAAACTATATGTTTGCTCGATATGTCGGCACTTCACGCCTATTTGATGATCTTATAGATGGATGCTAAAACAAAAAACCTCGTCTCGGCACAGAAACAAAGCGAGCCGGACGAGAAGATCGTCTTTTTCTTCGGAATGAAACGCGCTCTGCAAAACCGGTTCACCTAGCGGCAAACGTGGATGTCTGTTGTTGTCCTTGGTGTGTGAAAAATTGCACGCTTTATTATATAACGTAATGGTTTAAAAGCGACAGGGACAACCGTTCTTATTTTATAGCAATGTGGTGGACAATTGCAATGTGTAAACTTGATCAAATGTGAAATTTTCGTTATGATTCAACCAATACAAGAGATATTTTTGAGGTTAGGGGAGAGACAGCTATGAGCGAATGGAATGAATTTGAACCTGAATCGTTGCTGAAGCTGCTTAAAGAGGGGCAGCTTGAAGCGGAGCAGGTTATTGACGTGCGTGAACAGCAGGAGTGGGACTATTATCATTTGGAATCATCCATTTTACTTCCCATGAATACAATCCCATACAGTCTCGGAACCATTTCGGATGACAAACCGTTATATATTGTATGCGCGCATGGGGTGCGCAGTGCGGCCGTTTGCAATTATTTAGAAGAACAAGGCTACAGCAGCCTCCACAATGTTACCGGAGGAATGGCTGCTATAGCCTCGTTACAAGGATTTCAATACGATTAAGTTCTGACTTAAGAGAAGAATGGAAGCTGGGGCAGGAGCTCCTGCTTGTACAATTTCGTACGGTTCGTTATAAAATCTCCGCTGCGCACAGCTTCGGTCTCAATCAGCAAATCAGCAATCGCTGAGATGGATTTCAGATTCATCTTCGAAGGCTGACCAGAAGCGATAAAGTCATCGATCCGGCTCGTTAGATCCTGCGGATAAAATATAGTGAGCTGCTTGCGGGCAGCAAGCTGATCGGCTATAAGTTTGTTTTTGACGATTAACGGAAGGCTTGACCATTTCTTGATTTCGATGACCTTCGGCATTTTATATTCGGAAGGGATGTTAGGTTCAACGGTTGCTCCCCATTTCAACATGGCTGAGTAATACGATTGTTGAGCCGCAAGCGATTGCTGGACGGCAGTCAGAAAAGATTGCTCCTGCTCAATTGTGCTTTGCACTTTAGAGGCATCTGTTGATTTCACGACAGCCGCCGCTGCTTTCGCTGCCTGCTCGAATTGCTCCAAGCTTCTGATGAAGTTCGATTGTGCATCGCCAAGAAGTGGTGATTTCTGCATATCAAACGATGATGCTTCTGATTTTTGCGAATGCGCCAGATCCGCTAGATCTTTCAATCTGCTTGACGCGTTGCTGGACTGACCTTGAGCAAAGTCATTCATCGCATCGTACCATTCGGTTAGAAATTCACGGTAAGGCAAAAATACGGTATGATAAAATGAGACAAGATCCTGCTGCTGATAGGGAGTGTTGTTCTCAACTGCTGCAGATTTTAATTCCTTCATTTCGTACTTGGTTTCCGTTTTGGACGTTCCGATCTTTACGCCGTAGAAGAATGCGCCTACTGCGCAGACGAGCATAAAGACAAACCCCAAGCTAAATATCATTGCGGAACGAGATAAACGTTTCTCCATCACAAATCTCCTTCTATGTATTAGATTATGCCGTCGGTTTTGTGCCCTATCAGTATAGGTGAAATGATCATAAAAGGAAATATGACCTTCTAGACAGGCGGGAAGCTATGAAAAAATTCGATCTCCGTAATATCCGCGTGCGTCAGTTGTCAGTCGATGAGCTCGACGACCGCATGCTGCTTGTAAATCTTTACGTAACACAAGCGATTACTATTATTATCGGTTTGATATGGGCATTATTTCAGCGTTCCAATCCATTTCAATTATTACAAATTCCAAATAACCTTAATTTCCTATGGTGGGGGCTAGGCTTAGGGGCAGCAGTTATTGTTGTAGATCTGCTCATTTCAAGATGGGTTCCTGAGGAAGCGACGGACGATGGTGGAATCAATGAACGTATCTTCCGTTTGCGACCAGTATGGCATATTGCTGTTATTTCTCTGGTCGTTGCCATATGTGAAGAAGTGTTATTCCGGGGGGCTGTACAGCATTCATTTGGTCCCTATTGGACAAGTATTATTTTCGCTGCGATTCATGTCCGTTATCTAAAACATTGGATTCCTACTGGTCTTGTCTTCTCCATTAGTTATGGGTTAGGCTGGATTTACGTGGAATCAGGCACATTATGGGCACCAATTCTTGCACACTTTGTTGTTGACTTTATAATGGGTCTTATTATTCGATTCAGGAGGGAGCATACAGAGCAGTGATGAGCAGAGTGGAGAAATTCGGTAGCTCAAGAGGCAAAGGACATCAGGAACAGGCGGCAGCTCTTGCGCCTCGCAACGCGACCGACACGAATGCAGAGGCGCTGCCGCCTAGACGCAAGAAACACCCTTCAAGTGTTCAAAAAGTTACCAAATGGTATTATAATGCGTTATTCCTGTTGTTCGTTTGTTTAGTGGCAGGGCTTTTCTGGTATGGCATCCGATTTACAGATTAACCTTGATCGTTTCAGGATCTATAAAGGTATAACCTTTCTCCTCCAGTTTTGTAAGGAGATCGTCTAAAGCCGAAGCTGTCCATTTTAATTCATGCATCAATATATTCGCCCCTGGGTGGAGCTGATCCAGTACATTGGTGACCACTTTATCCGGGTCTCCAGGCGATTTCTGTTCCCAGTCCAGAGAACCATTCGACCACGTCATGTATAACATGCCGTGGTTTTTTGCGATTTCTTTTACTATGTCACCACCGGAACCGTAAGGAGGACGGAAAAAGTGCGGCTCCTTACCGATAATGGATTTGACTTCGGATTGAACATCAGCCAATTGTGATTCAATTTTAGATTTATCTTCTTTCTTCAGATCGATATGGTCCCAGGAATGATTGCCAATCGTTTGACCGCGTTCATTGATTTTCTTCAATAATTCAGGATGCTGCTTGACTCTGTAACCGTTTACGAAAAAGATCGCTTTTGCATTATGTTTATCAAGTGTATCAAGCAGGCTCACGATTACTTCTTCATTATGGGGAGCATCATCAAATGTCAACAGTACTGCCTTCTTAGTCGTAGCTGTTTCATCTATTGGAACGAACCGGTAGACGCTAGTCATTTTATACAGTGGTGCCATCAATTCAGGAGACGGGCTTGGTGTAGGCTGTGCAGTTTGAATTGGTTCGGAAGTGACTTTAGGAGCAACTGTTGTTTGCACGTCAGTTGAAGCTGCTGATGGTTCCGGAGTTAATTCCACAGTTGTTGTCTTTGAAGGAGAACTGCAGGAAGACAAAATTGCAGTAATGGCAAGTACAGCATAGATTTTTCTCAAATGTGCTTTCGTCATCGAATCTCCGCCTTGTTGTCGTTTGTTGGATCACTTGGTAAATACTATTCCAATCTTAGCATAGGATTAAGCTTAATGTCCGTTTCCTTTATTTGAGGAGAATGTATGAGCTCTTAAGGGAGAAAATAATTGTTGCAACGATCCCCGAAGGAGGTTACTTAAATCATGAGAATCGGCGGGTTTATGTTAGGTGCAGTCGCCGGGATAGCAGCTGCGGTATACGTGTCGCGCAAAAGACCCGGTATGGCAGCGTGGGCATCCAGCTCGCTTGCAGGTGCGTGTTCATCCATTGGTAAAAGTGCTGCATCGATGATGATGAAACGAGGAATGAAGATGACGATGTCGGCTTCATCAATAGCCCCAAAGCATTCAGACGATACCGCCGTAAAGCAAGGAGGAGGCTGGGAGCAGGTTGAGCACTTAATCAACAGTGAACCCGGGCTAAAAGAGCAGGCAAATGAGATCATGGCGGAATCGTCTTCCAAACCGCATTAATGAAGTAGTTCATGGAATCGCTTGATGTCCGCGCCTTCTTTTGCGCGGCTCAAACGATTCTTTTTTTGCCTAATTTAGGTGCAATCCGAGGACAGACATGATAAAGTATTTACATAGTACGATTTGATCATTTTGATCACATCCTGCAAATAATTTCATACGCTATATACAACAGATGCTGCAGAGGAGGATCCTGTCATGAAAATCGAACGGCTTAGTCAGGACAAGATACGGATTTTCCTGACGTTCGACGACCTGCTCGAGCGGGGGATCCAGAAGGAAGACATGTGGCGCGAAATTCCCAAAGTACACGATCTATTCAGTGAAATGATGGAACAAGCATACAGTGAACTTGGGTTCGATGCCAGCGGCCCTCTTGCGGTCGAAGTGTTTGCCCTCCCCGCCCAAGGAATGGTGGTGATCGTCACCCGTGGTAAGATGAACGGTGTATCCGATGAGCGGGCAACCGACGATGAAGACACGGAAGACGAGATATACGAAATGGAAGTTACAATGGAGCAGAGCGATATCGTCATGTACTCCTTTCGAGATTTTGAGGATGTCATTAATGTCTGCAAACAGCTGCAAGCGGCCTCTTTGACGGAAGATGGGAGATTATTCTCCTACAACGGCAGATATATTTTAGCGCTTGAGCCTGCTCTAATTGAGACATCGCGTCATAACGCAGTTATAGCGCTGCTTGCTGAATATGGAGAAGCGACATCCGTCACTTACGCCATGCTTGAGGAGTACGGTAAAGTAATTATGCCCTCTCAAGCTGTGCGGGAAATTTGCACTCATTTCTATAATTGAGAAGCACATGGGATAGAGCATCGGCAGACAATTAATTGTCTGCATGATGCTCTTCTTGCATGTATTGGGGTACTTTTGGAATATCGTGATGTATACACGCTCATATTACAAGTAGACAAAGGCGGGTGAACGTAATTATGGCGGATGCAAATACACATGATGTTCTCAAATCTACTCAGGTTGTGATTGAAGAAGCCCTATTGAAGCTTGGCTACAAAGAAGATATGATTGATCTCTTGAAGGAACCGATGCGCGTTCTAACGGTGCGGATACCAGTTAAGATGGATACCGGCATAACCAAAGTTTTTAAGGGTTACCGTGCACAGCATAATGATGCTGTAGGACCAACGAAGGGCGGAGTGCGGTTCCATCCTGATGTTACGGAGCTAGAGGTAAAAGCATTATCGATCTGGATGAGTCTCAAATGCGGGATTGCCGATTTGCCATACGGTGGAGGCAAAGGCGGCGTGATCTGCGACCCAAGAAAGATGTCTTTCGGAGAACTCGAACGGCTTAGCCGCGGATATGTACGTGCCGTCAGCCAAATTGTCGGTCCAACGAAAGATATACCGGCCCCAGATGTGATGACGAACTCACAAATTATGGCCTGGATGCTGGATGAATACAGCCGGATAAGAGAATTTGATTCACCTGGTTTTATTACCGGCAAGCCGATTGTACTTGGCGGCTCCAGAGGCCGCGAGACTGCCACAGCTCGTGGTGTGGTCATTATGATTCATGAGGCACTCGCATTAAGAGGTATTGAACTGAATAAGGCAAGAATTGTCATTCAGGGCTTCGGCAATGCTGGAAGTTATCTTGCCAAATTCATGCATGAGGCCGGTGCGAGAGTAATTGGTATATCCGATGTGAACGGAGCGTTGTATAATGAAGATGGATTAGACATTCCTTACTTGCTCGATCGGCGTGATTCCTTCGGCAATGTAACGAATCTTTTCCCTCAGACCATTTCGAATACCGATCTGCTTGAGCTCGATTGCGATGTACTTGTTCCGGCTGCAATTGAGAATCAGATTACAGAAGAGAATGCTCCTCGCATTAAAGCGACGATTGTTGTAGAAGCAGCGAATGGTCCTACCACGCTCGAAGCGACAAGGATACTAACAGAACGCGGTATTCTTCTGGTGCCCGATGTTCTCGCAAGTGCCGGAGGCGTTATTGTTTCGTATTTCGAGTGGGTCCAGAATAATCAAGGCTTCTACTGGGATGAACAAGAAGTAGATGATCGGCTGCGTGTCATGATGATTCGCGGCTTTAACCAAGTATATGAAATACACAAATCTCGAAATGTAAACATGCGGTTAGCTGCCTATATGGCTGGCGTTCGCAAAATGGCAGAGGCGGTGCGTTTTCGCGGCTGGGTATAACTGGCTCGGCACGCCGGATGCCTGGGAGGTGAAACATCGAATTGCTATTGTTCTCAGTGCTGACTGCTGCGGTTGCCCCTGGTGTATCGCTGCTTACCTATTTATATTTGAAGGACCGTTATGATGCAGAGCCGATTCATATGGTCGTTCGTATGTTTCTGCTCGGTGTCCTTATAGTTGTGCCGATTGTTGTGATCCAACATGGCCTGCAGCTATGGCTTGGAGATCACCCAGTATTGTTTTCGTTTGTGGAATCCGCAGGAATAGAGGAATTTGTAAAGTGGTTCGTCCTCTACCACATGATCTATAATCATACCGAGTTCGATGAGCCTTATGACGGTATCGTTTATGCGGCATCGATCTCGCTTGGCTTTGCGACATTGGAGAACGTATTGTATGCGATCTACTCGCCGGCTACCTACGGCACACTGCTTATGCGTGCATTATTGCCAGTGTCCGGACATGCGCTGTTTGGTGTCATGATGGGTTATTATGTGGGCAAAGCGAAGTTCGCCACAGCTTCAAAGCGGAATATTTATTTGGGTATTTCGCTTGCACTGCCGCTGCTCTTGCACGGTACGTATGACTATATTATGATTTCGTTCAAGACGAACTGGATTTACGTCATTATTCCTTTCATGGTCGCTCTGTGGGTATGGGGCCTCCGTAAAATGCATCGTGCCAATTCGAGGTCGCCATTCCGCTTCCTTAGCAGGGAAGATGAGATTAAACTTTAAGGCTTTCGTCCATACTGATATGTAATAATTGGATATTGATGGAGGCATGAATGGAACCAAGGGTAAAGGTAACGATTCGATGCAATGTATGCGGAGAGAAGTTTGTCCTGCGCGGCAAACGTGAGAAAGGTATGATTGATACCGGCTTCAAACAATGTATCTGCAATAACATCAATGATTTGGATATTGAAGAACACAGCATTTGACACAGATGCATAAAGCTCCCTTCTGCAAACCAAACTAACGCTAGGTTTGGTAGAAGAAAGGAGCTTTTTTGTTATGTATAAACGGCTAAGTGCGGTGCTGTTTCCCATTATGACCCTATTCTTAATTGGTTCAGTGTATTGGGGCTATCAAGAGCATCAGGAGAAAAATTCGATTCTTATTAAGGCGGAGAATCAGTACCAGCGTGCCTTTCATGATTTAACCTATCATGTTGAGCAGCTGCATCAGCAGCTCGGTAATACGCTGGCGGTTAACTCCACATCTCAAAGCTACCACCGCAAAGGGCTTGTTAATGTGTGGCGCCTCACAAGTGAAGCGCAGAACGAGATTAACCAGCTTCCTTTAACGATGCTGCCGTTTAATGAAGCAGAAGACTTTTTATCGCGGATCGCGAATTTTGCTTACAAAACGTCGGTTCGTGATTTGTCCAAGCAACCCTTATCTCCGGATGAATTCAAAACGCTAAAAACGTTATATGCCAACTCCGAAGATATCTCGAAAAATCTATCTGCGATGCAGGAGAAGGTGCTAAGCGATCATCTGCGCTGGATGGACGTAGAAGTGGCGCTTGCCAAACAAAACTCTCCGAATGACAATACAATCATCGACGGCTTCAAGACGGTGGACAAAAAAGTAAGCGAATATCCAGAAATTAACTGGGGTCCATCGGTTGCGAGCATGTATCAGAAGCGTTCAATTAATATGTTAAGCGGTAAAATGGTAACAGCTGATGATATCAAAAAGCATGTTAAGGAATTTATGGGCACGGAGCCTAAAGAAATCCGTGTGGTAGAGAACGGCAAGGGGACCGAATATTCCTCTTACTCTGCTTCTGTAACCGATCCGAAATCAGGCCAGAAGCTGCAGATGGACTATACACAAAAAGGCGGCAAGCTGATCTGGTTCATGGATTCCCGTGATATTGGCGAGAAGAAAATTAATCAGGACAATGCGCAGGCAGCAGCTGAAAAATTCCTGGGCGATCATGGCTTTAAAGGAATGCGGGCTGTAAGCTATAACATGTTCGAGAATACAGGCGCCTTTACTTTCGTAAGCACGCAGAATGGCGTATTGATTTATCCAGAAAAAGTGACTGTCAAAGTTGCCCTTGATAATGGTGAAGCAGTTGGTCTTCAAGCAAATGATTATGTCTATGAGCATCATGAACGCAGCTTGCCTAAAGCGAAGCTGACGAAAGCAGAAGCGCGAAAAGCGCTTAATCCGGAATTTAAAGTAGCCAATGACCAGATGGCACTCATCTTAAATGAGATGGGTGAGGAAACACTTTGTTATGAGTTCACCGGTCGGGTGAATGGCAGTGATTACCGAATCTATATCAATTCGGAGACCGGTGTCGAAGAATCGATCGAAGAGCTGTCACCACTCGACAAACGGACAAGTTCCGGCAAATAACGATATGGCTCCCCTCAAATTGACGTGTTATAATAAACACCAATATGGGAGGGGAGCCAATTGTTGCCTAGAGTAAACCAAATGTTGTTTTTCGAGATCGCTTCTGCTGACGAAGAAGAGGCAGCTGCCCAGTACAAAGCTAGAATTGCTGACGAGCTGGAAGATGGTCTGTTAATTGAAAATCCAATAAATTTGACGACCAGCCGTATGAAACGGCTTTTCTTAGGGGACGAGCTGTCGATTTACTACTTATCAGAAGATGGGATTAAACATTATTTCGATTCGCATGTAATTGGCTTTCGTGATGATGTTGTAAAGATGATAAAGATTCGCAAGCCTGATCCGGATCGGATTACGAAGGTGCAGCGCAGGCATTTCCTGCGGGTTGCCGCAGATCTTGAAATCGCGATTAATTTATCCGGCAATATCCGTTTTGTTACTGTAACGGATGATGTAGGTGGTGGAGGCATTTCCTATATTTGCGATAGCAAGTGGCCGGTTAAGCCTGGAATGGAGATGGACTGCTGGCTGCTTATTCCATACAAGAACGGCACTATTGAGCATTCCTCATTTAAGGCAGAGGTTGTCAGAGTTGTGGATCTCGTAACAGGCCGCAAGCAAGTCATGAGTAAATTTATAGCCATCAGCGACAGTGAACGGCAGAAAATAATTAGATATTGCTTCGAAAGACAACTGGAATTCCGCGGCAGATAATGACTGTATAAGAAGCAGGCGACCTTGGCATCCTATCGGTGAAATAGCAAAAAAAGGAAGAGCTGCCCATGCGGATTACAGAAGATGAAGAGCAGTTAAAACAACAGATCGATATGGTCTCCAGACGTTTGGCCTGGATCGCCGTTGTATTAATAGCAGGTGTTATAGGAGCGCAGCTTCTGCTTCAAAATGACATGCTTCGACACTTATTGACGGCTGTTGACCGCTGGGAAGGTACAGCCTATCGATAGGCTGTTTAGGCGCTGTAACGGCGTCTTTGGGCGGTTTCCGTTTTTGCATCTGTATTTATTGTGTGGTATAATTTTCACGATGCAGGCGGTGCCTGCTTTTTTCTTGGATTCTAAGATTTTCTTGGTTTTAATAAGGCTAAGAATTTATAAGTTTGATTTTATAAATAACGCTTAGAATTCATTGGAATGAAACGCGCCCCGCTATCAGATAACAGCGAAGCCGTTTCACCTTGAAGTATAACTTATACATATTTCTGGTTATATTTCATTGTTTATGGACCGCTAGAACGGGCCAAGCCGCTAATGCTTGAGAGGCAGATGCTCGCAACAACATCAGCATTCGGCCAGCCATTTAACTAAGTTTAGGCTTTCGACGCAAGAATCATCACGAACAGCCTAAATTAGGCTGCTTGTGTTTTAATTCTTTTGAGGAGGTAGGATGTTGGTGATGCAGCAAGACGGTGACAGCGACCGGATTAACATTGCGATTGATGGTCCTGCCGGTGCAGGCAAGAGTACGGTCGCGCGCAAGGTTGCCGAACAGCTAGATTACATTTATATTGATACAGGAGCAATGTATCGAGCCGTTACACTTAGTGCCCAGAGGGCAGCTATTGTACCTCAGGACAGAGAGAAGCTTTCCGCACTAGTGAAGACGCTGGACATTAAGCTGGCGCCGAGTGAAAGCGGTCAAGCCGTATTTCTAAATGGCGAGAATGTAACAAATCTCATCCGTTCTCGTGAGGTAACCCTTGCGGTTTCGCATATCGCTGCGAATGAAACTGTCAGAGAACTGCTGGGCAAGCTGCAGCGGCAATTAGCAGAACGCAAAGGTGTAGTCATGGATGGCCGGGACATCGGTTCCCATGTACTGCCGAACGCAGAACTTAAAATTTTTCTAACCGCATCCGTACAAGAACGTGCTCTTCGCCGTTATAAGGAAGTGTCGGATACACAATCGATCTCCTTGGAGCAGCTTGAGCAAGAAATCGCGGAACGCGATCGTTTGGATGAGCAGCGCGAGTTATCCCCGCTTATTTGTGCGAAGGATGCTATCGTGCTCGACAGCACGTCAATGTCAATCGATGAAGTTGCGGCAGCAATTGTGAAATTAAGCCGAACCAAATTGGCGGAGGCGAAGTAAACTAATGTTATATCGAATTTTTAGAGCATTGTTTAGTTTCCTGTATGGAATATTGTTCAGACTCGAAGTGACAGGGCTCGAGAACATCCCAAAAGATGGCTCCGTGATTCTGTGCTCGAACCATTTAAGCCTTCTGGACCCACCGGCTGTCGGAATAAGGGTACCTCGCAAGGTTCATTATATGGCCAAATCAGAGCTGTTCAAAATTCCAGTCTTTGGTCCATTGATCCGGGCTTGGGGCGCATTTCCTGTTAAGAGGGGTGTCGGCAAAGATGYGATCCGCTCTGCACTTAACCTTCTAGGTGAAGGGAAAGTAATGGGGATCTTCCCTGAGGGAACAAGGAACACGGACGGGACTGCTGCTAAGAAAGGCGCGGCTATGATTGCTTACCGCAGCGGTGCTACCATTATTCCTGTAGCGGTAGTGGGCAATTATAAGCTATTCCGTAAAGTGAGAGTATACTACGGCCAACCAGTTGATATTTCTGCTATTATTAATGAATCCTCTCCGGATAAGCTGGACCGTATTACGGATGCCATTATGTCTCGTATTTATGAGATGATTAAGAAGAACAAATAACAGTCGTTTTAAATACTGCTTTCTATATGTGAAAGTGGATTTAAATAAAGTGTGGGTAAGAATTGAGGAGGTTATTTCCATGTCAGAAGAAATCAATGTTCAAGACCAAGCAGCTATGGACAACTTTGTGTCCTTGAAAAAAGGCGATACTGTAAAAGGCACGATCGTCAAAATCGATGATAACCAAGCTTATGTAAGCCTTGGATATAAATATGACGGTGTCATCCCGGTTCGCGAACTTTCCGCGATTCAACTGGGCAACGCGAGCGAAGCTGTTCAAGTTGGCCAAGAAGTTGAACTGAAAGTGGTTAGCATTGACGACGAGAAAGAAAAACTCGTTCTGTCGAAACGCCTGATTGACGGCGAAAAAGCTTGGGACGGATTGCAATCCCGTTTCGAGAGCGGAGAAGTATTTGAAGTAGTTGTTGCTGACGTTGTAAAAGGCGGCCTTGTCGCTGACGTTGGCGTACGCGGCTTCATTCCAGCTTCGATGGTTGAGCGTCATTTCGTTGAAGACTTCAGCGATTACAAAGGCCGTACGCTCCGCGTTAAAGTAAAAGAAATCGACCGTGAGAACAACAAAGTGATCCTGTCTGCGAAAGAAGTACTGGACGCTGAGTTCGAACAAAACAAACAACAAGTGATCGCTGGTCTGCAAGTAGGAGCGCAGCTGGAAGGTACTGTACAACGCTTGACTCCATTTGGCGCATTCGTTGACATCGGCGGTATCGACGGTCTGGTTCACGTATCTGAGCTGTCGTGGCAGCATGTGGCTCATCCGAAAGATGTTGTTTCGGAAGGTCAAGCGGTTACGGTTAAAGTACTTAAAGTTGACCCAGCTGCTGGTAAAATCAGCCTGAGCTTGAAAGCTGCTCAACCAGGTCCTTGGGAATCGGCTGCAGGCCAATTCAATGTAGGCGATATCGTTACAGGTACTGTACGCCGCCTTGTAACATTTGGCGCTTTTGTTGAAATCGCACCAGGTGTTGAAGGTCTTGTACACATCTCGCAAATCGCTCACCACCACATCGCGACTCCTTTCGAAGTATTGAAAGAAGGCCAAGAAGTGCAAGCGAAAGTGCTCGATTTCAACTCTGCTGAGAAGCGTGTCAGCCTGAGCATTAAAGAAACACAAGAAGCGCCAGAGCAATCGGCTGCTGAACAGAAAGCACCTAAAGCAGGTGGCAGACCACAACGTGGCGAGCGTCCAGTTAAAGCAGAAGATTTGGGTAACAACCCGAATGTCAGCTTGAACAGCTCGAGCATGAGCTATTCCCTGGCAGAACGTTTCGGCGATAAGCTGAGCAAATTGAAATAATTAATATCGTTGACTTTAAGAGGCTAATCCTGATTACAGGATTAGCCTCTTTTCTATGTTCAATTTGAAAAAATCGGGAATAGCCCCTTTTATTTGGAGCATAATAGGTCGACGAGAGGTGATCATGCTGGTGAATGCCGGATATATTTCAATTTGGATTATGCTAATGGCTTTTATATTAATGACAACAGGATGGTCAGACTTTGTAGGGCTGCCTATGAAGAACAAAAAGTGGTTTATTATTGCGCTCTCGGTGTGCGTAACTCTACAGCCAATTCAGGAAACCTTTCATCTAGGAAACGTGCAGATCCACCTCTATGCAGGCACCATTCTGCTTATGCTGATTGCTTTGCTTGCCATGCGTGGTCCATTAGTCTGGGATTCGAGAGGATATTTGCTGATCTGTGCGCTCCTAGCCGGTATGATCTGGGGCAGTGTAAGGAAGATGTATAGTGTAGATCCGGTCTTCTTCTTGCTGGATCCATTATTGGACGGGCCTATTGTAGCGGGAGTATTGGCTTCTGCTTTCTCATCGAAAGGTCAGCATCAATTCACGGTTCTCTTGTTCGCAGGCGCCACTGCGGAGTTGGCTCATGCCTTGCTGCAGAGGAACTTATATGAAGCTGCCATTGGTTCCTTGCAATGGTGGGACAGCGTTTGGATAGCCTTTGCCGCCTCCAGAGTCGTTAGTCTGGTCTTTTTGGCTGCCCGTGCAGGCGTAGTTCGATTTATACCGATTCCATGGAGGAATAAAGGAGGAAGTTCATCGGAATGAATGCTTATTTGGTGGAACATAAAATGTTAATCGGTGTATTGATGGGTATCGTATTCGGTATTGTATCCCGTCTTCTTATGCTGCGTACCGATTACAGGCAATACCCAACTTACCCGCATGGACGAATCATCCATATCTCACTTGGCGTTATTGCTGCAGCGCTTGGTGCCGTTGCCGTGCCGGCACTTTACAATAAAGACTACACGGCAATCACCTTCCTGTCGCTCGCGGCACAGCAGTTCAGGGATGTGAGGAGCATGGAGAGGACGACGCTGACGAAGATTGACAGCATGGAGCTAGTCCCTCGTGGGTCGACCTACATAGAAGGCATTGCAATGGTGTTTGAAGGACGCAACTACCTGGTTATTATGACGGCACTTGTTACATGCCTATTCTCCATCGTCTGGAATGTTTACTTTGGAATAGTGGGCGGCATTCTATCTCTTTTGTTTGTTCAGTATTTGAAATCGGGGAAAGCCATGTCCCATATCGTCCGTGCAGAAAGCGCGGAAGTGCGGGTCGACGGGCCGGATCTATTTGTTGGTGATATCTATATCATGAACGTTGGCCTTCAGGCTAACCAAGAAATCATTAAAGAACGGGGAATGGGATTTATTCTGACGCCTTATAATCCCAATGGCAAAGTAACAATTAGCAATTTGGGACAACGGCAGGCTATTCTTTATGATTTGTCCACGATCCTGGGTGTTTATCGTGATGACGGAGAGCCGGCATTAATTCCAATGGCTAAGCTGGATATGAAAGACGGGCGGATGGCGATATTTTTCCTGCCGCAGGATATGGATGTGGAGAAAGCGCTGCTTATCATTAATAAGGTGCCTATCCTGGAATCTGCCGTTCGTATGCCTACAGAAGCGTCGGTAAATAAGGAGGCAGCTAATAATGGCTAAGATTATTGCAGTTGTATCTCTTGAGCCTGATAAAATAGGCGGTGGGGCTCCTATCTTTATAGCACCTGATGAGGCAGCGATGCAGCAGACTGCTTTTCTTTTGGAGAAAATATTGGATGCCAGTGCGCATGACTTGAAAAATGGTACGATCATTATCGTAAACCATCACTAAAAGATGAAAAGTTAGCCAAGAACGTTGTTTTTTGCTATGATGTTAAGCGTGAGTATTTCTGAAGGAGTGAGCATTCAGCTATGGCAAGACCCGTTATTGCAATAGTCGGTCGCCCGAATGTGGGCAAATCCACCATTTTTAACCGGGTGGTTGGCGATCGTCTCGCAATTGTTGAAGATAAACCGGGCGTAACCCGGGACCGTCTTTATAGCCCAGGAGAATGGAATGGTAAAGCATTCAGCATCGTAGATACAGGCGGTATTGAAATTGATGGTGAAGATGAAATTATGAAATCAGTCCGGATGCAGGCAGAGCTTGCAATCGAGGAAGCGGATGTCATCATCTTCATGTGCGACGCCAAAACAGGCATTACACATGCAGACGAAGAAGTGGCACAAATGCTGTTCCGTTCCCGTAAACCGGTTGTTCTTGCTGTCAATAAAGTGGACAACTTGAACCGAATGGATGAGATCTATGAATTTTACGGCTTAGGCTTCGGTCAACCAATCGCAATATCCGGTTCGCATGGACTTGGTATCGGCGACTTGCTTGATGCGGCCATTGAGAAGCTTCCGGAACTTGAGGATGACGGCTATGATGACGACGTTATTCGTGTAGCCCTGATCGGCCGCCCGAATGTAGGGAAGTCCTCGCTTGTCAACGCTATACTTGGGGAAGAGCGTGTTATTGTCAGCGACGTCGCAGGTACAACACGTGATGCAATCGATACCCCGTTCGAGCGTGACGGCCAGCGGTATGTACTCATTGATACGGCCGGTATGCGTAAACGTGGTAAAGTCTATGAATCCACAGAGAAGTACAGCGTTATGCGCGCAATGAAAGCAATAGAGCGTGCCGATGTTGTACTTGTGCTCATTAATGGGGAAGAGGGCATTATCGAGCAGGATAAACATATTGCCGGTTATGCTCATGAAGCGGGCAAAGCTTCAATCTTCGTCGTGAATAAGTGGGATGTCGTTGATAAAGATGATAAAACGATGCAGGCGTTCACACAAAATATCCGTGACCACTTCCTGTTTATGACGTATGCACCAATTGTCTTCCTGTCTGCGAAAACAAAACAGCGTTTGCATAAGCTGCTCCCTGTTGTTAACCATGTATCGGAACAACATGCGATGCGGATTCAGACGCATCTGCTTAACGATGTCGTATCGGATGCGGTTGCTTATAACCCGCCGCCAACTGACAAAGGTAAGCGCCTCAAAATCAACTATGTGACGCAAGTGGCGACCAAGCCACCTACGATCGTTATCTTCGTAAACAATCCGGAGATGATGCATTTCTCGTACGAGCGTTACTTGGAGAATAAGATTCGTGCAGCCTTCGATTTCGAAGGAACGCCTGTCCGTCTGTTTACAAGACGGAAGTCCGATGAAGATTAGGGGAGAAGAAGCTTGATATACGCTGTAATCGCGGTTATTCTGAGTTATTTGCTAGGCTCGGTATCGTTTAGCATTGTTATTGCCAGATTAGTCAAAGGCATCGATATCAGGGAGCATGGCAGCGGCAATGCAGGCGCAACAAACACCATTCGTGTTCTGGGCAAAGGCCCAGGCCTGCTTTGCTTTGTGCTTGATTTCGGTAAAGGGATTGCTGCTGTATGGATCGGCCACTGGCTGGGACAGGATGATTGGACATCAGCAATATGTGGTCTCGCTGCTATTATGGGGCATAATTGGCCGATCTACTTCAACTTCAAAGGAGGCAAAGGAATTGCGACTACGATTGGCGCAATCTGTGCGCTTGCCTTTGTACCGGCCCTTGTTGCCGGTGTAGTTACGATTATCGTCATTGCCATTACGCGTTACGTATCGCTTGGATCACTTATTTTCGCGGCTTTGACGCCTGTCCTTATTGCGATTTTTTATTATTCCGCTCCCGTATTAACGGTTAGTCTTATTCTGTGCATATTTGCATTCTGGCGTCATCGTTCGAATATCGTGAAGCTGCTGCAAGGAACGGAGAACAAGCTAGGAGCTAAGAAAGGGTCGTGATTGGCAGATGACGCAAGTAAAGACGGAACATAAAGGGCGTGCTGCGGTTCTGGTGGCAGGAAGCTGGGGAACTGCGCTTGCTGCTGTACTGGCGAGCAATGGCTACAATGTGCAGCTATGGACGCGTTCGGCTGAGCATGCGGAGCAGATGAATACGAGCCGTACGAATGAGAAGTATTTACCTGGCGTAATTCTGCCGGAATCGCTGTATGCGACAACAGATATGCAGGAAGCGCTGCAAGGAGCAGAGCTAGCGTTATTCGTAGCTCCTTCGTCTGCAATGCGGCTGGTTGCGAAGCAAGCCGCTCCATATCTAACGGAAGATACATTGGTTGTCCATGCAACAAAAGGCTTTGAAGCTGAAACGTTAAAACGGATGACGACGGTACTTGCGGAGGAGCTTAACCGTCCTGCGGAAAAGATCGTGGTCCTCTCCGGGCCAAGTCATGCGGAAGAGGTCATTCGCAAACAGCCGACAACGGTTGTTGTCGCTTCGGCTGATCTGAAAGCAGCCGAGCAGGCGCAAGATGCCTTCATGAACACCGATTTCCGGGTTTATACGAATCCGGATGTTGTAGGCGTTGAAGTAGCGGGTGCGATTAAAAATATTATCGCGCTTGGCGCGGGCTTATCTGATGGCCTTGGCTTTGGAGATAACGCCAAAGCAGCACTGTTAACGCGTGGTCTAGCGGAGATCAGCCGCCTAGGCACAGCAATGGGGGCAAACCCGCTTACCTTTGCGGGTCTTGCTGGCGTTGGTGACTTGGTTGTAACTTGTACGAGCCAGCACAGTCGGAACTGGCGTGCAGGCTCCATGCTGGCAGACGGTACGCCTCTTGATGAAGTGCTGGAACGTATGGGCATGGTTGTCGAAGGAGTTCGTACAACACGTGCAGCAAATGAGCTTGCTAAGCAATATAACGTTCAAATGCCGATTACGGCTGAGCTGTATAGTGTCTTGTTTGCAAATAATTCACCAAAATCAGCGGTTGAAAATTTGATGGGCCGGTTAAAGACCCATGAAATTGAACAGCTAGACTAAGACATGCGCCTATACCATTCAATTCCCCCTCTCATATGATGTTGCAAGGCTAATGCTTATATGGTCCGCAGCGACATCGAAGGAGGGGAATAGAATGGCTAAAGATATTTCCAAAGATGTTCTTAATGCAATAAACAAGAAAACGGGGAAAAACATTTCCGAGAATGCAGTTAAAAAATTGGCGAATGGTGTATCGGCATCAACGATGCAGAATGAAGAAGAGCTTCGCAAGCTGATTAAGCAGGTTTCGGATATGGCAAAGGTTCCAGTCTCCGATAAAACGATGAATGATATTGTGAAGGCCGTGAAAGCAAGCGGCATGAGCATAGGCGGTATAGAATCGCTGATCAAAATGATGATTAAGTAACACAAAACGCCCAAAAGCTGCTCTTTTTCAGCAGCTTTTGGGTTTTTTTGTCCTTTTTTATACTTGATGTTATAATAATTGTTGCATTTATCACGGTTATCGATTAGGAGTAGATTAGTTCATGGATCCAATGACGAAGATGTGGGTATCTTTAATCGGAATAGGGTTGATGGCGATCGCCGCCGTTATGATTACATTTGCCCGATTAAAGACAAAGGGCGTACTTAAATTTTCTTTATCCTTTATTTCTTTTATTTTGCTTGTGTTTGGTTTTCTATGTGGATTAATCGCGATTTTGTAGCTGCATGAACGTACATAATGCTGGTGTGAAAGGAATCATTGTCTCATGATTGAACTAAAGGGGAGAACAAAAACCGCGATTGTCGAGCCAGAGGTTGGTGAGTCGCTGCTTCGGCTCGCGTTAAAGGCGAAGGTTGACTGGTCCTCGAATTGTACACGTGGAACTTGTGCAAGATGTCGCTGCTTCATAGAAGAGGGAGCAGCTGGTCTCGCAGGAATTACGGATGCGGAATGGGATCGGATGGAGCCGGAGGAGTTCCAAGAAGGATACCGTCTTGCCTGTCAGGCTATCGTGAATAATAAAGAGATACCGATCAAAGCGATTAACAAGCCGTATTTTTGATTCTGACGTGTTAAGGGGACTATGCTTGGAGGGATGTGCAGTGATGGGGAAAAGAACACAGATCGAGAGCGCTTTAGCTGCCATCGTCCAGGCACTTAATGGCACAAATGCAGCA
Source organism: Paenibacillus sp. YAF4_2 (assembly GCF_052113225.1). Taxonomy (NCBI): domain Bacteria; kingdom Bacillati; phylum Bacillota; class Bacilli; order Caryophanales; family Paenibacillaceae; genus Paenibacillus; species Paenibacillus sp. YAF4_2. The sequence continues at coordinate 649,099 of NZ_JBFRCT010000002.1, forward strand.
TGGGTGGTAGGAGGCAGTACGGGTTTAATGCTTCGTGGTCTTCCATTGCCGGCTGAACCTAATGACATTGATTTATATACGGATGACGAAGATTATGATCTGATTCACGAGAGGCTGGAGCCTTATGCCGTGGATACGAAGCATTTGAGCGAATGCGGCAGTTACCGTTCGATGCTGAGTCACTTTGTTATAGAAGGAGTGTCCGTAGAGCTGGTTGGAGGCTTCGTTGTGCGTGCGAAGGGCTGCCGTTATGTGACGGAAGTTCGGTCGCTGCTGGGACCATCCTCAGAGCTGGTTGTTATTCAGCATGAAGAACGGGATATAGCTGTCCCGGTTGTTCCGCTCGCACATGAGCTTTGGTTCAACGTGCTGCGCAATCGAGAAGACCGCATTCAACTAATTGTAGAACATTATATTATGGATCCATCCCGTCATGAGACATTAAGGCTGCAGTTGGAAAAGCGAAATGTACTAACGGTGGAAGCGAAAAAGCAATTAACGCAGTTGCTTGCTGATCGTCAGGCAGGTGTTGCTAGATGAGCACCAAAGTGACATTCTGGCCGTCTGGTAAGGCCATTGAAGTGAAGCCCGGAACATCATTGCTCACAGCGGCAAGAAAAGCTGGTGTCCTTATTCAGACGCGCTGCGGTGGTAATGCGGCTTGCTTTATGTGTAAAGTGCAAGTTCGTCCAGGCAGTGATCTGATGCCAATAGCTGATGACGAAAAGCGTAAGCTGGCTGGCTTAGATGAACTAGGCTGCAGGCTTGCCTGCCAAGCGAAAGCGAGAGGGCTCGTAGAGGTGGATGTGCCGCTTGATCCGCTTCGGGCAGCTGTCCAGAAGCTGCTCGCTAAGCAGGCGGAGGAAAGCGATGATTTGTGGTAGAACGATAACGAGGAGGAGCAGCAAGTCATGTGGAATAAGAAGAAGTTGAAATCTGGTATCATGCTCGTCATTCTTACGGTTACCGTTCTTTCATTAAGCGGATGTATGTATCCGAAAAGTGAGTTGAAGCAAAATCAGGCCGCGCCAAAGGAAGCGGTTCGTAATGTCCAGGCGGCCATCGATCAATATCAATCGGAAACGGGCATGCTTCCAATGAAGAACAGCGATGCAGATACACCAATATATGAAAAGTTTCTCGTTGATTTTGCTCAACTGAAGAACAAAGGCTATTTGAGCAGTATCCCGACTGCAGCCTTCGAGAATGGCGGTAATTATTATTTCTTAATTATCAATGAAGAGACAAAGCCTCAAGTCAAACTGATGAATCTGAAGACTTATCAGCAAATCAATGATATTCAAAGCTGGGTCACTGAGTACGCTAATAACCATAATGGTGAGTGGCCAAAAGGTGAGCAAGCCTACCCGGGTTATTTCTACATAGATTACAAGGCGATGAACAAGAAAGCTCCTGATCTGCGCAGCGACTATTCTTATCAGACGCTTGCAGCCATCATGGATGAGCAAGGACATGTGTATATGGACTACGGAATTGATATCATGCAGACGATTCAGAAGAATGGTGAAGATGGTCTTACTGCGGATACTGATCTTCGCTCCATTTTGGCTGATGCTGATATGTTCGTACCGGTCAAAGCTCCCGTTTATCATTGGGTAAATAAGGAACCGCAAGCAGTAACGACACAGGCGAAATAACCGATAATCTATAGCTTTTGATAAATCCTTATTACAGTCCGCAGCGGATCTGTAATGAGGATTTTTTGGTATAGAAACTCTCTCTGGATCATATAACTCAATCTTGGAAGGGCAAGAACGTGACCCGATTTAATAAAAAAAGATTTCGTGAGGGAATCGGCATAATCGGTGAGCTAGGACAATATGATATTACTAGTCCAACAAAGCTGTACGAGTTGCGTCGCTGGCCTGCCCTCTTGTCCGGTGGAAGGCGGCGAACCGGAAAATCAATTGGGAGGGGATATTCAGTGGAGAAAGTGGACATTTTCAAGGATATAGCCGAACGTACTGGCGGGGATATTTACCTCGGGGTAGTAGGGGCTGTCCGTACGGGCAAATCAACGTTTATTAAACGGTTTATGGAGACGGTCGTGCTGCCGAATATTGCTAGCGAAGCCGAGCGTGTTAGAGCCGTTGATGAACTTCCTCAAAGCGCCGCGGGAAAAACTATCATGACAACTGAACCGAAATTCGTGCCGAATCAAGCGGTACAGCTGCGGGTCAGCGAAGGTCTAGATGTGAACATCAGGCTGGTTGATTGTGTTGGCTACGCCGTTGAAGGGGCGAAGGGCTATGAGGACGAGAATGGTCCTCGTATGATTACAACGCCTTGGTTCGATGAACCAATCCCGTTCCAAGAGGCAGCGGAGATTGGGACCAGGAAGGTTATTCAAGAGCATTCTACCTTAGGTGTAGTCGTAACAACTGACGGCTCTATTGCAGAAATTCCTCGCAGTTCTTACGTGGAAGCAGAAGAGCGCGTAATCAGTGAGCTGAAGGAAGTTGGCAAACCATTCGTCCTCATTATTAACTCGACGCGTCCTCGCGGTGAAGAAGCCATTCAACTTCGTGGTGAACTGCAGGCCAAATACGATATTCCGGTTATTACTATGAGCGTTGCGACAATGGGCGAAGAAGAAGTCATTTCTGTCCTGCGCGAAGTACTCTATGAGTTCCCAGTTCATGAAGTCAATGTAAATCTGCCTAGCTGGGTTATGGTTCTTAACGAGAATCACTGGCTGCGCAGCAACTACGAAAACTCCGTTCGCGATACAGTTAAAGATATCCGCAGATTAAGAGATGTTGATCGTGTTGTCTCTCAATTCTCGGATTATGACTTTATCGCAAGAGCCGGACTTAGCGGCATGAATATGGGGCAGGGTGTTGCAGAGATTGATCTGTACGCACCAGATGAGCTCTATGACCGCATCTTGATGGAGGTTGTTGGGGTTGAAATCCGTGGCAAGGATCATCTCCTCCAGCTGATGCAGGAATTCTCTCATGCGAAGCGGGAATACGATCGGTTCGCAGAGGCGCTGGAGATGGTCAAAGCTACCGGTTACGGTATCGCTGCTCCTACGCTTGCTGAGATGGCACTGGATGAGCCAGAGCTTATCCGTCAAGGCTCACGCTTTGGCGTAAGGCTGAAAGCGACAGCGCCTTCGATTCATATGATCCGTGTCGATGTGGAATCTGAATTCGCACCGATAATCGGATCGGAGAAGCAGACCGAAGAGCTGGTTCGTTACTTAATGCAGGACTTCGAAGCAGATCCGATCAAGATCTGGGAGTCAGACATATTCGGAAGATCCCTTCATTCCTTAGTGCGCGAAGGTATTCAGGGCAAAATCGCCATGATGCCGGATAACGCCCGCTACAAGCTGCAGGAGACACTCGGAAGAATTATTAACGAGGGCTCTGGCGGTCTCATTGCTATCATTTTATAAAGCTAGAAGAAAGAACGGTTGAACCGGCTTACAAGCCGGATCAGCCGTTCTTTTTGTTTGTAACAAATTATTCATTGCAATTGTGCCTAACCATTACTATAATGGCAATTGTTGCACAGTTCGATCTTTTTCGACAAAAGCAAGCTTAAATGTTTCTTTTTTCCTATTTTAATGAAAATAATACTTAAATTCCGATTGACATACTTGGTGAAAATGATATGATAGCAAATAGATAATTCATCTATCATTTATGGTTAGAGAAAAAGGGAGAGAAAATCATGAAAAAATGGGGTAAACTTTCTTTGACACTGCTTGTTGCTATTGTTCTAGTTATTGCATCGGCATGCGGCAACAGCAAAACGAACAACAATGAATCCGCTAACAACGCTGCAACGAACGCACCAGCGAACGCGGCAGATAACACATCCACAGGCAACAGCGAGCTGGACGCACTAAAAGGTAAGAAAGTCGCACTTGTTATGCAATTCAATACGGGCACATTTTCTTCACAATATGTAGAAGGCGTGAAAGAGCAAGTCGAGAAGTTCGGCGGCAAAGCTCAAGTATTTGCTTCAGATAACGATCTTGCCAAAATGTCCTCTAACCTGGATGCAGCAATTAACCAAGGTTTCGATGGTATTCTGATCGACCATGGCCAAGCTGGCGCATTGGAGCAAGGTATCAAGAAAGCAAAAGAAAAAGGCATCAAAGTTGTTGTATTCGACGCTGATGTGAAAATTGACGGCGTACCAGTTCTGCAACAGGATGATCAAGCGATGGCTGACCTGACGCTAGAGCAGCTTGCGAAAGACGCTGGCGGTAAGGGTAACATTGTTAAAGTATGGGTAGCAGGCTTTGCACCAATGGAACGCCGCCAAGTGGCATATAAAGCTTTCCAAGAAAAATATCCAGACATTAAACAAATCGCAGCTTTCGGTAACGCGAACAACCCTGCAATGGATACACAAGCACAAATGGAAGCAATTCTGAAGCAATACCCGAACAAAGGTGATATTACAGCGGTTTGGGCTGCATGGGATGAGTTTGCTAAAGGTGCTGCTCGTGCGATTCAACAAGCAGGCCGTACCGAAATTAAAGTATATGGTATCGACATGAGTGATGAAGACTTGCAAATGATTCAAGATCCGGCTAGCCCATGGGTTGCATCGGCTGCTGTAGATCCAAAAGATATCGGCCGCGTACAAGTTCGTACGCTTTATAAAGAATTCAAAGGTGAGCAAAACGATCCGCTGGTTGTACTGAACGCTGTGTACGTTCATCGTGATCAACTGCCTTCCGAGAAAGTAAGCACGACTCAATTGTCCCAATACATCGATGGTTGGGGTAGCAGCACGCAGAACTATGAAGACTGGATGAAAGAACTGGAAGGTTCGAAGTAAGGCTTATGCTTACGCAGCAAGAATTGTTTCACAATTCTTTTTAACGAAACGCTGGAGAGGTGCACATGATGAGTGTTGCAAAGCAATTGCAAATGAAGGGGATCCGGAAAGCTTTTTCCGGCGTCCCCGCCCTCCGCGACGTCGATTTTAATCTGCAAAGCGGCGAAGTTCATGCGCTGCTCGGTGCCAATGGCGCCGGTAAGAGCACTTTGATGAAAATATTATCAGGTGCATATAGCCAGGACGAAGGTACCGTAACAATCGACGGGCGACAGGTTCATATTGATTCACCCGGGGATGCCAAACAGTTGGGCATCCATTGTGTCTATCAGGAAGTGGATACCGCTCTTGTTCCGCAGCTAAGCGTAGCAGAGAACGTTATGCTTGACCGAATTTCCAGTAAAGGCAGCAGCTTATGGCTGAACTGGCGCAAGCTGGAGAAGCAGGCCGAAGCGACCTTAGCGCGGCTTGGTGCAACGATTCCGGTCAAGAAGAAGGCAGGAGAACTGACGCTCGCTGAGAAGCAGCTTGTTTTGATCGCCAGACTACTTACCGAGCAAGCTAAATACGTTATTTTTGACGAACCGACCGCACCGCTAAGCCTCGAGGAAGCGGAGCGGTTATTCCGTGTTATTGGGCAGCTCAAAGAGCAGGGAATAGGCATTGTGTTCATCTCCCACCGTTTGCCAGAGGTGTTCCAGCTGTGTGACCGCATTACGGTTATGCGTGATGGGCAGCAGATCCTGACCGAGCCTACTTCAGCTGTCACGATTGATGAAGTCGTACAAGCGATGCTTGGCAGAGTATTCGAGGAGGAGTTCCCGAAGGCGGAGGTCGCAATCGGCGAGCCGCTGCTTGAAGTATCCGGTATTTCGCGCGGCCACCATGTAAGGAATGTCAGCTTTAACGCAAGAAGTGGTGAAATTGTTTCAATCGTAGGTCTTGTTGGTGCGGGTAAGACCGAGCTGTCTCGAGTACTGTTTGGTGCTGATCCTGCAGATCAAGGAACGGTATCGATTAGCAAGAGAGTCATAAACAAAAGCGAACCAGCGGATGCTATAGCCGGAGGTGTTGTCCTTGTGCCGGAAGAGCGGCGCAAACAGGGCATTCTTGTTGGTGAATCCGTGCAAAACAATTTAAGCCTTCCGATTCTGAAGCTGTTAACGAAGAGCGGCTTTCTGTCCGGAAAGAAGGAGTCTAACAATGCAGAAGCGATTATCGGCAAGCTTGGCATTAAGACCTCTTCTCCTCAGCAGAAAACCGGCCATTTAAGCGGCGGTAATCAGCAGAAGGTATCAATAGGCAAATGGCTACCAACAGGTGCAGAGGTGTACTTATTCGACGAGCCGACAAAAGGCGTTGATATCGGTGCAAAAAGTGATATTTTCCGTATTATCGGATCACTTGCCGAGCAAGGAAAAGCAATTGTGTACTTAACATGTGAATTTGCAGAGGCTATGGGCATTGCCGACAGAATTCTTGTCATGTGCGACGGCGCATTGGTGAAGGAATTTCAGCGCGGTGAAGCCACGCAGGAGCTGTTGATGCTGTATGCGAGCGGCGGCAAGGAGGAGCAGGCATGAGAGAGAAGTCACTAGATTTCATTTTTAAATTTGGATCATTACTTGTTATTGCCTTAGTTATCCTATTCTTCTCGATGTGGGATGAGCATTTCTTTACTTACGCGAATTTGTCTGATATATTACGTTCGATTTCCATCACAACGTTTGTCGCCATTGGCGTAACGTTCTCCCTGACTGTTGATGGCTTTGACTTATCGGTAGGTTCTACTGTATCGTTAACAACAGTTGCGACAGCGGCCTTAATGGTCTGGTATGAGCAGCCACTTGTTGTTGTTATCATTGTTGCCCTGTTGATTGGTGCTATAGTGGGCTTGCTTAATGCGCTGCTTATCGTCAAAATCCGTATACCGGATATGCTGGCAACGCTGGCGGTTATGTACATCATTGGTGGTATTCATAAGACATACACAAAGGGTTATTCGATCTATAACAACATGCCTATGCCGGACGGCTCTACAGCACCAGGCAAGTTTAGTGACTCCTTCCTATGGCTGGGTCAAGGCAAATTGCTTGGAGTACCTGTACCGGTCGTCTTGATGGTCGTTGCAGTCATTCTTGTTCATTTGTTCTTCAAATACACAAGATGGGGCCGTCAAATGTATACAACAGGCGGCAATGAAGAAGCTGCCCGCCTGTCAGGTGTACGCGTGCGCCGTATTCGTATGGCTGCTTATATCGCATCTGGTATTTTTGCTGCAATCGGCGGTATTTTATATGCTGCTCGGGTTGGCACTGGACAAATTGATGCAGGTGCTCCGATGATGATGGAATCGGTCGCTGCTGTATTTATCGGGTACTCCGTACTTGGTGCCGGCAGACCTAATGTAATCGGCACATTCTTTGGCGCGATCTTGATCGGTGTGCTCTTGAATGGCATGACCATGATGAAGGTGCAATACTACGCAAATGACATTGTAAAAGGAACTGTGCTTGTCCTCGCGCTGGCCGTTACCTTTATTCATTTGTCCAGAAGACGCAGCGGATAAGATGAAAAATCGATGAAAGTGTAGAGAACCTCTCTTGGCTACTTGAAATTGGAAATCGCCTGTATTACTATAAGTTTGTTTGAGGTTGAGGTATATTTTTCAAGTATTCCGTTAATAAGAGGGATAAGATGACTCTTCATTTGTCTTTAGGGAGGTGAAACAAATGAACAAAACCGATTTGATTAACAAAGTGGCTGAATTGTCCGATCTGTCGAAGAAGGACGCAACGAAAGCTGTTGATGCAGTATTCGAAGCGATTTCCGATGCTCTTCAAAGCGGAGATAAAGTACAACTTGTAGGCTTTGGTAACTTTGAAGTTCGCGAACGTCAAGCTCGTAAGGGCCGTAACCCGCAAACTGGCGAAGAGATCGATATCGCTGCAAGCAAAATGCCTGCATTCAAGCCTGGCAAATCTCTTAAAGATCTCGTCTCCAATTAATTGCTTTTGCACAGCGTCCGAACGCCCAGCGTTCGGACGCTTTCGTTTGTGTAGACTACCAAGTCTTGCATGACGGCGCTGGTCTATAGTATAATCGAGCGCAGCAATAGGATGCTAGAGCAGCCAAAGGCTTACGAAGTAGGAATTATCACAACTGGCTGAAGAGGCCATTTGTGTGGCAATTCTTTAAAGCATACGCTTTCGAAGCAATGAAGTCCTCACAATGTGCCCTAACATGGCTATATTGGGTGATGATTCATTTTAGGCGGGATGCTTACGAAGTAAGAATTATCACAACTGGCTAGAGAAGCCATTTGTGTGACAATTCTTTTTAGGAGGGTTAAGATGGAGCCGACTCAAGGCGATTACATCGTTATAAAAGCGAAGGATCAAGGCGTTCAAGTGATTGGCCTCACGCGTGGTCAGGATACCAAGTTCCATCATACGGAGAAGCTGGACAAAAATGAAATATTGATCGTACAATTTACTGACCATACATCAGCGGTCAAAATCCGCGGCAAAGCTTCAGTTATGACCAAGCACGGTATAGTGGATACAGATCAATAATAATAGGAACGGACAAGCTCCCTCGCACGATATCGTGTGCAGGGAGTTTTTTTTGTGCATAGCTTGACTACTTTGGTTGTAAAATGGGATATAAGGATCATTGGCGACGTAAATTGATCGGAGGGATTCCGTTATGCGAAAAGCTTATCTCACAGCGCTTGGAGCTGCGCTAGCCGTAACAGCGGTTATTGGCTTGCTGCCTCACTCAGGCGTTGGCCCGGGCAAGGATAGGGGAGAGGTTGCTGTATTTCATCCCTCCGAAATGAAAAGACTGACGAGCAGTAACCTTGTTGATGCGTTAATTGGGCTGCAATTGACAGGAAGTGTAGATAAAGTGGAGTGGAGCCAAGCCGTGCTGACCGTGGAAATGCGTGCGGATGAGGATCAGCAGATGGAACGCTGGTATAAGGATATGGAGAAGCTCATTCGATTGTCGTTCACCCAGATGGAAAATATTAATCGGCTGCTGATCCGATACGTGGATACGAAGGAAAGCAGTCGATTGTTGTTTGCAGCGGATGTTCGCCGTTCGGACAGCTGGCTGGAAGAAAATTTAAGTGAACTTGCCGATGCGGATCCACTTCATGATGAGCTCTGGAGAAAGCGGCTGCGTATCACTTATACCTCTGAGCTTGAGAAGCTGCTTGGTCCCATTGACACCTATTCAACTGCGCCGCTCCGATCTTCATAGAGGATTGTATCAATTTCATGAACAATTCTCAGTTACAGCTAGTATCGTATGCTCATTACATAAAGTTGTGCTATAATAGTTTAGATTATTTAGCGGCGATTCCGCTTGTCTGTTCGGAGGCTTACCCCATGAAACCATATCGTATCAACGAGCTCGCATCCAAGTATGTCGAGTATGACATGATTCAAACTTACACCGAGCTGCCTGCTTTTCCCGATCCAAGGCTGCGGTTATTGCACGCTGTACTGAATGAGCACGGAGCCTTGGCCCCGAAGAGCGAGCTTTATTCGCTTGTCGTATCGCTCGTACAGCTGGGCATGGATACGCATGACCTGATCGATACGGAGGAGAACCGGCGCTCAGAGAAAGAAATGAGAGCAAGACAACTTAAGGTGCTGGCAGGCGATTATTTCAGCAGCCGATTTTATTCGCTTCTGTCGCAAGCTGGACAGATTAGCATGATATCCAAGATTAGTACGGCCGTATGCGAGGTTAACCGATTGAAAATGGATCTTTATATAAAGATGCAGCAATCGAAGCTGAAGGCAGAAGATTATCTGAACAAACTAACCCGGCTTAAGAGCGAAATGTTCCAGTTGTTTGCTGAGATGATGGAGGGGGCATTCGTGAAGTTATGGCCGGAGATGCTGCAGGATGTAAGTCGCTGCGAGGCAGTGCTGGACGAAATGGAGCGTTTTGATTCACCATCCCGGTTTTATCAAAGCTGGGCTTATTGGCATGTCATGCAGGAAGGCACACCCGAGGAGCAGCAACGACTGGCTGGCAAGCCGGAACCTTCCCTGATTTATGATCTGCTTGGGAAGTATGAATTGCAGAGCAGACTGGTCTCCAAGCTAAAACACGCGGCAGATAATCTGCGCAGTACAGCAGCTAAGCTCGAATCCGACCAGTTGAAGAAAGTGGTTCAGGATTTGGCGGATTCATTCTTGGAGAAGATGGCAGCCCATACCAGTGCTTAACGAAATGAGGGGAACAACAGATGAACGCAAAAGCAAACTCCAGCTCCAGTTCTAGCTCGAAAGAACATGTGCATGCGCTCTTTGAGAACATTGCACCGAAATACGATATGATGAACGATCTGCTCAGCTTCCGCCGGCATAAAGCCTGGAGAAAGTTTACGATGCGGAAAATGAACGTCCAGCCGAGTCAGACAGCACTTGATCTGTGCTGCGGTACCTGTGACTGGACGATTGCCATTGCGAAAGCAAGCGTCACCGGCCATATAACCGGGCTCGACTTCAGTCAGAATATGCTCGATGTGGGAGCGGTTAAGCTGCAGAAGGAAGGCCTTAAGGAGCAGATTACACTTATTCAAGGGAATGCGATGGAGCTGCCTTTTGCCGATAATTCCTTTGACTATGTCACGATAGGCTTTGGTCTTCGGAACGTTCCGGATTACTTGCAGGTTCTGAAGGAGATGGAACGGGTCGTTAAGCCTGGGGGCATGGTTGTGTGCCTAGAGCTGTCGAAGCCGATGTGGCAGCCATTTAAAGGGCTGTACTACTTATACTTCGAACGTATGCTTCCGATGATGGGCAAATGGGTGGCGAAGAGATTCGACGAATACAAGTGGCTTCCGGATTCCTTGAAGCTGTTCCCGGATGCCAAGCAGCTGTCCGAATTATTCCGTCAAGCTGGATTAAATGGAGTACAAGCTTATCCACTGACCGGTGGAATAGCGGCACTTCACATCGGTACAAAGGAGAAATCACAGCAATGATTCGCAAACTTCGTATTATTTTGGAAATGATAAAATTTGAGCATTCCGTGTTTGCACTTCCATTCGCCTTTATGGGTGCAGTACTTGGCACATTAGCGGTTGAGAAACGGCTGCCAACCTGGGGAGAGATCGGCTGGATTGCACTTGCAATGGTTGGTGCCCGCAGCGCGGCAATGAGTCTTAACCGGGTTATTGATAAAGCTATCGATAAAGCTAATCCAAGAACGGCACAAAGGGCGCTGCCAGCTGGCCTCCTCAAATCGTTTGAGGTCTTATTATTTATTATCGTCTCGTTTGTCCTGCTCTTTGTGGCAGCGGCGAATCTGGACCCAATCGCGATGAAGCTGATGCCAATTGCGGTTGCAATGCTTGTGCTCTACTCGTATATGAAAAGAATTACGTGGCTCTGCCATGTTTTTCTTGGCCTCACCATCGCATTGTCTCCACTTGGCGGCTGGGTCGCTGTTACGGGTTCTTTGAATGCTTCGGCGTGGGTGCTGTACTTCACGGTAGCGCTCTGGATCGCCGGCTTCGATATCGTCTATGCGACACAGGATTACGAATATGACCGTGATAACGGTCTGCATTCTATTCCTGCCCGGTTTGGCCTTTCTGGTGCTCTATGGATCGCTAGATGCTTCCACGTTGTAACAGCAATCGGGTTCTTTGCTTTGTTCTGGATGACCGAGCTGAGCTGGGTCTACTTGATTGGTACAGTTGCATCGATTGTTATGCTGTTCTATCAGCACTGGCTGGTACGTCCAAATGACCTGTCCCGTGTACAAATTGCATTTTTCGGGATGAATGGTACGCTTAGTGTAGTCCTGTTCGTATTCGCGATGGTTGATTTGCTGGCGGTGCATCAATGGTAGAACGGACGAAAGAAGCTAGACCCAAACGTTGGGTAGTTGGTATCACAGGTGCCAGTGGATCCATCTACGGCATACGGCTTATCGAAGAACTGCTTCAGTCAGACTACCTTGTTCATGTCGTTGTGACGGAAGCGGGCTGGCGTGTGCTTAAGGAAGAGCTGGGATGGGATACGTCACGTCGGCAGGCAGCTCTGGAGAAACATTTTGGAGAAGCGCTAACTTCTGGCAGACTGGTATTTCATCCGAACGCCGATATAGGCGCCAGTATTGCAAGCGGCTCCTTCCTGGTGGAGGGAATGGCTATCGTACCTTGCTCGATGGGTTCCTTGGCCTCTATGGCTAGAGGGATCTCGGATGATCTGCTGACCCGCGCAGCGGATGTCATGCTGAAGGAAGGACGCAAGCTGATCATCGTACCGCGCGAAACACCGCTCCATGCGATTCATTTGGAGAACATGCTGACGCTGGCACGCCTTGGGGTAAGAATCATTCCGGCTATGCCGGCCTTTTATTATAAACCGCAATCTATGGACGAAATGATTAATTTCCTTGTCGGCAAAGTGCTTGATAACATGGCGATCGAGCATCAATTATTTAGAAGATGGGGAGATGAACATCATGATGGGCAGACCGAATGAGCCGCTCCGTGTCGGACGTATTGACTATGCAAATGCATGGCCGTTATTTCACTATCTTGAAGAATACACCGAACAAGCAGGCATTAATGTTGTACTGAAGGTACCTGCGGAGCTTAACCGGCTGCTGCGAGAAGGGGAGATACAAGTTTCGGCTGTATCTTCTTATGCTTATGGGATGAATGATCAAGATTATATTCTTCTGCCGCATTTATCGGTGGGCTCTGAGGGCAAAGTAAATTCAATCCTTCTATTCCTGAAGGAACCAATCGAGTTGTCTCCACCTAAGCGCATTGCAGTAACAACGGCTTCTGCAACCTCGGTTAATTTACTTAAAATATTGATGAAAAAGTATTATGAGCTTGATCCTGTATACGAACCCGCTGAACCTAATCTCGAGCAGATGCTTCAATCGGCAGATGCTGCCCTACTAATTGGGGACCCGGCGATTCGCGAGTCATGGGATAGCAAAGGTCTAACAGTTATTGATCTGGGTGAAGTGTGGAATCTCTGGACGGGACTTGCTATGACGTACGCAGTTGTAGCAGCACGCAAAGAAGCAGTGGAGTCTTCTCCTGAAGCTTTCCAGCGTTTGTACAGAGCCTTCACAGCCAGCAAAGAACAAAGTGTAGACAATCTTAATCCGCTTATTGATAAGGCTTGCGAACAGCTTGGCGGAGATCCTGCTTATTGGCAAATGTACTTCACAAGCCTGAATTATGATTTTGGGCAAAAGCAGCAAGAGGGTTTGACCTTATATTTCCGTTATGCGAAGGAACTTGGTTTGCTGGACCATGAGGTAAGCCTGCATTTTTATAAAGAAGAATCTCTGCCGAACAGGTGAAAGAATGAAACTATTAGATATTTTCGCAAAGTTAAAAGGCGATATGAACCGAATCGAGCAGGAGCTGGAACGAAGTATAACGTTCGGTGATGAACTGCTTAGCGAGACGTCTCTTCACCTGCTGAAGGCAGGGGGGAAGCGCCTGCGTCCCGTCTTCGTGCTGCTTTCGGGCAAGTTCGGCCAATACGATCTGGATAAATTGACGAAGGTTGCCGTACCTCTGGAACTCATTCATATGTCTTCTCTGGTACATGACGATGTCATCGATGATGCATCGACACGGCGCGGACAACTCACCGTTAAATCCAAATGGGATAACCGGATTGCCATGTACACGGGTGATTTTATTTTCGGCAAGGCGCTTACGATTGTGACAGAACTGGAAGATCCTTTTATCCACCAGATGCTGTCGAAATCATTGGTCCAGATGAGTATTGGCGAGATGGAGCAAATCCGGTATTTTTTCAACACAGAACAATCAATCCGGGATTACTTGCTGCGCATCAGGCGTAAGACGGCACTTCTTATTGCAATCAGCTGTCAACTTGGTGCAGCAGCCGCAGGTGCAGACCGTGATACGGTGAACCGGTTATATCGGTATGGCTATAATGTTGGAATGACGTTCCAAATTCGTGATGATATGCTTGATTTGTTTGGCACCGAGAAACAGATTGGTAAACCCCCGGGATCGGATATTCGTCAAGGCAACATTACGCTGCCGGTTATCCTGGCGCTACAGGATGAGAAGGTACGCGAACCGCTGCTAGAGCAGATCCGTATTATTCGGGAGCATAACGGTAATGTTGATACTAAGCCGGCCATTACGCTTATTAAAAGTAGTAAAGGCATTAAACTGGCAGAACAACTTGCCGATGACTATATTAAGAAAGCTTTGCATGCTCTGGAGGGATTGCCTGGTATCGGGGCGAAGAAGAACTTGATCGACATTGCGCATTTCGTAGGAAAACGTAATTATTAAAGGCTTCGCAATTCTTTAAGTTAATGCTTACGAAGCAAGAATCGCTTCGCAATTCTTTAAGTTAATGCTTACGAAGCAAGAATTACTTCGCAATTCTTTAAGTTAATGCTTACGAAGCAAGAATTGCTTCGCAATTCTTTTTAGGAGGGAACCTAATGGAAAGAACATTTTTGATGATTAAACCAGATGGCGTGCAGCGCGGCCTTATCGGTGAAATTATGTCGAGGTTTGAGCGGAAAGGTTTGAAGCTCGTTGCTGCTAAGTTTATGGTTGTAAGCAGAGAACTAGCGGAGAGCCATTATGCTGAACATAAAGGCAAACCCTTCTACGAGCCGCTGCTTACCTTTATTACAGCTGGCCCTTCCTTTGCAATGGTGTGGCAAGGTGACAATGTCATTGCCCTGACTCGTGCGATGATTGGCAAGACGGATGCGGTTGATGCTTTCCCAGGCACCATTCGTTCAGATTTTGCCGTACATACGAACTTAAACTTGATTCATGGATCGGATTCACCGGAAAGCGCGGCGAGGGAAATTGCTAATTTTTTCTCTCCTGAGCAGCTTGTAGATTACGAACATACGATACAGCGCTGGATCTAATTTTTCTCGAGCTGTAGTACTGGAGGCGGCTATGTCGGAGGATCTGGATTTCAATCTTTTTATACAAAGAATGAAGGATAAGACGAACATCGATTTATCGCAATATAAAGAAGCACAGATGAAGCGGCGGCTTACGACTTTGCGGCAAAAACATGGTTACGATACGTTCGAACTGTATTGGCGGGCTATTGAGCAGAATCGGAGTCTGTTGAATGAATTTTTGGATCGGATGACGATTAATGTCTCAGAGTTCTGGCGTAACCCGAACCGGTGGGAAGTGCTGCAAAGCCGCTTCCTGCCGGAGATGCTGCAGCGCAGCGAACGGCTTAAAGTATGGAGTGCGGCTTGCTCGACGGGAGAAGAGCCTTACACAATCGCGATGATTCTCTCAGAGCTTGGTGCACTTGGCAAGGCATCGGTAACTGCGACTGATTTGGATACGGTTGTTCTGGAGAAAGCGAAGGAAGGACAATATTTGGAACGCTCCCTTCGTGATGTCCCGCCGGCGTTCCGACAGAAATATTTTCAGCCTGATGAGGGAATGTATGCGGTGTCGGATAAGCTCAAGAACGCCATCCAGTTCAAACAGCAGAACCTGCTGCATGATGCCTTCGACCATTCCTTTGATCTCATCGTTTGCCGTAATGTTATGATTTATTTCACAGAAGAAGCCAAGCACTTATTATATCAAAAATTCGCAGCAGCCCTTCGTCCCGGTGGATTACTCTTCGTCGGAAGCACAGAACAAATTTTCTCGCCTTCTCAATATGGTTTTGAATCGGCAGATACCTTCTTCTACAGACGAATCGACGGGTAATTTTCATTTCATGTATACCGTTTTCCATCGACTCCAATACTAGTGGTAACCGAAACTTAATTGGAGGGTGAAGATGGACAAGCGACAAGTGATTCATGCTTACCGAAGCGGGATCATATCCATTCATGAATGTGCTCAAATTCTCGGTCTCGATAGTCGTCAATTACCGAATTTGATGAATCAGATGGTATTTAAGACGGAGCTGGATACGAGCAAACGATTTGTGAACAGCTAGTTAGACAAGGCGGATGTTACAGTCAGTGATGACTGTAACATCCGCCTTTTTTTGAACGATTACAGACAGCCCTCATTTCTTGTCAAAGTATACAGCCTGTACTATAATGAGCAAAGATGTTTACATAATAAAACGCTCGGAATATACACAGTTAGGATGGTATTAATCATGCGCGAACTGAAAGTTGAGCTTGGCGAACGCTCTTATCCCATTTATATCGGCGAAGGTCTCTTGCAGGAGGCTCCAGCTTATTTCAAAAAGCACCAAATCAGCATGAAATCACCACTTCTTATTATTACGGATGAACGTGTAGCCCCGCAATATTTGGAGCCGCTCGAGAACAATCTGCGTGAAGCTGGATTTACAGTAGCAAGTGCAGTAGTTCCTGCAGGTGAAAGCTCGAAGTCTTTGACCATGCTGGAAGGCCTCGTAACGAAAGCGCTGAAAGCTGGACTTGACCGAAAATCTGCCATTGTCGCTCTTGGCGGCGGTGTTGTAGGCGACTTAGCTGGGTTTGTAGCGGCATCTTATATGCGCGGAGTTAAATTTGTGCAAATCCCAACAACCATTCTCGCACATGATTCCAGTGTCGGCGGCAAGGTTGCGGTTAACCATCCGCTCGCGAAGAACATTATTGGCGCATTTCATCAGCCGGAAATGGTCTTGTACGATTTGAATACGCTGCAGTCGCTTCCTCCTAGAGAAGTTAGTGCTGGGTTGTCCGAAGTCGTGAAGCATGGACTGATCTGGGATGCAGAATTTACGGCATGGTGTGAAGACAATGCGGACCGGCTTCTGGCTCTCGAGCCGGATGCGCTCGGATATGCCTTATTTAAAGGATGCAGTGTGAAAGCTGCTGTAGTATCTAAGGATGAACGCGAGAATGACCTTCGGGCCATTCTAAATCTTGGTCATACGATTGGGCACGCGCTTGAGGCAGTTGCCGGCTATGGAGAGCTGCTGCACGGTGAAGCGATCTCGATCGGTATGATTGGATCAGCCAAGCTTGGATTGCGTTATGGTGCACCTGAGGAAGTCTATACAACAACCAAACGTGTACTGTCTAAAGTTGGCCTGCCGGTTAAACTGCCGGAGCATTTCGATGTGGATGCCATTATGGATGCAATGATGCACGATAAGAAATTCAGCGAGAGTACAATGGTGTTTGTTGTACCAGCAGAGATCGGCAAAGTGGACATTAAGAAGGATGTTCAGTCTGCTTGGGTACGAGACATTGTTGAGCAATTGAAACTGGAGGCGTAAGAAGATGAGTGTAAGAGGAATTCGCGGAGCAATTACCGTAGAAGCTAATGAGAAAGAACAGATGTTGCAAGCGACCCTTGAGTTGTTGAACGAAATCGTGAAGCAAAATGAAATTGACCCAAGCGAAATCGGCAGCGTATTTATTACGGTTACCCAGGATTTAGATGATACATTCCCTGCGATCGCTATCCGCCAGATGGCTGGATGGGATCTTGTCCCTTTAATGTGTGCACTGGAAGTGCCGGTTAAAGGCAGTCTGGAACGTTGTATCCGATTCATGATTCATTATAATACCGATAAGTCGCAGGCAGAAATTAATCATGTGTACTTAGCTGGCGCACGTGTGCTTCGCCCTGATTTATCAAAAAAATCATAATTGACGTACAGCCTAATCGGTAGTATATTGAGAACTAATAATAAATAGTACAGAAGAGACGCAAGACAAGAGACAGGTTTTAGTTGAGGTAGCAGGCTTTATAGTTGAGTAGAGATGAGAAGAGCAGAGACGAGTGCAGTGAAGAAGAGAGTAGAAGGTTTGTTATCTAAAAGCGCAAGGAATGGCATGATGCTGTTATGCGCCTTAGGTCTATTCTTTATTTGCGTGCAATCTCAATTGTCATCATCTTACATTCAACGCCCCTGCGCCCGCAGGGGCTTTTTTAATGCCCTTCCCCATTCAAACGAAAGAATGCTCGTTGCCGCTTCCGGTACGAAGCTATGAGGAGGAACCCCCCATGACAAATGAATTGCAGCAAGTAACGAAACTGGCCGACCAGTATAATATCATCCCAATTGTTCGCTATATGCTTGCCGATACAGAAACACCAATTCGCTTGTTCCAGCATTTTGCGAAAGAGCAGCATGCCTTTCTGCTGGAGAGTGTTGAAGGTGGTGTGAAATGGGCTAGATACTCGTTTATCGGAACGGATCCTTTCATGATGCTGTACGGTAAGAACGGCAAGATGATACTCGAACATAACGGGGATAAACAAGTATTCGATGAGAAGCCAATTGAGCTCTTGAAAGCTCAGCTTCGCGGCTATCGCAGCCCCTCGCTGCCAGAACTTCCTCCATTTACTGGTGGAGCAATTGGTTACTTTGGTTATGATCTGCTTCAATACTATGAGAATCTGCCAAAGCATCGAATTGATGATCTGCAAATGAATGATTTGCAATTTATGTTCTGCGATCAAGTCATCGTATTCGACCATTTCAAGCAGCAGCTTCAAATCATCGGCAACGTTCATATCCCGCATGCAGCAACCGACGCAGCTATCGAGAAAGCTTATAATCGTGCTGTAGAGAAGATCGAAGCAACGATTGAACGTTTGCAGCAGCCGCTAAAGGTTCCGGTTATGACCGGAGGGACGATTCCGAATGACCCAGAGCTTGGTGATGTACAATCGAACCTGACCAAGGAGCAGTTCATCTCGAATATTGAGCAGGCCAAAGAATATATTCGCTCAGGAGATATTTTCCAAGTTGTATTATCCCAACGCTTCAGTATCGAGACGGACATTGATCCGCTGCATGTCTATCGCGTATTACGTACGATGAACCCATCACCTTATATGTACTATTTGAAAATGGGAGATGAAGTTATCGTAGGTACTTCGCCGGAGGCACTTGTGAAGGTTGATGGCAACCGTAAGGTAGAGACGCGTCCGATTGCCGGAACAAGGCCACGCGGCAAGACGCCGGAAGAGGATAAGGCACTTGAGGTGGAGCTGCTCGCTGATGAGAAGGAACGTGCGGAGCATTTGATGCTGGTTGACCTAGGACGTAATGATATTGGCCGTGTATCTGAATTTGGTTCGGTACGCTGCGACTCCTTTATGGAGATTGAACGGTATTCGCATGTTATGCACATCGTATCTAATGTATCGGGCAAGCTTCGTGAGGATAGGGATTTCTTTGATGCCTTCCTGTCTTGTTTACCAGCGGGGACTGTGTCGGGTGCGCCTAAGCTGCGGGCAATGGAGATTATTGCTGAGCTTGAAAATGAAGCGAGAGGCGCTTATGCAGGCGCGATTGGTTATTTAGGCTTTGGCGGATCGCTGGATACCTGTATTACAATCCGTACGATTGTGTTTAAGAACGGAAAAGCATATGTACAGAGTGGGGCGGGAATCGTATGGGACTCCGTACCTGAGAGTGAATATATGGAAACAGTCAATAAAGCTAAAGCAAGCTTGAAGGCGATTCGGGCAGCAGAAGCGATTTTTGGTAAACGGAACAATACGGCCGAGCAGGCGGTTAACACAGATTACTATGTGACGAGTGGAGAGGTGTTGTAAAATGAGTTTGATGACAGAATCAATGACGATGCAAGGGGCACTAAATAAGCTTGTGAGCAGCACTGATCTGACACGTGAAGAAGCTCGGTCGGTTATGGATTTCATTATGAGTGGTAATGCAACATCTGCACAAATTGCAGGGGTAGCTACAGCCCTTCGTATGAAAGGCGAGACGAAAGACGAAATTACAGGATTTGCGGAAGCTATGCGTGAGCATTCGAGCCATGTCCAAACGAAGCAGGAAGGTTTACTGGATACTTGTGGTACAGGCGGCTCAGGCATTCATAAATTCAATATATCTACCGCATCCGCTATTATTGCATCTGCAGCTGGCATCCGTGTCGCCAAACATGGCAACCGTGCAATGTCCGGCAAAGCAGGAAGTGCAGATGTTCTTGAAGCTTTAGGCGTACAAATCACATTGACGCCTGAGCAAGCTGCTGAATGTCTCCATCAGATCGGTATTTGTTTTATGTTCGCTATGCTGTATCATCCTTCGCTGAAACATGCGGCTGCTCCTCGCCGTGAACTTGGCGTTCGTACGATCTTCAATATGCTGGGTCCGTTAGCGAATCCCGCTGGAGCAGATCGTCAACTGATCGGTCTGTATGACCGTACGAAGACAGCTACGATTGCGGCTGTGCTGAATGAGCTTGGGGTTAAACGTGCGATGGTCGTCAGCAGTATCGACGGACTCGATGAGATTAGTATTTCGGCACCTACACGAATTTCTGAACTTCGGAATGGTGAAGTGGTGACATACGAGCTTACACCGGAAGATCTTGGTCTGACCCGTTACCCGATCTCTGAAGTAATAGGCGGGGACGCTGCTACCAATGCTTCGATTATTCGAGGGATCTTCAGCGGTCAGCAGCGTGGTGCTTACCGTGATATCGTCCTCGCTAACGCAGGTGCATGCATATATGTAGGCGGCCATGCAGATTCGTTGCAAGAAGGAGTTGCTATTGCGGCCGAGATGATTGATTCCGGCAAAGCAGAGCAACAATTGCTTAAGCTTATTCAAACGACAGGAGAGTTGGCTCATGTTTCTTGATAAAATCGTAGTTACGAAGCGGGAAGAGGTTGCTCATCTCGCTTCCCAGTTTCAGCTTTCGGATTATGAACGACAAATTGCTTTGCTGCCGGAATGCCGCGGCTTCGAGCGTGCGCTAACAACTGGCCGTAAGCGGGAGATTGGTTTAATTGCAGAAGTGAAAAAGGCATCGCCTTCCAAAGGCCTTATTCGTCCAGATTTTCATCCAGCACAGCTTGCTGCTGCTTATGAGCGCGCAGGTGCGGATTGTATATCCGTATTAACTGATCGCGATTATTTCCAAGGCTCTAACGAATACTTAAGCTTGATTAAAGAGACAGTGAGTATTCCTCTTCTCCGCAAAGACTTCATTATTGACTATCGTCAAGTGTATGAGGCTCGTCTAATTGGCGCAGATGCTGTACTATTAATAGCAGCAATTCTCACTTCATCTGAATTATCGGCGTTATATGATACGGCCAGATCTCTTGGTATGGACGTTCTGGTCGAAGTCCATGACCGGGAAGAGTTGGAACGTGTTCTAGAACTCGATAAAGCGACGCTTATTGGCGTAAACAATCGGGACTTGAAATCATTCGTTACCGATCTGCATACGACAGAGTCGTTAATTGATTTGATGCCAGCAGGAGTTACCGTTATTAGTGAAAGCGGGATCGCTGGTCGCAAGGACATGGATTATTTGCAAACGGTAGGAGCAAATGGTGTACTAATTGGCGAGCACTTCATGCGCCAGCCGGATGCTGGACAAGCGGTTATTGATCTTATGGGACCGGTGAAGGTGACGCAAGGATGACAGCAACGCCAAGAATCAAGATTTGTGGTTTAAAGGATTCGGCAACGATAGAAGCGATGGAGGGACTTCCTTTCCATGAGATAGGATTTGTATTTGCTCCTAGCAAACGTCAAGTTGATCCGGAGACAGCTGCCAGCCTCATTCATTCAGCGAAGCAGCTGAAAGCTGCCAATGGTAAGGCACCACTAACGGTTGGTGTATTCGTCAACCCGGATCTTAACGAGCTGGAACATATTTTGGTCAAAGCTCCGCTTGATGTGGTGCAGCTGCATGGTCAAGAATCACCGGAGTTCAGCCGATTGGTGAAGAGTAGTTTTCCCGTCAAGGTATGGAAGGTTATGTCCATTGGAAAAGACGGACAAAGTGCGGCCGAACGAGTATCCCCTTTTGAAGGTGCGATTGACGCTTTATTGATTGATACGGCTGGCGGCGGTACTGGCCAAACATTTGATTGGCAGGTTATCTCGGAATATCAGAAGGCTGCTGCAGCGATCCAAGTACCTCTTTATGTAGCTGGAGGTTTGAATTCAGGCAATGTAGGCGAGCTTCTCGCAGGTAATCAGGTTGATGGTATTGATGTATCGAGTGGAGTCGAGACAAACGGACATAAAGACATCGAGAAAATAAGATTATTCGTTGGAAAGGTGATTGAACATGAACCAAGTACCAGATGATAACGGGCGCTTTGGCAAATTCGGCGGACGGTATGTACCAGAGACGCTGATGAATGCTTTGCTGGAGCTGGAAGAAGCTTATAAACATTATTCGCAGGATCCTGCTTTCCAGCAAGAAGTACATGATCTGCTTCACAAATATTCAGGTCGTCCAACTCCGCTTTATTATGCGGAACGGTTAAGCCAGCATCTTGGCGGCGCTAAGATTTACCTGAAGCGTGAAGACTTGAATCATACAGGCGCTCATAAGATCAATAATACGATTGGGCAGGCTGTTCTTGCGAAGCGTATGGGCAAAACAAAGGTTATCGCTGAAACTGGCGCAGGTCAGCATGGTGTAGCATCAGCTACCGTTGCAGCATTGCTTGGTCTGGAATGCAAAGTGTTTATGGGCGAGGAAGACATGAAGCGCCAGCAGCTGAACGTATTCCGTATGCAGCTGCTAGGGGCAGAGGTTGTTCCTGTACTATCCGGCACGCGTACACTTAAAGACGCTTGTAATGAAACGCTCCGCTACTGGGTCAGTCATGTAGAGGATACGTTCTACATTCTTGGTTCTGCCACAGGTCCGCATCCATATCCAATGATGGTTCGCGACTTCCAGCGGATTATTGGGGATGAATCCCGTAAACAAATCGTGGAAGTAGAAGAACGTCTTCCAGATTACATTGTTGCAGCTGTAGGCGGCGGCAGCAATGCCATTGGTATTTTCTATCCGTTTATTGGAGATGATTCCGTTCGTCTTGTTGGGGTCGAAGCGGCAGGACGCGGTATTGATACAGAAGAACATGCAGCAACGATGACGATGGGCAGCCACGGCGTGTTCCAAGGATCATTCAGCTACTTGCTGCAGGATAAGTTTGGTCAGGTACAGCCGGCACATTCAATCTCAGCGGGTCTGGATTACCCTGGTATTGGTCCCGAGCATGCTTACTTGAAGGATTCCGGCCGTGCAGAGTACTTCCCGATTACGGACGCAGAAGCGCTTGATGCGCTTCAGCTGTTGTCTCGCACAGAAGGCATTATCCCTGCTTTGGAATCGGCTCATGCGATCGCCCAAACGATAAAGCTTGCTCCAACACTCGATCAAGATAAGATCGTAGTTGTAAGCTTGTCCGGCCGCGGTGATAAAGACGTAGAAGCAATCATGGGATATCTGGGAGGTGCAGAGGCATGAATTTGATTGATGCTGCTTTTGCAAAATTGAAGCAAGAAGGAAAGACGGCACTCATTCCTTTCTTAACGATCGGGGATCCTGATATCCCGACATCTATTGCCATTATTAAAGAGCTCGAGCAAGCTGGCGCCAACATGGTGGAGCTAGGTGTTCCTTATTCAGACCCACTGGCAGACGGTCCGGTTATCCAACGGGCATCTGAGCGGGCGCTGCAGAACCGTATCTCGATTCTGGACTGTATTGAAACAGCGGCACAGGCACGTGAAGCCGGCGTTCAAATGCCATTTATTTTGTTTACTTACTTCAATCCCGTGCTGCAGTTCGGCCTGGAACCGTTCATGAACCTGGTTGTAGAAAAAGGAATCAGCGGCCTGATCATTCCGGATCTTCCGATTGAAGAGGATGAAGAAGTTCGTCAATTGGCAGAAGCAAAAGGCGTTCATCTCATTCCGCTTGTTGCTCCAACTTCGAAAGATCGTGTCGTTCGGATCTCGCGTAAAGCGCGTGGCTTCGTTTATTGTGTATCGTCGCTGGGCGTTACTGGTGTACGTGCAGAGTTCCACAGCGGTATAGATGATTTCCTTGCTACAGTACGTGAAGCAACCGAGCTGCCGATTGCGGTAGGTTTCGGCATTTCGAGCCGTGAGCAGGTTCAGCGCTTTGAGAACATCTGTGACGGCGTTGTTGTTGGCAGTGCCATCGTTCGTAAGATCGAAGAATCACTGCCCCTTCTGACCGATGAGAAGCAAAGGGAAGCAGGGCTTGCACAAATCCGCGAGTTTGTTGCTGGATTAAAGGGCTAGTGAGTTAGGACAGAGCAAACCGCTCTGTCCTTTTTCTATGCTTCTATTTGCGCAAATGAAGTCTTCAAAGGACAGTACCTTTGTCATATTCTGTCCTAATTTACTTGCCTACCCTTTAAAACCTTTACGAGATGTGAGACAATAGAAAACATGCAGTTAGCCAATAAGACAAAGAGGTGAATGGCGATGCAGCCAAAAAGCAATATTGTGCAACTCCCTGTTTATCAGCCAGGGAAACCGGTTGAGGACGTTAAGAGAGAGCTTGGATTAGAGGAAGTAATTAAGCTTGCTTCCAACGAGAACCCGTTTGGTTATTCCGAACTGGCGAAAGCAGCTATCATAAATGAGTTAGGTCAAATTGCCACATATCCGGACGGTGCCAGCTTTGAGCTGAATGCAGCGGTTGCGAAAAAGTTTGGAGTAGAGTCTAACCAGATTATTTTCGGAAACGGATCAAGTGACATTATACTTATGCTTTGCCGCACTTATCTCGCACCTGGCGATGAAACGATCATGGCAGATGAAACGTTCTCCCAATATAAGCATAATGCCGAAATTGAGAATGCGCGCATTATTGAAGTACCTTTGAACAACGGAAAACATGATTTCCCGGCTATGCTTGCCAAGATTAACGACCGTACAAAGCTCGTATGGGTATGTAACCCGAACAATCCGACAGGTACTATTGTCAAGGAAGATGAGCTTACTGCATTCCTCGATCAAGTGCCTAAAGATGTTCTTGTTGTTCTGGATGAGGCATATTGCGAGTTTGTTGATGAGCCAGGTTTCCCGGATGGGATCCAGCTTCTGAAGAATTATCGTAATTTGATCGTCCTGCGCACATTCTCCAAAATTTATGGATTGGCATCGCTTCGGATCGGTTACGGGATTGGTCATGCGGATGTGATTCAATATATGAATCAAATTCGAGAACCGTTTAATACGAACCGCCTTGGACAGGTTGCAGCGACAGCTTCCATAGTTGATGATGACTTTGTCAAGTTCTGCCGTGAACAGAACAATGCGGGAATTAAATATTTCTACAGTCAATTCGATCGGCTTGGTCTGAAATATTTCCCTGCATTTGGTAACTTCATTATGGTGGATGCGAAACTTCCGTCCGGTGAAGTATTCCAAGCGTTGCTTCGCAAGGGCCTTATTGTGAGACCGCGTTGGACGTATTATCCGACCTATATTCGTGTATCTATAGGCACTCCGGAACAGAACGAGAAGTTTATTGCCGCTTTCGAGCAAGTTCTTCAAGAAGCGGCGGTGCGCGGATAGCCTTATGACGAAGATCGCGATATTTGGAGTAGGATTAATTGGAGGATCACTAGCGCTTTGCTTTAAAGGCAAGCCTGGTCTAACGGTAGTCGGATATTCGAACCGTCAATCCTCTGTAGAGAAATATATGAAGCGGGGAGTCGTAGACTTTGCAACGACTTCCTTGCAGGAAGCAGCTGAGGGAGCCGATTTTATCTTCCTATGCGTGCCTGTAGGCAACCTTGAGGAGTATGTAACGGAACTCAGCAAGCTTAATTTGAAGCCTGGCTGTATTATTACAGATGTCGGCAGCACGAAAGCTTCAGTTGCTGAATGCGGCAGAAGACTGGAGCTGAACGGAGCAACGTTTATCGGCGGCCATCCCATGGCAGGCTCTGAGCGCTCCGGTGTAGAAGCGGCGTCTACAAATCTGTTCGAGAATGCCTTCTATGTTCTTACACCTGATGAATCAACATCAGTAAATGATTTGGAACGCCTTAGAAATCTGCTTGTGCATACAAGAGCTCATCTTGTAAGCGTGGATGCTAAATCACATGACGAGATTGTTGGGGCGATCAGCCATCTTCCACACATGATCGCAGTAGCGCTCGTTAATCAAATTCGTGGCTACAATGAGAATAATGGTCTGTACGAATTGCTCGCGGCAGGTGGATTCCGTGACATTACGAGAATTGCAGCCAGTGACCCGGTTGTTTGGCGGGACATTCTCGTTAATAACCGTGAAGTGCTTCTTAAGCTTCTGAAGGATTGGAATGCTGAGGTCGAGCGATTCGCAGTTATGCTTGAATCCCATGACGGTGATGCAATTGAGGAAGCCTTCCAGACGGCAGGTGAATTCCGCAGCAAATTGCCGGAGCGCCGCAAAGGGATAATTCATTCTTTATACGATTGTTATGTGGACGTTCCCGATCATCCAGGGATTATCGGCAACATCGCTAGTGAGCTTGGCAGTGCCCGGATTAATCTTAGCAATATTAATATCATTGAGAGCAGAGAAGATGTTCCTGGTGTTCTGCGATTATCTTTTCGTACGCAGGAAGATCTGGATCAAGCGATGCAGCTGCTCGATAAAACCGGATATACCGTTCGCCAATAAAACCTCGAAAGAGGTTTTTTTTGTTGCATATAAAAAGGATAATGATTTCTCTATACAAGGCTGTTCACCGCTAATCGTTGGATGCTCCCTAAGAATGATATAGCCGATAACGCTTTCGAAAAAATTTTTAAGCGTTTTCAAAAAAAGCATTGACTTAGTGGAAGCGTATACATATAATAAAAGTACAGTATGGTTTCTCTCCACTCCTATCCAAAACTATAGTGTTCATCATGAACGCTGACCACTCTTCGGAGTGGTTTTTTTTTGTTCATTTTATTGGACAAGCATATCCTTGTTATTCCGACAAATTCCTGCTTTTAAAGAAATGAGAGTTTATTTATTTTTTAAGACTAATGCAGGTAGGTATGTTACAATACGTAATGACAGTCCTGTTGTTAAAATATGGATGAAAACCCTTTTTGTCGAAAGAAGAAGGAATTTGACTATTGAGCATCGAATTACATACATCGTATTTATTGAAAATTTTAATGATAATGACCGCAACTTTTCGCTTCCGGTTCGGTACAATGTTACATAATCGAACTGGGAAGAAGAATTCGCAGGTGAGGAGGTTCGCCTGTCATGACTGATTCCCAATTAATACGTGAGATCAAGGACGGAAACATCGAGCTCTACTCTGAGCTGATGCGACGTTACCAACGAAAGATATTATCTTTTATCTACCATATGTTGAAGAGTGCAAAGCTGGAGCTGCTAGCGGAGGATTTGTGCTCAGAAACTTTCTATAAAGCATATCGAAGCCTTCATTCTTTTCGTGAGGTAGATGCTTCTTTTTCGACATGGCTGTATACGATTGCACGAAATACGGTACTAAGTGAGCTGCGTAAGCAAAAGTCGGCTCATGTACCATTAGACGAGTCTAATATGATGCCTGCGGCCCCGCCTGACCAGGTGCCTGAGCAGCATGTGCTGCGCAGTGAGCGAATGGCGATGGTTCGGGAAGCCATTAATAATTTACCTGAGAAACAACGCTCAGCACTCATTCTGAGGGAATATGATCAGCTCGACTATCAAGAGATTGCTAATATCTTGGGTCAAACGGTGAGTTCTGTAAAATCGTTGTTATTCCGGGCAAGAGCCAGCGTAAAGACGCAGCTTGAGCCTTATTTTGGCGAATCGCCGATGATGGAAGAATACGAGGGGATGAACACACGATGAAATGCGATGACGTACAAGACAAGTTCGATTTCTTCGGGAATTTTTCTGAGGAAGACGTCGAGCGTGAAGCGATGGAAGCTCATTTGCTCGATTGTGAGCACTGTGCGGAACAATACCGTCTATGGGAAGAAAGCGAAGAAATGATACGTATGCTTTCGGAAGAAGACGAGGTTGTCAGTGCTCAAATGGAACATGTGAATCGCAGCGTCATGGATCGCATATATGCTGAACAATCGTGGCTGTTGCCCGTATCTCAGAAAAGCTATCATTTTTCGCCTGCCTTCCGACGTAACTTAGCCATTGTTCTGGCCGCATGTCTGACTATTTTTACTTGTACATTGATTTTCTTCATTAACGGCAATGAGAATGGCACTTCCGAAGAGAAGATGGCACAGCTGACTGGTTTAATGGATACAGCAAATGCATCTGGCAGTGACTTCGTTATCAGTGCTGAATTTGAAGTGCCTATGGCGAGTGTCAGTGATCCATTCGTGCTGCAGGTCGTCCCGACCTTTCCGCAATATTGGATTGCTCTATCGCTTCTGGGTGTAGTTATGTCATTATTAATATTGAACTGGTTGTCTAGAACTCGAAGCTAATGCAAAACCTTAGGACATGCGAAGTCCCTTTTGCGCTTCTGTTATTTTACCTCTAACCGCGGTCGTCAATCATCGAATGACCACGATAGGGGTTTTCTCATTTCCGGAGGAAAGCAGGGAGAGTAAGATGATTATTGGAATGGTTCGACACGGAAATACCGATTGGAATGCGCTAGGTAAAATTCAAGGTCAAACGGATATACCTTTAAATGAACTCGGAATCAAGCAGGCGAATGCACTAGCCGACCGGTTAAGCCATGATGAGAAGCTGTGGGATGCTGTTATTTCCAGTGATCTGAAGCGGGCTCGACAGACTGCCTCTGTAATTGCAGAAAAGCTTAATATTCCTCTTCTTGATGGGGATTCAAGATTACGGGAAAGAAATTTTGGCGAAGTCGAAGGGCTTATCTTACAAGAGCGAATTGACCGCTGGGGAGAAAATTGGCGTGAGGTTGCAGGAGGACTAGAATCCGATGAGGAAGTCCGTACCCGCGGCCTAGCTTTTATAGCGGAGTGGCAGCAGCGCAAGCCGGAAGGACGGCTGCTTGTGGTTTCTCATGGCGGATTCCTCGCGCAGATGTTCGATACGTTATGTGCCAATATGGAGAAGCAGCATCTAGGTAATTTATCCTATTCGATTCTTCAGTTGAAGGACGAGCAGTGGGAACCATTGTTGTATAATTGTACTCGTCATTTGGAGCAGGAGCAGGAAGTACCGAGTTTGGAGAAGTGATCTTCGTTTGATCGACTACGGGGTCAATCTCGGGAATGTATCTCCTTCCGGTCGCTGTTGTCATTTTGAATTTTGATGAGATGTTATTTGTGTATTCAAAATGACAAAGGCGAGCGCTGCGCTCCTCCAGGAGATACATTCGCCGATCATTCCCTCGTCAATTATTTTGTTTTAAGAAGTTATGGGCTGCCGATTTGCTGGCAGCCCTATTTTTGTTGTTCCGAAGTACTATGCTGGATTTCATCCAACATGATCGCTGTATTGCTGTTACTAGCTCACCTATGTTGGATTTGATGCAGTCAGATGGACTCAAAAGCTCCAGTAACCTCGTTGCAGATGAATTAGGTTGGAGGGAATCCAACGTATGGATACTGGGCAGGCAGAAAGAAAAATTACGTTGGAGAAAATCCAACGTGCGTGGTCATGACATTATGAGGATTAAAGCAGATTCATTTACAAATGGGCAGAATTGACTAAATCAAATCGGGCTGCCGAATTTGCGTGAATCTAGCCGAAAGGGGGGGGACGGAGCAAGGAAATGTTCTGTAGAAGCGAAGCGCTCGCTTTTGATTACCGGATTCCTAACCTTTTGACATCTAATCGAAGGGGATCCGGAATCAATGGCGATCGAAGAACATTTACTTGCAAAGTCTATGCGCGCATAGCTAATTAAATTAAGGGCTGCCAAATAAATGGCAGCCCTATTTGCTGTCCTTGCTTTTGAATTTTAAATGGTTTTTGTGTGTAAACGAGCGAAGGAGGGCGGGCGGAGCAAGGAAATGTTCTGTAGAAGCGAAGCGTTCGCTTTTGATTACCGGATTCCTAACCTTTTGACATCTAATCGAAGGGGATCCGGAATCAATGGCGATCGAAGAACATTTCCTAGCGCAGTCCCTCTCCAACCGCGATGTAAACCTTTTTCACACAAGTAGTTTTAAAAATTCAAATATTTTCCCATAATGATACTAATTATTGCTAGCGAATCAAATAACAAGCTCGCGAAGCAGAGCTTAGGCGGCGCGGGTATTTACGGAAAGGAGAGATTTAATGAATTTGTCGGATATGCTGGGCTATGCTGATATTCAGCAATTAAGCCGGATTGCTACCGTGTATCAATGTGAGTGCAATGGTCACTCCAAAAATGATTTGATTCAGTCTATTCTCTCAACCGTAAGTCGGAAAGATGTATTTGAAGCGCAGATCAGCAGTATGAAACTGGACGAAATGCGGTTCTTGAACTCCTTGCTGTTCGAATCGAGAGATTCTTTCAGTCTAGAAGAGCTTGTAGCGAGGGTTCAGCAAAGCAAGTTTGGTGAACTTGAGCCGCCAGCCGAAGAACCGCCGCCGCAGAAAAAAACGAAGCGTACCTCAAAGAAAAAGCAGGCAGAGGCAGAAGCGCCTAAAGAAAGCGGACCGCGGGAGATGATTTCCAGGTTCAAGCATCAGGGATGGCTGTTTAATGGTGTAACGGGAACGAACCGTTATATGTTCCAAGTTCCGCAGGATCTAAGGACAAGATTTCGTGATACGCTCCGAAAAAAATTCGCGGCTGAGCTGCATTATACGGATGAGCCGCAAGTGTATCGGGATGAGCAGATGCTTGTACAGGAAGATATATATCATCTGCTTCATTATATTTATCACAACGAAGTGCAGTTGTCTGCAGATGGATCAATGTACAAACGCTTCAGCGGACAAGTATTAGAGAAGCTAGCTATCCAGGAGGAGCTGCCATCCAAAGGCGAATGGCGCTTCGGATACGGCCGACATTTCCATCATTATCCGAACCGGATGTCTCTCCTTTATGACTACTGCAGCTATATGAAGTATTTCGCAGACAATAATCTGGTACTTGCTCTATCAACAATTGGTGAAGAGCGGCTGCATAACAAACCGGTTAATGAAATGGAACAGCTGTATAAGTTTTGGTTGAAACTCTACAAAGGACCTATCCCTAATTTGCTGGCACTCGTTCATTGGATGAACAGTTTGGCTGAGCAATGGGTTACAGTCGCATCGCTGCGTAAAGTGCTAGTACCCTTCATTAAGCCGTTCTATTATGATTCGGCGGATATGGTACTCGATGTTCGACTGATTGGGATGATGGTGCATCTCGGCATGCTGCGTGTTGGTGAACATCAGGAGCATGGACCAGTTGTCCGGATGACGAAAATGGGAAGAGCGCTTATCGCAGGGGTAAGCCTCGAAGATCAAGATCGTATGTTTCTCTATTAGAATTCTATGAAACCAACTAGGCGATGGCATATTAATTGGAATGGGGGCAATCGTACTTATCGGCGCGCAGAATGGTGAATATGCTTAAAGTAGGAGCCGGTTCGATTGTGACAGAGAACGAAGTAAGTTGACCTATACTCTTTCACTTTAATCACCGCGTGACGAAAGTCGAAGACGATAGGATCTCTTAAACGCCGGTTTGGAGGTGTATCCTATGGACAAAATGAAAGTTGCGTATGAAGCAATGCTAGGTTTAGCTGCGGAAATGGTATTAGATGAAGCCGTTCACAAATTTCGCTCCGATCAGATTTACAAAGGGATTGATCAAGCGTTAGCCGTTGGGGACGAGGATACGTTCTACCGTTTAGCCGCTCAATTAAATCAATTGAAAAGCTAATTTACGCAAATAGAAACTTCCGCCCTATGATGGAGGCAAGCAATCCGTCATAGCTGCGGGAGTTTTTTTGTTGCAATGATTGGCAAGATCCCCCTTTATGGGTAACATAGAGGATAGGTTCAATTTAAGCAGGGAGAGGGAGCAGGAATGAAGTTTAGCGATATTGCAGATGAACAATGGGACGAGCTTAAGCCATATCTGGACACTTGTTTGCTGCCGGTAACCGGCATGACGGGAATAGAACAGCCTCATGAAGCGCGAGTAGCGCTTGAACAATTGAGGGATGTTATGGATCTGATCGAAATTCCGTTTAAAGGAAGGATCGTTACCTATCCTGCACTGCATTACATAAGCGATGGCACTGATCAGAACATTGTCTCACGAGTTTGCCGTTCATTGAAGGAAACAGGATTCCGTTTTGTCATTGTCCTTTCCGCGAAGAATCAAGAAGGGCTGACATCCCCGGAAGCGGATCTAATCATATACCCGGATCAAGATGGAGCGGCTCCAACTGCGTCATCTGTGTCAAAAGCAGTGGTGGCAATGTGGAATCGCGGCGAATCCTAGTCGGAAGCCAAGCTCTGGACAAGGTCTTTTTTGAATAAAAAAAATGGGATTTGGGGAAACAAAAGTTATGGCAAGGTTAATTGTGACAAATTGCCAACAAATTTATGAATGGCATTTTATAGGTAAACAAATCGCGAGCCATATTCTTGACGCTCCCAAGCACCTAGGCTATTATAGTGTATGTCCTAGTTCGTCAAGCGTTTTGCCGTGTGGCTGAACGCGAGAAATGGTTGGCAAAGGGGGTTAGAACAGAAGATGAGTAACCACGAACATCAAGAAACCGCGCATCGTCCGGTTCAACGCAAAGAGATGTCCCGGCGTCAATTTTTGTCGTATACACTCGGCGGTACGACTGCCTTTATGATGGGTGGCGCGGTTTTGCCTATGGTCCGTTTTGCGGTTGATCCTCTCTTAGCAAAAAAGGCAGAGGGAACATGGGTTAAAGTAGTTGAAGAGAGCAAAATAACAAATGAGCCTCAAGAATTCAAGTTCCAAATTCATCAGGTCGATGGTTGGTACGTAAGTGATCCGGAGCTTTCGGCATGGATTACGAAAGATGCGAATAACCAAATTTTTGCACTTTCGCCAGTTTGTAAGCATCTGGGTTGTACGATTGGCTGGAATACCTTAGGCAAACATGAGTATGACTGCCCTTGCCACGGTGCACGATATACCGTAGAAGGTAAGAACCTTGCAGTTGCTCCAAACCCATTAGATGAATATGAAACGAAAATTGAAAACGGTTTTGTGTACTTAGGTCCTGTTAAGAAAAACTCTCGGGTATAGGAGGCTGATAGCAGATGTTTAAATCGATGTACAACTGGATTGACGAACGTCTTGATATTACGCCGCTATGGCGGGATGTTGCGGACCATGAAGTTCCTGAGCATGTTAACCCAGCTCATCACTTTTCCGCTTTCGTATACTGCTTTGGCGGTTTGACGTTCTTTATTACCGTAATTCAAATTTTGTCCGGCATGTTCCTTACCATGTACTATGTACCGGACATTATCAATGCTTATGCAAGCGTTGACTATTTGAACCATAAAGTAGCATTTGGCGGAATTGTTCGCGGGATGCATCACTTTGGAGCAAGTTTAGTTATTGTTATGATGTTTTTACATACCTTGCGTGTATTCTTCACCGGTTCGTATAAAGCTCCGCGTGAAATGAACTGGGTCGTAGGGATGCTGATTTTCTTCATCATGTTAGGCCTTGGCTTTACAGGTTACCTGCTGCCTTGGGATAACAAAGCTTACTTCGCGACGAAGGTCGGCGTACAAATCGCAGAATCTGTTCCGTATATCGGACCTTATATCGGTGAATTCCTGTATGGTGGCGACATCGTTGGCGCACAAACGCTAACACGGTTCTTCGCGATTCACGTATTCTTCTTGCCTGGCGCTCTGATCGCAATGCTCGCAGCGCATTTCCTGATGATCCGGAAGCAAGGCATCTCTGGACCACTTTAAGCGAAGGGAGGATTTATTATGGCGCACGGTCATAAATCGAACGAGAAGGTCGTTTATGTTGGCGACTCACGGGTGAAGAAAAGCAATCATCCAAACATTCCGCCAGATTATACGTCCTACCCCGGTAAATCGGAAGCGTTCATACCGAACTTCCTGCTTAAGGAATGGATGGTCGGATGTGTCGTTCTAGTCGGGTTCCTGACATGGACAATTGCTGAGGGTGCACCGCTTGGTTATCCAGCGGATCCTACAAACGCAGCTTTTATTCCAATGCCGGACTGGTATTTCTTGTTCCTGTATCAGTTCCTGAAATATCCATGGGTATCTGGTGACTATATCGTACTTGGTACGATGGGTGTTCCAGCTGTAATGTTCGGCGGTTTACTGCTCGCTCCATTCCTGGACACAGGTAAAGAGCGCCGCTTCTATCGTCGTCCAATTGCTTCATCTCTTATGTTCCTTACATTAATTTCCTGTGTGTATTTGACCATAATTTCTTGGAGTCACTACACGCATGAGATGGAAGCTACGAACTCGATCCCTGAGCATCATGTTCGTGAAGAGAAAGCACGTGAGGCCCACGAAAAAGGTCAAGAAGTACCAAGCGCAACGAAGAAAGAAGATAAGGCTGTTGCACTGGTTGATGCTAACGATCCAGCAATGGATATTGTAAAGAAAGCGCAATGCGTAACTTGTCACGCAGCAGATCTGAAAGGCAACCCACCGCAAATCCCAGCTTTGACTGGTGTTGGCGATCGTTTGTCGAAGGAAGAACTGGTTGAGACGGTTACGAATGGTCGTGGCGGCATGCCGTCCTTCAAAGGCACACTGACTGCAGAAGAGATTGATCAATTAACAACTTGGCTGTCGAAGCAAAAAGCGCCAGCTGAATAATAGCAGCACCTTGAAAACCTGATCGTATTTATGCGATCAGGTTTTTTTCGAAGTTTTCCTTACTATATGGGTAATATGGAGGGACGTACATTCTAATGGGGTTACCGATATCTTGGTTTTGGAGCCGATCTTTTCTGTTGAATCGCCTCTTTTTATGGCTGATGTTTATTTGCAATTTCCTTGGTACCATCTATGGGTACATTTGGTATGGAAATCAAATTGAGGATACTCTCAGCAGCCACCCGCTATGGCAAATTGTTTTTGTGCCAGATAGTCCGACGGCAAGCTTGTTTTTCACCATCACCTTGCTGTATTGGCTGTTTCCACCAAGAGGTAATTCCAAATTTGTTAATGGCGCAAGGATGATTATTGAGGGTCTGGCGGTAGTTACCTCTATTAAATATGGGATCTGGGCTGTATCGATGATTATTGCGGGCAGTATGCAGGGAGATCCATTGCATTGGGAGCATTGGATGTTAATGTGTTCTCATTCGGCAATGGCTATTGAGGTACTGTTATACGCTAGGTTTATGAAGGCTAGAGTAGGGGCTGCTGTTATCGGTACCTTATGGCTTTTGCTTAATGATACGGTGGATTATACTTATGATGTTTTCCCATGGCTTTCAGATTCCCTAATGGATAATTTGACACAGGTGATGTGGTTTACCTATAGCTTAACGATCTTCAGCTTTATTGTTGGAGGTCTAGCTTTAAAGGCAAAAAAACAGACATAAGGATGGACATCCCTTCATAAATTCATTTTAGGAGGGATGTCCATGAAGATACGAATTGTACTGCCCTTATTCTTAAGTATCGTCATGACCGTCTGTTCGGTTACGGTTGCTAAAGCCTTTCCATCGGAACTGATCGGGACAAGCCATGCTGACGAATCACGGAGTGGGCTGCTTCGTCTGGACGAGACGGCTACAGCTTTGTACGAAGCAGCTTATAGGAACAATCGCCAAGCTGGCTATAAATATGTACAGCAGCTCGCCAAGCTTATGGACAAACAAGAAGTTCGGCAAGCCGGACAAGCTGCTGGATGGATGTTGATGGAGGATAGTATCTCATCCATCGCATTTACGTTAAAGAACGGTAAAATGACTTCGGATTGGTTAACAGCTTCGGCTCGCATTCATCTGACGACTGATGCGCTGCTTCGTCCAGAACATGCCCTATGGCTGCAGTATGAGAAAGTGATGCTGGAGGATTTGGAGCGCGTAAACCGTTCATGGAACAGGCAGACGGATGACGGAGCTATCGCTGCCCGTGCTGCGATGAATAGCTTCAATGAACACTTGCTTCGAATTGAAGCTGCTGCTTCGATGCAGCGGCCTGCGGATCGGATCGAGGAGTTAAGGGAACGAATGCATTATACCAATGTTCTTCTTGAAGCGGGGATGAAAGGTCAGACGAAGCAGGATTGGACCGACAATTCGATACAGGATTTGGAATATTCACTAAACCGGTTATTTGATAACGGTCATTCCGAGGAAGAGGAACCGGTCATCGCCCCACCAGGTGAGGCGAATCCGATTAGCTGGATCTTGCTGCTAGGTGCAATTATTATGGCCGTTCTTACGTACATAGGCTGGCGCAAATATAAGCAGCAGCCATATGGCGTAAAGCCTCTTTCCTAAGTCTATTCTTCTTTAAAGCCTTCACCAAGTACATCATGAACTTCACTAATCACAGTAAAAGCTCTGGGGTCGATACGGCGTATGATGTTCTTAAGCCGGCGCATTTCTTGCCGCTGAACAACGCAGTAGACGACCTCTTTTGATTGTCCGGAAAAAGCGCCAAGTGCTGGCATTAACGTAACACCCCGGTCGAGCTCAGAGGTGATCTGGGCAGCCATTTCCTTGCCATGCTCGGTAATAATCGAGAAAGATTTGGCCGCATAGGCGCCATCTTGAATAAAGTCGATTAA
This sequence comes from Paenibacillus sp. YAF4_2, assembly GCF_052113225.1. Taxonomy (NCBI): domain Bacteria; kingdom Bacillati; phylum Bacillota; class Bacilli; order Caryophanales; family Paenibacillaceae; genus Paenibacillus; species Paenibacillus sp. YAF4_2. The sequence goes on from NZ_JBFRCT010000002.1 coordinate 685,358, forward strand.
CTTGGATGCGACAAAGACAGTAACAAGGGTGTACAGTACTTTCTCAATCGGAATATAGAACAGCGAGATGCCAATGATAATGGCGTCAGTAAGTAAAATAAACTGCCCCATACTAAAAGCTTTGCGTCGGGAGGCAATCCGGGCGATAATATCGACGCCTCCGGTTGTACCTCCAGCCCGAAAGACGATACCTAATCCGCCGCCTAACGTTACACCTGCATAAAGAGCTGCCAGCAGGTAGTCATGGGAATTGCTTAACGTAACGATCCAGCCCTTTTCAATCATCCATTCCATCAATGCAAGGAATCCGGATAGTGAGATAACACCAACAAGGGTGTAGGCCATTTCGCTAATGCCAAGCTTCCTCCAGCCAATCACAAAGAGCGGAATATTCAGAATCAGGGTTGAGACTGAGAGCGGCCAGCCGGCAGCGTAGTTTAGCAGGACGGCGATACCAGTCACGCCGCCTTCCATCAGTTGATTTGGTATCACGAAATAATGAAGCCCAAAGGCATAGATGGCTGTACCCAATAGAATGGGTAATATGGTTCGAAGTTGAAGCATGTATTTCCGTGGCATAATGAGGGACTCCTTTTAAGTTCATGAACAAGCTATTTAAGTATTATAGCTTAATGAACGGCTCAAAAAACATTGTTTTCATTGCTTCTTTACGTTAACATAGGTGTTATTAGCGTTATACATAAGGAAGAAAGGGTCATCAGCAATGACAGATAAATCGTTAGCCGATATCCAGCGCGAAATAGATGCTTATATCGGTCAATTTAAAGAAGGCTATTTCAGCCCATTAGCTCTTATGGCACGAATGAGTGAAGAAGTAGGCGAGCTCGCCAGAGAAGTGAATCACTATTATGGCGAAAAGCCGAAAAAGCCCAATGAAGAAGAAAACTCCATTGAGATGGAGCTTGGCGATATTTTATTTATTCTGTCCTGCTTTGCGAATTCTCTCAACATAGACCTGACGGAAGCGCATAACAAAGTCATGAATAAATTCAATACTCGGGACGCTGACCGCTGGACGAGAAAAAACGCCGAACAGTAGAACACCCTCCTACATATGCTGTACCATCAACCTGTGTACAAGGAGGATGGGCATATGGACGGGGAAAGCTGCGTGAAAAAGGCGTATGAGTTTATTCTAAATAGTGATTTTGAACAGGCGATTTATTGGTTCGAGCAAGCGATAGCGGCAGAACCTCTTAATGCGAGCTATCAACATAAATGTGCGGTTTCATGTGCCAGAAGCGGCAAATGGAGCAAGGCGCATCAATATGCGAAGCAAGCAATAGAGCTTGAAGGTAATCATCCCGAATATTTATACCATCTGCATACGATTGAGTCGAGACTTTTGGTATCCTCGGCAGAGCTTAAGCTTGCTGAAGAACCATCACGGTACCTGGATGCCCTGCCCCTGCTTCAACAGGCGGCAGAGCTTGATCCGCTTAGTTTCGAGGCCTTTTATTTACTTGCCTTGACATACTCGGAGATGGGCCGTATTGAAGATTCGGTGGTTAATGCCAGAGAAGCAATTAGACTAAACCCCGGACATTCCGCAGCGCGGAGATTGTTCGCTGATGTAAATCGGAAGCGCAGAATGATGCGCAGACGGGTGATGGGCAAACAACAACAGAAAGATTAGGTGATCTTGGTGGCAATTAAGGTAGCAGTAATCGGAGCAAGCGGCCGAATGGGCCGTGAAGTTGTGAAAATGGTGCTGGAGGACGAGGCGCTTGAGCTCGTTGCTGCCGTCGCTCCTTCAGCAGGTCCTGTGGATGCTGGTATATTTGCAGGCAAATCGAATACAGGAGTTACCGTTAGCGCAACTATTGAAGAAGCACTAAGCGGCGCAAAGGCAGATGTACTCGTTGATTTTACAGTGCCTGCGTTAGCTTATCAGCATACAAAGGTCGCGATTGAATATGGCGTCCGGCCTATTATGGGCACAACAGGCTTTACGCCTGAACAAATCGAAGAGCTGGACAAGCTTTGCCAGGAGAAAGGGCTGGGTGGTTTGATTGCCCCGAACTTCTCCATCGGCGCCATTCTGATGATGAAATTCGCAGCAGAGGCATCCAAATATTTGCCGCATGTCGAGATTATTGAGTATCACGGCGATCAGAAATTGGATGCACCATCGGGTACATCCATCAAGACTGCCGAATTAATCTCACAAGTACGCGAAGAGCTTCGTCAAGGTAACCCAAATGAAGAAGAAGTTATCGAAGGGGCTCGCGGAGGTTATTATAATGGCTTCCGTATACATAGTGTTAGGCTTCCAGGTGTATTTGCTCAGCAAGAGGTTGTATTTGGCGGCTATGGTCAAACGCTGAAAATTCGTCATGACTCATATGACCGTGCTGGTTACATGCCTGGCGTTAATGTTGCGATCAAAAAAATCATGACTTACAGTGGTTTGATTTATGGTTTTGAACATGTAATGGATTAATTTCTTATACAGCGTAGAAAGAGTGGGGATTGTAGATGTTGAAAATTGCTTTTATCGCGCATGACCGCAAAAAAGAAGAAATGGTTAACTTTGTAACTGCTTATGAAAGCGTGTTTGCTCCCCATGAATTATTCTCCACGGGTACAACGGGTACTCGGATCATGGAACAAACGAGCCTTAAAATACATCGCTTTATGTCCGGTCCTCTTGGCGGTGACCAGCAAATCGGGGCAATGGTTGCTCAAAATGAGATGGATCTTATCATCTTCTTGCGTGATCCTCTTATGGCGCAGCCTCACGAGCCGGATATCATTGCTTTGCTTCGTCTTTGTGATGTGCAGGGCATTCCGGTTGCAACAAATGTGGCTACAGCAGAACTGCTAGTAAGGGCGCTTGCACGTGGAGACTTTGCTTGGCGTGAGCTTGTGCATAAATATAAACCAGGTATTGATCAGCCATGAGTGCACCATTAGATCTTCTCGTCTTTGGTGCTCATGCGGATGATGCAGAGATCGGAATGGGCGGCACTATTGCGAAATATACGGCTGCTGGTAAACGGGTTGGAGTTTGTGATTTGACCGAAGCGGAAATGTCTTCAAACGGCACCGTGGAGCTTAGGAAGCAGGAAGCTTCCAATGCTTCCTCGGTGCTTGGTCTATATACCCGTACGAATCTGGGACTGCCAGATCGTGGTTTGGAAATGACAAAATCACATATTGATGCAATCGTAGCAGAAATTCGCCGTACCCGGCCGCGGATAGTATTCGCCCCTTACTGGGTAGACCGTCATCCCGATCATATCGCTTGCAGCAAGCTAGTTGAGGAAGCCGTATTTAATGCCAAGCTTCGCCGTTATATGCCAGAGCTGCCGGCTGTTCAAGTGGAGCAATTGATTTATTATTACATAAATGATGTTGATAACGTTTCGCTTATGGTAGATGTGTCTAATTATTATGATGAGAAGCGACAGTCTCTTATGGCTTATCAGTCGCAATTCCAGACAGCTGCACCAGGAGAAGACCGTGTGGCTACACCGCTGACAGACCGTTATATCGAACGGGTTGAAGCTCGCGACAGCCTGCTTGGTCAAACACGAGGCTGGAAGTATGCGGAAGGATTTGCGATTAAGCGTCCGCATGCTGTGGAATATTTTTAACAAAAGGTAAAAAGTGATGGACGACATAACACAGAACATTGTCGAATATATAGATTATCATCATGTTATGAAAGGGCGGACGACCAATATGGCACGTAAACTCAAAATTGGAATCACGTGTTATCCTACCCTGGGGGGTTCCGGCGTTGTTGCAACGGAACTCGGAAAATTAATGGCTGAGCGCGGCCATGAGATACATTTTATTACGCACAGCATACCTTTCCGTCTCGGGAAATTTCATAAAAACATTTTCTTTCATGAAGTAGAAGTTAATGATTATTACGTCTTCCGTTATCCGCCATATGATTTATCCTTGGCAAGCAAAATGGCGCAGGTTGCGAAGATGGAAAAGCTGGATCTGCTTCATGTTCATTATGCCGTTCCACATGCCGTTTGTGCTCATCTGGCGAAACAGATGCTTGGTGATGGCTTTAAGACCGTTACGACCCTCCATGGTACGGATATTACCGTGCTGGCACAAGATGAGTCGCTGAAGGACTTGATTCGTCTTGCGATTAATCAGAGTGATGCTGTAACAGCTGTGTCACAGGATTTGATTAATGAAACAAGACAGCTTCTTGATATCACTCGTCCCATTGATTTAACTTATAACTTCGTTGATAAACGGGTGTACTACCCGCGCGATGCAGTGTCTCTTCGCGCTGATTATGCGGAGCCGCATGAGAAGATCCTGATGCATATCTCGAACTTCCGTCCTGTGAAGCGTGTAAGTGATGTTGTAGATATATTTGAACGAGTGTCCAAACAACTTCCGGCTAAGCTGCTTCTGGTAGGTGAAGGCCCTGAACTGTCCAAGATTCAGTGCAAGATTAGACAGATGGGCTTGGAAGACCGTGTTCATTTTCTTGGCAAACAAGAAGATGTCGCACAGGTTATTTCGATGGCAGATCTATTGCTGCTTCCCTCGGAGAAAGAGAGCTTTGGTCTAGTTGCCCTTGAAGCAATGGCATGCGGCGTGCCGACGGTTGGTTCGAATGCCGGTGGTATTCCAGAGCTTGTTACTCACGGAGAAACTGGCTACTTATGTCCGATTGGCGATGTAGAAGGTATGGCAGGCTTTGCAACGCAGCTGCTTAAGGATGAGAAGCTTCATAACTCCTTCAAGGAAGCATGTCTATTCCGGGCGCGCAATGAGTTCTGTAATGATGTGATTACGACTCAATATGAGCAGATTTATTACCGGGTTTTAGGGATCGAAGCTGATCTTCCCATTCCGGTATGTGAGGCTTAGAACAGGAAGGGAAGTGCCGAAACATATGGGGATACGCTTCAATTTGCCGACCATCATGCAGCAGGCAATACCCGTACTCGAAAAGCTTGGGGAGCAAGGCTATGAAGCGGTATTTGTTGGTGGCTGCGTCAGGGATACGGTTATGGGGCTTTCAATCAAGGATGTAGATATTGCTACATCGGCGAGACCAGAGCAGGTGTTGGCTTTATTTCCCCGCTGTATTCCGACCGGACTCCAGCATGGCACAGTGACTGTCCTGTATAATGGCATTCCTTATGAAGTGACGACATACCGGACAGAATCGGAATATGAGAAGCACCGCCGTCCAGCGCAAGTCGAGTTTATCGACCGTCTGGACGGCGATTTGCTGCGCAGGGATTTAACGATTAATGCAATGGCGATGTATGCTGATGGTGAGCTCTATGATCCATTTCAGGGCATAGATGATCTGGGACACAAGATGATTCGCTGTGTAGGTGATGCGGACGCGAGATTTCAAGAGGATGCGCTCAGGATGCTGCGAACGATCCGGTTCGCTTCCCAATTCGGATTCTCCATTGCTCATCAGACCTGGAGAGCATTAATTAAACATCGTGAGCTGCTTCAATTCATCGCTATGGAGCGGGTATTTGCAGAGCTTGACCGTATGATGAGCGGAGCTGCCCCGCAGCATGCGTTACACCTGCTGTCAGTAAGCAGACTGCTGTTTTATTGCGGTACCCCGCTAGCTGCAGCGGACAAGCTTGGAGAAGCTTATCTGACTAATCCAGATGGTTTTAAGCCTTTTACTCAAATACACGAGCTTCAACATCCAGATATGCGTTATGCTGCACTGCTTATGGTTGATCATTTAACGGCTACTGAGGCAGAAGAGACATTAAAGGCATTACGTCTGCCAACAGCTCGCGTGAACTCGATTATGGCCGTCCTGCACATGCATTCAGAATTGATTATGAAGCACGGTGAAGATTTGCGGTTCACTTGGACAAATGCCGTTATTCAATATGGTGAAACAGCGGCTCGCGGGTGGTTATCCATTGCACAATGGGATATGCATCATGTTCTTCATCCCCATGCGAACCTCTTCATGGAATGGTTAGACAACATGCCGGCAATAACTTTAAAGCAGTTAAAGTTGAATGGCAAACAGCTGGCAGGAGGCTTGAATCAAGAGCCTGGAACGTGGATGGGACGGATGCTGCAGCAGCTCCTCCTGCAAGTTGCATTAGGTAAGCTGCCGAATGAACAAGAAACTTTGCTTGCGCAAGCTCAAATATGGAAGATCGAGGATTGATAAAGATGTCAACCAACCGATTGCTTGAATTGTTTGAACAAAATCCCGGCGATTATGTATCGGGAGAAATGATCAGTCAGCAGCTTGGCGTTAGTCGTACGGCTGTGTGGAAGCAGATTAAAAAATTGGAGTCCATTGGCTATCAGTTTGACGCCTCGCGCCGATTAGGCTATAAGCTGATTTCTTCGCCAGACACATTATCGGTACCTGAGCTGCTCAGTCAAATGAAATCTAAAATATTTGGCAGCTCGATTCATTGGTTCGAGTCCGTTGATTCTACGCAAAATATAGCGCAGAAGCTGGCGGAGGAAGGTGAGCCTGAAGGTACACTCGTCATTGCGGAGCAGCAGCAGAATGGCCGCGGACGAATGGGGCGTGGCTGGGTATCCCCGCAAGGGAAAGGGATCTGGATGAGCATGATACTTCGCCCATCGGTTCCGATTCATTTTGCACCGCAGCTTACACTGCTTACTGCAGTTGCGCTATGCCGCAGCTTGCGGAGAGTGACTGGCTTGTCTATAGGTATCAAATGGCCAAATGATTTGTTAATCGAAGGCAAGAAAATCAGCGGAATTTTGCTGGAGTCCACAGCGGAAGATGAGAGACTCCGTTATGTTATCGCAGGAATCGGCATCAGTGTCAATCTGGAAAAGTTGGATTATCCGGACGAAATGCTGAATAAAGTAACCTCACTTCGTATTGCCAATAGCGGTGAAGGCTTTGATCGTACTACGATTATTACCGACTTTTTGCATGAATGGGAGCAGCTTTATTTGCTTTATTTGGACAAAGGTTTTGGTCCAATTATTACGCTATGGGAAGCGTTATCGGTATCTCTTAACAAACCTGCACGACTCATTACCCCTCAAGGTACAATTGACGGCGTTCCAATTGGTCTAGATGCCAGCGGTGCATTAACCGTACGCAAGGAAGACGGAAGCACGGTTGTCGTGTTTTCCGCAGAAATGGGCGAGCCCGTACGCTAAAGGCGTTTACGGGCACTCCTTTTTTTGTTACTATGAAAGAAGCAGGCGGTATCTGGTAAGAGCTGCACTGCTGAGGGTAATAGATGTAGTGAATTAGCAAGGCAAACTCTGCTCTGAGCCGTAGGGACCGAGACAGAAGGAAGCAAAGACTTAGCATACGTTTCCTTTTTAGTTCGGGAACCTTTTTAGCAGCGGCTAAAAGGTTTTTTTGTGTTTATCCTAAAACTTAAAGGGGATGAAGCGTAATGAGGAAGCGTCTGACAATTACCAACCTCAAGAAAATGAAGCAGGACAAAAATCCAATCTCGATGCTGACCGCGTATGATTACCCATCTGCCGTATTGGCGGAGGAAGCTGGCCTGGATGTTATTCTGGTCGGCGATTCGTTAGGGAATGTTGTACTCGGATACGATACAACGATTCCGGTCACGCTCGAGGATATGATTTACCATACACGCGCCGTAGCACGCGGTGCCAAGAATACGTTTATTGTTACAGATATGCCTTTCATGACGTATGGCATTGGTCGGGAATCTACGCTGCGTAACGCAGCAAGGCTGATGCAGGAAGGCGGAGCCCAGGCTCTTAAGCTGGAGGGCGGTACGGATATTGCTTCTGAAGTAGAAGCTTTGGTTAAAGCCGGGATCCCTGTAATGGGTCATATCGGTTTAACACCGCAATCGGTGCATCAGCTTGGCGGCTACAAGGTTCAAGGCAAACTCGAACGTGAGGCAGAAAAGCTGATGGAGGATGCCAAGGCGCTTGAAGCTGCTGGAGCATTTGCTATCGTGCTGGAGCTCGTTACGGAGCCTTTAGCAGAAGCCATCAGCAAAGAATTGTCGATTCCGACCATTGGCATCGGCGCAGGCCGTGGTTGTGATGGTCAGGTATTGGTTTATCATGATATTTTGCAATATTCATCACCTTATATCGAGAAAAAAATGGTCAAAACCTATGCGGATATCGGATCAACCATTCGTAGTGCCATCAGCAGCTACGTAAACGAAGTGAAAGCTGGCGTATTCCCTGCGGAGGAGCATTCCTTTGGCGCTAAGACGACAGTCATCAATCATCTATATGGTGCTGGATCAGCTGCAAATAACAGCAGCAATCAAGCAAGCGGAGAGGAGTCCCCCAAGCGTGATTTTGTGTCGAACCATAGCTGAACTGAAAAACGAACTTTTTAAAATCAAACAATCACCCAATCACCCTACTATCGGTCTTGTACCAACAATGGGATTTCTACATGAAGGTCATGCAAGCTTAATGCGTCAATCGGCTGCTGAGAATACAGCTTCGGTATTATCTATATTTGTGAATCCCATGCAATTTGGGCCTAATGAAGATTTTGAACGTTATCCGCGGGATGAGGCACGAGATCTTGCTATTGCGAAAGAGAATGGCATCGACATTGTCTTTATGCCGGAAGTGAAGGACATGTATCCTGCGAAGCCTCGTACTTCAGTTATCGTAAGTCAGCTTACTGAACGTTTATGCGGTGCTTCAAGACCAGGACATTTTGACGGCGTTGGACTTGTCGTGAGTAAGTTGTTCCATCTCGTACAGCCTGATCGAGCATATTTCGGAATGAAGGATGCACAGCAGATTGCAGTTATTCAGCAAATGACAGATGATTTGAATATTCCTGTGGAGATCATTCCTTGTCCAATTGTCCGGGAACCGGATGGACTTGCGCTTAGCTCGCGTAATGTTTATCTAACAGCAGAGAATCGGCAGCAAGCGGTTGTATTATCGCAGTCTTTGGCTCTTGCGAAGCAATGGGCGAAAGAACCGGGAATTACATCCGAAGAACTGGTATCACGCGTAAAAGCTAAAATCAACGAAGCAGGCCAAGCGGAGATTGACTATGTGGAATGGTTGACTTATCCTTCTTTGGAGCAGCCTGTATGGAATGAGCCGATTGAGCTTGAAGAAAACAAATATATTCTGGCACTTGCCGTAAAATTTGGGTCGACCCGATTAATTGATAATGCCTTATTTGTACCAAATGTAGTCGTAGAGGTGAAGGATCATGTATAGAACAATGATGAAATCAAAGCTTCATCGGGCAACCGTAACTGAAGCAAATTTAAACTATGTAGGCAGTATTACGATTGATGAGGATTTAATGGATGCAGCAGACATTTGGGAAAATGAGAAAGTTCAGATTGTAAATAACAATAATGGTGCACGGTTTGAGACATATGTCATCACGGGACAGCGCGGATCAGGTGTTATTTGTCTAAATGGTGCTGCTGCTCGCCAGGTTCAGCCTGGAGACCAGGTTATTATTATTTCTTATGCGTCCATGACCGACGAGGAAGCAAGAGTGCATAAGCCGATTGTAACCATTCTGGACAGTGATAACCGACCACTCAAAAGTCTGTCTGAGGAAATTCACGCGACAGTTCTTTAACGCTTCAGTTCCAGCACTATGTAACGATTGGTACGGGGTATGAAAAGCCCTGCCGAAACAAAGAATGAGCATAACACTCCTCAATTCTTTGGTGAAGGCGGGATGCGTAAAATGTTTCAGCAAATGTTCGAAGCCATGAATGAAATGCTTGACCATCTGATCGAGGTGTATCCAACTGCAACTGGTGATCAGAAGCTTCAATATGACGAGCAAATGGCAACACTTAAAAAAATGAGCGATTCCCTTGTCGAGCAATGGATTGACTTCGAAGAAAAGTTTTCTTGTTTTGTGGAGCAGCAATCAGGATCACCTGAAGTTCCTCCATCGAAAATGACACCGCCGCCTTCAATGGCCATGGAGAGCAGCACAGAATTAGGCGATACCCAAACGTCATCATCGTCAGTGCCTTCGGTGCCTGAGACAGTCAAGCAGACAGAGAAGCCAGAACCGGTCACAGCCGAAGAAGCTTATAACGCTGAGCTTGATATGGAAGTTCCGTATGAGTACGCCATGATGATTTCGAAAGGGCAGGGATATTATAAATTATTTATGTTTTCCGATGCTGCCATTCATTTTCAATCAGCAGTCTCAACCCTTCCGGAATGCAATCTGGCGAGGCTTTATCTGGCGATGACCAACATGCATCTTCAAAACTGGAGTGAGGCACAAAGACATTTCCAATTGCTGATTTCATTAACGGACTATCCGAAATGGCGTGCTTTAGGCTATAATGCCCTTKGGTGCATTCAAGCGATCTATATGAATATGGAGCAGGCAGAATCTTTTTTCCTGAAGGCATATGAAACTTGCCCAAGCTTTAAAGACCCGTTAAACAATTTAAAATGTTGTAAAGAAACACCGCAGCAATTATCCTTATTTTTCGGCAGTACCGAGCTTTGCTGCTTATGAGGGGATAGAAAATTAATGAAATTTGCAGTATTGGATTTAGAGACGACAGGACATGGCGTTGGTGACGATATCCTTCAGGTCGGTTTAGCCGTGCTGAATGAAGACCTTGAAATCGAGGAAACGTTTAGTTCCTTCGTTCGTCCTACAATAGAAATTCCGGCATTTATTACGCAGTTAACGGGTATCGATGCTGCTATGGTAGCGGACGCTCCTGAGCTGGATGAGGTGCTTATGCAGCTCATCCCTCATTTAGAGGATGCTGTACTCGTTGCTCATAACGTAAACTTTGACGCAGGCTTTCTGAATCAGGCTCTCGACCGATGCGGGTATCATCCCTTTATCGGTCGCAGACTTGATACGATTGAGCTGCTAAGAGTGCTGTATCCTTCGATTACTACGTATCAGCTTGGCGCTGTCACGGAGCTGTTTGGCATTACCCATGAACAGCATCACCGAGCAGATAGCGATGCGATAGCGACTGCGCAATTATTCGCCCAATCGGTTCGGAAGCTTAAGAAATTGCCGCTGCTTACTTTGCAGCGGCTATCCTTTCTTATAGACAACGGAAGCGATCTAAGCTGGTTTATGGCCGAAATCCAAAAACAAGCTGAACTTCACACCTCCATTGATATGAATACTTATCAGTATTTCAATCAGTTTGCCCTGAAGGCTGGTGAATGGACCGAAGAGCAGCCAGCACGTGCAGATCAGGAAGCGGATCAGCTGAAGGATATGTCTTTTGAGCAATATTTGGACGGCATCAAGCAGCGATTCATGGAGAAATACCCGAACTATGAGGAGCGGGAAGCGCAGACGACGATGTTTCATGAGGTATATGACTCGCTCTGCAATGACCGGCATCTGCTGATTGAAGCGGGGACAGGAACCGGCAAATCACTTGGTTATCTGATTCCATCTTTGTATTACGGGATTAAACAGGAAAGTAAAATTGTTGTAAGCACCCATACCATCAATTTGCAGGAGCAGCTGAGGCATCGAGATGTACCGCTTCTTCGCGAGATACTGCCTTTTGATTTCCGTGCCTCCATCTTTAAGGGAAGAGGCAATTATTTATGTCTGCGTAAATTTGAAAGTAAAATTAATACCAAGGATCTAGTTGCTCCCATCGATGATGCGATTACAGCTTCTCAAATGGTGGTCTGGCTCAGCGAGACTGAGACCGGAGATCAAGAGGAGCTCAACTTCGGCAATAAAGGATCTGACTTCTGGTCGACGGTGGCCAGTGACGCGGATTCCTGTTTAAATCGCCAATGTCCATGGTTCAAGCGTTGTTATTATCACCGCGCGAAGCATGAAGCCAATATTGCTGATGTATGCATCACGAATCATTCCATGCTGTTTACGGATGTTCAAGCGGATCATAGGCTTCTTCCATCGTATAGCCACTTAATTATTGATGAGGCTCATCATGTAGAAGAGGTAGCCGGCAAACATCTTGGCATGCAAATTAATTACTTCTCCTTAGCACATCAAACGACAAGACTATTTAAAGATAATCGTTCTGGTCTCTTGCCAGCACTTAGACTGCGTTTGCAGCAGGAAGATGATGAGCGGGTACAAGCATGGACGGAAACCATTGATACGGTTATTCCGATCTTCCAAGACGTCAAGGAGCACTGGGATAAGCTGTTTGAGCTCTTATATGCCTTTGTTGGCGAGTCTGGAGAGGCCGGTAATGATAACGGTCAGGCGGTTTGCCGATTGCGCAGTGACACCCCTCCGGCAGGCTGGGACGATGTATTGAATATAGAAACAAATGTGCATACCGAGCTCAGCCGGGTCGTTAAGACAGTGGATAAAATGGCATCGGATATTAAAGAAAGACTCGATGACCAGACAATTCAAGGACTTATCACAGATCTCAATGGCGTTGTTCGTGATTTGACTAGAGTAAAGGATGATCTGCGTACCTTCCTCAAGATGGAGCAAAATTCGGAAGTGTATTGGATTGAAGCGAGCATGGCTTACCGCTATCGGTCTGTTCATCTTTATGCTGTTCCGGTAGATGTCAGCAAACAGCTTCAGCAATATTTCTTTGATGTGAAGGACAGCATTGTGCTTACTTCTGCAACATTGTCTGTTCATAAATCGTTCCAGTATGCGGAGGAGCAGCTCGGACTAGAAGGTTTTGAAGAAAATAATCGGCTCAAGACCGTTCAGCTTCCTTCGCCGTTCAATTATCGTGAACAGGCTCTGGTCATTATTCCGCGTAATTTCCCAACTCTAAAAGGTGCTGGGGGCGATCAGCAGTTTACTACTATGTTGGTGGACTCGCTTGCGGATGCAGCAGTAGAAACAAAAGGACGCATGCTTGTGCTGTTCACTTCATATCGGATGCTGAAGCAGGTCTATGAGCCACTTAAGGAAGCCTTGGCAGGCTCGGGTATTCAAGTGCTAGGACAAGGTATTGACAGCGGTAACCGGACAAAGCTCACGAGACGGTTCACCCAGTCGCCCGAAACGGTTTTGCTTGGCACTAGCAGCTTCTGGGAAGGGGTAGACATTCCAGGTGAGGCATTGACCTGCCTTGCGATCGTCCGTTTGCCTTTCCAACCGCCGAATCATCCGCTAGTTGAAGCAAAGTCGGAGCTATTGCAGAAGCAAAAGCAAAATCCGTTTATGAAGCTATCGATTCCACAAGCGGTTATCCGCTTCAAGCAGGGCTTCGGAAGACTTGTTCGTACGACGAAGGACAAGGGGATTGTTATTATCTACGATACGCGAGTCATTGATACGTATTACGGCAAACATTTCCTCTATTCATTGCCTGGTCCAAAGATTGAAACCATGCATACGGATCAGATGGTAGCGCGAATGCGGGAATGGCTGCAATCGGAAGAGGGGGCAAACGGGTGAAGCAGGCGAAAATATCAGAGGCCGTCGTCAGACGGCTGCCCATCTATCTGCAGGTGTTAAACGAATTGTACAACCGTGAAGTACAAACCGTTTCCTCGCAGGAGCTGGGACTCAAGCTAGACCTCAATCCCGCCCAAATTCGGAAGGACCTTGCTTATTTCGGTGATTTCGGCCGTAAGGGTATTGGGTACGACGTCTCTTATTTGATTGAGAAGATTCAACAGATTCTAAAGCTTGACCAGCGGATTAATGTTGCACTTGTTGGTGCCGGTAACTTGGGACATGCATTGTGTAATTACAATAAGTACTCGAAAGACAATATGAAAATTGTCGCCGTATTCGACGATCATCCAAGCAAGATTGGGACAATGATTAATAATCTGCCGATTATGCCAATGGAGAAGCTGAAGGCTGTCGTAGAGGAAAATAATATCCGGATCGGCATTATTACCGTTCCCGGTCCGGAAGCGCAAAATGTAGCGAATCAGTTCGTAGAAGCGGGTATTGAAGGGATCTTGAATTTTGCTCCGGCTATATTGCGGTTACCAGAGCATATCCGGATTCACCACGCAGACTTTACAAGAGAACTGCTGAGCCTAGCTTATTATTTGAATAAAGAAAGGAATGAACTTGAAGATGGCTCAATTATGGATTGAAAATGGCCTGTTTGTCACGATGAATGATACCAATTCGGTCTTCAGGGGACACATGGTTGTAACCGATGATCAGATTACATATATCGGTGAGACAGCTCCAACTGGGCTGGATGAACAAGTGGAACGATTAGACGGCAGCAAGCTTGCTTTTATGCCGGGCCTTATTAATACACATGGCCATGCGGCTATGTCCCTGCTCCGTGGTTACTCTGATGACCAAAACCTGCAAGTATGGCTCGAGCAAAAAATGTGGCCGATGGAAGGCAAATATATCGATCAAGATACTCGTGCAGGCAGTGCTTTGGCTATTGTCGAGATGCTGAAGACGGGTACAACAGCTTTTGTTGATATGTATGACCGAATGGACCAAGTGGCAGCAATGGTTGAGCAATCGGGTATTCGCGGCTGTTTGACACGTGGTGTTATTGGTCTTTGTTCCGAGGAGATCCAGCAGGCGAAGCTGACAGAAGCAATTGCTTTTGCGCGAGATTGGAACGGTAAAGCGGATGGACGAATTACAACGATGATCTCACCGCATGCCCCTTATACTTGCCCACCGGATTACATTGAAAAATTTGTTCAGGCTGCTCATGATTATGATTTGCCTGTTCATACCCATATGTCCGAGACGCTTGCCGAAGTGGAGCAAAATGTCCGGGATTACGGTTCTCGTCCTGTCGAGCATCTGGATAAACTGGGCTTTTTCTCGCGGCCGGCACTTGTTGCTCATGCGGTACATTTGAATGATGAAGAAATTGCATTGCTGGCTGACCGTAAAGTAGCTGTATCCCATAATCCTGTCAGCAACCTGAAGCTGGCAAGCGGCATAGCTCGAGTACCTGAACTGCTGCGCGCAGGCGTTACCGTGTCGCTTGGTACGGATAGTGTTGCGAGCAATAACAATTTGGATCTGTTTAAAGAAATCAAATTTGCTGCGCTGCTCCACAAAGGAGTATCCGGTGATCCAACCGTTATCCCTGCGATGGAGGCTTTACGCATGGGTACGGTATATGGTGCACTTTCCATATGGCAGGAAGAAAAAATTGGCCAGTTGGTTGAAGGCAAGAAAGCAGACTTCATTGCCATCGACATAGAGCAGCCTCATTATTATCCCTTGACAGATATCGTATCGCATCTTGTTTACTCCGGTTCAGGACGAGATGTTAAACATGTGTGGGTGGATGGCCGTAAAGTTGTTCAAAATGGTGAGTGTACGCTAATGGATGAAGAGAAAATCCGTTACGAGGCACAAGCAAGCTTCGAGCGGCTGCTGAAAGCATAATGAGGGCGACATCTAAAAAACGTTCTTCGGTCATGAATCCGAAGCGCTGGCTGGCTGTGATTCTTGTTGCCTTGCTGGCTGTTATCGCGATTGTAGTCATGTACTACAATACGATTCAAAAGCCATTCTGGGACTCTGAGAGTCCGATCCGCGAGCAAGCTCAGAAAGCAGCAAGCTTGACCAAAGTTACGTCCATCACGAAGCAGGTTTGGGATACGACTTCTTGGATCGTGAAGGGCGAGAATGACGCGGATGAAGTGATATACGTATGGTTAATTGGCCCGGATAAGGCCGTGCAGATTGTCAAGGAATCTGAAGGTGTACTTAAAGCCTCAATTAAACAAGCTGTGCTGAAAGCCAAACCGGCTGCAGAATTCAAACGAATTCAGCCGGGTACGTTAAATGGACAGCTTGTGTGGGAAGTCTTCTATTCAGAAGGCCATAATCCCGAGAAATACAGCTACGCATTCTACGATTTCCGTACGGGAACTTTTGTGAGTGAGTATCATCTTCCTGCCAAAACAGCGAGCTAGCCGCGCAAGCGGCTGGCTCCTTTTCCTGTTTTTACACCGTCCCTTTGATGTCGATATATGATATACTTTCGTATGGCAGAGATGATATACGAAGTGATATATAACGAGTTAAGAGGAGGAGTAAGAATGAAACTTCGCATTGTCCCATTCGTGTTGTCCGCTGTTGCTACAGCATTGCTGCTGTTTGGCGGGTGGATGTTATATAAGCAATTTGCTGTCGTTTCTCCTTTTCAGAAGTCTATTGGACAGGTTGAAGGTGTCGCCTCGGCGAATGCTCCTACTATAGATCAAGATCATGTGTCGGTTCAGGTTACACTTGAGCCGGATGCGAAATTGAAAGATGTCTATGAAAACATTGCAAAAGAAGGCAAGGACGCTATTGGCAACCGCGAATTGCAGCTTGATATTACAAATGCAGTTCCCAGTGGTCAATTAGATAAAGTATGGTCTTCGGTCTTATTCGATGTTGCGGAAGCGATGGAGAAGAAGAATTATTCCGAAATTCCGAATGCCCTTCAAAAAGCAGCTGCTGCGAATGCAGGAGTTCGTTATGAAACAGCACTCGATGATAATAATGTCTATATTACGCTGAAGGATGATACCTCGACGAAGTATGTAGTACTTCCGCGCGTTCCAGCGCAGCTGGAGGTGTCGACTTATGCGTAAATATGTGATTGAGATCGCAGCTGGCTTTGGTTTGATGTTGTTTATTTTCCTGGCTTTTAAAGGAGTTAATGTGATGCCCGTCTTGTTACTTGCTGCATTAGGAGCGGGGGTATGGTTCTCTACGCGCGGCAAAGGCCGGATGATGGCTAGTTCAGGGTCGAAACGCAGCAAAGAGCTTCGTCTGGAATCGATGAGCTTTGACCAGATTGGCGGACAGGATCGAGCAAAACAAGAGTTGATTGAAGCCCTTGATTTTCTTGTTAAACAAGAGGAGATCGCAAAGCTGGGTATCCGTCCGATGAAAGGGATTTTGCTGACGGGCCCTCCAGGGACTGGTAAAACCCTTCTTGCGAAGGCTGCTGCTCATTATACCGATTCGATTTATTTAGCTGCCTCCGGCAGTGAGTTTGTTGAGATGTATGTGGGTGTAGGTGCAGGACGGATTCGTGATTTGTTTAAGGAAGCAAGGGAGAAAGCGAAAAAAGCCGGTAAGAAAAGTGCCGTTATCTTTATTGATGAGATTGATGTCATTGGCGGTAAACGAGACGGCGGTCAGCATAAAGAATATGATCAGACGTTGAACCAGCTGCTCACAGAGATGGACGGTATACATTCTGATGAAGCACCACGTATTCTCATCATTGCTGCAACGAACCGGAAAGAAATACTCGATAGCGCTTTGCTGCGTCCAGGCCGATTCGACCGTCATATTGGAGTTGAACTGCCGGATAAAAAAGGGCGCCTTCATATTTTGCGTCTGCATGCAGCGAACAAATCGCTTAATGAAGGTATTAATCTGGAGCGTATTGCTTCTGAATCATTTGGTTTCTCAGGTGCACAGCTGGAGAGCGTGATGAACGAAGGTGCAATCTACGCTATGCGTGAGAGCAGTGAGACGATTCTGGAGTCTCATCTGGCAATGGCAATTGATAAAGTGATGATGGGTGAGAAAACAGACCGGGAATCAACAGCTGAGGAACGCGAACGCGTGGCCCTTCATGAACTGGGCCATGCGATCTCAGCAGAGCTGGTGCGTCCAGGCAGCGTCTCGCAGGTTGCTTTATCCCCGCGTGGTCAGGCGCTTGGATATGTCCGTCA
This sequence comes from Paenibacillus sp. YAF4_2, assembly GCF_052113225.1. NCBI lineage: Bacteria > Bacillati > Bacillota > Bacilli > Caryophanales > Paenibacillaceae > Paenibacillus > Paenibacillus sp. YAF4_2. Next base: position 702,947 of record NZ_JBFRCT010000002.1, read on the forward strand.
TAACCCGCAGCAGGATCGATATTTGTACACGAAGGATTTTCTGGAAAGCCAAATCATGATTGCACTTGGTGGTGCTGCAGCGGAAGAAATTTTTTACGGTGGCCGCAGCACAGGCTCCCGTGGTGATTTTGACCAAGCGCTGAACATTGTTCGGACAATGGTCGAATCTGGGCTGACTGAGCTTGGCATTATTGATGCGAACATGATGACTCCCGATAAATGGGCAAATATTACGAGCTCCATTCTGAATGAGCTGATGATGAAGACGAAAGCCATGCTGGAAGCAAGAAAAGAAGTGTTTACTCAGTCGCTGGACGTGCTGATTCGAGAAGAAACGCTTAGCGGCGATGAGTTCCGGACATTACTAAGTCAACTGTCAAAAAGCGCATAAGAATAAGGCTTCTAAGCATGGAAAAATATACAAAAAGAACGGCAGGGTGTTAGACCTGCCGCTCTTTTTGGTGTTCACCAAATTAACACCAGTTGCCTTCTTTATTTGTGTAAAAAAGGTTATAATGGATTTGATCGAGAGGTAAAGAGAATGATTCTCAATGCCGAAAAAAGAGAATAGCTACAAGGGGAGAAACAAAAGAATTATGGTTATTAAAAAAATTGGTGTCATCGGCGCCGGAACAATGGGTCAAGGAATTGCAGAAATGCTTGCTTCTAAAGGGCTGGATGTGTATTTAATCGAAAGCTCTGAGGAACGCTTAACATACGGTATGCAAATGATTGAGCTCAACTTAGATAAGCAAATCGAGAAATGGGCTCTAACGCAAGCTGAGAAAAAACTGATCCTGAATCGTATTCATCCTTGCCAGACGTATAACGAACTGGCTGACTGCGAACTGGTCATTGAATCCATAACAGAAGATCTGGAAAGCAAGAAGCTCGTATTTAAACAGCTGGATGAGATTTGTAATGAGTCAGTTATTATTGCAAGCAATACCTCCACGTTAAGCTTAACGGAGCTGGCAAGTGTAACTAGCCATCCTGAGCGTGTCATTGGCCTCCACTTTATTTATCCCGTATCCAAGATCGACCTAGTCGAGATTGTGCGTGGTCTGAAAACCTCCGATGCTACATTTGATGCGATGAAAGAATTTGTTGATGAAGTCATCCAGAAAAAAGGAATCATGGTGTTCGAGTCTCCAGGCTTTGTGACGACTCGCCTTATTTGTCTGTTCATTAATGAAGCCCTTCATGTGCTTGAGGAAGGCGTTGCATCGGCTGAAGATATCGATAATGCCATGCGAATCGGTTATTCCTTCCAGAATGGTCCGTTCGAAATGGCTGACCGATTTGGACTTGATTCCATCCTTGCTGCACTTGAGCGCATGTTCCGGGAATACGGGGAGCTGAAATACCGTCCGTCCATTGTATTGAAGAAAATGGTACGCGCTGGGCATCTTGGTGTGAAGTCTGGCGTAGGATTTTTCAAATATGACAAGGATGGGGACCGTATCTAATGAAAGTACTCGTAATTAATGCAGGAAGTTCCTCGCTGAAATATCAGCTTTATAATATGGAGACGGAAGAAGTGCTTGCAAGCGGGCGTGTAGAGCGGATCGGCATGGATTCTTCGATCGTTACTCATGAGTCTCCAGGCAAATCAGATGTTACACAAGTTAGTGAGATTCTTGACCATGTCACTGCGGTTAAAAAAGTTGTAGATATGTTGATTCATCCTGAGCATGGTGCTGTAAAATCAATGGAAGAGATTGATGCCGTTGGTCATCGTGTTGTCCATGGCGGCGAAGTGTTCAGGAGCTCGGCGCTTGTTACAGCTGATGTGAAGCAGGAGATCCGTAAGCTATTTGATCTTGCTCCACTTCATAACCCGGCCCATATGATGGGGATTACCGCGGTAGAAGCGAATATGCCGAATGTGCCGCAGGTGGTTGTATTTGATACAGCCTTCCATCAATCGATGCCTAATACTTCTTACCTGTATCCCATTCCTAAAGTCCTGTACCGTCGTCACAAAGTACGTCGTTATGGCTTCCACGGGACATCGCATCAATATGTGAGCCAGCAGGCTGCTGACTTCCTTGGCAAGCCGCTTGAATCGCTGAAGATGATCTCCTGCCATATCGGTAATGGAGCGAGCTGCACGGCGATTCTGGATGGCAAGTCATTTGATACAAGCATGGGTATGACACCTCTTGAAGGTTTGATGATGGGTACGCGCAGCGGTGATCTTGATCCCGCTATCGTTCCTTATGTTATGAACAAAGAAGATTTGACCTTGAATGAAGTGAACTCCATGCTTAATAAACATAGCGGCTTGCTCGCGATCTCCGGGATCAGCAGCGACATGCGTGAAATTGTAGAAGCAATGGGCGAAGGTGATACGAATGCCAAGCTGGCATTTGATATGTATACGTATCGTGTACGCAAATACATTGGTGCCTATGCCGCAGCGATGAACGGTGTAGACATTATCTTGTTCACAGCAGGCGTTGGCGAGAACTCGAATGTTCTGCGCAAAGCAGTATGTGAAGGTATCTCGTTCCTAGGCGTTGAGTTGGACGAAGAGCGTAATAATGTACGCAGCAAGGAAGTACGCCAAATCTCGACGGATATATCACGTGTGAAAGTTCTTGTTGTTCCCACGAACGAAGAACTGCTGATTGCCCGTGATACGTATACGATTGTAAAAGGCGATTCGAAATAATCGAATAGAGTAGTTAAGCTTCGGAGGGATCGGTTATTATGAGCAACGAAGACATGTGGAAAGCCTATTCGCGCGGCATGGCGGCCGTAATGAATGAGGGCGGAGTGCATGTGTCTGCACTGCTGCTCCGCTCATACCGCCACTTGAATCTTTCTGAGGCTGAAGTGATGCTGCTCTTGCAGCTGATGTTGTTCCGTGAATCGGAAGGCATTGAGTTCCCGACGATGGAGCAGCTCGCAGAACGGACAGGGTCTACAGAACGAGTTGTTGAAACAACCATTGGTCGGCTGATGAAGGAAGGCTTCCTTACGATTGATGAGCAAATTGATTCCATGTCGGGCATCCAGTCGGAGACGTATAACTGGAGCGGGTGGATGCTGAAGGCTGCAGAATGGGCAGCAGAAGAAAAGCGGGAGACGAGGAAGGCAGAGCGCCGAACGGTGAAGCGGGCACCTGATCCTGGCAATATATTCTCCGTCTTCGAGCAGGAATTTGGCCGGCTGTTATCACCGATGGAATGTGAGACGATTACAGGATGGGTGGATCAGGACCGGTATCAGGATGAGTTGATCCGTTTTGCCTTGAAGGAAGCTGTCTTTGCCGGCAAGCTTAACTTCCGGTACATCGACCGTATTCTAATTGAGTGGAGCCGCAATCGAGTGACGAATGTGGATGAAGCTCGCGCACATTCTCAGAAATTCCGTGGACCACGCGGGTAGCCATCATAACGATTATAACAAGCAAAAGCCTTGTATTCTCTTTTGGAGAGTACAAGGCTTTTTTTCATACCAGTGCTTAAGCAGCACAAGAGCTATACAAAGACCTGCAGCCGCAATAATGGAGAACATGGTTGTGCCTTTCAGTACTCCCAGAGGAAGAGCAGACATAAGCGCTTAATGTAATACCGCCAATATATCGGCCGGGGAATCAGCTAGTGTTGGCTGCATTGGCATTGTTCGGAGACGGATTCATCTTCTTATAACTCCTCTGTGGACTCGTTATGGTGAGAATTGCTTGCGATATCGCAGCGGCGAGATGCCCGCATAGGCTTTGAAGCAGTTCGAAAAATAAGGCTGGTGACGAAAACCGGTTTTATCCGCAATATCTGCAATCGACCATTCTGTCTTGATCAAGAGCAGCTTGGCCTGCTCTAACCGGTATCGATGTAAATACTCCATTGGAGAGCAGTGATAGATTTCTTTCATACATCTGACGATATAGTTGGGATGAAAATGTAAGGCTTCCGCCAGCACCGCATTGGTTAGATCCGATTGGTAATGCTGACGGATATAAGCCTCGGTTTTATTGGCAAGCTTCATGGCTCTCGAATCCGCATTGGAACGATCTTGTCTTTCCTCTAGTACACCAATCAGCTCTATAAATAATTGCTGCTCCAGCCAGTAGACACCTCTTTGATGCTCATTGGAATAGGCTAATAATTGGCTGAGATGCCGCTCTGCTAAAGCAAACTCTGGTGGTGCGGCATACTGGGGGAGATGGATGAGATATGGATTTTCCCAAGTTTGACGAATGGGCAGCGGCATACTGGCTGGATCCGATTCATGCTGTGCCCAATCACCTTTGAAGTCGAAATGAATCCAGTAAAAGTCGGTGTCAACCTCACAAGGCTTTATAGAATAGTGATACTTGTTCGGTAGCAAGAGCAGCGTTTCTCCTGCACTAACCTCCCACTGTTTATCTTCTTCTCCGATGTACAAGGTTCCTTTGACCACCCACAATAAATCAAACAAGCCGAGGTTCCTACGGTCAGGATGCTGGTCGCCAGGCTTGTACTCCGATAATCCGGTTGTAATGTAATAAGGGATAGGAGGCAGCTGTAAAGATATATAGGAGTCATCAATCATACGGTAAGCGCCTCCTCAGGCAGTGTTATATTTTATATAAAAGAAGGTCGTTTTATATGTAGTTTCCTTATCCTTTCGAGAATAAACTAGAAATCAGAAAGAATCAAATTTTTTATATTCGATCAGGAGGAACTTTCATGGTAAAGCAATTAAACGGACAGCTGGGAAGCAGCGAAGTACATATTAAGGATGCATTTTGGAATCGCTTTACCGAATTGGTACGTGAGACTGTAATTCCCTATCAATGGGATGCCCTGAATGACCGAATTGCGGATGCAGAGCCAAGTTATGCGATTCGTAATTTCCGCGTAGCGGCAGGGCTTGAAGAGCAGCCTTATGGCGGTATGGTGTTCCAGGACAGTGATGTGGCGAAATGGCTGGAGGCCGTTGGTTATTCTCTAGCGAATCATCCTGATGCAGAGCTAGAGCGTACGGCAGACGAAGTTATCGATCTCATTGCGATGGCGCAGCATGAGAACGGATATTTAAATACGTATTTTACAATTAAAGACCCAGGCAAACAATGGACCAATCTCTATGAAGCACATGAGCTGTATTGTGCAGGACATATGATCGAGGCTGCAGTTGCCTATTATGACGCAACGGGCAAACGCAAGCTGCTTGATGTGATGTGCAAATTTGCCGATTATATTGATTCGTTATTTGGTCTGGAGCCCGGCAAAATGAGAGGGTATGACGGCCATCAGGAGATTGAGCTGGCTTTAGTGAAGCTTTATCAGACGACAGGAGAAGACCGTTATCTGAAGCTTGCTCAATTCTTTATTGATGAACGTGGAGCGGAGCCGAATTTCCTGATTGAAGATATTAAACAGCGTGAAGGTTTCAGTCTTTGGTCAGGAAGAAAAATGCCTATTCCCAAGGTAGAGCACTTAGCTTATAATCAGGCGCATAAGCCCGTGCGTGAGCAGGATGTGGCCGTTGGCCATTCCGTCCGCGCAGTCTATATGTACACGGCAATGGCTGATTTGGCAAGATTAACAGGTGACAAGCAGCTTCTTGAGGCATGCCAGCGTTTATGGAACAACATGACCAGAAAGCAGATGTATATTACAGGGGGGATTGGTTCCACTCATCATGGCGAAGCCTTTTCCTTCGATTACGATCTGCCTAATGATACGGTCTATGCGGAGACTTGTGCGTCCATCGGCCTTATCTTCTTTGCACAGCGTATGTTGAAGCTGGAAGCAAAGAGCGAATACGCAGATATCATGGAGCGGGCGTTATTTAACAACGTAGCAGGCAGTATGTCGCAGGATGGCAAGCACTATTTCTATGTTAATCCGCTTGAAGTATGGCCGAAGGCTTCCGAGAAAAATCCGGGTCGTCATCATGTAAAAGCAGAGCGCCAGAAATGGTTCGGCTGCTCTTGCTGCCCTCCGAATGTAGCACGTCTGCTTAGTTCATTAAACGATTATATTTATACCGTATCTGCCGCAACAAATACGATCTATACACATCTGTTTATTGGCAGCATAGCTCAGTTCGAGCTTGATGCCGGCTCTGTCACATTGAAGCAAGAGTCAGAGCTGCCTTGGAAAGGGAATGTCCGTTTCGAGTTTACGGAAGTACCGGGTGCAGCAGTAACGCTAGCCCTTCGTATTCCTTCCTGGTGCAGGGAGAAAGCAGTACTCCGTATTAACGGCGAAGCAGCGGATTACAAAGCAGAGAATGGCTATGCTCTTGTTAATCGGAATTGGCAGCATGGAGATATTGTGGAGTGGGAGCCAGTTATGGAAGCGCAGCTGACGGCGGCTCATCCTGAGATTCGGGCAAATGCCGGAAAGGTTGCCATTGAACGTGGACCACTTGTCTACTGTCTGGAGGAAATCGACAACACTAGTCCACTTGCAGCCATATCCCTTGTGACATCATCGGCTCTGGAAGTAAACTTCGATTCGGAACTGCTTGGAGGAGCTATTGTGATTGAAGCGGAAGGCCGCTTGGATGAACAAGGATCCTGGCAGGAAGAAACGCCATATCGCCCTTATGGACAGCAGCAGGCTTCGCTACCGGTAAAATTGAAGGCTGTTCCGTACTATTTGTGGGGGAATCGTCAGCGTGGCGAGATGACCGTTTGGATTCGAGCATAGGGTTAAGTTGGAATAGAAGGGAGACATACGAAATTTTCGTATGTCTTTTTTGTTAGAAATGGGATGGATAATAATAGTATGATAGTGGTGTTAATTATTTATCAGGAGGGGATTTTGTTGAAAAGCAACCACGAAATCGATTATTTCATTCATGGCGACGATATGCAGTTTGTAGAAATTGAGCTGGATCCTTCAGAGACGGTTATTGCGGAAGCAGGAAGCCTTATGATGATGGATGACGGCATACATATGGAAGCGATATTTGGTGATGGCAGCGGTCAGTCTCAGAGCGGATTAATGGGCAAGCTGATGAATGCAGGCAAACGGATTTTAACGGGTGAGAGCTTATTTATGACGGCTTTTACGAACGAAGGCTCGGGCAAGAAGAAAGCAAGCTTTGCTGCACCATACCCAGGAAAAATCATTCCGATCGACCTTCACGCTGTTGGAGGTAAAATGATTTGCCAGAAGGATGCCTTCCTCGCTGCGGCGAAGGGAGTATCTGTAGGCATTGAATTCCAGCGGAAGATCGGAACAGGTTTCTTTGGTGGAGAAGGCTTTATTATGCAGAAGCTCGAGGGTGACGGCCTCGCCTTCATGCATGCAGGTGGCACGATTATCCGTAAAGAACTGAATCCGGGTGAAAAATTGCTTGTGGATACCGGCTGCTTAGTTGCCTTCACTCCTGGTGTTAATTACAGTATCGAGATGGTGAAAGGCGTTAAGACCTTCTTGTTTGGCGGAGAAGGACTATTCTTTGCAACATTAGAAGGACCAGGCTCCGTCTATATTCAATCGCTGCCGTTCAGCCGATTGGCGAGCCGTGTATTTGCTGCGGCTCCTCGCGGCTTTGGTACAGGCGGCAAGGATGAGGGCAGCGTAGCTGGCGGCATTTTTAACATGCTGAAAGGCGATTAATACGAATGATAGAGGAGATCTCCATGCCATATGATTTTAACCGGATGTGGTTAACGAATAAATTCAATATTTTGGAACGGGTTAATAAAGGGATTCTTTTTCAAGATTTTGTGCGAGATCGGGAAGCCGAATTAAAGCCTATCTTTATGAAGAGAGATGAGTTGGTGCTCAAATTCCGCTCTCGAATGCAGGTGGTTATGGATACCATTCAAACGATGGCTGATGAGCAATTTGAACGAACACAGATTATTCGCGGCAAGGAACGGACAAATCTGGATATGCTGCATCAATGCGCAGCACATTTTTCCGAGCATATGGGGCAAATCTTTTATATTGCGAAACAACAATTGAAAGAAGACTATATATCGACTTCAATCTAAGAGGAGCATGGCGATGCAAAGACATACTCATCTTGGGGTATATGGCATATTGATTAGAGATAATAAAGTGCTTCTAATAAAGAAAAGCAGGGGACCTCATACAGGAAAATGGGATTTGCCAGGAGGTTCTATTGAGTTTGGAGAAGAGCCTTATCAGACACTTCTAAGAGAATTTGAAGAGGAGACTGGGCTTACTGATGTGCAGGGATCGATACTCGATTCCTTATCGTACACCATCATTTATCCTTATCGCGAGAATATTATGGAGGAGCTTCACCATATCGGTATCCTATATGAGGTTCGATTGCTAAAGAATGACGTGGAGCTCAAGACAGATGGGGATGGTCAAGACTCCCTGGGTGCAGCCTGGATCGATCTAAACGATATTCAACAATTTCCTGTAACTCCATTTGTAGAAAAAACTCTCTTTAGCCGCATAGACAATTCAAGTAAGTTTTGCTAAACTGTTCGACGGTGCAATTTTATGGTATCCAACTTTCATGGAGAAGGGGACTATATATGGACAGAACAGAACTTGCAAGAGAGATTATCCAGACGTCAAGATTGACGGGAGAATTCAAGCTTCGTTCAGGAAAAACATCGAATCATTACTTCGATAAATACTTGTTTGAATCCAATCCCGTAATTCTAGCTGCGATTGCTGAACAGCTTGCACCCCTTGTTCCTGAAGGAACAGAAGTATTAGCCGGACTTGAGATGGGCGGTATTCCGATCGCCACAGCACTTTCCTTAAAGACGGGTATTCCAGTGGTCTTCGTTCGGAAGAGAGCGAAGGAGTATGGAACAAGCAAACTAGCAGAAGGTATGGATATTGCAGGCAAGAAGGTCTGTATTATCGAGGATGTGATCACAACCGGTGGTCAAGTACTGCTGAGTGCTGCCGATTTGCTTACTCATGACGCGGAATTGAAAGAAGTATTATGTGTCATTGAGAGGGACCCTGCCGGAAGAGCCAACCTGGAAGATGCGGAATTCGTGGTTCACTCCTTATTCAAGATGGAAGAATTATTTGAGTCTGAGGAAATAAGCCTATAAATAAAGAACTGGCCCTACTCGTAACGAACGAGAGGGCCAGTTCTTTTTCTATCTTCTTTTTATTTTTTGCCGTTCAGCATTTCCCAGCGATACACGTATTCGAACAGGAATTCGAACGCTTCAATATGACGTTTCGCTTCGAATGCATTTGCACCCCATGCGTAGATGCCATGTTTGCGAAGGATAATACCCGGGATCCGCTTGTCGAGACGCTCTGTTACTTCTGGAACGATACGAGGAATTTCTGCAAAGTTGGAGACAATTGGAATATCGATGTGAGCTTCCTCATCCCAGATGTTCAGTCCCTTGATCAGCTCAACGCCGTCTACGGGAACCGCTCTGCGCTCCCAGAACCACTCCGACATTACAGCACTATAAACGGAATGAACGTGGAAAATGGCTCCTGCACCTGTTAAACGGTAAATCTCATTATGAATCAACGTTTCAGCGGAAGGCTTTAGGTTTGTTGCTTCGCAGGCTTTGCCGTTCTTGTCTACGAACAGATAATCCTCTGGCGTATGTACGGTTTTGTCTTTGCCGCTTGCTGTAATGGCGAAATAGAATTCATCCGGCGTGAAGTCGCCTACACGTACCGACAGGTTGCCGCTAGTTCCGGCAAACCAGCCGCGAGAGGCGAATAGTTCTTTAACGCTGCGCAGGTCGGCGAGCGCTTGTTGTTTGTGTTCCAGCTTAATATCTGTAAAAGCCATATTAGACCGCCCTTTCTTTCTTCAGCTCATGCACAATATCATGGAAGGTTGTGAATTCGGTATGCGGGAGTCCAAGCTCCTTGCATTTTTCCGTAAGATAGTGGCGAGAGAACACGGTGTCAGCCAGCTTAGCACCTTCGAAGTCGGTTACACTGTCGCCGATAATGATTCGTTCGTATTCGCTTGCAGGGAAACGACGCATGATGGTTGTTTTACACATCCCGCAATCATTCGTACAATGTCCGTCGCAAGGATGCGGCCATGTAATCTCGATCTGTTCGCCGCTGAAATCACTGCCGTTGCAGTAGATATGATCCTCAGGAATACCGAAGCGGGCAAGAACGGGGAAGACAAAGAAGTCGATACCGCCGCTTGTCACGTAAAACTCAATTTGTTCATCCTTAGAATATTGAAGCAGCTCCGCGAAGCCGTCACGAATCTGAACATTGTTGATGCCATACTCGATAACTTCCTGCTGCTTGCAAGTAGGGAGAAGGCGGAACATTTGGCCTACACCATCACGGATCGAGATTTTCTGAGAGAGTACATTAGTTGCAATCTCTTCCCAGCCCGGCGGGTTGAAATGCTTAATAATCGCTACGATATTATCGTTGACGGTGATGGTTCCGTCAAAGTCACAGAAGATGATGCGTTTCTTAGCTGTTGTCATTATTCTTTAATCCCCCATGCATCAATTGCTGCTTGAAGTGCTTCATTACCTGGCTGCGTTGCAGCTTCGCGAAGTGGTACTCCGTTCATTGCTGCCGTAATCGCGCTGCGGAAAGCTTGACCACCAGCAGCTGTTCCCATTGGATGACCGTGGATGCCTCCGCCTGCATTCACGACAACATCGGTTCCGAAGTCACGCAGAATAAGTGGTACAAGTCCAGGGTGAATACCTGCCGATGGTACAGGGAAGCTTGTACGAAGGGTTGAGGACGGCGCGAGCAGCGCATCCTTAACAGCCAGATTCTCTTCCTTCGGCATAACAACAGAGCCATACGGAGAAGGGAAGAGAACTAGATCAGCCCCAGCAAGACGCATCAGCTTGCCGAGCAGCACGGAAGCACCGATTCCGTAATGAGGTGACGGGTAGAAGGCACCTGCAAGTGCAGGGTGCGCTGCAATTGGCACATTAATATCTGGATCCTTGCTCAGCTCATGCAGAACATCATAACCATAAGACAGGACGTTAAACAGCAGGGCATTAGCGCCTGCGGCAATCGCTTTGCGGGCTTGGCTTGCCAGCTGTGAAGTAGGGCCAGTAAGGTTAACGGCATAAAGCAGCTTTTGTCCCGTTTCCTGTTGTGCTTTACGAGCAGCCTCCATACATACTTCTACACGCTTCTCAAGTGGAGTGAGTGGATTCTCGAACAGAATCTCATCATCCTTGATCAGATCAACGCCGCCAAGCGCCTGCTTGTAGAACTGCTCCTGCAGATTTGGCAGGTCATGGCCAACTACGGATTTGAAAATACTCATCAGAAGTGGACGGTCATGAACTCCAAGCAGCTGACGTACACCTTCTAGACCAAATTTCGGGCCAGGGAACGCAGATTGGAACTCTTCCGACACATCAAGGTCAATCAGCTTGATTTTGCCGTCCATTGACAGCTTGCCGAAGATGGTCACGAGCAGGGCAGGGATGTCTCGGCTGAAGTTGATATCCGGATAAGCGATTCGAATATCGGCATACCGTTCTCCGCCTGCTAGTTCATGAACATCAACGGATAATACTTTGCCCAGATGCTTTTCCATCTCAGCTTTGCGCGCTTCCGGAAGCTCTGTCCAGCTGCCAACGGTCAGGCCAACAGCGATGGATAATGCTTTTTTATCAAAATCCGCTTTCTCGTCATAGCTGCGGTAAGTTGCAACACACATTTGATTCATTAGGATAACGTACTCCTTTCGATATCCGCTCCGATTTCACCGGCGCGTTCAGCGGAACGAAGCATGCCGCGTACGACAGCTTCTGTCAGTCTGCTCTCCGTCATCGATTCAATTGCTGCTTGAGTTGTTCCGTTAGGGGATGTTACTTTACGTCTTAATTCAGCCGGTTCTTCACCTGTTGTACGCACCATCTCGGCTGCGCCAAGAACAGTCTGTACAATCAGATCTTTGGCTTGATTGGCAGGAAGGCCAAGCTTAGCTGCTGCTTCCATCATTGCTTCCATGAAGTAATAGACATAAGCAGGGCCGCTGCCCGATACGCCAACGATGGAATCCTGCAGGGATTCTTCAACAACTGCGTTGATACCGATCGATGCGAACATGGTTTCTGTCAGCTGACGCTGCTCGGCCGTTACAGAACCCGAATAGCTGATGCCCGTAACGCCAAGACCAATCGTGCTTGACGTGTTCGGCATAGTCCGTACAATCGCTGCAGGTCTGCCGAGAACACGCTCCATGGAGGAGATCGAGAATCCGGCGATGACGGAAACGATCAGCTGATTGTCCGAGAGCAAATGTTTAATCGATGAAATCGCGCTAACGGCATCTTTTGGCTTCATGGCCAGAAAAATAATATCTGCATCTTGAAGGAACTGCTCATTGCTCGAGCCGTTCAATACGGTTTGAATACCGTACCGTTCAGTGAGCTCATTCAAGCGGTCAGCATTTTGCCGGTTGAGCATAGAAATTTGTTCAGGCTTAGTAAGCTTCTGATTAATTAGACCACGTACAATTGCTTCTGCCATCGAGCCTGCACCGTAAAAGCTGATTTTCAAAGCTTCGACATTAGCGCTGGCATTTGTTTTTTCCATAGATAACATATTGTTTCCCTCCAACCTATTCACTGTATCTTTAACCCCGGATTTGTCCGTTGCCGTAAACCCGGAATTTCGTTGATGTTAGCGCAGGTAAGCCCATTGGGCCGCGAGCATGGAGCTTCTGTGTGCTGATGCCAATCTCTGCACCAAAGCCAAATTCGAATCCATCTGTAAAGCGGGTAGAGGCGTTATGATAAACAGCTGCCGCATCAACTTCCATCAGGAACCGCTCAGCATGAGCAGCGTCTTCGGTTACGATACATTCCGAATGTTTCGTACTAAACTTACGGATATGGTCAAGTGCCTCATCTAAGTTTGCTACAATACGAATATTTAAAACATAATCGTTATATTCCGTCGCAAAATCCTGTTCCGTCGCAAGCTTCACCTGAGCAATGCGCTCGACGGCTTGTTGATCACCACGTAATTCAACATTTGCGGCAAGGAAACGATCAGTGATTTGAGCTAAATGGCGTTCGGCAAAAGCTTCATGCAGCAGAAGCGTCTCCATCGAGTTGCATACGGAAGGGCGCTGTACCTTTGCATTAAAGGCAATTTGTTCTGCCATATTATAATCGGCGCTTTCGTCCACAAATGTATGACAGATACCTGCGCCAGTCTCGATTACCGGTACCGTTGCACTCTCTACAACGTTACGGATCAGAGCCGCGCCGCCGCGTGGGATAACCACATCAAGCAATCCGTTCAGCTTCAGCATTTCGTTAACAGACGCACGATCTGAATCTTCAATGAGCTGAATAGCATCTTGAGGCAGATCCGTTGTTGTGAGTGCATGACGCAATACTTCAACAATACGGCGGTTCGATTCAAGGGCAGCAGAGCCGCCGCGAAGCACAACGCAGTTGCCAGTTTTGAGACATAGGCCAACCGCGTCAACCGTCACATTCGGACGAGCTTCATAGATCATTCCGATTACACCAAGTGGTACACGTGTTTTCTCTACACGAAGGCCATTCGGACGATCGAATTGCTCGAGCAGCTCGCCAACAGGATCAGGAAGGTCAATCACTTGCCGCAAGCCTTCAGCAATTCCAGCAACCCGTTCTTCATTTAAAGCAAGACGGTCGAGCAGGGAAGGACTTGTGCCAAGCTCCCGTCCGCGCTCCAGATCTTTACCATTTGCTTCAATAATAGAAGCCTGATTCGCAATAAGGGCATTAGCCATAGCTGCAAGAGCTGTATTTTTCTGCGCGGTTGTCATTTTGTTCATGACACTTGCGGCTGCTTGCGCAAGTGTTGCTTTTTGTCTCACTTCGCTAGTCATTCTAAATTCCTCCTTAAATAAACTCATAAATCGATTATCGCAGCGATACCCACTCATCACGATGGATGACTTCAATCCTGCCAACATCAACCCTGCGCTTTACTTCTTCGGTGCTAAGTCCGGCGACCGCCTGAATCTGCCAGGCTTCATAGTTCACGACACCACGACCAATTGTTTCGCCCGTAAGGCTGGTTACTTCAACGACATCTCCGGAATGGAAATCTCCCTGAATTTCACGAATGCCTGCTGGCAGAAGACTTTTACCGCCAACAAGCAGGGCATGCTCAGCACCATCGTCGACAACGATGCGTCCATGAGGCATGGAGTGGAAGCCAAGCCATTGTTTCTTCATCGGAAGACTATGTAACTGGGTATCAAAATAAGTGCCTTTGCCAACGCCATCAATAGCTGACTGTAGGTCGCCAGGCTGTTGCACTTTCCCGATAAAAGCTCTGACTCCGCCTCGCATGGAGATACGTGCAGCTTCAATCTTGGAACGCATGCCGCCGGTACCTACAGCTGATCCAGCCCCGCCTGCGAGCTGCATAATCTCTTCTGAGATTTGATCTACCCGTTCGATCTTAACGGCTTGTGGATTTTTACGAGGATCTTCTGTATATAAGCCATCCATGTCTGTAATCATGACCAGCTTGTTAGCTTTCGTCATGGCAGCGACGAGTGCGGACAGCTTATCGTTATCACCAAACTTCAGCTCAAGCTCATCGGTAGCAACCGTATCATTTTCATTAATAATCGGAATAATGTGCAGGCGAAGCAATTCTTCAATCGTCATGAGTGCATTTTGGATTCGTTTCCGGTTGGAAAAGTCTGCCCGTGTCAGAAGAATTTGAGCGACACCAATGCCGTACTCTCCAAAGGCTTCTTGATAAGCCTGCATGAGGAGCGCCTGGCCTACTGCAGCAGCAGCTTGCTTCTCATGAACGAGTTTTGGTCTTGAAGCGTATCCGATTTGGCGGAACCCCGCAGCTACTGCACCGGAGGTTACGAGAATAAGAGGGCATCCTTGCTTATGAAGCGCAGCGAGCTCAGCAGCGAAATAGGTGATTTGCTCGCGGTTAAGGCCGCCTTCTTCTGATGTTAAGGAGCTGCTGCCGATTTTGACAACGATTCGTTCCGACATGTTCTCATCCCATTTCATGGCAAAATAAAAAGACCTTCGTCCTGTAAAGGACGAAAGTCTATAGCTTCCGCGGTACCACCTTTGTTGACCGAGCTAACACACTCGATCCATCTCAAGCCTCATAACAGGAGGCGCTGTCCAGCTCTCGCCGGCCGCTCGGGGGTTGGATTCAGCAAGGAGCCGAGGCAAATCTTGCAGCCTAATGAATTTGCTCTCTGTTCACGGCCATTCTCGCTTACTAGTCCCGTCATCACGTTACATCTTTAGTTAATGTTAGCATATCATGATCAAAGATTGCTGTAAAGCAAGGCAAACGCCATATAAACAGGCAGCAGACCGGGGATTTACCGATCTGCTGTGCCTATTAAAAGATGCCTAGCTTGCCAATCCGGTCGATGGCTTCAATCAGCCGTTCTTCACTTGTTAACAGGCCTAAACGGACGTAACCTTCACCATGTGTGCCAAAACCATTACCTGGCGCTACAACAACGTCTGCCTGCTCAAGCACAAGATCCGCGAATGATTCGGAAGTATAACCTTCCGGTACAGGGAGCCAACAGAAGAAGGAACCTCCAGGGCGTTCTGCTTTCCAGCCGATTCGATCGAGGGCGCCAAACACCGCTTCACGGCGGCTTTCATATTTCGCTGTAAGCTCAGTAACACAATCCTGAGGGCCTGTAAGAGCAAGTGCTGCCGCTTCTTGAATGCCGCCAAACAGGCTGCAGTAGTAATGATCCTGAATCAGGTTAATCAGCGATATAACCTTTGCATTACCAATCGCAAAGCCAACACGCCAGCCTGCCATGTTATAAGTCTTGGATAAAGTGTAGAATTCAACGCCAACTTCCTTCGCTCCAGGCGTTTGCAGGAAGCTGACCGGTTTCTTGCCGTCAAAGCCGATAGCGCCATAAGCAAAATCGCTTGCTACAACAACGCCCGTACGGCGTGCAAATTGCACCGTTTCTTCATAAAAGTCCGAATCAGCAATGGCACCAGTAGGGTTATTCGGATAATTAATAAACATCAGCTTTGCACGTTTCAGCGCTTCCTCATCTATTGCTGAGTAGTCAGGCAAGAAGCGATTGTTAGCCGTAAGCGGCATGAAGCTCATCTCTGCACCGGAGAGAGCAACACCAGACCAATAGTCCGGGTAACCTGGATCTGGAACGAGACAGACATCACCAGGATTAAGAAGACATTGGCTGATTTCAACCAGTCCTGTCTTACCGCCAAAGAGGATAGCAACTTCAGTAGCAGGATCAACGTCAACACCGTAATCTTCCTTGTAACGTGTAGCTACCGCTTCCTTCAGGAAGGAATAACCGCTAAAAGGCGGATACCGGTGATACATTGGATTAGCCGAAGCCTCCTGCATCTTGGCCACAATATGGGGAGGGGTAGGCTGATCGGGATTTCCTTGCCCCAAATTGATTACATCACGGCCTTTGGCTGCCTGTGCATTTGCTTTGCCAACAAGCTTGGCGAAAAATTGAGTTGGCAGAACCGTCATGCGGTCTGCTGGTTTTATTACATGTTCATTAATTTGAGTCTCCATTTGCTCACACTCCACCATAGATGCTCTCTAATCGTATAACGACATTAGATTAAATGTAGCATGACAAAAGTGTTTATGTCGAGCGAGGCGAAACGGCACTGCTGGCTAATTGGCAGTAGTGCGCGTTTCGTTCCGGAGAATTCTAAGAATTAGTCGGCATAGAGCGATGCAATGGTATTAGCCCATAATACCCTATGTTGCAGGAATACCGACCTTCTTAATAAATGGTGCAATATCTTCTTTGAAGAGAAGGAGGTACGGTCTGCGCTGCTCATCAAAGACGAGAAGAAGCGGCGGCTTGCCATCACAATAGAATAAGAAGACATCGTCAGCCACCAGCTTCGTCCCGTTGACAGAAATCGTAACGGGCTTCTCCAGAGGTACACGATATACATAATTGCAGCTGTCATCATTTGTAAGCTGCGGGGCTAATCCGGTTATGGATGCAATCCATTTGTTTGCAAATTCTTGATATTGCTTGTCGTTTGGCGTTGAGAGCACAACTTTGCCTGCTTTCACATCAAACACTTGAACAGGCTTAAAAGGCTGATCCTCTGGTGCTGCAGCGAAGGCAGAGGATGCGTATACGAACATTAAAGATAGTACGAGCAGCAGGGCTGCCAATCGTTTCTGGCGCATATTTGTTCTCTCCTTTAACGGGAATGATTAACCTCTTCTCCATTAATCTGTCCATCTTGACACAGAACCATGAGAAGGTATCATTAGGGAAAAGCATTTTAAGTGATATTTTATATAAGAAAGGACCTGACACAAATGACACAACCATTAAGAATTGCGTTATTGCAAATGAATATAGAGGTAGGACAGCCGGAAGCGAATTTTGCCAAGCTGGCAGCGATGCTGGAGGAAGCAGCTTCCCAGACAAATAAGCCTGATGTTATTGTTTTTCCAGAAATGTGGAATACGGGGTATGCCTTGACGGAGATCACGAAGCTTGCTGACCCTTATGGAGAGCGTACAATTACATACTTGTCGGAGTTCAGCCGTCAGCACAGCATTAATATTATTGCTGGTTCGATTGCGGAAGGTCGAGAAGATGGTGTATACAATACGATTTTTGCCTTTGACCGTGAAGGTAATCAGATCGGGGATTATTCGAAAATTCACTTGTTCCGCCTGATGGATGAGGAAAAATATTTGGCAGCAGGGGATAAGCTGGGCAAGCTGGAGATTGAGGGTGCAGGTGCCGGTATGATGATCTGTTATGACATCCGGTTCCCGGAACTTGCACGGAAACTTGCGCTTGATGGCGCAAAGCTGCTGTTTGTCCCGGCCGAGTGGCCGCATCCACGGCTGCACCACTGGCGGACACTTCTTACTGCAAGAGCAATCGAGAACCAAATGTTCGTTATTGCCTGCAACCGCGTAGGTATTAGTGGAGAAACTCATTTCTTCGGCCATTCAATGGTCCTTGACCCATGGGGCGAAGCAATCGCAGAAGCGGGCGAAGAGGAGACCATTGTCTATGCGGAGATCGATTTATCTCTGGTAGATACCGTACGCGGTAAAATCCCCGTATTTGAGGATCGCAGGCCTTCCTTATATTAAAGGAGAAAAGTTTATTTATATTGACTGATTGTCTTCGTCATCGTTTCAATAAACGCCACGGCCGCTTTGGACAAGTAACGTCCTTTGCGGCTGGCTATAATCAGTGTACGAGTGGGATGACTCTTCAGCGAAAGATAGACGGGAACAAATTCTCCGCCTGCACTCCGGGTCAGCATCTTTGGAACAAAAGTGATGCCCATCCCGCCAGCTATAAGCGATTGTACGGTCTCTATATTACTGCTCTCAAACACGATATTAGGAGTAAAACCGCCCTGCTGACACAGATTAACTAATATTTGCCGGAAGCCCTGGCCTTTCTTCAAGCCTACAAACGACTCATCTCGAAGCTCTTCTATTGAAATCTCATCTTTCCGGCTAGCCAGAGGATGGTTAGGCGGCACTGCAAGACAAATTTCCTCTTCCATTAAGGGTTCCCATTCCAGTGACTGGTCTACTAAAGGCAAAGTAAGCAGACTGATATCCGTTCCTCCGCTTGCCGTCAGTTGCTCCAGCTTAACGGTCGTATCTTCTACTAGTACCACATCAATCTGCGGATACAGCTCACCAAAGACAGGAAGAACCAGCGGCAATATATGCGAGCCTGTAATAGGCAAAGTGCCAACAACTAGACGGCCGCGTTTCATTTGTGCCATATCATCCATTTCCTGCTTTAATTGTTCAACTTCATCAAGGATTGATTGTGCTTTATCCACGAATACCTGACCCGCCTGCGTCAACTCTACAGAGTTGGTGGTGCGTCGGAATAATAGAACGCCGAGTTCCTGCTCCAGCTTGGATAACTGCTGACTCAAAGAAGGCTGTGCAATATGCAGCTTCTCAGCAGCACGGGAAAAGTTTTTCTCAATTGCAATTTGTATTACATATTGTAGTTGTCTAAGTTCCATTACCATCATTCCCCTTATAGTCCAAATGAGAATAGTTATCGTTATTTTATAGTTATTGCCTATAATCATTATAGATATTATATCTTGGTTCAATCAATACGGAAATGCTATGCTAGGAACATCTAATAGAGCAAAGCGATGATTCGCTTGAACGATGGGGTGAGTATAATGACGAAAAGAACACTATTTGAGAAAATCTGGGATAATCACGTCATTCATCAGGAAGAAGGCAAGCCGAGCATTATTTATATCGACCTGCAGCTGGTGCATGAAGTAACATCGCCGCAAGCATTCGAAGGTCTTCGTATGACTGGCCGTAAAGTACGCCGTCCTGACCTGACGTTCGCAACGATGGATCACAACGTTCCAACGAAGGACCGTTTCAATATTAAAGACCCAATCTCCAAACAACAAATCGATACACTGACGCAGAACTGTAAAGACTTCGGCGTTAAACTGTTTGACCTTGATAACATCGACCAAGGCGTAGTACACGTTATGGGTCCTGAGATCGGTCTGACACATCCAGGCAAAACAATCGTTTGCGGCGACAGCCACACATCGACACACGGTGCGTTTGGTGCACTTGCTTTCGGTATCGGTACTTCCGAAGTTGAGCACGTAATGGCTACACAATGTTTGCAGCAAGCAAAACCAAAAACAATGGAAGTTCGTTTCAACGGCAGCCGTAAACCAGGCGTAACAGCAAAGGACTTGATCCTTGGCGTTATCGCAAAATACGGTACTGACTTTGCAACTGGCTACGTTATCGAATATACAGGCGAAGCAATCCGCACCCTGACAATGGAAGAGCGTATGACTGTCTGCAACATGTCGATCGAAGGCGGCGCACGTGCTGGTCTGATCGCACCGGACGAAACAACATTTGAATACCTGAAAGGCCGCGAGTACTCGCCAGCTAACTATGAGGAAGCGGTACAAGCATGGGAACAACTGACTACAGATGAAGGCGCAACATACGATACTATCGTTGATTTCGATGTTGATTCCTTGATCCCGCAAGTAACTTGGGGCACTAGCCCAGGCATGGGTACGGACATCACTTCTTCCGTTCCATTCCCGCAATCTCTGCCAACTGAGAACGAGCGCAAAGCAGCAGAAAAAGCGCTTGAATATATGGATCTGAAACCAGGTACGCCAATGACAGAAATCGAAATCGACTATGTCTTTATCGGTTCTTGTACGAATGGCCGTATCGAAGACCTTCGTGCAGCTGCCGAGATCGCTCGCGGCTACCAAGTAAGTGAGAAAGTTACAGCAATCGTTGTCCCAGGTTCGGGCCGCGTTAAGCTGCAAGCCGAAAAAGAAGGCCTCGATAAAGTATTCACAGAAGCTGGATTCGAATGGCGTGAAGCGGGCTGCTCGATGTGTCTTGCGATGAACCCTGACGTTCTGGAACCAGGACAACGTTGTGCATCGACATCGAACCGTAACTTTGAAGGCCGTCAAGGTCGTGACGGACGTACGCATCTGGTATCGCCAGCAATGGCAGCTGCCGCAGCAATCAAAGGCCGCTTCACAGATGTACGTGACTGGAATGTTAAATCCGAAGTGTTGAACTAATTGAACGTGTGAGAGAGGGGTATTACCGATATGGAAGAATTTAAACAACTGACGGGCATCGTTGCCCCGGTCGACCGCGTAAACGTCGACACGGACGCTATCATCCCTAAACAATTTTTGAAACGCATCGAGCGCAGCGGCTTTGGCCAATTCTTGTTCTACGAATGGCGTTTCCACAGAAACGGCGACTTAAACGTTGATTTCGAACCAAACAAACCACGCTACCAAGGCGCTTCCGTCTTGATCTCCCGTGCGAACTTTGGCTGCGGATCTTCCCGTGAGCATGCACCTTGGGCGATTCTTGACTACGGCTTCAAAGTCGTTATCGCACCATCGTATGCAGATATTTTCTACAACAACTGCTTCCAAAATGGCATTCTGCCAATCAAGCTGAGCGAAGAGCAAGTCGAAGACCTGTTCCAACGCACAGCGCAGCATGAAGGCTACCAATTGACGGTTGATCTTGAGAACAAAAAGCTGACAGACGAATACGGTCTGGATCTTGCGTTCGATATCGATGAGCACCGCCGCCAGTTCCTGCTTCAAGGTCTGGATAATATCGGCCTGACACTGCAGCACGAAGATAAAATTACAGCTTATGAACAAAAGCGTCCTGCCTATCTCGGTTAATAGATAGCAAAGGAAAGAGGGCAGCTCTTCATTCAAAGAAGAGTTGCCCTCTTTTTTCCTCTATACGCAACTTTTTCTGACAAGAAGCGTCTATTATTTCGTCTAGCAAAGTCGAATGAGCACATTCGATGCAGGCAATTTCAGTCATCGAGGTGGAAAATGAAAAAGAAGTTTGTGCCTATTTTGTTGTTTATGTCGGTTTTGTTTTCTTTATTCTCTGGAGTGGGACAAGCTGCTACTGCAAAACCGGTTGTACCCAAGCTTTATCTGAATGATCAATTACTTACCCCAACTGATGATCCCCAGATCGTAAAAGATGTAACTCTTGTTCCTATCCGGGTCGTGTCGGAAAATATGGGGTATAAGGTAGATTGGTCGTCAGCCACGAAGAAAGTTACCATACATAACGGACAAAACGAAATTATCCTTACTATTGACGACAACACGGCACTCGTAAATAACAACAAGGTGCAAATGGACATGTCCCCAAAGCTTCAAAACGGAAGAACGACATTAATTCCCGTTCGTTTTGTAAGTGAGCAGCTTGGTGTCACAGTGAAGTGGGAGCAGAGTACAAGGTCTGTCTTTTTGTACAAAACCGTTGAGCCAGAACAGCCAGCGGAAACACCTGATCCTGTTGAGACAAGTACAATTACGTCCATCCAGTATGACAGCAATTTCGGCATTATTATTAATTATACCGGTAAGATAACGGCAAATAATCCTTTTAAGCTCGACAATCCAAAACGTATCGTAATCGACTTCCCGAATACAACTTATTCAGATATGCTCTCCTCGCAATTCATGGGGGCAGAAGCACGTGTTAGTGTTACCGATAATCCGTATTTAGCCATGTTCCGATATTCTGTGTTTTCTACGAATCCTGCAACAGCTAGACTTGTGCTCGACTTGAATACGGATATAGATGCCGATGCAAAGGTTCAAGATGACGGGGCTGGGGTACTAACGATTAATCTCACAGAGCCAACAACGACAACCCCTACTACGCCGGTTGATCCAACGCCTCCAGTTACTACGCCTGGGGATAAAGTTTATAACGTCGTTATTGATGCGGGCCACGGGGGCACAGACCCTGGCGCACAAAGTATCAATGGACGTTGGGAGAAGGAAGCAAATCTTAGCCTTTCTCTCAAAGTAAAAGCATTGCTGGACAAAGAAAAATATATTAAGCCTCTGCTTAGCAGACCGGAAGATAAATTTGTCACACTTGAAGGCCGTGTTACGTTCGCAAAGAACAATAAAGCGGATTTGTTTATATCCTTACATGCCAACAGTAATCCGACAGCAAGCGTTACAGGTACGGAGACCTATTATACACGCGACAGCAGCAAGGTGCTTGCGACTGTCATTCATAAGCATCTTGTAAAAGCAACTGGCCTGAAAGACCGTGGTGTGAAGTACGGAAACCTTCATGTAACAAGGGAAACAACGATGCCTGCCATTTTGCTTGAAACCGGCTTTTTATCTAACAAAGGTGATTCCGATATTTTGTACAATGACGCTGCACAAAACAAGATGGCAGCCGAAATCGTAGCTGGAATTAAAGAATATCTGAAACTTTCTTAGAGCGGGGGATTCGAAATTGCGTAAACCGGCATTTATCATTCTGTTATTCATTGTTATGTTAACGGCAGCAGCTTGTGGGAATACGAATAAGTCAGGCGAGCAGTCAGGCGGAAGTGGTATTACCAATGCCAATGTGCCGTCACCAAGTCCTACTGTAGGGACTGCCGCAACAGTAGAGCCAACGCCAACTCCTCTTACTACTGAGGAACAAACCGTCACCTCAGAGCTGGTTAATCCTATTGAAATTTATTACTCGGACACGGAATTAGAGAAGCTGATTGTTAAGGAAATCAATGTGAAGTTTGATAGTGGTCAGGATCTGGTCAAGAAAGCCCTGGAGGCCTTGCAGGAGGACGGACCAGAAGGAAGCGTATCGTTATGGAAGAAGATAGAGTTTAAATCGATAACGTTAGATGATAATAACGCGGTCACCATTGATATTCACCTTCCTGACGAAGCTAGACTTGGGTCGTCTGGCGAGCAGATGCTGCTGGATTCGCTTCAGAAAACCTTGTTCCAATTCGACTTTGTTCAATCTTATGATCTCTTAGTAGATGGACAAGCCTTGGAGAGCCTGATGGGCCACTTCGATCTTGAACATCCAACGATTCGATCTACTAATAATTAGTCATTTCCTAAGGAGGATTATTCATCTATGCCTATGCATTCATCCCGTTCCAAACTTATTGCCGGCGTATTAGCTTTCTCCTTGCTTGCCGGAGGCACTACCATCGCAATTCCAACTCAACAGGCTTATGCTGCTGCAGTTTCCAATACTCCTTTCACAGATTCCATTCCTGCTTGGGCGGAGAAGCATGTTGCTAAGCTCGCGCTGCAGGGTATTGTAAATGGTTACAATGTCGCAGGCGGAGCGGAATTCCGTCCGTTAAAAAGCGTTACACAGGAAGAGGCCGTTGTAATGGCTCTTCGTTTCGCAGGTCTTGCGGATGAAATCAAAGCGGATGATATTATTGCATACCCGGATTCTTTCAAGGTAAGTAATTTCTTCAAGCCTTATATTCTGCTGGCCTTTAAGAAAGGCTTGCTTGATCAAAATGAGGAATATGCTAACGCCGCTGCCAATCCTAAGCTGGCGTGGGGTTCAACTCCTGCATCTCGGGAATGGGTAACGAAGCTGATGGTTAAAGCCATTGATAAGAAAGAATTAGCGGATGATCTTAGCAAGACTGCCTCTACCTTTGCTGACGGCAGCCAGATTACTCCGAAGTATTTGGGTTATGTGAATGCAGCGGTGTCGCTTGAACTGGTGAAAGGCGTCTCCGCTACCAAGTTTGATCCAAAAGCACCGGTCAACAGAGCGAGTCTAGCGACACTGTTCAGCCGTGCTGAAAAGCAATATCAGGTGCCGTACGAAGGTCAGGTAAGTGGCATAGTTACTGCTCAAACGGCAACGTCTATTACTTTGTACAGCGAAGGGAAAGAAACCAGTTACACGCTGGACTCAGGTTCCTTGTTCTATACGGCGGACAGCGACAATCCAATCAAAGCCGCAGATATCAAGCTTTACTCCGATATCATGCTCATTGGCAAATCGGGCAAAGCATCATATGTGGAATCACAAGGTACTGAGCAGCATATCAAAACGATAACGGCGAAGCTGGACCGTGTAAATACAACGGACCGTTACTTCTATGCTTGGGTTAATGATGAGCCGGTAAAATTCCCTTACAGCAGCGCAGTAACGATAAAGGACAGCACAGGAAAGACGCTGACAGTTTCCGATCTGAAGCGTGATACCAATCTGACGATTGTAGAAGATACATTCCGTACTACTCCTCAGGTTGTTTCTATAACAGCTGAGGCACAAACGGTTGCTAATACGGCGACAGGTCAATTTTATTCAGCGGGCAGCGGCCTGATTAATTACCTGGTAGATGGTAACCTGCAGTCCAAGTTCCTGGCTGATAATGCGGAAGTTATCATTAATGGTATTGAAGAGCCTACCGTCAGTGATCTGCTGAAAGGAATCGATAATATTAAGCTCACCTTGAATGATGAGCAGGAAGTTACGCGTATCGAAGTGGTTAACCGGAATGTCTCGACACTTGATTCTGCAACGGTTGTGAACTACAGCGGCGATAACAAACTGCTTACGGTAGTTGATCCTGTCACGACGAATGCAAGTGCATTGTTCCTGACGGATTCTAGTAAAATTGATTACAATGGATCGTCCATTACGGTTAGCCAAGCGAGGGCGTATCTCGTTGCGAACAGAAAAGTTAAGATCACATACTCGGGAAAAAATATTATCTCGTTAAGCTTTATCTATAAACAGACTGGTACACTCGTTTCGGTAAACTCAACTGACAAGTTACTGTCTGTTAAGCTTGATACAGGTGAGAAGGTAAGCATTCCTTATACATCGCCGCTGCTTCAAATTCCTGGTGTTTCGGTGCCGACATTATCCAGCTTGCAGGCAGGAGATACAATTACTGTGCTGCTTGATGCAAATCAAGAGAAAGCAGCAACTATTCAAGTGCACAAGACGCTGCAATATCAAGTTACAGCCGTTAATACATCGACTAAGCTTGTCTCTGTGAAGACCGCTGATAACGCGTCAAAAGATATTTCGCTTGTGAGTGTTCCAATTACGGATGAGAATGGTACTGCCGTAACGATAAGTGCGCTAACGAACGGTACGATTATTAATGTCCCTTACATCGGCAGCACAATTTTGTCCGTTAAGCTGATCAATATGAGATATGGCACGGTATCTTCCGTTTCGGCAAGTAGTTTGTCTGTCACAGAAGCGAATGGCACAACAAGCACTGTATCCCTGTCTAAAGGGGTTAAAGTAATTAAAGGCACTCAAACGACGTATTCTACCTCAGCAATTGCATCAGGCGATATCATTCAAGTGTACAAGGACGAGAATGAGCAGGCGATCGTAACGGTTGCTGTAGGCGAGAAGCGTACGTATTGGAAATATGATGCTCCTAATGCAACTATCTGGACATACAAGACAACTTCGGAAGATAACGGCAACTTCAGTTATATTACTTCTGACACGAAAATTTTGTATAACAACGCAGCCATTCAAGTTACTGCGTTGAAGGATGGCGATTCAATTACCATTTACTCCTTCAACAATAAAGCTCTCAAAATTGTAAAATCTTAATGTAAAAAGAGCTGAAAGTAGTCTAAATTCTTATATTTTGTGAAAAAACCATCCAATAGGGCGGTTTTTTCTTTTTTTCAGGCGTAATAAGGTTGCGCCGCGTGACAAATTTCGCTACACTTTGAACGATAGTGTTTGGGATTAGGAGAGAGACGATGAATGCGAAGCAGAAGATGCGACATATATTGGATACGTTAGCGGAGATGTTCCCCGATGCACATTGTGAATTGCATCATAGCAATCCGTTCGAACTGACCCTAGCGGTCCTGCTGTCGGCGCAATGCACGGATGAGACGGTGAATAAAGTAACTGTCAATCTGTTTCAGAAATACAAACGGCCGGAAGACTATTTATCGGTGCCGCTGGAAGAGCTGGAGCAAGATATTCGCCGAATTGGGCTATTCCGCAGCAAGGCATCCAATATTCAAAAGCTATGCCGCATCCTAATCGATAAATATGAAGGGGAAGTTCCTTCGGGGCATGAACAGTTAACGGAGCTGCCTGGCGTTGGACGCAAGACTGCTAACGTTGTTGTCTCGAATGCGTTTGGCGTTCCAGCGATTGCCGTAGATACGCATGTCGATAGGGTATCGAAACGCCTTGGCGTGGCTAAGCTGGATGATACCGTTCTCGAAGTTGAAAAGAAGCTGATGAAGCTTGTGCCTCGCGAGGAATGGACGCTTACCCATCACCGGCTTATATTTTTCGGCCGCTATCACTGCAAAGCACAAAACCCGCAATGTCCAATATGCCCGTTGCTTGATTTATGCAAAGAAGGAAAGCAGCGTATGAAGCCGGGCGGACAAACGAAAACTAAAATTAAGACAACCAAACCGAAAAAAGCCAGTGAAGGATGATGACAAATGAAATGTATTTCTGTGTATACGAATAATTTTGAGCTGTTCTCTGATATTTATGAGCAAGTCCTGGAATCACCACCACAAGAAAATGAAGATATTCTGGTAGAGGGCGTAACGGTTAGCGGTTCCGGCGACGTACCTGACCAGTATATCGAGCGTATGCGTGCGAAGCCTGAAGTTGTAGTTATGAAAGAGAAAGAACGTAACATTATGATTTTGCAGCATGGTAATGTATTTGAAATTTGCCTGCCTGCTGAAGAGGAAGCTGTATAGACAATGATGGAAACGACAGTACGAGGCATGACGGATGCGCTGCTCTTGACCGCTTCAGAGATGCAAGCGGCAGGCGACAGTCTGCACGAAAAGCAAGTATTGGAGTTAAACAGTAAGCTGGCCGAGGGCCGGCTTACTGTTGCATTTTGCGGGCATTTTTCCGCGGGGAAATCAACGTTAGTCAACCGTTTGTGCGGCGCTCAGCTGCTGCCATCCAGCCCGATACCGACGAGTGCCAATGTCGTTGCGATTCGCGGTGGAGAGACAGCTAAGGCCAGTGTGGTCAGCATCAAGAATGGTGAGCATGTTAGTGTAGATATTCCGCTCGAACAATTAGACGAGTATTGCAAGGATGGCGAAAATATCGAGTCTGTCTCGATTTACTATCCTACTGAGCGTCTTGGCAATCATACGGTACTTCTTGACACCCCGGGTATTGATTCAACGGATGATGCGCACAGAATGTCGACCGAGTCGGCACTCCATTTGGCGGATGTAGTTTTTTATGTGATGGATTATAACCATGTCCAATCCGAGATTAACTTTGCATTTGCGAAGCAATTGAAGGACTGGGGCAAGCCCTTATATTTTATTGTTAATCAGATCGATAAACACCGTGATCGTGAATTATCATTCGAGCAATACCGGAAGAGTGTGGAGGAAGCGTTTCAAGCATGGCATTTGGAGCCAGCTGGAATCGTTTATTTGTCGTTGCGCCAACCGGATCACCCTCATCAAGAGTGGGAACAGCTTGAGCTGCTGCTGTCTCAATTGGCGGCGGAGAAAGTGCCTTTGGCCGCTTACAGCGTGGATGCTTCGCTGCGGCATCTTGTTGTTGAACATGAGAAATGGTGGGATATGCGGGATGAACCGGAGCGGGAGCGTCTAATTGCCGAGGCAGGTGGAGAAGAAGCGGCTGCCAAGGTGAAGGAAGAGATGGCTCAGCTTGAAGCAGAAAAGTATAGACTCGCAGCCGAACCAGATCGTATTCGGACGGAGCTCCGTCGGAGTGTACAGTCGCTGCTTGATAACGCGATTATTACGCCTGCTCCACTTCGGGATAAAGCACATGTCTTCCTCGAGAGTCGGAAGCCTGGATTTAAGGCAGGGCTTCTATTCGCCGGGGCAAAGACAGCTGCGGAGCAAGAGCGCAGACTGGAAACGTTCCGCACCGAATTTGCCTCGCAGGTTAATGCTGCAGTAGATTGGCATGTCAAGGATATGCTGCGCAAAGCTGCGGAGAAGGTAGGCTATCCAGCCGAGCGGATCGAGCCAGAGCTGATCGCAAGCTTGTCATGGCAGCCAGAACCTCAGTGGCTGGTTGAGAGCGTAAATACCGGTGCTACTTTCGGCAACGAGTATACGATGGTATATACCCGAGAGATTGCCGCGGAAGTGAAATTGATCTACCGCAAGCACGCGTTCGATATTATCGACGTGCTTGTGGAGTTTGTTACCGCTGCGAGTAAGACCGCAGCGGAAGAGGCGGCAGCGCAGCTAGCGGGGCTTGGCTCGCAAGCTGGCGCGCTGGCGCAGCTTGCAGCGCTGGCGCAGCGTGCTGCCGCGCATGCAGCGCAGCTCGCCGCTGCGCTGCCGCCGCGCGTGCAGCGCCCGGCGCTGCCGGCGCCACGCGCCGCG